>NZ_JBIRQM010000001.1:225686-546600 GCF_044333225.1 Streptomyces sp. NPDC021080 | reverse complement strand
CCGCACCGCACCGCACCGCACCGCACCGCACCGCACCGCACCGCACCGCACCGCACCGCACCGCACCGCACCGCACCGCACCGCACCGCACCGCACCGCACCGGCCAGGATCGCGCCCACGCCGGGTGGGCAGTCGGGCGCGAGCGTGGACGTCCGCGTCACGGACATCACGGTGTCCGGGAACGCGGAGGGGTCAGGTGGCCGGGGCGGAGGGAGCGACCGTCACCGCGCCGCCGCCCCGGCCGTCTCAGGGGGCCGTCGTCCTGGATTCCAGGTCGGCCCGGGTGTCGTTGCCGTAGACGCCGGACTCGTCGCCCCGGATGCCGTACCAGAGCTGGAAGCGGGCGACCGCCGCGGCGAGCGTGGCGTCATAGGTACCGCTGGTGCTGCCGTGCTCGTACACGTTCGGGATACGGAGCAGGCGTCGCTGAAGGTCCGTCACCTCGGGGCCGTTGTCCCCCTGCCGGAGGGTGCCGGCACCGTCCGGATCCGGGGCTCCGGCGGCCGGTGCCGTCGAGGAGTGTGCTCCGGCTCCCGCGGAGCCGTCGCCGTGGCTCGCGCCCGGCACCAGGAGAGCGAGGGCGAAGCCGGTCAGACCCGCCGCCGCGATGGCGAGCGTGATCGCCGCGCGGCGCAGGCCCGCACCGCGCTCCGGGCCGTGGGCGCCGCCGGGACCCTTCCCGGACGGGTGTGCGGCTCCGGCGGCCGACTGTTCGGCCGTTCGTGCCCCGAACGGCTGCGGAGTGTCGGCCGTGTAGTCCTCCCCCTCGAAAACCGGGGGCAGTTCCTCGGTCTCGTCCTCCTCCAGGACGGGCAGGAGCCGTGGGGGCGGCGGCGCGGCGGCCGGCGCGAAGTCGTCGTCCGCGTCGGTCATCCCCTCCTTCTCGCGCACCTGCCGGAGCAGCTCCGCCAGGGACTCGGAGCGACGGCTGCGCTCGACGTGCGTGGGTTCGATCACGGAGCGCCCGGTGGACCTCCCGCGTTCGGGCCGTGCCGACACACTGCTCTCCTTCCGTCCACGCGGTCTCCCGCCGTCCCTGTGCAGTGATACGCGGCCGAAGGCCGGGACGTTCACCGTCACCACGTGTCGGTGATCACCGACGGCCCCGCCGCCGTGCCCCACGACGGAATGTGAACTCGGGTGCTCCGCGCCCCTATTGGCGCCCCGCGTACGCGCAGATCCCTCGCGGACGCCGGGCCCCGCCGGTCTTGGACGATCCATGAACCGAGTTGGCGGAAGGTTGACCAATTCCCTGGAGATCGCTGACGGACGCGTCTATAGGGTCGGCCGCATGCCCCCACAACCCCCCAGGTCACCGGCGTTGCCGGTCCTTCCCTACCGCAAGCCCACCCGTGACCGGGACTACTGGGTCTTCGACGACGTGCTGCCCGATCCGGATGCCGTACGGGCCCGGTGCGTCGGCAGGGACGACTGGGCCAAGGGATATCCGTACACCTCCGAGAGCTGGCCGGGCCTGCGGACGATGCCGGGACTGGAACCGGACGAACTGGCCCGTGTGGAGCGGCTGGTGAGGAAGGCCACCGGCGCCCAGAAGCTGTGGCAGCAGTCGACGCCGTCGGGCGCCACGCTCAACCACAACTGCGTCCAGGTCGTCGGCAAGGACGAGGGCGAGCCCCGCCCGCACACGGATTCCCGCGCCCTGTGCCGTTACGCCGCGGTGCTCTATCTGAACCCGAACGTCCCCAAGGACTGCGGGACGGCGTTCTTCCGGCAGGCCCTGCCCGGCGGCCGACTGGGGGGCAACGTCGTCGTCGCGCCGCACAACAACCTGGTCGAGGCCCTCGGCACCCGCTTCGTCCCGCCGGACTCCTTCGTCGAGGACATCCGCGTCCCGCACCGGTACAACCGGCTGCTCCTCTACAACGCCAACCTGATGCACAGCGCCACCGGCTACTGCGGGACCACCATGGAGGACAAGCGGATGACCGCCGTCTTCTTCTGGATGGCGTGACCCGTACGCGCCCCCGGCGGGTACCCCGGTACGACGCGCGGCCCCGGACCGTCGGGTCCGGGGCCGTTCTCTGCCGCGCCGGTCCGGTGCTCAAGAGCGAGGCGCCTCCCATTACCAGGTGAAAACCGGGCATTCCCGGACGGCCGAGGGATTACATCCGCGCCAAGTTCTGGTGGCCGGGAGGTGTGCTCGTCATGATGGGCGCATGACCTTGGCCTCCAGAGCCATGACGCGACTGGCCGGCTGGCCGGACCTCGCGGAGTCCCCGCCGAGTTGCGGCACGGGGCGCGCGCTGTGCGCGGCACAGTGCGAGATCGTCCACTTCCACTCCGACCACGACGTCGACCTGCACCTCACCGACCGGGCCATCCGGCGTTTCGAGGACCACCTCAGGACGTCGACGGCCGTCCGCGTGGTGCCCGGTTCCCGCTGGGTGACCATCCGTCTCGAGGTCGACTCGGACATCGACCTGCTGCTGACCCTGGTGAGTGTCGCTCTGCAGGCCCACCGGAACGGGCACATGGCGGGCGACGACATCTTCTCGGCGACCTGCAACGACCACTGACCGGCCCGTGGACGCCGGCGGGAACGCATCGAGCCTCGGCACTCGTGCGGGAACGAGTGCCGAGGCTCTTCTCACCGTGTCATCCGGGGGGAGATGACGCGGCGCGCCGGGCGCGGGTGCCCGTCGCGCGCCGACGGCGGGTGGCGACGGTGACGGCGACACCGGCGGCACCGTCGGCGAGGACGGTCACGGCCGCGCCCACGATCGGCGGGGCGATGCCACCACCGGTCCCGGCGGGACCATCCGGACGGACGGTCCGCCGACGTTCGGCGAGGAGGCGGCAGACGCGCCCGGCCCTGGCCACGGCTCGACCTCATCGTCGATCACCATTGATGGGCTGTCAACTTCACTCCCTCCCAGGCGAGTTCATGGACGACCACATATCAGCCACATGGGGAACCCGGTACTCCGAGGCGCGGGCCGAGTGACCCCGGGGCGGATCAGGCGCGCAGGCCGGACGAAAACGGTCAGGGAACTCAGTTCCCCCATGAGAGTGCACCGAGTGCCACCCCTTCGGCTTCGATGCTAGTTTCCGACCATGAACGAGGCACCGGGGCGCCGCGAACCCGCCGACGCGGCCACCGCCAAACCATCGATGCGGGACGCCCTGGTGGGAGCCGCCTTCCAGCTGTTCCTGGAACGCGGCTACGAGGAGACCACCGTCGACGACATCGTGGCGCTCGCCGGGGTCGGCCGGCGTTCTTTCTTCCGCTACTTCCCGTCCAAGGAGGACGTGGTCTTCCCCGACCACGAGCGCTGCCTGGCCGACATGACGGCGTTCCTGGCCGAGGAGGCCGGCGCCCAGGACCCGGTGCAGCGCGTCTGTGGCGCCGCCCGGCTGGTCCTGCGCATGTACGCGGAGAACCCGACGTTCTCGGTCCAGCGCTACCGCCTCACCAAGAAGGTGCCCGGCCTGCGCGCGTACGAACTGTCGGTCGTCTGGCGTTACGAGCGCGCCCTCGCCGAGTATCTGCGCGGGCGCTCCGCCGGGGCCCGCGCGGACACGCTGCGCGCCGACGTCGTCGCCGCGGCCGTGGTCGCCGCGCACAACAACGCCCTGCGCTCCTGGCTGCGTTCGGACGGGACGGGTGACGCCGAGGCGGCCGTCGACCAGGCCCTCGGATACGTGCAGAACACGTTCGGCACCTCGCCCGCCGCACCCGCACCCGCACCCACACCCACGGAACCGGAGGACGTGGTGGTCGTCGTCTCGCGGCGCGGAGCGCCCATGTGGCGGGTGGTCCAGGAGATCGAGTCGGCCTTCGCGCGGGACTGAGCACCGGCCCTCCGCCGCACCCTCTTCATTTTGAGGGTACGGAGTGCCTTTACGGGTGACACTCAGTGCCATAACCTGTGGTCGTGCACGGCGATCCGCGCACATCAGATTCCGGCCGAGCGCAGGGAGATGACATCGTGTACCACCCAGGAATCGCCCTACACCCGGGCCTGAATGCCTCGACGGACGTGCTCGACGCGGGTTCCGTGGAGCACCTCGACGCCGCGTCGGCGGAACGCGCCGGGGACGTGCTGCTCTTCCAGCGGTGCCACTGGTGCGCCACCGCCATGTACAACCGCCTTCTGTGTCCCGTCTGCGCGGGCAGCGACCTGCGCACCGAGGCGAGCGCGGGCACGGGCGTCGTGCGCCACTCCACGGTGATCCACCGCAACACCCCGGCGGCCCGCAACGTCTCCCTCATCGAGATGGCGGAGGGCTTCACGGTCCGGGGCCGGGTCATGGGATCGCCCGCCACCATCCACAGCGGCGACCGGGTCCAGCTCTCCACCGCCCAGGACCCGGTGCGCCGGCAGCCGGTGTTCCAGCTGATCGACGGCCCGTACGGCGGCTGGAGCTGAGCAGCGGCGTCCCGCACCGAGGCCGCCGTCCGTGCACCCGCGTACGGCGGGCCGGGAACCGACGGCCGAACGCGGCCGAACGGACCGGCCTGCGGGACCGGACCGTTCGGCCGCCGGACGACGGCCGTCAGCCGTAGGTGATGTCGGACGTCGCGTACTTGCAGTAGGTGCCGTCCGGGCCGCTGCCGTTCGTGGTCGGCTCGGCGCCGGTGTTGTTGCCCGTGTACTTCTGGCAGGGGACGATCTTCTTGCCGCTGTCCCCGACGATCCTGATGGACTTCAGGGTCGCGCTGTCGCCGTAGTTGGTGTTGATGCCGACGAGCTTGCCGCCCTTGTAGGTCGCCTCGACGGTGCTGAGATTGATCGTCCGCCTGTACTGCGTCCTGCAGTTGCCGCAGGACCGGACGAACGTGCCGAAGGTCTGCACCGCGAAGTTCGACACGTTCAGCGTTCCGGCCCCGTTGAACTGGAACACCTTGTCACTGGCCTCCTTCGCGCCGCCGCCGCTGACGGTGTAGACGTTGGAGGACGAGGAGCCGAGGAACGTCGCCGCGTCCTCGCCGACGTCCTCCCACCAGACGTTCTGCAGGGTGCAACTGCCCAGGCAGTGAATGCCGTCGGCGGCGGGCGAGCCGATGATGACGTTCTTCAGGACGGTTCCCGCGGCCAGTTCCAGGATCGGCCCCTGGTCCTCGTCCTGACTGCCCGTGCCCAGGTCGCCCGTGCCGTAGAGACGCTTCATCCCGTAGTCCTTGGTGCCGGACAGCGAGATGGTGGAGGAGACGGCCTGGCTGCCGGTCGCGGTCGGCCAGGTGGCGGCGCTCGCCGGGGTGAGTGCCCCGTCGGCCGTCACCATGGCGACCGAGAGGCCGAGTGCGGCGAGAGCGCCGGTGAGAGCGCGCCGCCCGGCGCGCGGGCGTACTGATGACGTCATGTCCCGATGCCTTCTTCCTTTGGGGGGACGGTCTTCCTGCGGGGGACGGCCTTCCGGCGGGGCGGCCGAGCGGGAATGCCGCCCGGAGGGCCGGGGCGTCAGAGTTTTCCGGTGCCCGCGCCGGTCGTCACCGACGCGACGACGGTCGAGGCCGGCTCGGCGGTGTAGCTGTAGGGCGGCTTCGTGAACGTGCCGACCTGCGAGATCTCGGTCGTGGCTCCGCCGAGGTCGTTGCCGGTGAGGTTGGCGTAACCGTCCTCGTCGCTGTCGCGGTTCGTCGTGACAGCGACCGCCGTACTCCGGAAGACGTTGTTCTCGACGAGCATCTGGGCGCCCATGCGCGAGTGCACCGCGGTGTCGGCGCCGACGACGTAGTTGTCGTAGAAGTGCCCGGTGCCGAAACGCAGGCTGGGGATGCGGGAGTTCACGTTGTCGAACCAGTTGTGGTGGTACGTCACCCGCAAGTGCCCGGTGTCCTCACTGGCGTTGCTGTCACTGTGGCCGACGAGCGAGCCCTTGTAGTGGTCCTTGAAGGTGTTCCAGGAGACGGTGACGTAGTCGGAGGCGTGGGTGATGTCGACGAGGCCGTCGTAGTAGTCCTTGCCGTGGTCGCGGTCCGACGAGAAGGAGTTGTGGTCGATCCACACCTTCGTCGACGCCTGCACGGTGATCCCGTCGGCGGGCGCGACCGGCTTGCTGATGTTCAGGTTGCGGACGACGACGTTGGTGACCTTCTTCAGGCGCAGTCCGCCGCCGGTGAACCCGGACCCCGAACCGACGCCCAGGACAGTGGTGTTGGAGCCGATGTCGACCTGACCGCTGAGCGAGATCAGGCCGCTGACCTTCACGACCTTGGCCGCGTCACCGGTGACGGCGGTCTTGAAGGCCGCGAGCGTCGTGACGGTGACGGCGGTCGTGCTGCCGCCGCCGGTGGTCCCGGCGCCGAAGCCGACCGGCGCGGTCTCGGCGGCTCCGGCCGCCTGCGGCAGGACGAGCGCCGCGGTGACCGCCAGGCCGGCGGCCCCGGCCGTCAGCAGGGCGAGACGGGAGCGCTTGCGTGGGGGGCGAGTGCGCATGCGGGTGTGTCCCTTCGGAGTTGACCATGGACATGTACACAGATGTCGTTCTCGCATCTGAACAGCACAGGGTGCGCGACATGACGTTCATCGACTGAACACGAGCTGGATTCGGTGACTTGCCCAGGTGGTGCGGCTCGGAGATCTGATGTCTCGTATACGAGATGTCACACACGGGTCACGCTGTTGAACGGGAACGTAAACGGTAAGCGCTTTCTAGTCAACGCTTACCACCGCACACATCCGGCCAACTCCCACCCCGGCGCGATGCCGGGGTGGGGCGCCGGGAGGCTCCCGGGTGATCCGCCGATGTCGGAGGCGGCTGCGATGCTGTCGGCATGACCCCTTGGAACCTGTTGGTCATCGACCAAGCCCTGCGCGCCAGTTGGGCCGCCGACACCTGCTCCGACGACGACCTCGCCCGCGCCGGATGGCATCCCGGCAACCCGGCGTGGGGCCACTGCGACATCACGGCCTTGATCGTGAACGACATCTTCGGCGGGGACCTGATGGTCGGCGAGGTCCACCGCGGCCGGGAACAGCACGGTTTTCACTGGTGGAACCGGCTGCCCGGGGGTGTGGAACTCGACCTCACGCGCGAGCAGTTCCAGGACGGCCAGACCGTGACCGCGGCCCGCGCCGTCGAACGGCCCCCGGGCCCGGTGCTCCGGCGCCAGGCGGAGTACCTCCTCCTGCGTGAGCGTGTCGTCGGGCGCCTCGGGCACCTCCCCGAGCCCGTCGGCCGACCGGGCGGCGAGCCGTCGGCCGCCTCGGATCGCGGTCGCCCCGGTCCAGGGTGACGGCCTCACAGCCCACAGCCCACGGCTCACGGCTCACGGCTCACGGCTCACGGCTCACGGCTCACGGCTCACGGCGAGACCGCACATGGCGAGACCGCGCACGGCCGGACGGCGCGCGACTCACGGTGAGACCGGACAGGGCCGGACGGCGCGCGGCGAGGCGGGACGGTGGTGATGCCGCGTCACGACGACAGCGTGACGCGGATGCCGACCGTGCCGGTCTCGCCGCGGCGCAGGCGGCTGCCCAGCAGGGTGAGACGGCCCACCACCCCGTACTTGCGGGCGATGAGCTTCCGGTACCGGGCCGTCTGCGCCGCGTCGACGATCTCGGCCGTGGCGGGGACCGGCTCGCCCGTCGGCCTGCCGCGCACGTCGCACGGACCGACGAGGACATCGGCCCGGTTGCGGATGCGCTTCACCTTCCAGCTGTCCGCCACGGTCCAGGCGCCCAGCGCCGTACCGTCCCGCACCACCCACACGGGCGTGGCGACCCCCGTACCGTTCTTGCGATAGCTGGTGATCAGCAGATACTTGCCGGATCCCAGCGCGTCCAGCGTGGCCTCGTCCATGGCCGAAGTGTAGGCGGGCCGGTCCGCGGCGCCGCCGGTGGGCGAGCCGTCCGGGTCAGGACAGCTGGCCGTCGTAGTCCGGCAGCTTGAACGTGCGCTCCGCGTGACCGCCGACCAGGTCGGTGGTGTTGTTGCCGACGTTGGCGATGATCGTGTAGCCGAGGGACTCGATCTCCGCGCGCTTGCCGGTCTTGTAGGCGCTGACCTCGTCGAAGAGGTCCGGCAGGTCACGCACGTAGAGTCCGTCGACCGGGTAGCCGACGCTCTTCAGGTTCCACTTCGTCTCACTGGCGATGATGCCCGGACGGGCGGTCACGAAGAACACGGCGACGCCCCGGGAGTGCGCGTAGCGGGCGAGCGCCAGCGAGGCCTTGACCGCCGGGGTGGGCAGCTCGTACCAGGGGTGGAAGTCGGTCTCCAGCGTGGTGTTGTCGATGTCGAAGACGACCGCGAGCTTCTGTCCGCCGGCGTTCGCGGTGCGCTGCTGGACGTACGGCACCGCCTGGTCGATGACGGTCTGGACGTCGCTCTGCCAGGTGGCGTAGTCGACGTCGGCCGTCGCGGAGGCGCTCGCGACCGCCTGGACCGGGGCCGCGGCGGCGGACCCCGCCGCGGTGACCGTCCCCCCGATCCCGAGCGCCACGACCGCCGTCACCGCACCTATCCGCCGCACCACACCGTGTCCCGTCATGCCTGTCCCCTTTTCACAACTGTCGGTCGAATCGCATGAGTTGGTCGATCCCGCACATCACGACGGCGACAGTGCCCAGGACCGTCGCCGCGGCAGCCATGATCCTGGCAGCGCGTGTACGGAGGGGGAAGAGGTAGTTACCGATCGGTAGAGATCGTGCTTCTCGCGCTACGGGGTACGCGCGGTGCAGTGGCACACGTCCGCGACCCGTGTGAGCCTGGGCTCGCGGCTGGCACCAGCGGAAAGAGGCTGCTCTGATGCAAGGACCGAACATCGTCATCGTCGGCGCGGGTTTCGCCGGAGTCGAGGCCGCCAGAAGCCTGGAACGGACGCTCACCCCCGGCGAGGCCAGGGTCACCCTGATCAGCCCCACCGACTATCAGCTCTATCTGCCGCTGCTCCCCCATGTCGCCGCCGGTGTCGTCACGCCTCAGTCCGTGGCGCCCTCGCTGCGCCGGATCCTGCGCCGCACCGCGCTGGTGCCGGGCGGAGTGATCGGTGTCGACCCGCGGGCCAAGGTGTGCGTCGTCCGGAAGATCACCGGAGACCTCGTCGACCTGCGGTACGACTATCTGGTGCTCACTCCGGGAAGCGTGACCCGCACCTTCGACATCCCCGGTCTGGCGGAGGAGGCGCGCGGTATGAAGACGCTCGCCCAGGCCGTCTATCTGCGCGACCATGTGATCGCCCAACTCGACCTGGCGGCGGCCACATCGGACCACGACGAGCAGGCCGCGCGGCTCCAGTTCGTGGTGGTCGGCGGCGGCTACGCGGGCACCGAGACGGCGGCCTGCCTGCAGCGCCTGACGACCGCGGCCGCAGGGCGCTACCACCCCCGGCTCGACCCCGGTCTGATCAAGTGGCATCTGATCGACGTCGCCCCGAAGCTACTGCCCGAGCTGGGGGACAAACTGGGCGCGAGCGCGCTGGAGATGCTGAGCGAACGCGGTGTGCGGATCTCGCTGGGCACGTCCGTCGCCTCCGTCACCAAGGACGAGATCACCCTCACCGACGGGCGGGTGCTGCCGTCGCGGACGCTGGTGTGGACCGCGGGCGTCGCGGCGAGTCCGCTGGTCGACTCGCTGGGCACGGAGACCGTGCGCGGACGGCTCGTCACCGAGCCCGACTTCAGGGTGCCTGGACTCGACGGGGTGTTCGCGCTGGGCGACGCGGCGGCGGTGCCCGACCTGGTCAAGGGCGACGGCTCTCCCTGCCCGCCGACCGCCCAGCACGCGGCCCGGCAGGGCCGGCACGCGGCGAAGGTCCTGGCGGCGAAGCTGCGCGGACAGCCCACCCTGCCGTACCGGCACAAGGACCTCGGTCTGGTCGTCGACCTCGGCGGTCACGACGCCGTGTCCAAGCCGCTCGGCATCGGCCTCAAGGGCGCGCCCGCCCAGCTCGTGGCCCGCGGATACCACCTGTACGCCCTGCGCACGGGCGCCGCCCGGTTCCGTACGGGTGCCAACTGGTTCCTCAACGCCGTCGCGGGCGACGACTTCGTCCGCACCGGCTTCCTCGCGGACCGCAAGGGAACCCTGCGGGACTTCGAGCGCACGGATGTGTATCTCACGCGGGACGAGGTGGCCGCGCGGACCCGGGCCATCGCCTAGGGCCTGTCCGGTCGGTCACGGCGGAGACGCGGGGTGTGTGACGGCCGGTGCTTCCGACGTGAATCGGCCACCTCCGCGAGAGCTGCGAAAGGCGGTGAACGCGCGGGCCGGGGCGCACGTATGAGGGGAGGGCCCTCGACCGGGGCCTTCCGCGGCGGGGACGCCGCTCCGTACGGCTTCGGGAGCCCATGCAATGAGGCACGCACGACGACGGATCGTCCGACGGGGGGCGCGTCTCGCGGCCGTCGGCGGGCTGCTCTGCGGAGGGTTCATGGTGACGCGCGCCATGGCGAGCGAACCGTCCGACGCGTCGCGCACCACGACGAGTTCGGCACAGGCCGCGGCGGACACGGGTGCCGGGCTGGTGTCCCGGCTGGGCACCTCTCGGACGGCCGGCAACTGGATAGCCGCCGACGGCCGCCCCGTCGTCGCGGTCACCGACGCGGACGCGGCGGACGCGGTGCGGCGGGCGGGCGCTCGCCCGAAGGTCGTCACGCACAGCATGCAGGACCTCAAGTCCGCCACTCAGGAGCTGAGTTCGGCACCTCGGGTGCCGGGCACGGCGTGGGCGGTGGACTACACGAAGAACGAGGTCGTGGTGCAGGCCGACAGTACGGTCACCGCCACCGACTGGAAGCGCATGACGAAGCTGGCCGACGGCATCGGCGACTCGGTGCGGATGCAGCGGACCCAGGGCACGTTCACCACGCGGGTGAACGGCGCGCAGGCGATCTTCTCGACCGGCGGGCGCTGCTCGGCCGGGTTCAACGTGAGCAACGCGCAGGGCGAGTTCATCCTCACGGCCGGACACTGCGGCCCCGCCGGGTCGATATGGTTCTCCGACAACACCGGCAAGCAGCAGGTGGGCCGCACGGTCACCACGGCCTTCCCCGGCAGCGACTTCTCACTGATCCAGTACGACAACGCGCAGCAGACCGGGGCCGGGACCAACGTCGTGGCCATCGGCGGCGGCAACGGCGTACGGATCACCGGCGCCGCCGATCCGACCGTGGGCCAGCGGGTGTTCCGCAGCGGCAGCACCAGCGGGCTGCACGACGGTCAGGTGACCGCGCTCAACGCGACGGTCAACTACCCGGAGGGCACGGTCACCGGGCTCGTCGAGACCACGGTGTGCGCCGAACCCGGCGACAGCGGCGGCCCGTTGTTCTCGGAGGGCATCGCGCTGGGGGTGACCTCGGGCGGCAACGGGGACTGCAAGAGCGGCGGTACGACGTTCTTCCAGCCCGTGACCAAGGCGCTGACGGCGCTGGGAGTCACGCTCGCGGGTCAGCCCGCGCAGGGCTCGGCCGGTGGTGCGGCCCAGCAGCCCCCCGCCCCCACGGCGTCGGCCATGGCCTCGCAGGGAGGAGCGCCGGGTGCGGCGGCTCCGGGCGCGGTGGAGGCGGTCGGCGGGACGGGGACGGCCCAGACGTTCGTCTCCGAGCTGACCGACCCGAACAACGTCGGCCCCGGTCTGCTCGTCATCGGGGGAAGCATCATCGCGTTCGTGGCGACCCGCTTCATCCGTACCGAGCAGGACCGCAACGCCTACCGGCGGCAGTATTCGCAGAGCTGGGGCTGAGCGCTTCCCGAGGCGGGCCGGGCTCCGGGAAGCCGGGGCCGGGCTCAGGGGAGTCGCGGCCGTGGGGTTCACGGCCGCGGACGAGTGGTTCGGAGTCGGGTCCGGGTGACCGGGACCGGCTCCGGGCGCCGGAAGCCGGTGCCGAGGTCCGAGGCGATGGCTCCCCGGGACGGGGAGCCCTGCCGGACGTGGAGGATCAGGCGGCCCGGGTCGCCGAGGACGACGGGGCGGCCTTCGCCCACTCGAGGACGAGGCGCTGGTACTCGCGCCGCTCGTCCATGTTCAGCGACCCACCTGCCCGGAACCAGAGAGCCCGGATCTCCTCGTTGACTTCGGCAGCGGATCGCTGAGTGTCGTTGTCAAGAGTGGTGCACATGCCGTGAAGCATACGACCCTTGACGTGAAGATGATGTGCGTAAAGGCCCATCAGGTGACATAACGGACCGTGAAGCTCGTCACTCGCTCAGGTGCCGGGCTTGCGGCCGTACACGTAGACGTCGTCGCCGTTCTTGAGCAGTGACCAGTACTTCTTGGCCGTGGTCGGGGTCATGTTGACGCAGCCGTGCGAGCCGGGCGGGTTCCACATGCTGAGGCCCACCGAGTGGAAGGCCTGGCCGCCGTCGAAGAACTGGCTGTACGGCATGGACACGTTGTAGATGGTCGAGACGTGGTCGATGTCACGCCAGTAGATCTTCTTCAGGCCGGTGCGGGTCTCGTAGCCGTCCCTGCCCGTGCGGACCGGGACCGGACCGTAGACGAGGCGGCTGCCGTCCTGGATCCAGCTGAGCTGGAGCGTGAGGTTGACGCAGGCGATCCGGCCCTTGTTGACCGGGCACTTGCCGTCCCGGTTGGGGTTGGTCCCCACCGCCTTCTGCTTGTTCATGAGGTCCATCACGCCCCAGGTGACGGGGCCCGCGTACCCGATGTTCGGGGTGATGCCGTGCTTGTTCTGGAAGGCCTGGATCGCCTTGCAGTCGGCGGTGGACTGCCGTCCGTCGACGGGCCGGCCGAGGAACTTCTCCACCTGCTTCTGATACGGGCCGGCGGCCGTCGTGCAGCTCGCCGCCTGCGCGGGCGTCGCGCCCAGGGCGAGGGTGAGCGGTGCCACCAGTCCGGTGAGTCCGAGCGCGACAGCTCCTCTTCTGCGTATGTCCCCCATGGCGGGCCTTCCTGTTGCGTCCGTCGTTCTGTCTGCTCTACTAGACCGCCCTAGAGGGTATTGCGTTGTAGGACCGGTCGGACAGCGACGAAACCGTGACATTCCTCGCTGCGGCGGCCCCGGCCCCGGCGGCGCCATCACTGCGGCCCACGGCACACGGCGCCGCGACCGCTGCGCACCGGTCCGGTTTCCGTGAAGTGGACCGCTCGCCCGGCGGGCGTTCCTTCTAGGCTGCCGTCATGCACCCCGCTCTCTCCGACGACCTCGACCGTCTCCCCGAACTCCTGCAGGCCGCCCGGGACTTCGCCGTCCAGGAGGTGAGCGGCCTCGACAACCGTCCCGTCGCCCGGACCGGCAAGGCGCCCGCCCCCGATCCGCTTCCCGGCGAGGGCGCCGGCGCCGAGGGTGCCCTGGCGCGGTTCGCCGGGCGCTGGGCGCCCGGTTTCTCCGGTTCCGCGGGACCGCGCTACCTCGGATTCGTCACCGGCGGCGCGACGCCCGCCTCGCTCACCGGGGACTGGCTGACCAGTGCCTACGACCAGAACGTCTCGGGCGCCGCCGGATCGTTCGCGAGCGCGCTGGAGCACGAGACGCTGGGCTGGCTGCGCGAGCTGTTCGGGCTCGGCGAGGAGCACCACGGGGCGTTCGTGAGCGGTGCGACGGTCTCGAACACGGTCGGGCTCGCCATCGCTCGCGAGTGGCTCGGCGAGCGCCGGGGTGTGTCGGTGGCGCACGAGGGGGCCGGCGCGCTCGGTCCGGTGGACGTGCTGTCGGGCAGTCCCCATTCGAGCGTGGCCAAGGCCCTGTCCGTCCTCGGTCTCGGCCGGGACAGCCTGCGCCGGGTGCCGGTGCTGCCCGGCAACCGCGAGGCGGTGGACGTCGAGCGTCTCGATGCCGCGCTCACCGCGCTGGACGGGCGCCCGGCCGTCGTCGTGGCGAACGCCGGGACCGTGAACACCGTCGACTTCGACGACCTGCGGGCCGTCGCCGCGCTCAGGGAACGCCATGACTTCTGGCTGCACGTCGACGCGGCCTTCGGTGGATTCGCGGCGCTGTCACCCGAGTTCTCCTCGCTGGTGGCCGGCCTGGACGAAGCCGACTCCGTCTGCGTGGACCTGCACAAGTGGCTCAACGTCCCCTACGACGCGGCCGTCCAGTTCACCCGTCGGCAGGATCTCCAGGTCAAGGTCTTCCACAACGCCTCGCCCTATCTCGGACTCCCCGGCGGCGACCCCGACTTCCTGCACCTGACGCCGGAGAACTCGCGACGGCTGCGCGCGCTCCCGGCCTGGTTCTCGCTGGCGGCCTACGGGCGCGAGGGGCATCGCGAGATCGTCGAGCGGAACGTCGCGCTCGCCCGGCGGCTGGGCGAGCGGATCGCCCGTGCTCCCGGGCTGCGGCTGCTCGCGCCGGTGCGGCTGAACGTCGTGTGCTTCACGCTGGCCGACGACCCGACGGAGCGTCGGGTCCACGCACTGGCCGACGCCGTCGCCACCTCGGGCGAGGCGTTCGTGACACCGACGTGCTACGACGGGACCCACGGGCTGCGCGCCGCGTTCAGCAACTGGCGTACGTCCGAGGCGGACACGGACCGGGTGTTCGCGGCCGTCGAGCGGTACTGCGCGGAGCCGCGCCTGTGACGGGCCGCGCCCGCGACGGCCGCACCGGCCGCTCCGCATGAGTCAGGGGGTGCTCCCCGGTCCTCGGGTCAGGCGGGCTGCCACAGTTCGATCCGGTTGCCCTCGGGATCGGTGACCCAGCCGAAGCGGCCGACACCGTCCATGTCCTGGGTCTCCTCCGCCACGTCCGCTCCCCGGGCGCGCAACTGCGCGAGCATCGCGTCCAGGTCGCGGACGCGGAAGTTGAGCATGGTCTGCTGCGCCGGGGACCCGAAGTAGCCGGTCCCGGACTCGAAGGCCGCGAACACCGTCGGTCCGGCCTCCGGGTTCCACAGGCCGTTCTCGTCGGCGTCCAGGCCCAGGCAGTCGCGGTACCACGCGCCGAGGGCCGCCGGGTCCGCGGCCCGCAGGAAGTATCCGCCGATTCCCAGCACACGTTCCATGCGGCCATCCTGTCAGGAAGAGCGGCGGACGGCCCGGCACCACACCCGGCGCCGGGCCTCAGCTCCCGTCCTCGCGCCCGCCCCCGACCGCCTCCCGGAACCCCTTGTTGACGCCCAGCAGACCGCCGTCGACACACAGGGTCGTGCCGGTGATCCAGGCCGCGTCGCGGGAGGCGAGGAAGGCGACGGCGGCGGCGATGTCCTCCGGTTCGCCGACCCGCCCGAGCGGATAGAGCCGGGACGCGGCGGCGAGATCGTCCTCGTGGCCCTCCCAGGCCGTGGTGCGGACCGTGCCCGGCGCCACCAGGTTGACCCGGACGCCCCGGGCGGCGGCGTGGCCGGCCAGGGTCCGGGTCAGCGACATCAGTCCCGCCTTCGCCGCGCTGTAGGCGTGGTTGCCGAAGTCCTGGATGCCGTTGACGGAGCCGACGGTGACGATGGCCCCGCGGCCGGAGGCGACCAGGTGCGGAAGGGCCGCGCGGGCGCAGCGGTAGGCGCCGGTCAGGGTGATGTCGAGGTCGGCGGCCCAGTCCTCGTCGCTCTCGTCCTCGAAGAGCGGGGCGTCGGGGGTGCACCGGTAGGCGTTGTTGACCAGGACGTCGAGCGAGCCGAAGGTGTCCACGGCGTACGCCACGGCGGCCTCGACCCGGGCCCGGTCCCCCACGTCGCAGCTGAACGCCTCGGCGCGCGAGCCGAGTTCGCGCAGCGCGGCGGCGGTCTTCTCGGCCTGGTCCAGGTCCACGTCGGTGACGAGGACGCCGGCGCCTTCCGCGGACAGGCGGCGGGCGGTCGCCGCACCGATGCCGCGGGCCGCACCCGTGATCAGAACCCCGTACCCCTCGAAGCGCCTCATCGCAGTCATGGCAGGGAAGCTACCTCCATGATCGCCGCGGCGACAGACGTCTGCGCCCGTCTCCCCTTCCCCGGACGGGCCGCCCGTCAGCGGTACCCCGTCACGTCCGCCGGTTTGCCCTTGTCCTGCACCTCGACCATGTAGCGCCAGGCGTCCGGACGGCTGCCGTCCCGGTCGGTGAAGCCGTACACCCGGGCGAGCTGCCCGCTGGAGAGGGACTGCCCGTTCCAGCGCGCGCGTTCGGGATCGGCGGCCAGCGCGGCGACGGCGCGTCCCACGTAGTACGGCGTCTCGGAGATGGCGAAGTGCGGCTCGCCCTCCTCTGCGTCGTGCCAGTTCTCCTCGGTCACCCCGAAGGCTTCGAGCATGATCTCCGAGCGCATCCAGCCGGGGGTGAGTGCCACGGCGGTGGCGCCGCGCGGGCCCAGTTCGTGTCCGAGGGCGAACGCCATGCGCAGGACGGCGGACTTGGCGATGTCGTAGAAGAAGGAGACCCGGTAGGTGTCCCGGTTGTACTCCGCTGTGCCGTCGGTCATCTCGACGACCAGGCCGCCGGGGCGGCGCAGCAGCAGGGGCAGCGCGTGGTGGCTGGTGATCGCGTGGGTCTCGACGGCGAGCCGGAGCATCCTGCGGCCGTTGTCGAGGTCGTGCTCCCAGAGGGGGGTGTCCCACTCGAAGAGCTTCTCGGCGCCCCAGATGTCGTTGACCAGGATGTCGAGACGGCCCTGTTCGTCCGCGATCCGGGCGACGAGGGACTCCACCTCGGCCGGGACGAGATGGTCGGCGGGGACCGCGATACCGCGCCCTCCCGCCGCGGTGACCAGGTCGGCGGTGTCCTCGATGGTCTCCGGGCGGTCGTACTCCGAACGCCGTTCGCGGGTGCTGCGGCCGGTCACGTAGACGGTGGCGCCGGCCGCGCCCAGTTCCACGGCGATCCCGCGGCCCGCGCCGCGGGTCGCGCCCGCCACCAGGGCGACCTTGTCCCGCAGCGTGCCTTCCAGCGGCTCCGACATGTCCGGCCTCCGTGCGCTCGGCGTCCACGGGCGCTCACCCGTGTGTCCCTGCGAGCGTCTCCTGGAAGCCGGACATCTTCTGTCAGGTATCCGTGTGGCGACTTCGCCGTGTCGCCGCGGGGCGAAGTCCGGCGTCCGGCGTCCGGCGCCGCGGACGGCTGCCGGGACGGGGCGCCGGACCGGAATCCGCCGCGGGCGACGGCGGAGTGTCAGTGGCCGCGTGCGATCCACGCCTCCAGGTGGGGCGCCTCCGCTCCGATCGTGGTCGTCTCGCCGTGTCCGGTACGGACGACCGTGTCGGCCGGCAGGGTGAGCAGCCGGTCGCGGATGGATTCGACGATCGTCGGGAAGTGGGAGTAGGACCGGCCGGTCGCCCCCGGGCCGCCCTGGAAGAGGGTGTCGCCGGAGAAGAGGGTGCCAAGGCCCGGGTCGTAGAGGCAGACCGCTCCGGGGGCGTGGCCCGGGGTGTGCAGCACGGTCAGATCGGTGCCCGCGGCCTCGATCACCTGCCCGTCCTGGAGCCAGGCGTCGGGCATGCGGTCCGGGTGGGTGAGCTTCCACAGCGGCAGGTCGTCGGGGTGGAGCCAGATGGTCGCCCCGGTGCGCTCCGCCAGGGCGGGGGCGGCGTCGATGTGGTCGTTGTGGGCGTGGGTGCACACGATCCCGCGCAGCCGGCGGTCGCCGACCGCCTTCGCGATGGCGTCGGCGTCGTGCGCGGCGTCGATCACGACGGCCTCGTGGTCGTCGCCCACGATCCAGACGTTGTTGTCGACCTCCCAGGTGCCGCCGTCGAGCTCGAACGTGCCCGAGGTGACGAGGTGTTCGATGCGCGCGGTCATCAGAACATCACCACCGAGCGCAGCACGTCGCCGTGGTGCATCCGCTCGAAGGCCGCCTCGATGTCGTCCAGGGCGATCGTCTCGCTCACGAACGCGCCCAGGTCCAGGCGTCCTTGGAGGTGCAGGTCGATCAGCATCGGGAAGTCGCGGGAGGGCAGACAGTCGCCGTACCAGGACGACTTGAGCGCGCCGCCGCGGCCGAAGACGTCGATCAGCGGGAGTTCGAGCTTCATGTCGGGGGTGGGCACGCCGACGAGGACGACCGTGCCGGCGAGGTCGCGGGCGTAGAAGGCCTGTTCGTAGGTCTCGGGGCGGCCGACGGCCTCGATGACGACGTCGGCGCCGAAGCCGCCGGTGAGTTCGCGGATCGCCTCGACGGGGTCGGCCGTCCGGGAGTTGACGGTGTGCGTCGCGCCGAGTTTCTCGGCGGTCGTGAGCTTGCGGTCGTCGATGTCCACCGCGATGATCTTCGCCGCGCCCGCGAGCCGGGAGCCCGCGATCGCCGCGTCGCCGACCCCGCCGCAGCCGATCACAGCGACGGTGTCGCCCCGTCCGACGTTGCCCGTGTTGATGGCGGCGCCGATGCCGGCCATCACTCCGCAGCCGAGCAGTCCGGCGACGGCCGGGGAGACCGCCGGGTCGACCTTGGTGCACTGTCCGGCCGCGACCAGCGTCTTCTCGGCGAAGGCGCCGATGCCGAGAGCCGGGGACAGCTCGGTGCCGTCCTTGAGGGTCATCTTCTGCTTCGCGTTGTGGGTGTTGAAGCAGTACCAGGGGCGTCCGCGCAGACACGCGCGGCACTGTCCGCACACCGCGCGCCAGTTGAGGATCACGAAGTCGCCGGGGGCCACGTCCGTGACCCCGGCGCCGACCGACTCCACGATTCCGGCCGCCTCGTGGCCGAGCAGGAACGGGAAGTCGTCGTTGATGCCGCCCTGCTTGTAGTGCAGGTCCGTGTGACAGACCCCGCAGGCCTGGATCTTCACCACGGCCTCGCCGGGCCCCGGATCGGGCACGACGATGGTCTCGACGCGCACCGGCTCGTTCTTGCCCGGTGCGATCACGCCCCGTACTTCCTGCGCCATGTGAATGAGCCCTTCCCTAGATGGACCTTCCGTCGACCGACCCTACGGTGTGACCGGCCGGTAGAAGGCCAGGTGGACCGCGACGGCTCCGGTCCGGGCAGCCGGACGGCCGCCGCCCCCGAACCGACGCCCCGCGATCGGCGACGCCGGTGCGTCGACGGCGCCTCTCGAACACCCGCCGCCACGTGCCGGCGCCCGTCACACATCCGCTCTCGCCCGGCTGCCGGCACCCGCCCGCTGCCGCCGCACGGCCGACGCCTCTCACCCGTCCGCCCCCGGCGGGGACAGCACCCCGGACACGCCTGGGCACCCCCGGACACCCGCTGCCACCCCCGTCGACAGCGCCTCCCGGATACCCCCGGGGGTACCTCTGCTACGGTGGATATACCCCCGGGGGTAATTTTCACCGAGCCGGGAAGCCCTCGGGCTTCCCACGGGAGAGGAGTGCAGCCGTGTTCTTCGTCGACACCATCGAGGTGGCGGGCCTGGGCAACCGGAGCTATCTAGCCGGCGGCCCGCGCGCCGCCGTCGCCGTCGACCCGCCCAGGGACGTCGAGCGGGTGATCACCGCCGCGGCCCGGCGGGGCGTGCGGATCGCGTACGTCGTCGAGACGCACCTGCACAACGACTACGTGAGCGGCGGCCTGGAACTGGCCCGGCTCACCGGGGCCGCCTACCTGGTCCCGGCCGGCGCCCATGTCACGTTCCAGCGGGTGCCCGTGGCCGACGGGGACACGGTGGAGGTCGACACCGGGCTGACGCTGCGGGCGCTGGCCACACCCGGCCACACCCCGCACCACACCTCGTACGCCCTCCAGGAGAACGGGCGGGCCGTGGCGGCCTTCACCGGCGGCTCCCTGCTCATCGGCACGGTCGGCCGGCCCGATCTGGTCGAGCCGCGGCTGACCGCCGAACTGGCCCGCGCCCAGCACGCGTCGGCGCACCGGCTCGCCGCGGAGCTGCCCGACGACACCGCCGTCCTGCCGACCCACGGCTTCGGCAGCTTCTGCTCCGCCGGGACCGCCGAGGGCGACGCGACCACGATCGGGCGCGAGCGGTCCGGCAACGAGGCCCTGGTCAAGGACGTCGACTCCTTCGTCGCGGACCTGCTCGCCGGCCTCGACGACGTGCCCGCCTACTACGCCCACATGGGGCCGGCCAACGCTCAGGGCCCGGCCCCCGTCGACCTGACCCCGCCCGCGCTCGCGGACGCCGCGGAGATCGCCGCGCGGCTGGCGGCCGGCGAATGGGTCGTGGACCTGCGCAGCCGGCTCGCGTTCGCCGCGGGGCACGTCGCCGGAGCGGTCAACGTCGAGGCGGACGGACAGCTCGCCGTCTATCTGGCCTGGCTGCTGCCCTGGGGCAGGCCGGTCACCCTGCTCGCCGAGTCCCCGGAACAACTCGCCCGTGCGCAGCGGGAGCTGGCGCAGGTCGGGGTGGACCGGCCGGCCGCCGCCGCGATCGGCTCGCCGGCCGACTGGGTACGCGCGGGAGAGCGTCCGCGCACCTTCAGGCGTGCCTCCTTCGCCGAACTGGCCGAGGCGTACGCCTCCCCGGACCGGCCCGTCGTCCTGGACGTCCGGCGCGACTCCGAGCGCGCCGGCGGCCATGTCGCGGGTTCGGCGCACATTCCCGTGCACGAGGTGCGCGACCGGCTCGGGGAGATACCCTCCGGGACCGTCTGGGTGCACTGCGCCGGGGGCATGCGGGCCGCGATCGCCGCCTCGCTGCTCGACGCGGCGGGCCGGGACGTCGTGGCCGTCGACGACTCGTTCGCCGCCGCGGCCGCTTCAGGCCTCCCGATGACACGAGGCGCCTCCGCGGCCCCGACGGCCCCCTCCGCCCCCGTCGGCACGGCAGGTCCCACCGGCCCTGCCGCCCTCGCCGGCACGGCCGCTCATGCCGCTCCCGTGGACCCCACCGGAACGGCGGCTCCGGCAGGCCCCGGCACCGCCTGCGGCGCGCTCGGGGAACCTGCCGCGTGAGCGTCCTGATCCTCGCCCTCGCCGCCGGAGCCGTGACCGGGATCGCGCTCGGGGCGCTGGGCGGCGGCGGCAGCGTGCTGACCGTGCCCGCCCTGATCTACCTGCTCGGATTCACTCCCTCGGCGGCCACCACCGCGAGCCTGGTCATCGTCACCCTCACCTCGGCGACCGCGCTGTCGGCGCACGCCCGGCAGGGCACCGTCCGCTGGCGCGCCGGAGCACTGTTCGCGGCGGCCGGACTGATCCCCGCGGCACTGGGCGGGGCGGTCTCGGGGCAACTGCCTCCCGCCGTGCTGACCGGCGCCTTCTCGCTGATCGCGGGCCTCGCGGCGTTCCGGATGCTGCGTCCGGCGGCCGACGGGACGGGGGCCGGCGGGACGGGGGCCGGGCCCGCGGGGACCGGCCGGATCACCGGAACGGGCGCCGGTCTCGGCGCGGTGACCGGGGTGCTGGGTGTGGGCGGCGGCTTTCTCGCCGTACCGGCCCTAGTGAACGTCGTGGGACTGCGGATGCGGGCCGCCGTCGGCACCAGCCTGCTGGTGATCACGGCGAACTCGCTGGCCGCGCTGCTCGCCCGCGCGGGAACGGCGCAGAACCTGGACTGGGCGGTCGTCGCGCCGTTCGCCGGGGCGGCCGTCCTCGGCGCCTGGGACGGCAAGCGGCTGGCGGCCCGGGTGTCGGGCGGCACGCTTCAGCGGATCTTCGCCTGGGCGCTGCTGGCCGTGGCGGGGCTGATGCTCCTGGACGTCGTGCTGTGAGGCTCAGGCCAGCGACAGGAAGAGCTTCTCCAGCCGGGCCCGCATCTGCTCACTGGTCTCACCGTTCTTCGCGCCGTTCCCGACGTCGGCCAGACACTGCTGGAGCCCGGTGGCGATGATCGCGAAACCGGCCCGGTCCAGGGCCCGGGAGGCGGCGGCGAGCTGGGTGACCACCTCCTCGCAGTCACGCCCCTCCTCGATCATCCGGATCACTCCGGAGATCTGTCCCTGCGCCCGGCGCAGCCGGTTCAGCACCGACTTCAGCTCGTCACCCGCGAGTTCCAGTTCCACGAACACTCCTCCGTCCATACCCCTAGGGGTATCTTACTCCGCCCTGCGGGGCACCCCCGAAGAGCAAGGATGACACTCCGCATGAACAGCCCCCTCTCCCTCGACGCCGACCAGGCCCACGGACGGCTCGGCGAGCTGACCGTCATCGACGTCCGCACCCCCGGCGAATACGCCTCCGGCCATCTGCCGGGCGCCCTGAACGTTCCGCTGGACCGGCTGCACCGGGCGCTGCCCGTGCTCGGGAACGCCCGCGCCGAACTGCTCCTGGTCTGCCGCTCCGGTGCCCGCTCGGCGAACGCCTGCGCCCTGCTGGCCGAGCACGGGGTGCCGGCGGCCACGCTCACCGGCGGCACCGGCGCCTGGGCGGAGCGCGGACACGAACTGCACCGCCCGGCCACCGGCACACGGGCCGGCTGGTCCATGGAACGCCAGGTCCGCTTCACCGCCGGCACCGTCGTCCTCGCCGGTCTCGGCCTCGGACTCCTGCACCCCGCATGGCAGTTGCTCTCCGCCGGTGTCGCGGGCGGGCTGGTCTTCTCCGCGCTCACCGACACCTGCGGCATGGCCGCCCTGCTCGCGAGGCTCCCGCACAACCGGCCCCGCCCGGCGGATCTCGACGCCACCCTGGCGGAACTGGAGGAACGCGTGTCCTGAACCGCGTACCGTCACGGCGGCCGGGGCCGGTACGGGCGCGTCGCCGACGTAGCCTGAACGCTCCGTCCCAACTCCCGCGAGGAGCACCGTGAGCCTGACCGAGACCGCGCCCGAGGTGCCCGCGTGGCGCCTGTTGCTCGGGTACGTACGACCGCACCGCCGGGCGCTGTTCGCGGGCGCGCTGCTGGCGCTCACGACCGGGGCCACCGGTCTGCTGCTGCCGCTGGTGGCACGCGGGCTCATCGACGACCTGTCGCACGACAAGTCGATCGGACGGGCCCTGCTCGGCATGGCGGCCCTCGTGGTGACCAACGCGGCCTTGGGAGCGCTGGGTTCGTACGTGCTGCGGCGCACCGCGGAATCGGTGGTGCTGGG
Source organism: Streptomyces sp. NPDC021080 (assembly GCF_044333225.1). Classification (NCBI taxonomy): domain Bacteria; kingdom Bacillati; phylum Actinomycetota; class Actinomycetes; order Kitasatosporales; family Streptomycetaceae; genus Streptomyces; species Streptomyces sp. NPDC021080. Next base: position 523,872 of record NZ_JBIRQM010000001.1, on the reverse strand, counting down.
CGCGCGGCGCACGCTCTCGTCGTACCTGCTGCGACTGCGCATACCCGCCGTGGACCGCAGCGAGCCCGGCGACCTCATGGCACGCATCACCTCCGACACGACCCTGCTGCGCGAGGTCACCACCGATTCGCTGGTCGGCCTCGCCACCGGCGGCCTCACCCTCGTCGCGACGGTGGTGATGATGGGCCTGGTCGACACGGTGCTGCTCGGTGTCACGCTGGGCGTCGTGCTGTGCGCGGGTACGGTGCTCGGCCTGATCGTGCCGCGCATCAACCGGGCGAGCAGGCAGGCCCAGGACGCCGTCGGGGTGATGGGGGCCGCCCTGGAGCGGACCCTCGGCTCGCTGCGCACGATCAAGGCGTCGGGCGCCGAGCACCGTGAGGAGCGGAGCGTCCACGCGGCCGCCGAGGAGTCCTGGCGGCAGAGCGTGCGGGCGGCCAAATGGTCGGCGGCGGCCGGCAACACGGCCGGCCTGGCGATGCAGATCGCCTTCATCACGGTCCTCGCGGTGGGCGGCGCCCGGGTCGCGACCGGCGCCATCCACGTCGGCACCCTGGTCGCCTTCCTGCTGTACGTGTTCTACCTGATGTCACCGATCCAGCAGGTGGTCGGCGCGGTCACGCAGTACCAGACCGGTGCCGCCGCGCTCGCCCGTATCCAGGAGGCCCTGCGGCTGCCCGCCGAACCCGCCGCCCTGCCCGCGCCGCTGCCGGCGCCGGGCGCGGAACCGGCGGCGCTCGCCTTCGAGGACGTCCGCTTCCGGTACGCCGACGATCTGCCCTACGTCCACCACGGCGTGACGTTCGCCGTCCCCGCCCGGGGCCTGACCGCGTTCGTCGGCCCCTCCGGCGCGGGCAAGACCACCGTGTTCTCGCTCATCGAGCGGTTCTACGAGCCCGAGGCGGGCCTGATCAGCGTGGACGGCCTCGCGCTCGACGCCTGGGAGCTGCCCCGGCTCCGGTCGGCCATCGGCTATGTGGAGCAGGACGCGCCGGTGCTGTCGGGCTCCCTTCGCGACAACCTCCTGCTCGGCAACCCGGAGGCCGACGAGGGTGAGCTGACCCGGGTGCTGAGGACGACCCGCCTCGACGGCCTCGTGGCCCGGCTGCCGGGCGGCCTGGACACCCTGGTCGGGCATCGCGGCACCAAACTGTCCGGCGGCGAGCGCCAGCGCGTCGCCATCGCACGGGCCCTGCTGCGCCGCCCCCGGCTGCTGCTCCTCGACGAGGCCACCTCGCAGCTCGACGCCGTCAACGAGGCCGCGCTGCGCGACACGGTCGCCGACGTGGCCCGGACGACCACGGTCCTGGTCGTCGCGCACCGGCTGTCCACCGTCACGTCGGCCGACCGGATCATCGTGATGGACGCGGGCCGCGTCCGTGCCGTGGGCACCCACCGCGAGCTCGTCGCGGCGGACCCGCTCTACGCCGAACTGGCCGCCACCCAGTTCCTCGCGACCGCGGGATGACCCCGGCACCACGACCGCGCGCCGACGCCGCGACCGGACGCAGTGCTCCGGGGCCGCGCCCCGGCGTCGCGCCCCGGTCGCACCCCGGCGTCGCACCCCGGCGAAGAAGCCCGTGACGATTCCTTGGCGGCGGCCCGGCTCTCCTCTATCGTGATGCCCTCTTTCCGCCACGGGAGCGGCCGGCCGCGTGCGGCCGGTCCCGACCGGGCGGCGAGGCACGTCCCACCGGATACCCAGGCGACTGATCATGGTCAAAAACCGACCCCCGGCCGGGCAGGCCGTCCCCGGGATCATCTTCGCGGCACCCGTCGGCGTACCCGCCGGTCTGGAAGTGATCTCGCTGGCCGCGCTGCGCGCCCGGTCCCGTGCCCAGGGCACCGACCTCGGCGCGCCGCAGCGCCCCGCCTTCCACCAGGTGCTCACGCTCGCCTCGGGCACCCTGCGCCAGAGCGTGGACTTCACCGTCCATGACGTCGAGCGGGACGCCTGGCTGTGGACGCGCCCCGGGCAGGTCCTGCAGTGGGGAGATCTCACGCGGGCCGAGGGGACGCTGATCGCCTTCGACCGGGACTTCCCTGGCCCGGCCACCGTCCGTGCGGCCCGGCTCGACGATCCGCACGCCCGCGTGCTGCGCACGCCGAAAGGCGGGGCCGCCACTTCGTTGCGGGTGGCAGGCGCGCATCTGGCGCACGAGTTCCAGGCCCCGGGGCGGCTGCCTCGGGACGCGCACAGCGCCGTACTGCGTCATCTGCTGGACGTGCTGATCCTGCGCCTGGCCCATCTGGAGGGGTCCGACACCCCGGCCACCGGGACCAGAGAAACCTTTCTGCGCTTCCGTGCGAGCGTCGAACGGGACTTCGCGCACACCCGCCGGGTGGACGACTACGCCCTCACCCTCGGTTACTCGGCCCGCACGCTGTCCCGGGCCGCCCTCGAATCGGCGGGGATCGGCGCCAAGGAGTTCATCGACCGCCGGGTCGTCCTGGAGGCCAAGCGGCTGCTCGCCCACACCGACCTGGCCGCCGCCCGCATCGCCGACCGGCTGGGCTTCTCCAGCGCCACGAACTTCGCCAAGTACTTCCACCAGCGCGCCGGCCAGGCTCCCATCGCGTTCCGTACGGCGGTACGCGGGCGGGTGGGGTGATCGGCGAAAGCACCGGCCCTCCCGCTCCGCACGGCGGGCTCCGACGCAACGTCACCGTTCCGCCGGGTCCCGCCACGGCCGCCGGCCGGCGCGGCTGCCGGCCGTTGACCGCGAGTCGCCGACCGCCGACACCCCAGGCCTCGACGCCCTAGCCCCCGATGCCCGGCATCAGGCCGGCGACAGGTGCGGCAAGGTCGGTCACCTGATGCAGCTGGTTCAGGTCGTTCAGCCGGTTCAGCCCCTCGAGCTGGTCGGAGGGCGGCGGCAGCTCGCCCTGGTGCGCGGCGGGGATGTCGCCCGTGGCGAGCGAGTCGAGCACGGTGACGGGGTTCAGCTTCCCGGCGTCCTGGGCCTCGGAACCCGCGGCACTCGCCATCGGCGCGACAAGCCCCGTGACGCCGACGGCGAGACCAACGGCGGCGACGATACGTCGTGTTGAGATCATGCAATCAGCAACGGCCCGGCACCCGGGGCGGACACGGCCCGGCGTCCTCGCTCACCCGAGAGGTGCATCGGGCGTCTGCGTTTGCCGTGGGCCCCGAGGCGGAGGAGGCTCGGTACTGAGGCGCTTCGCGGCCGGCTCGTCGCCGGTCCGCGCCTTCCTGAGGGAGGTCACCCATGGGCACCGCGACAACCCCCGCCTTCGACACAGAAGCGCTGCGCCGGGGCATCGAAGGACACAGTGCGGCAGATCTGCTGTCGCTCTACGCGGACGACGCGGAACTGCGCATCGTCGACCGCAACACCCAACCCAGTCACCCGATGGTCAAACACGGTCGTGCGGAGATCGCCGAGATGCTCGACGACGTCTACAGCCGGGACATGACGCACAAGATGGAACAGTGCGTCATCCAGGGCGACCACGTGGCCTACTCCGAAACCTGCGTGTACGCGGACGGGGTACGGGTGCTGAGCACGTCGATGATGTCGTTGCGCGACGGCAAGATCATCGAGCAGACACTGGTACAGGCATGGGACGAGTAGGGAGAAACCGGCCGAAGGTCCAGGTCACATCGCGTCCGACCTGGACCTTCTCTGCGGGCGCGGCGATGGGGAGGTCCCGACCGGTCTCGCGACGGCACGGGCTCTCCACGACGGGCCTGCGGGTGTCCGCCTTCCTGCTGGAATCGTTGATGCGGACGCCACGTCCGCATCGACACCCCACGGCACCTCGTACCCCCCGAAGGCTGCGCATCCGGCCCCGGTGAGTCGCGCCCGGCCGCTGCTCGCCGGCTTCGAGGACGGCCGGGTCGCCGTCAGAGCTGGGTCGGAACCGCCGCTCGGGTGAGGGGTTCCACCGCCCGCAGGAGCATCGGGGAGGCCCGGTCCACGAAGTCGCGCAGAATCGTCGAATGGGCCGCGTCGCCCCCGAGTTCGTCCAGCAGCCGGTACGCCCTGCCCCGGAACGAGTTGATGTCGTCCTCGTACCGGCGCAGCACGTCCGGTGCGAGAAGGACGGCGGTGAGCGCCTCCCTGGCGTCGGGCGAGCAGCGGGCGGCGGCCTGGAGTTCCAGGACGTGGCCCGCCGCATCACCGCCGACGGTCTCCACCGCGCATGCCAGCAGATAGGTCACCGTGCCGTTCACGAGGTCTTCGTTGCGGCCGGTCAGGATGTCCTGCTGATCATTGAACAGCTGCCACAGGATGCCGAAGACGTTGCCGAACTCCCGCCAGCGTTCGACCCTTTCGTCCGGGCATCCGGCCAGTCGCGCCGCCATGGCGGTGACCATGCTGTACGGCGCGCCGGACTTTCCGAGGTATGCCGTGACCACGGCCTCGCACGTGGCAGCGTCCACGTCCGCGCGCAGGTCTCTCAACTGCCCCTCGGTCGCGCCGATCCAGCACCTCACGACCTCGGCCGACAGCGGTCCGCGCACCTGCTCGGGAATCCGCGCCGACTGAACGACGAGCAGGGGAAGGGGAATTCCGCCGATCACCGTGGCGAGCAGCGCCTCGCTCTCGTGCAGAGCGCCGGCAGCGAAGACGGCCTGACCGTCGGCGAGGTCGTCCAGGTAGCACGCGGAGGTCCACCACAGCTCATGGACGACGGCCAGGGGAACCGCCGGTCCGGGCGCCCCCGTCTCCACGGCGTGCACGATCATCGGCAGCACGGAATGAGGGTAGGCGAAGGTCCGGTGGTCCAGGAGTTCGGCGACCGCCGCCCGGACGGACGCGGCCGACGGACCCAGCATGTCGAGTGCGGACTCCCGCTCCGCCGCGATGTCCGCGGCCATCTCCCGATGCAGATCCATGTACGACTTCGCTCGCACGCAGTCCACCCCCACCACCGATTGTTCGAGCACCGATTCGATCATTCGCCATGATGACGAGCCAGAGCAACTTTGCGCCACGGCCGGTTCCTTGGGGACCCCCGTCCCGCCGGTGAAGCGGCGGCGAGGGGTGTGAACCCGCCATACTCTCCCTCGTGCGAGTAGCGATCATGACCGCGGGTTCCCGGGGCGACGTGGCTCCGTTCACCGGCCTCGGGCACGGCCTGGTGCGGGCCGGGCACGAGGTCACCCTGGTGACCCACGGATGTTTCGCGGACCTGGTGTCGGGGTCGGAGGTGGGGTTCCACGCCCTGCCCGTCGATCCGCGGGCCGAGCTGCAGTCCGAGCGGGGCCGGCGGCTGCACCGGAGCAGAACGGGCGCCGGAAAGATCGTCCGGCTCGTCGAACTGACCCGGTCGCTCGTCGGGCGGCTGACCGACGACATGATCGAGGCCGCCCGCGCCGCCGACGTGCTCCTGCTGTCCGGTTCGCTCGGACCGCTCGGGTACACCGTCGCGGAGGGGCTGAGCCTGCCCAGCATGGGCGCGTACCTGCAGCCACTGGCACCGACAAGGGAGTTCACGCCTCCGGTGGCCGGTGTCCGCTCCTGGGGCCCCCTGGTCAACCGGGCGGCGGGGTACGGGGTGAACCTGGCCGTCGAGCGGGTCTTCGCCGAGACGGTGCGGGACCTGCGCCGGCGGCTCGGCCTGCCGCCCGCCGGTCCCGTCGCGGCCCGTCGCGCCCGCGAGCGGAGTGCCTGGCCGGTGCACCACGGGTTCAGCCCCGCGGTGGTGCCCCGGCCGCGGGACTGGCGGCGGGGGCTCGACGTGTCCGGGTACTGGTGGCCCTACGACGGCGAGGACGCCCGGCTCCCCGCCGCGCTGGAGGACTTCCTGGACGCGGGCCCCGCTCCGGTCTTCGTGGGTCTCGGCAGCGCCACCGTCCCCGATCCGGGGCGGCTGAGCGCCGAGATCGTGCGTGCCCTGCGGGCCGCGGGGCTGCGCGGGGTGATCCAGCAGGGGTGGGGCGGGCTGCGGGCCGCCGGCGACGACATGTTCACCGTCGGCGAGGTGCCGCACTCCGTCCTGTTCCCCCGGACGGCCGCGGTCGTGCATCACGCCGGGGCCGGCACGACGGCGGCGGGGCTGCGGGCCGGGGTCCCCGCGGTGCCGGTGCCGGTCCAGTTCGACGAGGGTTTCTGGGCGGCGCGGCTCGTCGCGCTCGGTGTCGCGCCCGGCGCCCTGTCGCCACGGGGACTGCGCGCCGAACGGCTGGCGGCGGCCCTGGTCCGGGCGACGACGGATCCGGCGTACCGGCGAAACGCACGGAGCCTGGCGGAACGCCTTCGCGGGGAGGACGGGGTGACCCCGGTCGCGGAGACCCTGGCCCGACTCGACCGCCTCGGGCACCTTTGAGGTGCCCGGACCCCGACGACACCGGCTGCAGCGACGCCTGCGACACCACGGAGCGCGGGACACCCGGCCGGCTCGGCAGGACGACGGGACCACCGACTCGGCGGCCCGCAGGGCACGCACGGTCCCGGCGGCGCATCGGCGACCCTGCAAAGCCGGCAGCTCGGCAGACCCGGCGGCCCGGCGGGACCGGTGGCACGGCAGGGCCGGTGGCACGGCTCCGGCAGGGGCGGTGGCACGGCTCCGGCAGGGGCGGGAAGGGGCCTCCGCGGGCTCGTGGTCGTATGCGACTACGAGCCCGGGGTCCCGTCCGGGTCCCAGCCGACCGGACGCAGGATTCCCAGCAGCTGGCGGACCAGTTCCTCCACCACCTCGTCCAGGGTCGCGTCCACCCAGCCGGCGTTCCAGTCGTGCAGCAGACCGTTCACGCTGCCGATGAAGGCGGTGGCGGCCAGCCGGTGGTCGCGCGGCACCGCCTCTCCGCGGGCGACGGCACTCGCCGCCTCGCCGCAGATGAAATCCACCCAGCGGGCCCGGCGGGCGAGCCGCTGCTCCTCCAGTCGCGCGCTCACGCCGATGATCTCCACGAAGGTGATGCGGATGCGGCGCGGATCACTCGTCACGTTCGCCGCGTAGGCGTGGAAGAGCGCGGTGGCACGCTCGGCCGGCGGCAGGTCGCGGGCTTCGGCGAGCGCGGCCAGGGCGGCTTCCTCGGCCCAGTCGTTGACCTGGAGGTGGAGGGCCGCCAGTACGTCCTCGAGGCCGTGGAACGTCTCGTAGAACTGGCGCGTGGACAGCCCCGCCGCCTCGCAGAGGGCCGCCACGGTCGTGGACCTGTACCCGGGTCCGGCGCCGAACAGCTGGAGCCCGGCGTCGAGGAAGCGGCGGCGGCGCTCCGCCTGCCGTTCCTCGGCCGTCCTGCCGCCGTACCGGCCGGTGGGCTGTCTGAGCCTGCCCGCCACGCGTACCTCCCCAGGACCTGTCACGAACGGGTGTTCGCCCCTTCGGTGATTTTCTCGCGCCCCGCCCCTTGTGAAGAGGCTCCCCCAGTCCTTACTTTCCAGTAAGCGCACTGTGAAAGCGGGCATGTTCAGATTCCCGCTTGTCATGATCTCGACATTTGCATAGGTCACCCACGCTCAGCACGCTCCTGGTCCACCGTGCCGTCACCCGCACTCCCCCACTACGACAGGGACCCTCCATGTCCGTCATCGGAGCCAGACACCTCTGCGCGCTCGCCGCCGCCCTCACGCTCACCCTCGGCGGGACGGCGACCGCCGCCTCCGCCGTCGGCGCGGGGGCCTCCGCCACCGATCTGCGCGAGGTGATGTTCGTCGGCAACAACTGGGAAGGAACCGCGGACGTCATCAAGTCCTCCGGCGACTTCGCGAAGATCGGCCGGATCGACGTCATCCCGGACAAGGCCGAGCGGCTCGCGGCCATCAACGCCGATCCCATCAAGTGGGCCTACTTCATGGGGATCCGCAACGGAGTCGGCGAGGGACACGACCAGTTCGTCGACGACATGTACTCCACGCCGGACGGCAGGTCGGTGGTGGTCTCGCGCCCGAGTTTCGCCGACGTCGTCTCGATCGACCTCGCCACCGGGCAGATCAACTGGCGCTTCCCGGTGGCGGGTTACCGCTCGGACCACATGGCCGTGTCGCCCGACGGCACCCGGGTCGCGGTGTCGGCCTCCACCGCGAACACCGTCCACGTGCTCGACATCACGACCGGCAGGCAGCTCGGCTCGTTCGCCACCGGCGACAAGCCGCACGAGAACATCTTCACCCACGACGGCAAGTACATCTGGAACATGGCCATCGGTGACGTCACCACCGCTCTCGACGACCCCTGGCTGGACTGGACGAAGGGCGACCGGAAGATCACGGTCGTCGACGCGGCCACGTTCAAGCAGGTCAAGGTGATCGACATGCGCCAGCGCCTCGACGCGATCGGCCTCAGGGACTTCTCCGACGCCGTCCGCCCGGCCGTCTTCTCACCGGACGAGTCCAAGCTGTACTTCCAGGTGTCGTTCTTCAACGGCTTCCTGGAGTACGACGTGGCCACCGACAGGATCACCCGGGTGAAGACCCTCCCGAAGAACCCCGCCACCAGCAGCGACCGCACGACGTGGGTCAACGACTCGCGCCACCACGGCATTTCGATGAACCCCTCGGGCACCAAGCTGTGCGTCGCAGGCACGATGGACGACTACGCGACGGTCGTCGACCGCGCGACCCTCCAGGAGGGCCCGCTGGTCCCCGCCTCCAAGCCGTACTGGGCGACCGTGAGCGGTGACGGCAAGGACTGTGTCGTCTCCGAGAGCGGCGCCGACCAGGTCACCGCCATCGACTTCGAAACGGGACAGAAGACGGTGTCGGTGCCGGTCGGCGACCACCCCCAGCGGGTCCGGCTCGGCCATGTGGAAGCGAACTGGACCGGCCCGTCGGGCAGTTGACCGCTACTCAGCCGAACCGGGCGGCGGCCCAGGCGGCGAGTTCGGTCCGGGCCCCGTCCAGCAGGGCGGAGGACGGGGCGCTCGCCCCGTTCGTGACCAGCGCGTAGTGCACGGTTCCCGGGCCGGACGCGGTGAGCAGGAGGCGGCGGCTTCCGGTGCCGCCCGGCTCGGGAGCCACGGCGACGGGCGTGGCCGAGGTGTAGGCGGGTGGCGAGACCGTCGCCCCGAGGTCGGACACCACCGTCGTGGCCGAGGCGGGGAAAGAGGCCGGCAGATGGAGTTCCGTCGGGGCGGTGCCGCCGTCGGAGCGCCAGACGAGCAGGCCGTACTGCCCCGTTCCGACCAGCCGGGAGACCTGGGGCAGGGTCGAGGGAACCGGGTTCCAGGTCAGCGTGGTGGAGCCGTCGCGGGAGCGGTCCTCATAGGTGAAGGCGAGGGCGGAGCCCGCGGTGGCGGCGGGGTAGAGGCGGTCGAGGAGCCGGGCGTCCTGGCGCAGTACGGCCGTGCCGGAGTCGTCGAGGCGCACGGCGGACATGTCCTCGTCGTTCCAGGCGTCGCCCGAGGTCAGGACCTTGTCGGGGTTGTCGTTCATCAGCTCGTGGTGCCGGCCGCTGTAGATGTCCCACTGCCACTGGGTACCCGACAGGACCGGTCCGGACGAGGCCGCCGATGACCACCAACCGGCCCCGGAGAGACGGGAGTCGAGGGCCTGGTACATCGCCTTGTCGACGGTCGGGGCCTTGTCCGCGACCGTGCCGGAGAGCGGGTGGCCGAACTCGGAGACGACGGCCGCCGTCCCGGCGGCCGCGGCCCGGTCCCGTACGGTGCCGAAGTCGCCGGTGTACTGGCCGTCCCCCGCCTTGCCCCACATGAGGATGCCCGAGATGGCCTTCTGGTCGTAGAAGTGGGTGTTGAAGACATAGCGCGGGCCGAGCGTGCCCGCGTCGAGCAGTCCGCCCTCCTGCTTCTGGGAGCTGATGTTGGCGTTCCAGAAGAGGTTCGGTTCCACGCAGGCGGGCTTGTCCTGCCAGCCGGCCGCGTCCATGCGGGAGCGGAACTTCCCGTAGAACGGCCAGAGCAGGTCGCGTTCCCAGGTGCGGCTGGTCTGGCCCGAGTCGTAACTGCCCGCGTAGGGCTCGTTGTACGGGTCGAAGCCGGCCACGCCCGCGAACTCGGCGGTGGTGAGGTGCTGGCGGACGTAGGTCATGGTGGCCTGGGCCGTGGTCAGGAAGGCGTCCTGGAGGCCGTAGGAGTTGTGCCAGAAGTCGTACTGCGCCGCCTTGACGGCGTTGTTCTGGGTGATGTTCTGGCCCCAGAAGAGACAGATTCCGCAGGACTCCTGAGAATAACCACCGGCGGTCACGGCCCACTTGGGGGCGCCGTCGCCGGAGTACCAGCTGCCCGTGTTGAAGAGGTGGCGGGAGTAGAGGTCCTGGTGGAAGTCGGGGAAGACACGGATTCCCGCGTCGAGGAAGGCTCGCATCTGGTCGGTGGCCGCGGCGAGATAGGCGTTGTCGACCTGACCGCGGACCGGTTCGGCGTGCGCCCAGGAGAGCAGGAAGCGCACGGAGTTGCCGCCGCCCAGGGCGCGCAGCGCCGTCGCGGACTTCGCCGCGTCGGCGACCGAGGCGAAGGGCAGTCCGCTGTTCTCCTCCAGCTTGGTCTCGCCGGAGACGTTGTAGCCGCGCAGGACGACCTCGCGGCCGAGGCCGTCGGTGAAGCGGCCGTTCACGACCGTGAGGGCGGCGGCGGCCGGCTGGTCGAACCAGAGGGAGTCGGGGAGTCCGTCCGCGGCGGCGGGCCGGGTGCCCGCCGCCGTGAGGAAACCGGTGAGGAGTACGAGGACGCCGAGCAGACGCGCACGTAACTTCGACATGTACACAACAGTCCCGCCGGCACCGGGAAGCGTCAACACCTCTGACTCGTGAGTAAGTTTCTCGTTTCACCACCCTCGCGCGCGGAGCCGCGGGCGCGGCCGTCGCCTCACCCGCCGACCCTGCGGGTCAGGTTCAGCAGGTACTCCTTGCGGTCCAGCGGGTTCAGATCGGTCCGCGGGCGATCCGGGACCGCGCCGCGCGCCACGGGCGCGTAGTGGTCGAAGGCGCATTCCAGCTCGCCCTCCCCGCGCGTCAGCCCCGGCAGTTGCTGCTCCAGTTCGTGTGCCCGCACCACCGGGAGGACCCCTTCCAGCACGCACGAGGAACCCTCGATCCGCGTGGTCCGCGGCACGGCTCGCTGCCGGGCCAGCACGGGCAGCACGGCGCCGAGCGTGTCCGCGGGCGCCTCCAGCCGGAAGCGGTGCATCGGCTCGTACACCTGGCTGCCGGCCTCTCGCAGTGCCGCCGTCAGCACCAGCGGGGTCAGGCCCCTGAAGTCGGCGCCCGTGCTGGACATGCTCTTGTCGAATCCCTGGTGGGCATGGCTCTGGCGCGGCGAGTAGCCCGAGTGCGTCATCGTGACGACGCAGTCGGTGACCTGCCAGCCGTACAGCCCCTGTCCCAGCGTCTCCTCGACGGTGTCCTCGACCGCCTTGAAGAACGCGTACGGCATCGATCCGAGCTCGACCTCCAGCCGGAACTCCACGCCGGAGCCGATCGGCGCCGGGTCGACCCGCAGTCCGACGGTCGCGAGGAAGGGGTTGGGTTCCTTCTTGTTGTACTCGACCGACGCGCCCGTCCCCAGGGGCCGTTCGACGCACAGCGGAGTCGTCTCGCGGAAGAGGACGTCGACGCCGTACTCGTCGGCCAAGGTCGCCTGGAGAACCTCCTTCTGCACCTCGCCGTAGAGCGACACGGACATCTCGCCCCGCAGTTCGTCGTGCCTGAGGCCGATCAGCGGGTCCTGCTCGGCGAGTTGGGTGAGCGCCGTGTGCAACGCACCCTTGTCGGCCGGACTGCCGGGCGAGACGACGGTCTCCAGGGTCGGCGGAGCGAAGAGGGCTCCGCCGGCCGGCGAGGACCGCGGTGCGCCGATGGTGTCACCGATCCGGATCGCGCCGAGCCCCCACAGTCTGCCGATGCGCCCGGCCGTCACAGCCGCCTCACGGGCCTCCGATCCCCGGTCGAAGACACTGATCGCGGTGACCTTCCCTTCCTCCCCGTCGCGCAGGGTGAGCCGGTCGCGGGTCCGCAGGGTTCCGGAGAACATCCGCGCGTACGCGATCTTCTCCCCGGCTGCTCCCCGTTCGACCTTGAAGACGGTGCCCGACAGCGGCCCGTCGGGATCCGCCTGTGCCGGGGGCAGCAACTCCCGGATGCCGGCGATCAGTTCGGTGACACCCGCGCCCGTCATGGCCGATCCGAAGAACACGGGGTGCACCAGGGCCTGCCCGGTCTGCCTGACGAGCGCGGCGCGCAGACACGCGTACGACACACCGCTCTCGACGTACGCGGCCAGCAGGTCCTCGTCGTGCCCGGCGAGCGGGTCGAGGAGGTGCGGCCGCAGCCCGGCGGCGGTGTAGGGGGCGAAGTGAGCGGCACGCGTGCCCAGTTCACCGGGCTCGCCCATCGGGACGATCGCCGGGGTGAGCCGCTCGGAGATCTTCTCCAGGATCTCCCCGTGCCGGGCTCCGCGGCGGTCGATCTTGTTCACGAAGATCAGCGTGGGAATGCGCAGCCGCTGGAGCGTCCGCATCAGCACGCGGGTCTGCGCCTGCACGCCCTCCACGGCCGAGACGACCAGGACGACGCCGTCGAGCACGCCGAGGACCCGTTCCACCTCGGCGATGAAGTCCGGGTGACCGGGTGTGTCGATGAGATTGACGGTGAGGTCGTCGACCGCGAAGGAGACGACGGCGGATTTGATCGTGATGCCGCGCTGCCGCTCCAGCGCGAGGAAGTCGGTCCGGGTGTTGCCGTCGTCGACGCTGCCGATCTCGTCGATGACCCCGACCGTGTGCAGCAGCCGCTCGGTCAGGCTCGTCTTACCGGCGTCTACGTGCGCCAGGATTCCCAGGTTGAGCATATGCACCGGGTGTCATGTCCTTCGAGATGAGAGGGATTCCTTCCTGGGTGGACATGAACGGTGTGCGCATGTGCTGCTCCTCGGTCCCGGTGAGCGCGTCCCGGTGAACGCGTCCCGTCCAGTGCAGCAGTGGGGCGCCCGGGACGGCAACGCATTAACGCTCAACGAAACCTCCTCGTGGAGCGATCCTTGAAGGTGACCGGATCCTGGTCCGCGAAGGTGACCGGACTCTCGCGAGGCCCGGCCCGACGGCGTAAGGAGCGGACGATGCGTGACATCCTCCCCGCGCTGTACGAGTGGTACGCGGCCGGTTCGCCCTTCGGACTGGCCACGGTGGTGGCCGTCAGCCGCAGCGCGCCCCGCGACCCCGGGGCGGCCATGGCGGTGGGGCCGGGCGACGAGGTCGTGGGCAGTGTGTCCGGCGGCTGTGTCGAGGGGGCGGTCTTCGAACTGGCCCGGGAGGTGATCGCCTCGGGCGAGGCACGTCTGGAGACGTTCGGGTACAGCGACGAGGACGCCTTCGCCGTGGGGCTGACCTGCGGCGGAGAGATCACGCTGCTGGTCCGGCGAGTGTCGGCCACCGACGATCCGGCCTTCCCCGCGGTGGCCGAGTCGGTGGCGGCGGGCCGCCCCGTGACGACGGCGACGGTGATCGACGGACCCGCCCGACGCGGAGCGACGCTGGCCGTGTGGCCTCACCCAGACCCGGACCCGGAGTGTTCGGAACCCGCCCCGGACGCCGTGACACCCGCCTCACCCGTATCCGAGGGCCCAGCCCCCTCACCCCCCGGCTCGACGGCCGCGGACAGTTCCACGCCCGGCCCATTCGATCCTGCAGACCTGGACGGCTCCGTGCTCTGCCCACCCGTCTCTGCGGGCCCGGCCCCCTCGTCACCCGGCTCACCCGGCTCGACCGGCCTGGACGGCTCCGCTCTCGGCCCACCGGACCCTGCATACCCGGCCGGCTCCGTGATCGGCCCACCCGTCTCTGCAGACCCGGCCGGCTCCGTGCTCGGCCCACCCGGGTCGGTCGGCATGGACGGCCCGCCGTCCGGCTCGCTCGCCCCGACGGAGCCGGACGGCGAAGAAGCCGGTCCGTCCGGCTCCGCGAGCCCGGCGGGATCGGACTGCGGGGTGTCCGGGGCGGCGGAACCGGGCCGTGGGGTTCTCGGTTCTCTCGGGTCGGCGGGGCTCGACGACGCCGTCGCGGCCGATGTTCGTGACGGCGCGGCGCAGGGCGGCACCGGGCTGCGGCACTACGGCCCGCACGGCGAGCGGTGCGGGGACGTGGTCACCGTGTTCCTGCACTCGTTCGCGCCTCCGCCGCGCATGCTGGTCTTCGGCGCCGTCGACCATGCGGCCGCCGTGGCCCGCGTCGGCGGCTTCCTCGGCTACCGGGTCACGGTGTGCGACGCCCGCCCTGCCTTCGCCACGCCGCGGCGGTTCCCGGCCGGTGTGGAGGTCGTCGTGGACTGGCCGCACCGCTATCTGAGCGGCCAGGCGACCGACGAGCGCACGGTGATCTGCGTCCTGACCCACGACCCCAAGTTCGACGTACCCCTGCTGGAGGAGGCGCTGCGCCGCCCGGCCGCGTACGTGGGGGCGATGGGCAGCCGCCGCACCCACGACCATCGTCTGGAACGGCTGCGCGCGGCCGGCGTGCCGGAGCGCGCGCTGTCCCGGCTGCGCTCCCCCGTCGGTCTCGACCTCGGAGCGCGTACACCGGAGGAGGTGGCCGTGTCCGTCGCCGCGGAGATCGTCGCCCTGCGCCGGGGCGGCAGCGGGGTGCCGCTGACGGCGAGGACCGGGTCGATCCATCCCCGCTGACCGGCGTCTGTACCCGTGTCCCGTACCCGTACCTGTGTCCCGCGTCCCCTACCGCGTGTCCCGTACCGCGCCGGCCGTGGGATCAGCCGCTGCGCGGCGGCAGCCGGTGCAGGGTCACCTCCGTGAGACGGCCGTCGTTTGTCACCGTCGCGGTCATGTACGTGCAGGACGGCTCGCGGCGGCGGTCGGTCGGCGAGCCGGGGTTGAGCAGGCGCAGGCCGCCGGGCGCGGTGCTGTCCCAGGGGATGTGGCTGTGCCCGAAGACCAGGACGTCGAGGTCGGGGAAGCGCCGCGCGCAGCGCTGTTCACGGCCCTGGGCGCCGCCGGTCTCGTGGACGACGCCGAAGCGCAGGCCGCCGAGCTCGGCACGGGCGGTCTCGGGGAGGCGGGCCCGCAGGGCGGGGCCGTCGTTGTTGCCGTACACCGCGACGAGCCGCCGGGAACGGGCCTCCAGCAGGTCCAGGGTGGCGGTGTCCACCCAGTCCCCCGCGTGGATGACGACATCGGCCGAAGGGAGTTCGGCGAGCAGCGCGGCGGGGAGTTCCCGGGCCCGCTTCGGCAGGTGGGTGTCGGACATCAGCAGGAGTCGCACGGTCCCACCTTGCCGACGGGGCGCTCGCCGCGTGGGGCGAACGCTCGCCTCGCCGGGAACGCTCACCTCGTCAGTCGAGCGCGATCTCGCACCACACCTGCTTGCCGCCGCTCACCGGCACCGTGCCCCAGGTCGCCGACATCGCCTCGACGAGGAGGATGCCGCGGCCCCCGGTGGCCTCCCAGCCGATGCTGGTGGGCTTGATCGGCGTGCGGGGCGAGTTGTCGGCGACCGCGATGCGCAGGCGGTGGTTGATGAGGGTGAGGTCGAGCCTGACCTGGCCGTCGGTGTGCACCAGGGCGTTGGTGACGAGCTCCGAGACGATCAGCAGGGCGGCGTCCATGTGCGCGTCGACACCCCAGGTCCGCAGCGCGCGCCGGGTGTAGCGGCGGGCGTGGCGGACCGCCTCGGGGACCCGCCACACGGTCCAGCTCTCGCGCAGCGGCAGTACCTCCATGCCGTCGTAGCGCATGAGCAGGAGGGCCACGTCGTCGCTGCGGTTGGCGCCGGTGAGGAGTTCGTCGGCGACGAGACCGAGGTGGGCGGGGTCGGAACCGGACAGCCCCTCGGCGAGCCGTTTCAGGCCGTCCTCGACGTCGACCTCGACGGACTCGACCAGACCGTCGGTGGTCAGGGCGACGATCGTGCCGGGCTGGAGCCGCAGCGGGCTCATGGGGAAGTCGGTCTCCCGGATGACGCCGAGGGGCGGCCCGGTCTCGGACTCGGGGACCTCGGTACGGCCGTCAGGGTGGCGCAGGACGGGTGGGATGTGTCCGGCGCGCACATACCAGGCGGACCCCTCCTCCATGTCGATGTCGACATAGCAGCAGGTGGCGAAGAGGTCCGTCTCCAGATCGAGCAGGAGCCGGTTGGCGTGCGAGACCACCACGTCGGGCGGGTGGCCCTCGACGGCGTAGGCGCGCAGCGCGGTGCGCATCTGGCCCATGACGGTCGCGGCGGAGGCGTTGTGCCCCTGGACGTCGCCGATGACGAGGCCGACGTGGTTGTCGGGCAGCGGGATGACGTCGTACCAGTCGCCGCCGACGTCCAGGCCGGAGGTGGTGGGGAGGTAGCGGGCGACGGCGACGGCTCCGGGCAGCCGCGGCAGCCGGCGCGGGAGGAGGGTCCGCTGGAGCATGCCGATCAGTTCGTGCTCGGCGTCGAAGGCGTGGGCGCGCACCAGGGCCTGTCCGGCGAGGCCCGCGGAGGCGGTGAGCAGCGCTCGCTCCTCGGGGGCGAACTCGTGCGGGGTGTCCCAGCCGATCAGGCATGCGCCCGCCATGCGGCCGCCGGCGGGCAGCGGCAGGACGGCGAGGCCGCCGGGGCCGACCTCGGAGAGCGCGGGTTCCAGGTCGGCGCCGGCGGGCCAGATGGCGGGCCGCCCCTCGTTGAGGGCCGCCGCGAGCGTGGGCATGGCCCGGACGGGGGCGTCGGGCCACTCCGAGCGCCATTCGCTGCGCCACAGTTCCGGCCAGAAGTCCGGCTGGGGAGGGTCCAGGAGCGTGACGACGAGCCGGTCGCCCTCCAGCTCCGCGACGGCGATCCGGTCGGCCTGGAGGGGCTTGCGCAGGGCGGCGACGACGGCCTGGCCGACGTCGCGGACGGTGCCGGCGGTGGCGAGGGCGGCGGCGAGCCGCTGGACGCGGCCCACGTCGTTCAGGCCGGAGCGCAGTTTGGAGGCGTCGGAGACGGTGCCCACGAGCCGTGCGGGGCGGCCCTCGGTGGAGGGCAGCAGGCGGGCGCGCAGCCGGAGCCACTTGTGCCCCCCGGACGGCTGGCGGATGCGGAACTCCAGCTCGCGTTCGCCGATGGACATGTGGTCGGGTTCGACCGCGGACATCAGTGCCGGGAGGTCCTCCGGCACGGCCAGCGACAGCAGGGTCTCGACCTTGCCGTCGAAGGCGGTGGGGGACATCCCGAACAGGTCGAGCACCTCGTGGTCGATCTCGACGTGCCCGGTGTCCATGGCGAGGCTGAAGGAGTTGGCGGGCAGGTCCGCCGTGTCGTCGGGCGGCGGTGCCGGCGGGCAGACGACCGCGTCGGTGATCAGCCCGAGGCAGGCCCGGTCCTCGGGGCCGAAGCCGTCGGGGCGCTCGCTGACGGCGACGAGGCAGCCGTGGTCGGTCAGGGGCAGCACGGCCAGGGAGAAGTCCAGGGAGGACAGCCGCCGGGCGTCGGCGCAGTGGGCGAGCTCCTGTGGTCCGAGGAAGCACGCCAGTCCCGAGCGCAGGGCCTCGGCGGCCGGGGACGTGCCGGACAGGGGGTAGCTGTCGCGGAGCCCGTACAGCGTCCTGGGCACCCCCGCGGACTCGGCCAGATGCAGTTCACCGCCGCTCACACTCGGTGAGTACACGGCGGCCACGGTCGCACCGGTGAAGACGAGTGCCTGTTCGAGCAGGCGGTGCAACCGTTCGCGCGGGTCGAGATCCGCGGTGAGCGTCTTCAGGGCAAGTTCGGCACGCGACGTTCTCGTTCCGCGTTCCGCAGCACCCTCACTGACCACGCCGTCATTACAGCGCTTCCCGGGCTCCGGCGCAGCCCCTGTGACGGCTCCGAACGCGTCGTGCCCGGGGTGGAGCCCGTGCGGGACAGCCGATCGAACGAAATCGAATCCATCGTGATTCATGCGTTTCACACAGTGCTCTCAGGGCCGAGGTGACGGTTCGTGTTCCGGCGGGCGGGGACGCGGGTCGCCGGGCCGAGGGGGCGGACCGGCTCGCCGTGCGCGATGGGCTTCCAGGGAGGAGCCTTGATCCCTGGAGGTGCGGAGGCCGTGGACGGCCCCGCGAGGAGGTGGTCGCCGTGTCCGAGGGACTGGAGGCCGCGCAGGCACCGGCCGGCCGGCCGGCCCCGGTGGGACGTCCGCTGCTGTCGCTGGCGCTGGCCGCGATGCTGGACGACGTGCACGCGCACTCGGGAGCCGTCTATCTGCTGGCCTCCCAGGAACCGGTACTGGAGATGGCGGTCTCCGCCGGGCTGCCACGGGCCTTCGCCGCACCGTGGGAGCGCGTGGGGCTCAGCGCGCCGATCCCGGTCGCCGAGGCGGTACGGGAACGGCGGCTGGTCTGGGTGGGGGGCGAGCACGAGATGGCCCGCAGGTATCCCCGGATCGCGGTGGTGCTCCCTTATCCCTTCGCGCTCGCCGCGCTTCCGGTGGCCACGGCGGGCACCGTGTACGGCGCCGTCTACGTGACCTGGCCCGGTTCGCACCCGCCGGACCTGTCCGACCGGGAACGCGAGCGCCTCACCGCGGCCTGCGACCGGCTCGCGCTGCGCCTGGAACGGGCCGCCGCGGAGAACCGGCCGCTGCACCCCGAGCCCGACCTGCTCGGATCGTCCGCCACGGTGCCGGGCGGCATGCTCGGCTCGGTGGAGGCCACGCGGATGGTGGGGCGGCTGCCGTACGGGCTGTGCTCGCTGGATCTGCACGGACGGGTCGGTTTCGCCAACGCGGCGACGGCCGAGCTGCTCGGCGTGCCCGTCAGCGGTCTCCTGGGCACCCAGCTGTGGGCGGCCGTGCCCTGGCTGAACGACCCGGTCTACGAGGACCGTTACCGGGCGGCGCTGATCAGCCAGCACGTGACCTCGTTCGTGGCGCTGCGCCCGCCGGGCGACTGGCTCTCCTTCCGCCTGTATCCGAGTACGAACGGGCTGAGTGTGCGGATCTCGCGGGCCAGGCCGGTGTCGGAGATGACGCGGGCGGGACCGCAGCGGCGCGACGGCAGCCCGCGCCTGGTGACGATCTCCCACGTGCTGAGTCTGGCGAGCGCGCTGACGGAGGCGGCGGGCGTGCAGGACGTGGTGCAACTGGTCGCGGACGAGATCTCGCCCGCGGTCGGCAGCCAGTCCCTGGTCGTCCTCGCCAGCCGGGCCGGGCGCATGCACGTGCTCGGGCACCGCGGCTATCCGGACGCGCACGTCGTGGAGCGCTTCAACGGGCTGCCGCTGAGCGAGCCGACCCCGGGCACCCAGGCGCTGAACACGGGTGTGCCCGCGTTCTTCGACTCGCGCGAGCAGTTGGAGCGTCTCTATCCGTCGCAGAACGCCACACCGGACGGCATGGGCGCGTGGGCGTACCTGCCGCTGGTCGCCTCCGGACGGCCGGTGGGCACCTGTGTCCTCGGGTACACGCAGTCCCATCACTTCGCGACCGACGAACGGGCGGTGCTGACCAGTCTGAGCGGGCTGATCGCCCAGGCGCTGGAGCGTGCCCTGCTCTACGACGCCAAGCTGCAGCTGGCCCATGGCCTGCAGGCGGCGCTGTTGCCGGCCTCGCTCCCGCCGCTGGCCTCGATCGAGGCGGCGGCGCGCTATCTGCCGGCGACCCAGGGCATGGACATCGGCGGGGACTTCTACGACCTGGTGCCCTCCGACGGCCGGGCGGCGGCGGTGATCGGGGACGTGCAGGGGCACAACGTGACGGCGGCGGGGCTGATGGGGCAGATCCGTACCGCGGTCCGTGCGTACACGGCGGTCGGCCAGGCACCGGAGGAGGTGATGGGGAGCACCAACCGGCTGCTCATCGACCTGGGTGCCGATCTCTTCGCCAGTTGTCTGTATCTGCGCCTGGACCCGGCGCGCGAGGTCGCCGTGATGTCCCGGGCGGGGCATCCGCCGCCGCTGCTGCTGCGGCCGGACGGCAAGGTGAAGGTGCTCGACCTGGCCGGCGGGCCGCTGCTGGGGATCGACGCCTACGCCGTCTATCCGACGACCGAGGTGCCGCTCGTCCCCGGGTCCGTGCTCGCCCTCTACACCGACGGCCTGGTCGAAACACCCGGCGTCGACCTCGAGGACGCGCTCGCCGACCTCGCGCGGCGGCTCGCCGCGAGCGGGCACCAGCCGCTGGACGAGCTGGCCGACACACTGCTCCAGCAGGGCGAAGAAGCCGCGCAGGACCGGCCCGACGACGTCGCGCTGTTGCTGCTGCGGGTACGGCCGCGCGGCGGGACCGGCGCCGTATGAGGAGCGGTCCGACCCTCCCGCCGGAGGGCCGGACCTGTCCACTGTCGACCGGAATTCCCTGTTCCGTTGGCCGCTCAGTGGTTCTTGATCGCCGGGGTCACCGGCATCACGGCGTGGAAACGAGGCCCGAGCCGTCACCCGACGCCGCGGCCGACTGCTGGGCCGCCGCGCCGGACTTGTGGTGCTTCCTGTGGTGGCGCGTGCCGCTCTGGCCGGTGCCCGCGCCCGCCTGGTCGCCGGCGCCCGCCGCGTCACCGGCGCTCGCGCTCGGGTCCGCCACGTCACCGGTGCCCGGGTCGGCCGCGCTCGCGCTCGGGTCGACCGCGCCCGGATCGGCCGCGCCCGGGTCGGCCGCGCCCGGGTCGGCCGCGCTCGCGCTGGGGTCCGCCGCACCGCCTGCGCCCGCGGCGCCCGCGTCACCGGCGCCCAGCGTCGCGCCGACCGCCGCCAGCGCGGTGGTGACGGGCTGGAAGAAGGTCTCGCCGCCGGCCGTGCAGTCACCGCTGCCGCCGGAGGTCAGGCCGACCGCGCCGCCGTCCTGGGTGAACAGGGAGCCGCCGCTGTCGCCCGCCTCGGCGCACACGTCGGTCTGGATGAGGCCCGTGACGGTGCCCTCCGGGTAGTTCACGGTGGCGTTGAGACCGGTCACGTTGCCGTTGTGCAGACCCGTGGTGCTGCCCATCCGGAAGACCTGCTGGCCCACGGCGGCTTCCACGGCCTGGTTGATCTGGACGCTCTGCCCGTTGCCGACGTTGACGGCGCTGTTCGTCTGCGTCGCCGGGTCGTCGTACTTGACGAGGGAGAAGTCGCCGGCACCGGGGAAGGTGGCCTGGTCGACGGTGGCGATGGAGGCGCCGGTCTGCGAGTCCGACCACTTGGCGGCGGCGACACCGCAGTGGCCCGCGGTGAGGAAGGCGGGGGTTCCGTCGCCGGCGGTGACGTTGAAGCCGAGCGAACAGCGCACGTTGCCGCCGAAGATGGCGTCGCCGCCGTCGACGAAGGTCTTGAGGGTTCCCGCGGACTTCGAGAGGGTCGCGACGCCGGAGCCGAGGCCCTTGACGGTCGACTCCACCGTGTTCCACTTGTCGCCCGTGACGGTGGAGTCCGCGGTCACGCGGATCTCGTTGGTCTTCGGGTCGACGGACCACGCCGTGCCCGGGATCGACGCGTCGGCCTTGAGGGTCTTGGCGGCGGTCTGCAGCGCGGCGGTGCTGTTCTGCACCTGGTGGGCCACCGCGCCGGCCTTCTCGATCTGGTCGACGGCGTTGCTGTCGTTACCGACGACATTCACCACGAGCTGCTTCCGCTGCGCGTCGTAGTACGAGCCGGCGAACGTGTCACCCAGTTGGGTGGCCAGCATGGAGGCGACGTTCGAGACATCGTTCGCCTTGAAGGTTCTGGGAGTGGCGGCATCCCCGTTCGACTGCGACGCGTTGGCGTTGGGCAGCAGCAGAGCCGCCGCTCCGAGCGCCGCGACGCCGCCCACCGCGATAGCGGCCTTGCGCTTGGGTATCCGTTTGTGACTCAACTCTTGACCTCCTGGGGACGGGGTCGATGCCGCGTCCGGCAGCTGACTAGGGGGCGCCTGCTTGCCTGTTGATACGCATGTGCCGCACGGGGTGTTCAACTGCCATTGCAAATTGCGGAAGTTGCTTCGCCATAGCGGCCGATTGCGGAGACAACCGGGCCATTTCCTCCGTGGGCGGATCGCCGGGCACGGGCAGGACCCGGGCCGAGGCGGACCGCCGGACCCCAAAGAGACCGCCGCTCTCACGCGGCCGGCCCGACGGCCGGAAGGGGAACAATGCGCCGTATGACATTGACCCTCGCGGAAGCCGACAAGATCCTCGCCGACAACTTCGCCCCCTGGGTGCTCGACCTCGGCCTGTCCGTCGCGGAGCTGGACGAACACCGCGCGGTCCTGCGGCTGCCGTGGTCCGCACGACTGGCCCGCGAGGGCGGCTCCCTGTCGGGCCAGGCCCTGATGGCCGCCGCGGACACGGCGACGGTCATCGCGGTCTCCGCGGCCCGCGGCGCCTTCGTCCCCATGACGACCGTTCAGCAGTCCACGAGTTTCCAGCGGGCGGTGACGGGCTCGGACGTGCTGATCGAGGCGGTCCTGACCAAACTGGGCCGCCGCACGGCCTTCGCGGACATCACCATGACGGCCGAGGGGTCGGCGGAGATCGCCGCGCGGGCGAGCACGGTGTACGCGATCCTCGACTGAACGGCCCCGACGGCCGCCGTACCCGCCGCACCACTCCCCCGGCGGGTACGGAACGCCACCGTCCGGCGACGCTCCGTCGACGATCCGCGGCGGAATCCCGGATTCAGGGAATCTGCACAGCCCATGCCCGGCAAGGTCACCGCCGTGCGGGGATCTGCACACGCGCGCGCCCCCCTGTGCACCGATGGGCCGGGACTGTCCGATTCGGCGCGGGAGTGGCAAGAGTCCGGGTGAACCGATGCCGCGCAGCATGTGAAGAAGTGGCCGCGGCGGCGTGTGCGCCCCTGCACGCTTCCCCGCGTATGGAGCACAAACCCGCAGGTGAGAGCCCTGGTTGAGTGGAAGCGCGCCGCACGGCCGTGCTTTGATCCGTGGCACCGCGGGGGTCGCAGCTCAGCTCCCGGGAGCGGGCCGTGTCCCGCGGTGGCGGCCGTCGTCTGTCCCCCAGAGGGGGCCGCTTCTCCCCCCCTTGTGAATATCCATATGAAGGGAAGTTCCACCATGAACTCCACCCCCCGTGTCGAGACCGCCGAGATCTCCGACGCCGACCTCGACAACGTCTCCGGTGGCCTCTCGCTGAACGCCGTCGGCACCGCCACCGGTCTGGTGGACGGCGTTGCCCCGGTCTCCGGCGTCGTGGGCACGGCCATCGGCACCGTCGAGGGTGTGACCGGCCTGAACACCGCCCCGGTCACCGGCCTGGTCGCCGGTCTCTGATCGCGTTTCACGCCGCCGAGTCCCGGAACCGCCCCACAGGTTCCGGGACTCCCGGGTGCCGTGAGCCTCTCGAACAGGTGAGAAGGATCCCGTGCAGTTCCGCCGACAGGCCCTCGCCAAGCTGCGGTCGCCCGAAGAGCTCGACCTTCCGGTGCGCTTCGCCCGCCCGCAGGGCCGGCTCGCCCTCGCCGTGACGGTCCTCGCCATGGCCGCCGCCTCCGTCTGGGCCGTGACCGGCACCGTCGTCTCCACCGTCGGCGCGCCCGCCGTCCTCACCCACGCGCAGGGCAGTTACATCCTGCAGAGCCCGGTCGCCGGACAGGTCACCGCGGTCCTCGCACAGGAGGGCGAACGGCTCCCCGCGGACGCCCCCGTACTGAAGGTGCGTACGCGGCAGGGGCGGACGTCCGTCGTGCGCACGGTCGCCGCGGGCCGCGTCACCGCCCTGTCCACCGCCATCGGCGCGATCATCTCGACCGGCGCGAACGTGGCCGCCGTGGAGAAGGTCGCCCACTCCGGCGACCCCCTGTACGCGACGGTGTACGTCCCCGCCGGGAGCGCCGCCGCCATTCCCGAGGACGCCGCCGTCGACCTCACCGTCCAGTCGGTGCCCGCCCAGCGGTACGGAGTGCTGCGCGGCCATGTGAAGTCGGTGAGCCGCACCGCGCAGACCCGGCAGCAGATAGCCGCCTACCTGGGTGACGCCCAACTGGGCGAGCAGTTCAGCGAGAAGGGCAGGCCGGTGGCCGTGCTGGTCCGGCTCGACCGGTCGTCCGCCGGCCGCAGCGGCCTGAAGTGGTCGTCCGCGGACGGGCCGCCCTACGCGCCCGACTCCATGACCCTGGCCACGGCCTCGGTCCGCCTCGCCGGCCGGCGCCCCGTCGACTGGCTCCTGCCGTGAGCCCCGCGCAGAAGGCCCGCGGCGGACGCCGCGCCGCCGCACCGGCCCGGCGCGGCGTGCCGAGGTCCCGGATCAAAAGCGTCCGCACCCCCACCGTTCTCCAGATGGAGGCCGTGGAGTGCGGTGCCGCGTCCCTGGCCATGGTGCTCGGACATCACGGCCGGTACGTCCCGCTCGAAGAGCTGCGCATCGCGTGCGGTGTCTCGCGGGACGGTTCGCGCGCGAGCAACCTGCTGAAGGCGGCGCGCGGTTACGGGCTGACGGCCAAGGGCATGCAGATGGACACGGCCGCGCTCGCCGAGGTGCGGGGGCCGGCGATCCTGTTCTGGGAGTTCAACCACTACGTCGTGTACGACGGCATGGGACGCCGTCTCGGACGCCGGGGCGTGTACGTCAACGACCCGGGCAAGGGCCGTCGTTTCGTGCCGATGGAGGACTTCGACACCAGTTTCACCGGAGTCGTCCTGATCATGGAGCCGGGTCCCGCGTTCCGCCGGGGCGGTCGCAGGCCGGGGGTGCTGGGCGCCATGCCGGCCCGGCTGCGCGGCACTTCGGGCACGATGCCCGCCGCCGTGCTGGCGAGTCTGCTGCTGGTGGTGGTCGGCGCGGCCGTTCCGGCGCTCAGCCGGACGTTCATCGATCAGTACCTGATAGGCGGTCAGAGTTCGCTGCTGGGCGTGCTGTTCGCGTCGATGGGCACCTCGGTGCTGCTGACGGTGGTGCTGACCTGGCTCCAGCAGGCGAACCTGCTGCGCGGCCGCCTCATCTCCTCCACGCTCTCCAGCGCCCGGTTCCTGCGCCATCTGCTGCGGCTGCCGGTCACCTTCTTCTCCCAGCGCAGCCCGGCCGACCTCGTGCAGCGGCTCCAGTCGAACGACGCGGTGGCCGAGACCCTGGCACGCGACCTGGCCGCCGCGGGTGTGGACGCGGTCGTCGTCGTCCTGTACGCCGTGCTGCTCTACACGTACGACCCGCAGCTGACGGCCGTCGGCATCGGTGTCGCGCTGCTCAACGTGGTGGCGATGCGCGTGGTGATCCGGCTGCGCGCGACCCGCACCGCCAAGCTGCGCGCCGACACCGCCCGGCTGACCAACACCGCCTACACCGGCCTCCAGTTGATCGAGACGATGAAGGCCACCGGCGGGGAGGACGGCTACTTCCGCAAGTGGGCCGGACAGCACGCCACCACCCTGGACGAGCAGCAGCGCCTCGGGGTGCCGAGCGCGTGGCTCGGGGTCGTCGCGCCGACGCTCGCGACGCTCAACAGCGCGCTGATCCTGTGGATCGGCGGCCTGCGCGCGGTCGAGGGGCAGGTCTCCGTCGGTCTGCTGGTCGCCTTCCAGGCGCTGGTCACCCGTTTCACCGCGCCGGTCACCCGGCTGAGCGGTGTGGCCGGCCGCATCCAGGACTTCGCGGCCGACGTGGCCCGGCTCAAGGACGTGGAGAACTTCCGTGCCGACCCGCTCCACACCCGCCCGGGCACCGGCGGGTCCACCCGGCGCCTGCGGGGCCATGTGGAGCTGGAGAACGTGACGTTCGGCTACAGCCCGCTCGACGAGCCGCTGCTCACCGGGTTCTCGCTGACGGTCGGCCCGGGTCAGCAGGTCGCGCTGGTCGGCGGTTCGGGCAGCGGGAAGTCGACGGTGTCCCGGCTGATCTCGGGCCTGTACACGCCGTGGGAGGGCACGATCCGCATCGACGGCCGGCGTCTGGAGGACATCCCGCGCGGAGCGCTGGCCTCGTCCGTGTCGTTCGTGGACCAGGACGTGTTCCTCTTCGAGGGGACGGTCCGCGACAACGTGGCGCTGTGGGATCCGTCGATACCCGACGACGCGGTGGCCGCCGCACTGAGGGACGCGGCGCTGTACGACGTCGTCGCGCGCCGTCCCGGCGGGATCCACGGCCGGGTCGAGCAGGACGGACGGAACTTCTCCGGCGGTCAGCGCCAACGCCTGGAGATAGCGCGGGCGTTGGTGCGCAGTCCCAGCATCCTGGTGCTCGACGAGGTGACCAGCGCCCTGGACGCGGAGACGGAGGCGACCGTCATGGACAACCTGCGTCGGCGCGGCTGCGCCTGTGTGGTGATCGCCCACCGGCTCAGCACCGTGCGGGACAGCGACGAGATCGTCGTGCTCGAACACGGCACGGTCGTGGAACGCGGACGGCACGAGGCACTGGTGGCGGCGGGCGGCCCGTACGCCGTTCTGGTCGGGGAGCGTTGAGATGACCACGGTTCACGAAGGCGTCCACGAGCAGGACGTGGTGCTCGGCGCGCTCGGCGGCATGGGGACCCCCGTTGGCCGTGCGGGACTGAGTCGCCTCGATCTGGAGGGTCCACAGGTCCTGTGGCTGGTGGTCGCGGGCGCCATGGACCTGTTCGCGGTCGACGCCGCGCAGCAGGGTCACTGGCATCATCTCGGCCGGCTCGAAGCGGGTTCCCTGCTGCTCGGTCCGGTGACGGGTCCTCAGCACACGCTGGTGGGGCGGCCGTTGCGCGGCTGCGAGCTGCGCCGGATCGCTCTGCGCGAGCTGCACCGGCCGGCCGAGGAGGCGACCTGGTCGTACGACGCGTACGGCAACCCGCAGTTCGTTCCGCCGGTGTCGAGCCCGCTGGAGCACGCCCTCGCACTGGGCGTCGGACGCGGTCTCTCCGTCCTCCTCCAGGCGCCGACGGCCGCCGGGAGCGCTGCGGCGCCCGCCGACGACGACGTGTTCTGGATGAACGTCCCGCCGGGAAGCGTGCAGTTCGGCGCGCTCTACGGGGCCGAGGCCGCGGCCGATCTGCTGATGGATTCCGGTGTCTGGCAGGGCATGGTCGACCAGCAGTACCGGCTGCTGTCCACGCTCGACCGCTGGATCGAGGAGCTGGAGGCCGGTCACGAGGACCGCGCGGCGGCGGGCATCAAGGCCGGTGAGGCCGTCCGCGACCAGGCCGACCGGACGCTGCTCGCCTCGATCGGCAGAAGGCCCGGGAAGCGCCCGACCGCGGCCGAGACGGACGCCACGTACGCGGCCTGCGAACTGGTCGCCCGCGCGGCCGGGATCACCCTGGCGGAGCGGACCGGCGGCGGCACGGAGAGCGACCGGCTCGACCCCGTCGAACGGATCGCGCTCGCCTCACGGCTGCGCACCCGTGCCGTACGTCTGGACGGGCGCTGGTGGCGCGACGACATCGGCCCGCTGGTCGGCAGGCGGGCGGTGTCCGGCGCGCCGGTCGCGCTGCTGTGGCGGCGCGGCGGCTATGTCGCCGTGCAGCCGTCGTCCGGGCGTCGGACACCGGTCGAGAGGGCCAACACGCCGGAATTCGAGCCGCGGGCCGTGATGTTCTACCGGCCGCTGCCCGAGCGCGGGCTCGGCCCGCTGCGGCTGCTGCGGTTCTGCCTCGCGGGCACGGGCGGGGATCTGCGGAACCTCGCGGTCGGTTCGCTGGTGACCGTGGCGCTCGGCGCGCTGGTGCCGGTCGCGACCGGCCGCGTGCTCGGCAGTTACGTCCCCAGGGCCGAGCACGGTCTGATCGCGCAGGTCTGTCTCGCGCTCATGGTCACGAGCGTCGTGTCGGCGGCGTTCATGCTGCTGCAGAACCTCACCCTGCTGCGGATGGAGGGCCGGATCGAGGCGAGTCTCCAGCCGGCGGTGTGGGACCGGCTGTTGAGGCTGCCCACCTCGTTCTTCGCCACCCGCTCGACCGGCGAGCTCGCGAGCGCCGCGATGGGGGTGAGCGCGATCCGCCGTCTGCTCGCGGGCATCGGCCCCACGCTCGCACAGGCGGGCACGGTCGGCGCGATGAACCTGGGCCTGCTGCTCTGGTACAGCGTGCCCATGGCGCTGGCCGCGATCGGCATGCTCGTGGTCGTCGCGGGCGTGTTCCTGGGGCTCGGCCTGTGGCAGGTGCGCGGACAGCGCCGCCTGGTGGTACTGGGCAACAAGCTGAACAACCAGGCCTTCCAGACCCTGCGCGGTCTGCCCAAGCTGCGGGTCGCGGCGGCCGAGAACTACGCGTACGCGGCCTGGGCGGGCGACTTCGCCCGCAGTCGTGAGCTCCAGCGGCGGGTCGGCCACGTCAAGAACCTGACGACGGTGACCGGCGCGGTGTACCTGCCGTTGTGCTCCCTGCTGATGTTCATGCTGCTGGCGGGCCCGGCGCGCGGTTCTCTGTCGGCGGCGGACTTCCTCACCTTCAACACGTCGATGACGATGCTGCTGACGTCGGTCACCCAGATCACCGGCGCGCTCGTCTCCGCGGCGGCCGCGCTGCCGATGTTCGAGGAGATCAGGCCGGTGCTCGACGCGACGCCCGAGGTGCGCGGGGCGAGTACGCGTCCCGGTGTGCTGTCCGGCTCGATCGAGGCACGGCGGCTGTCGTTCCGGTACGCCGACGACGGTCCGCTCGTGCTCGACGACGTGTCGTTCGCCGTCCGGCCGGGCGAGTTCGTGGCGATCGTGGGCCCGAGCGGCTGCGGCAAGTCCACCCTGCTGCGGCTGCTGATCGGCTTCGAGAGGCCGGTGTCGGGCAGTGTGCTGTACGACGGCCAGGATCTGGCGGCCCTCGACCAGTCCGCCGTGCGGCGGCAGTGCGGTGTGGTGCTCCAGCACGCGCAGCCCTTCACGGGCTCGATCCTCGACTGCATCTGCGGCACCGAGGCGTACACGCCCGAGGAGGCGATGGAGGCGGCCGGGATGGCGGGCCTGGCCGAGGACATCGGGCGGATGCCGATGGGGCTGCACACGCTCGTCGCGGACAGCGGCGCGATCTCGGGCGGCCAGCGTCAACGCCTCATGATCGCCCAGGCGTTGATACGACGGCCGCGCATCCTCTACTTCGACGAGGCGACCAGCGCCCTGGACAACGCGACGCAGCGCACGGTGATCGAGAGCACCAGGGCGCTCGACGCGACCCGGGTGGTGATCGCGCACCGGCTGTCGACGGTGCTGGACGCGGACCGCGTCATCGTGATGGAGAACGGCCGGATCGCTCAGCAGGGCCCGCCCGCGCAGCTGCTGGCGGACACGGGCGGGCGGCTGCACGAGCTGGTGCGGCGACAGCTGACCTGAGCGGTCGGTCCGCTCCCGGGACCGGGGCGCCGACGGGGACGGACGTCACACCCGGCCGCCCGGTGCCGCGACAGACACTAGCGAAACGTTGCCGTTTCGCTCGACAGGGTCTAGGGTCGGATCGTCGATGTGTACGAAACCGTTTCGTTTACGTGCACGCACCGAGCGACTTCCCCGGAGTGCTTCTGCCATGTCCCAGACCCTGACCAAAGGCACCGGCGCGGGTGCCGCGGACACGGCGTCCGCCGCCGCGTCGAAGCGCCGGTGGTGGATCCTCTCGATCATCGGCATCGCCCAGCTGATGGTGGTCCTCGACGCGACCATCGTGAACATCGCCCTGCCCTCCGCCCAGGCGGACCTCGGCTTCTCCGACGGCAACCGGCAGTGGATCGTCACCGCGTACTCGCTCGCCTTCGCCTCCCTGCTGCTGCTCGGCGGGCGCATCGCCGACCTCTTCGGCCGCAAGCCCGCCTTCCTGGTCGGCGTCGCCGGATTCGCCGGTGCCTCCGTGCTGGGCGGCGCCTCGACCGGATTCGGGATGCTGGTCACCGCGCGCGCCCTGCAGGGCGTGTTCGGCGCCCTCCTCGCCCCGGCCGCCCTCTCGCTGCTGAACACGACGTTCACCGACGCCAAGGAGCGCGCCAAGGCGTTCAGCGTGTACGGCGCCATCGCCGGAGCGGGCGGCGCGGTGGGCCTGCTGCTCGGCGGTCTGCTGACCGACGCGCTCGACTGGCGCTGGACGCTGTTCGTCAACCTCGTCTTCGCGGTCGTCGCCTTCGCGGGCGGCTGGGTCCTGCTGAGCGGGCACCGCGACGCGGCGGGCTCGAAGCTCGACCTGCCCGGCACCCTCCTGGTCTCCTCCGGCCTCTTCTCCCTGGTCTACGGCTTCTCCAACGCGGAGACGCACCACTGGAGTTCGCCCGCCACCTGGGGCTTCCTCGCCGCGGGCGGCGTCCTGCTGGCCGCGTTCGCGTGGTGGCAGACCCGGGCCGCGCACCCGCTGCTGCCGATGCGCGTCCTGCTCGACCGCGACCGGGCCGCCTCGTTCCTCACGGTCCTGATCACCGGCGCGGGCATGTTCGGCGTCTTCCTCTTCCTCACCTACTACCTTCAGCTGAACCTCGGCTTCAGCCCCACCAAGACGGGTGTGGCCTTCCTGCCGATGATGGCGGCCCTGATGGTCATGGCGCAGATCTCCACCACCGTCCTGGTGCCCCGGATCGGCCCGAAGGCGGTCATCCCCGCGGGCTTCGCGGTCGCCGCGCTCGGCATGGCCTGGCTGACCGGCATCGGCGTCGGCTCGTCGTTCTCGACCGACGTCCTGCCGCAGCTGCTGCTGATCGGGGCCGGTCTCGGCATGGTGATGCCGCCCGCCATGTCGCTGGCCACCAGCGGCATCGCTCCCGAGGACGCGGGCGTCGCCTCCGCGACCGTCAACACCATGCAGCAGGTGGGCGGTTCGATCGGCACCGCGCTGCTGAACACGCTCGCCGCGAGCGCCGCGACCAGCTACCTCGCGGGCAAGGACGTGACGAACAAGCTGGTCCGGGCGCAGTCGACGATCGAGAGCTACACCACCGCCTTCTGGTGGTCGGCCGGCTTCTTCGCCGCGGGAGCGCTCATCGCGCTCGTGCTCTACCGCCGCGGCACGCAGACCCAGGACCCGGACGCCGCACCCGTCGTCCACATGTGACCGGGTCCTGAGCCGGTCGCCGGGTCCTGACCCGGCGACCCGTCGGGCCAGGGGCCGCCGTCCGCAGGGAGACGGCGGCCCCTGGCCCGTCACCGGTGACGGGCCACCCGGGAGACGGGGCCCACCTCCCGCACCGTTTCGCCCGGCGCCCGGACGGGCCGGTACACGACCAGCGCCCGGTACTCCTTCTCCAGCCTCAGCCCGGCCGCGCCGGTACGGGGTTCACCGTCGAACGCGGTGGCGTCCACGCCGAGGATCCCCTCCAGCTCCACCCAGGGAACCCGCTCCGCCTCGTAGACCCGTGAGTGCTCCAGGGTCCCGAGGGCCGCGGCGGCGACCGCACGGGTGCGGGCGAGACGGCGGCCGGCGTCGACCAGGCGCACATCGAGCAGGTCCTCGTCCAGCCGCGGCCGGAAGGCGGGGGCGAGTCCCTCCGGTACGTAGTGGCCGTTGCCCGCGAGCAGCAGCCACAGGCGACGGGGCCGGCCGTTGACGTTCAGCTCGACCGGGCGGGCGGCGCCGAGCACCCGGGCCAGGGCGACGGCCACCGTCGGAGCGCCGGCCCAGCGCCGCTCCAACCCCGCCCGCAGCCGCATGAGTTCGGGGTACGGCCCGATGCTGAACTCGTTGAGGAACCAGGTGTCCTCTCCCGTCCCCGAACGGGCGACGCCGATGTCCACCGACACCGCCTCGCCGCGGGCGACCGCGACGGAGGCGGCCTCGAAGTCCGGGACGCCCACGTCCAGCGCGAAGCGGTCGGCGGTGCCGTCGGGGAACACGGCCAGCGCCAGCCCCCGTTCGGCCGCCGCGCGGGCCGCGGCGCCGATCCTGGCGTCGCCGCCGCAGACACCGAGCGCGCCGCCGGTCTCCACGGCCCGGTCGGCCGCCGCGGCGAGCAGCTCCGCGAAGTCGTCTCCGGAGCCCCGCTCGATCACCTCGGCCTCGGGCAGCAGGGCGCGCAGCCGCCGGGCGTGCAGCGACGGCGCACCGGCCGGGCCGTCGACGAGGACGACCAGCCCCTTGCCGAGCGGCAGCGCGGGCGCCCGCGCGGCGGGCCGCTCCCGCTCCGGTACGACGGTGCGCGGGGGCCACCATCGGCAGGTGAGGGCGGCCGCGCCCGCGCCGATGGCCACGCCGGCGAGGACGTCTCCCGGGTAGTGGACCCCTACGTAGACACGCGAGAAGGCGACGGCGGCGGCCACGGGCGCGACCAGGGCGCCGTACCGCTTGGACTCGAGGGCGACGGCGGTGGCGAAGGCCGCGGCGGAGGCGGAGTGTCCCGACGGGAAGGAGGTGGTGTGCGGCTGCCGGGCCAGACGCCGGATCGTGGGGACGCCTTCGAGCAGCGGGCGGGGGCGGCGGGCGCTCCACTTCACCAGCGTGTTGACGGTGAACGAGGCGATCGCCAGCGAGCCGAGGCCGCGCAGCGCCGCCCGGCGGCCGGCCGGTCCGCCGGCCAGGCCGATCCCGGCGGCCACGCCGAACCAGAGGCGGCCCTGGTTGGCCGCGTGGCTGAGCCGCCGCAGCGCCGGATCAGCCCCTGGCACCCGAACGGTGGCCACCCGTGTGAACAGCCGCTGGTCCCAGTCGAGGAGTGCACCCATGCTCCACCGCTACTCCACCCCGGCCGCTCGCGCATCCCGGGTGACCCGGAACGGTGACCCGGGCGGGCCGCGCGGCGCACGGACCGCTCCGGCGTGGTACGGCACGGGTCCGGGGACGGGCCGGGCGTCCGCCGTGCCCGGGACAGGCCGGGGCGTCCGCCCCGTCGTCCTCCAGGGGCGACGCCCGTACCGCCGCCGGGCGGCGGCTACACGCGCACATGCCGAGGGCCGGTCGACGGCCCCACTCCGTCTGACCGGCCCTCGGTGCGAAATCACATGGCGCCTCGCGACGGGGTCCGCACTCCCCAGCTACGGATCCCGGTCCATGTCCACGACGGCCACGCGATCCCGGTCTCTCAGAACGCGAAGACCGTCATCCCGTAGGAGTTCTTCACGCACTCGTTGGAGAAGGTGTGCTCGTACGCGACGCGCTTGCCCTGCCAGACGCCTTCCACCGTGACGACCACGGGGTCGTACTGCCTGGTACAGAAGACATCGCTTCTGGGTGTCAGCGCATCGAAGTCACCCTTGGCCGCGCGGAGTTCGGCGCAGGCGTCGGCCGCGGCGGGATGGGTCCCGGAGGCCGTCGGGGCGCAGTTGAGGGTGACCGCACGTTCCGGAGTCGCGACGGCCGCGGTCTGGCCGTGGCCCGTGGTGAGCACCAGGGCGGAGGGGGCGTAAAGTCCCGACGGGGCCGCCTGGGCGGACCCGAGGAGGGGGCCGCAGACGGCGGTGGCCGTCAGGGTGAGAGTCGCTGCCCAACGCGCGGTGTTCGGCATTGTGTGCATCCTTCCGCTCGATCGAATGCGATACCGGCTCGGTCGGTGCCGGTTCGGCGAGCGCGAGTCTGCCGAGTCCGCACAGGAAACACACATCGACCCCACACGTTTCGGTAACTTTGAGTATTGAATCAGTGGCTCGAAGTCACAGAATTCGAACGCCTGAAGCCCGTAACAGAGCGCCCGGCGATGACCACGGGCAGCCACCTGGCCGGAAAGACACGGCTCAGCAATAGGCCTGAAACATTCCGCTTGAACCGGCATGC
Organism: Streptomyces sp. NPDC021080; assembly: GCF_044333225.1. NCBI lineage: Bacteria > Bacillati > Actinomycetota > Actinomycetes > Kitasatosporales > Streptomycetaceae > Streptomyces > Streptomyces sp. NPDC021080. The sequence continues at coordinate 490,534 of NZ_JBIRQM010000001.1, read as the reverse complement.
CGCCTCGACTTCCGCTGTCGGCGGACTTCTCCGGCACCCCTTGCACGGGGACCACAAGCGAGTAATCGTTATTACATGATTACATCGGAGCAACGCGAGAAGCTGCGCGGCTGGTTCGCCGGCCGCCTGCCCGACGATCTCTTCGAGAGCCTGGCGGAGGTGACGGCCGACCGTGAGGAGATCACCGTCATCGGCCGCATCCACGAGCCGAAGCTCTCCGAAGGCACCTCGGACGCCGAGAAGGAGGCGGCGCGCCGGGCCCGTGTCCAGGAGTTCCGCGAGCGCACCCGCGAGGACCGCGTGGAGGTCGCCCGCGAGGCGGAGCACCGCTTCGGCAAGAAGGTCTCCTGGGGCGTGGAGTGCGGCACCGAGCGCGCCCTGTTCACCCATGTCGCCGCGCCCGTCATGACCCGGCTGCGCCAGCCCGAACGCGAGGTCCTCGACACGCTCGTCGCGGCCGGGGTCGCCCGCAGCCGCAGCGACGCGCTGGCCTGGTGCGTCCGTCTCGTACAGCGGCACACCGACGACTGGCTGGGCGAGCTGCGCGACTCGCTGGAGCATGTGCAGCGGGTCCGCGCACAGGGCCCGGACACCGGGTCGGGGGACTCTCCCGGCGACGACGGGGAATGACCGGGCCGGCCACGCCGTGCGGGGGCACCGGGCCACGGAGGCGTCACATGCCGTCCGGGCCCGCCCGGAACCCCCGGTCGCGGATCGTCCGGGCGATGTCCAGGGTGAGCCGGTGCCAGGGGTCGCGGGGGTCGCGGCCGGTCAGCTCGTGGATCCGGCGCAGGCGGTAGCGCAGGGACTGCGGATGCAGGTGCAGGGCCCGCGCGGCGGCGTTCGCCGAGCCCGAGTCGAGGTACGCCGTGAGGGCGTCCAGCAGGTGCCGCCGGCCGGTCTCGGCGAGGGGTCCGAGCACCAGCCGCGCGATGTGGTCGGGTGCGGAGGCCGGGCGCCCGGCGAGCAGCGCGAGGACCTGCGCGTCGGCGTCGGTGAGGACGTGCCCGGGGCGATGGGCGTGGGCCGGGGCGGTGTCCAGCGCGTCGGCGGCGAGCCGGTGCGCGAGCGCGATCCGGTCCAGGCTCTCGCCGGTGACGACGCACCCGCGCCAGGACCGTTCGCCGAGGACCGCGCCCACGCGCGCCGCCGCCGCGAGCGGCAGCAGCAGGACGGCCCGGGAGCCCCGTACCGTCGCCAGGGACGTCACCTCGCCCCCGGGGCCGGCCAGCGCGTCGAGCAGGTCCGTGGCCGTCCCGTGCGCGGGATCGGGCCGGTCCGCGGCGGTGGGCTCCGCCACCAGCAGGCAGCAGGGATCCGGGAGCTGGACGCCCAGCCGGGCGGAGCGGTCGGTCAGCGCGCCGACCGAGGCGTGCCGCCCGGCGATCAGGTCGTCGAGCAGCAGCCGCAGCGCCCGGGTCCGGTCGCCGGCCAGGTCCTCACTGGTGGCGGCGTACGCGGTGGCCATCTCCTCCGAGAGGGTGTCGAGGCTGACGAGGAGCATGCGGGCGAGCGCGAAGGCGTCCTCGGCGCCGAGGCCGGGCGCGCGGGCGGCGACCTCGTCCGTGAGGACGGTGCCCGCGACCCGGTAGGCGCGCAGCACCGCCCGCACCGGGCGTCCGTCCGCCGCGCGGGCCGAGGCGATGCCCCGGAAACGCCGCAGATCGGCCGGCCCCAGCGTGCCGTCGGTGGCCCACAGGTGGAGCAGCCGCTCCAGGCCCCAGGCCGCGATGGCCCGTACCTCGGGCAGCCGGCTGTCGTCGAGCGCCGCGTACACGGGGACCTGCTCGTTCACCGCCGCGACGATCGCCTCCACGACACGCGGGTCGGCGACCATTTCCTGCCGGACGCGTTCCCGGATCCCGGACGGCTTGTTTGTCACACCGTGATGATTCCAGCCGCACGTTGTGCGCACCACGGTGGACGGGACTTGTCACTCTCGCAAGGATCGACCTCGTACAGCGCGGTCTTGGGGACGAGAGGCGGGACGTACGGATGGCGAAGCACTGGGCCGACTTCCAGTACGAGATCTATCTGAACGGGATGACGGGTGCCGTGCCACGGCTGCCCACCGATCTGACACGGCTGGAGAAGCTCACCGAACAGCGGTTGGGCCCCGGTCCGGTCGGCTATGTGGCGGGAAGCGCGGGCAACGGAAGTACGGCGCGCGCCAATCGTGACGCCCTGGACCGGCGCCGGATCGTGCCCCGCATGCTGCGGGACGTCCACGACCGCGACCTGTCCGTCGAGGTGCTGGGGCGGTCGCTGCCCGCGCCGCTGGCGCTCGCGCCGATCGGCGTGCTGTCGATCATGCATCCGGACGCGGAGTGCGCCGCGGCGCGGGCCGCCGCCGCGCAGGGCGTGCCGTACATCCTGTCCTCGGCCTCCAGCACCCCGATGGAGCAGGTCGCCGAGGCCATGGGCGACGGCGAGCGCTGGTTCCAGCTGTACTGGGCGAAGGACCGCGAGGTCACCCGCAGCTTCCTGGACCGGGCGAAGGCGGCCGGGTTCACCGCGCTGTTCGTCACGCTCGACACCCCGCTCCTTGCGTGGCGCCCGCGCGACCTCGACCAGGCGTACCTGCCGTTCCTGCACGGCGTGGGCACCGCCAACTACTTCTCCGACCCGGCGTTCCGGGCGGGTCTGGCGAAGCCGGTGCACGAGGACCCGAACGCGGCCGTGATGCACTTCGTCAGCATGTTCGCGGACCCCGGCAAGACCTGGCCGGATCTGGCCTTCCTGCGGGAGAACTGGGACGGGCCCATCGTCCTCAAGGGCATCCTGCACCCGGACGACGCCCGGCACGCCGCCGATGCCGGCATGGACGGCGTGGTGGTCTCCAACCACGGCGGCCGGCAGGTGGCCGGGTCCGTCGCGGCGGCCGACGCGCTGCCCCGCGTGGCGGCGGCGGTGGGCGAGAGGCTCACCGTGCTCTTCGACAGCGGCATCCGCACCGGCGACGACGTCTTCAAGGCACTCGCCCTCGGCGCGCGGGCCGTGCTCGTCGGACGTCCGTACGCCTACGGGCTCGGCCTCGACGGGCAGGCGGGCGTCGAACACGTCGTCCGCTGTCTGCTCGCCGAGTTCGATCTCACCCTGGCCCTGTCCGGGCACGCCCGCCCGGCCTCCCTCGGCCCCGACGACCTGATCGAGGACAACGCATGACCGTCACCAAGAACGTGCTCGCCGTCGTCTCCCCGCACGTGGGCGGCCGTACGGCGGGAGCGGCGCTCGCCACGCTCTTCCCCGGACAGACCCGCGTCACCGTCGTGGAGGCCACCGACGAGGACCCCGTCGCGCTGCGCGAGGCCCATGTCGTGGTCACCGGCCTCGGCCCGGTGAGCGCCGAACACATCGCGGCCGCACCGGACCTGGAGCTGATCCAGTGCGCGAGCCACGGCTTCGACTACGTCGATCTGGACGCGGCGCGCGAGCGGGGCGTGCCCGTGTGCAACATCGGTTCCAGCGGCGCCGAGAAGCAGAACGTGGCCGAGCAGACCTTCGCCCTCATGCTCGCCCTGGCCAAGCAACTGGTGCCCGCCCACACCGCATTGACCGAGGCGGACTGGGCACTGCCGCGGCTCCAGCAGTCCATCACCGAACTGTCCGGCAAGACCCTCGGCATCGTGGGACTCGGGCACATCGGCGAGGAGGTCGCCCGGCGCGCGGTCGCCTTCGACATGAGCATCGTGTACGCCGGTCCCACGCGCGCGTCCGCCGAGACGGAGACCCGGCTCGGCGCCCGCCACGTCGAACTGGAGGAACTGCTGCGCGTATCGGACTACGTCACCCTGCACGCGCCGCTCACCGGGGCGACCCGCCATCTGCTGGACGCCGAACGGCTCGCGCTGCTCAAGCCGACCGCGTTCGTCGTCAACACCTCGCGGGGCGCCCTGATCGACCAGGACGCCCTCGCGGACGCGCTGCACGCGGGCACCCTCGCCGGGGCGGGTCTCGACGTCTTCGACCCCGAACCGCCCACCCCGGCCCTGCGGTTGCTCAAGGCGCCGAACGTCGTGCTCTCCCCGCACGTCGCCGGTGTCACCCGCGAGACACTCGTACGGATAGCCCTGGCCGCGGTCCAGAACGCCGCGGACTTCATCGCGGGCAAGCCGCCCCAGGACGTCGTCTCCTAGCCGCGGCACAGCCGTAGATGAGCTGTAGCCGCACGGCGGACCGGGGCCCTGCCTAGGGGCGCTCGGTCCGCCAGCGCTGTATGTCGGAGTAGTCGCGGACCTTGACCACGATGTCGGCGGCGGGGTCCGTGGACGCGGGTGCGACGGCCAGTCCGCCGCGGCCGCGGGACAGGAGCTCGCCCTCCGCGGTGAGGCTGTAGCGCTGGTCCTCGCGCTGCTTCGCGCCCTCGCCGGCGCACCGGTCGAGGAGCAGGACACCGTCGTCCGAATGCGCGTCGAGGCACAGCCCCGCGTCGGCGGCGCTGCGCAGCAGTCCGTCCCGCTCGTGGACCCATTGCTGGGTCGGGGCGGACGAGCACGCGTCCAGCGTGGCCTCGGCTCCTTCCACGGCCCGGCCGCCCCTGACGTCGAGGCACAGGCCGGCGTCCACGTTGCGCAGCCGCCGGGCGTGCTCGTCCTTGACGGACATTCCGGTCGCGGTGGGCCGAGGGGACGTCCCGGGCCGGACCTGGGAGTCCTGGGTGGGTGACAGGCTCCGGCTGCTGCTCGCGCCGATGGAGGCGGCGGTGTCGGTGCCGCCCTCCTCGTTCGGCCACAGGCTGACCGCGAGGACGGTCGCCAGCAGGGCGGCCGACAGTCCGGCCCCGGTGACCAGCGCCTGCTGGGACCCCTCCGCGGACCTGGCGGCCCTGCGCCCCGTCGACGCGAACAAGGGCTGCTGACGACGCCGCGCGCCCGTTCCCGGGCGCCCGCCGCCCGCCGGGCCCGCACCGCCCTCGGAGTACCCCTGGCTTCCGAGAGGTCCGTCCGTGCCGGGCCGCCCGAGGTCTGCCGGGCTCTCGCCGGCCTCCGGGCGCACGTCCTCCCCGGAACGTCCGCCCCTTCCGGCTCGCTCGCCGCGCGCCGGACTTCCCTCGTCCGGGGAACGCCCGTTCTTCCCGGGGCGCTCACCGCCGCGCTGCCGTCGGCCGCCGAACACGGAGACGCTCCGGGACCGCAGCACCTGCCGGGCGCGAGGTCGGCGGGAGTCGAAATAGCGACGGGCGCCCCAGCCGAGCACGGACTCGGCGATCAGGACCCCCAACCCGCCCTCGAAATGGCCGAGTTGCGCCGCCGCATGGCGACAGTAGGAGCATTCCGACAGATGCTGCCGGACATCCGGCAGCAAGGCCCCGCCGCGCCGGATCTGTATGTCGAGGAGCCGGTTGTGGAAACGGCATTCCCTGGTCGGGGCGAATTCCAGATGGGCGCGCAGGCAGCCCTGACGGAATTGCTCACGGGCCTGTTCCCAGGCGGCGACCGCGACGGGCTCGTCCATGCCCAGAAGACCGGCCGGAACGGACAGCGACTCGTCCTCCACCTCCGTATGCCACAACAGGCAGCGGGCGGCGCCCGGAAGAGCGAGGAAAGCGTGTTCGGAGAGCGTGCGGTTCTCGGCCGTCATGGACTTCGCCGCGCGCATACCGCGGCCCCCCGCGGGTTTCCTCAGCGCCGGCAGCGCCTCGCACATCCGGTCGTCCGCCGCCCAGTTGCGGACCGTGTCGCGTACGGCCACCAGGAGCCGGGGCCGCAGCGCGAGAGCCTGCTCCCCCTCACCGAGACCGTCGAGGACGTGATGGAAGGAAGCCTCGGTGACCATGGAGGCGACCCGCGACGACGTGGCGAGACAGATCACCGCGTAGTCGTACGCCGGCCGCCAGTGCCGGGCCGTCAGCAGGGCGACGGCACGGGCGGCGTCGTCCTCCGCCCCGTCTCTCAGCACAGCGGCGAGGTCCTCGTCGGGCTCGCCGAAATATCCGCCGGGCGGACGGGCGGGCGGCGGGGGGTGGGGGCTGCGCACGGGAGCGGGTTCCTTCCGAGGTGCAAGGGGGCACACAGGACGTGCTTGCCCGTCGAAAAGGAGTCCCGATTGGTGTGGACCTTTTGACGGAGCGCCGGGAAAACGGCCGGGGACGAAGGCCGTGCGGCGACCGTCGCTCAGGGAGCCCCTTGAGCTCGTCGACAGCCGGGAATGGCGAACAGCGATTCAGACCCCGCCCTTGACCAAGCGCGGGAGGCTCACCCTCGCACAACACACTCGTCAGCAACAAGGCGCACGGGCAAGATCAGCCTTATTGAAAGACTGTCAAAAGCGACCGGCTGTCCGGCGGGCCCCACCGGCTTTCCCTTATCCTGTGCGCCCCGTGTGAACCGTACGCACTCACCGGGTTCTCGCGCACGCTCCCCGCGCACCGGGCCCCGTAGTCCACTGGGACCGGCCCTTCTCGAAGGCCCCGCGCGGGACGGCGGCTCTCCCACGCGAAACCGGCCGCCGACCCCGTTCCTCCCGCCCTCGGTCGGCGGCCCCGGGAAGGCCCGGCGCCCCTCACCGGTCCGCCCCTCACCGGGCCGGCCGGCGCCGGGCCCGAACCCGCTCGCACGAGCCCCCGCGGCCGAGAACGCCCGGTGCGACCGGCGGTCCCGTACGCATGGCCGTCCGGGCCCTCCGCGTTCGACGGTGCGCACGCCACCCAGCCACTAGTCTGGAACCCGGACGACGCGCTTGATCACCGTGAGTGTGCGTACAAGGGAAAGTGGCGACGATGAGCCCGGTCCACCCTCTCGACGAGGCCGCCACCGCACGGGCGGTCATCGACGGGAACGGCACCCTGATCCACTGGAGCGAGGGCGCCCGCCGGCTCCTCGGCTACACCTCCGAGGAGGTCGAGGGCCGCCCGGCGGCGGATCTCCTGGCCCCCGGGAGCACGGGCCCGCGCCCGGAGGCCGGCGGCGACCGCCGCAGCGGAGTGCTCGATCTGCGCCACCGCGACGGCCCCGTCCTGTCCGTATGGCTGCTCGCCCATCGCCTGGAGCGGAGCGGCGACTGGCTCGTGCTCACCCCGCTGGAGGGCCGGGAGCCGCGCACCCCGGAGGACCCGCTGGCCGTCGCGGCCCTGGCCCAGGCACCCTGTGCCCTGGCCGTCTACGACGAGCGGCTGCGGCTGTACGGCTTCAACGACGCGATGTCCGAGGTGATCGGCCTCCCGGAGGAGCGCATCCGGGGCCTCAGGGTCTCCGAGATCGGCTCCCGGCAGGTCGGCGAGCTGCTGGAGCGCGAGATGGCCGAGGTCATCGCCTCCGGCCGGGGACGCGACGTGGAGACGTACGCGCGTGCCGGCGGCGAGGACCGGGCGCACCACTGGCTCGCGCGGATCGCCCCGCTGACCGACACCCACGGACGGGTGATCGGCGTGTGCGTGGCGGCGCACGACTTCACCGAGAACTACCGGGCCCGCGAGCGGCTCCAGCTGGTCAACGAGGCGAGCGTGCGGATCGGCACCACCCTCGACGTCACCCGCACGGCGCAGGAGCTGACCGAGGTCTGTGTGCCCGCACTCGCCGACTTCGTCAGCGTCGATCTGCTGGACCCGCCGGAGGACGGAGAGGAGTACCGCATCGGGCCGCCCGCCGCCCCGGTCACGCTGCGCCGCGCCGCCCACCGGTCGGTGAACGCGGGCGATCCGGAGGCGGCCGTCGCACCCGGCGAGGTCGACGTCTACCCCGCGTCCTCGCCGCAGGCCGGCTCGCTGATCGCCGGCCGTCCCCTTCTCGTGCCCGACGCGGCCGGCGCCCCGGGGGAACGGCCGGGACGGGACGGACCGCGCGGCGAGCACATCCGGGAGTACGGCGTCCGCGCCACCATGGCGGTGCCCGTCCGGGCCCGCGGCCGGACCCTCGGGGTCGTCGTCCTCAGCCGGTTCCGGCGGCCCGACCCCTTCACCGCCGACGACGTGCTGCTCGCCGAGGAGGTCACGGCCAGGGCCGCCGTCTGCATCGACAACGCCCGCCGTTTCTCCCGCGAGCGGCAGACCGCGCTGGCGCTGCAGCGCAGCCTCCTCCCCCAGTCCCTCCCCCGGACGGCGGCCCTGGAGGCGGCGTCGCGCTATCTGCCCGCGGCGCGTGCCGGGGTCGGCGGCGACTGGTTCGACGTGATCCCGCTGTCCGGGATGCGCGTCGCCATGGTCGTCGGCGACGTCATCGGCAACGGCATCCAGGCCTCGGCGACGATGGGCCGGCTGCGCACCGCCGTGCGTACGCTCGCGGACATCGATCTGGCCCCGGACGAGCTGCTCACCCACCTCGACGACCTCGTCCTACGGCTGTCCGCCGAGGCCGGGGCCGAGTGGACCGCCGGAGAGGTGGGCGCCACCTGCCTCTACGCGGTGTACGACCCGGTCTCCCGGCGCTGCACGCTCGCCAGCGCGGGGCATCCGCCGCCCGTCGTCCTGCCGCCGGACGGACCGTCCCGGCAGATCGACGTGGCGCCCGGGCCGGCGCTCGGCCTGGGCGGGCTGCCCTTCGAGTCGGTCGAACTCGACCTGCCCGAGGGCACGGTGCTCGCGCTGTACACCGACGGCCTGCTGGAGAGCCGGGACCGGGACGTCGACGCCGGCCTGCGGCTGTTCTGCCGGGCGCTGGAGGAGTCGTCGCGGAATCTGGAGGGGGCGGCCCACGCGATCCTCCAGGCGCTGCTTCCCGCGGGCGGCGCGCCGGACGACGTGGCGCTGCTGCTCGCCCGTACCCAAGGGCTCGCCGCGTCCGACGTGGCGACCTGGGACATCCCCGCGGACCCGGCCCTCGTCGCGCCGATCCGCAAGCAGGTCTCCGGCCAGCTGGAGGTCTGGGGACTGACCGTGGCCACGTTCACGGCCGAGCTGGTGGTGAGCGAACTGGTCACCAACGCCATCCGCTACGGCGAACCGCCGATCCGGCTGCGGCTCATCCACGACTCCGAGACATTGATCTGCGAGGTCTCGGACAGCAGTCACACCGCGCCGCACCTGCGCCGGGCGAAGACCTTCGACGAGGGGGGACGCGGCCTGCTCCTCGTCGCCCAGCTCACCCAGCGCTGGGGCAGCCGGCACACCCCCGAGGGCAAGACCATCTGGGCGGAGCTGTCCCTCCTCGGCGAGGAATGAGCTCCGCTCGGGAACCAGCCGACGAACACTGAGCCCCGCTCGGGGGCCGGCCGTCGAGGAGTGACCTCCGCTCGGGGACCCGTTCGGCGGGGCGGCCGTCCGGGTAGGAGGACGGGCCGGACGGCGAGGCGAGGGGAGGGGGTTCGCGGGCGGGCGCCGCCCCGTCTGATGTGATGGAGGGCGCCGTTATCACCGCCCGGAGGAACACCATCCTGAACAGCCCGCTCGTCCAAGGCGTCCCCGGCGCGACCGGCACCCTCGCGAAGACGCTCTCCGTCGCTCTCGGCACCCCGCTCGCCGAGGCGCTGTCCGTCGTCCTGCTCGCGGCCGTCCTCGTCTGCGCGGTGGTACGGCCGTTCGGCTGGCCGGAGGCGGTCGTGGCCGTGCCCGCCGCGGGGCTGGTCCTGGCCACCGGGGCGATCTCCTGGGACCACGCCCGCGCGGAGGCGGCCCATCTGGGTCCGGTGATCGGCTTCCTGGCGGCCGTCCTCGTCCTGGCCAAGTTCTGTGACGACGAAGGGCTCTTCCAGGCGTGCGGCGCCTGGATGGCCCGCTGGGCCGCGGGGCAGCCGGGCCGACTGCTGACCTCGGTGTTCGTCCTCGCCTCGGCGATCACCGCGGTCCTCAGCCTGGACGCCACCATCGTGCTCCTCACGCCCGTCGTGTTCGCGACGGCCGCACGGATGGGAGCCCGCCCGAAGCCGCACGTGTACGCGTGCACCCACCTGTCGAACACCGCCTCGCTGCTCCTGCCGGTCTCCAACCTCACCAACCTGCTCGCGTTCACCGCCAGCGGCCTGAGCTTCACCCGGTTCGCCGCGCTGATGGTGTTGCCCTGGCTGGCCGCGATCGGCGCCGAGTACCTGGTCTTCCGGCGCTTCTTCGCCCGTGACCTCGCGGCGGGCGCGTCCTCCCCGCGTGCGGAGGAGGCGCCCGAGGTACCACTGTTCGCCCTGGTCACCGTGGGCTGCACCCTCGCCGGTTTCGTCCTCGCCTCGGCCGTCGGCATCGACCCGGCCTGGTCCGCCGCCGCGGGGGCGCTCGTCCTGGCCGGACGGGCGCTCGTCCGCCGCCGCACCACCCCGCTCACCGTGGTGCGCGCCGCCGCTCCGTCCTTCCTCGCCTTCGTCCTGGCGCTCGGCATCGTCGTCCGCGCGGTGGTCGACAACGGTCTGGCCGGCGCCCTCGACGACCTCCTTCCGACGGGCGGCTCGCTGCCGGCGCTCCTCGGTGTCGCCGCGATCGCCGCCGTCCTGGCCAACCTGATCAACAACCTGCCCGCGGTCCTCGTCCTGCTCCCGCTGGCCGCCGACTCGGGCGCGGGCGCCGTGCTGGCCGTCCTGCTCGGCGTCAACATCGGACCCAATCTGACGTACGCCGGTTCCCTCGCGACGCTGCTGTGGCGTCGTATCGTGCATCAGCACGAACACGGCGTCGACCTCAAGGAGTTCACCCGGCTGGGTCTGATCGCCGTACCCGCGGCGCTGGTCCCCGCCGTACTGGCGCTGTGGTTCTCGCTCCACGTCATCGGAGGCTGATGGGCATGCGGGTGGTCGTCTGGCTGGTCGAGGGAACCTGGCCCGCGTGCGTGGACGCCGTACGGACGCACGCTCCCGGTGCCACGGACGTGGTGCTGCTGCACGTCACGGACCCCGCCGTGCCCGGTCTCGCGCACGGCGCCTTCGCGGGGCTCCTCGGACGCGGACGCTCCGAACCCGATCCCGGCGACCTCCTGGAGACCCTCGGCACGGTCTCCGCGGCCGAGCTCCTCGACGCGGCGGCCCAGCGGCTCGGCGGCCCGGCGACCCGCCTGGAGCGCACCGGACGGGTGGAGCGGGAGGTGGTCGCCGCGGCCGAGGGCGCGGGTCTGCTGGTCCTGGCCCGCGACGGCGACCGCAGCCGGCTCGGCCCGCACAGTCTGGGACCCGCCGGTCGCTTCGTCGTCGACCACGCCCCCTGCCCGGTGCTGCTCGTCTGGCCCGAACCGGCACCGGACGTCACGACGCTGCCGCCCCCGCCCCCGCACGGGCCGCATCCGCCCCCGCCGCCCCGTCCCCCGCACCCTCCGCACCACCCGCGCCCCTGAGGTCGCACGTCCGGCGGACGCGGTCGCCGAAGAGCGCCTTCGGACGGGGCCGGCACTTGACGAAGTCGGGCATGCACGATTTGATCCTCTGCGTGCCGTGGTGCGACCCGGCACGCAGAGGTGCGCCCAGCCGGTAGCGGACCAGGTTCAAGTCCGGCCAAAGTCGCCAGGATCGCTCGAAGCGTCCGAGGCGGGGACGTACTCGCGATTTGATGGAGCGGACATGCCCCCCGTCAAACGTGTTCTCCGCACCGGAGTTCTGGGCGCGGTCACATCCCTGGCCACTCTCCTGACGCTCACCGGCTGCGATGCCGGCAACGACACGAGCTCCGCGCCGAAACCGTCGCCCGGCCCGCACCGGACGGCGACCTCGGTCGAACTCCCGCCGCCGCACGCGGGGTTCGACTACCAGATCGGCGGCGCCTATCCCCCGGCCGCCGATGTCCGCATCGTCAGCCGCGACCGTTCCTCCTCACCAGCCCGGGGCCTGTACAACATCTGCTACGTCAACGCCTTCCAGGCCCAGCCCGAGGAACGCGGGCAGTGGCCCGCCGACCTGCTGCTGCGGGACGGCGACGGCAAGGTCGTCGTCGACAAGGACTGGAACGAGGCGCTCCTCGACATCCGGACACCGGACAAGCGCCGGCGGGTGGCCGCGCGGGTCGACCGGTGGATCGACGAATGCGCCGACAAGGGATTCGACGCCGTCGAGCCCGACAACTACGACAGCTACACCCGCTCCCGAAAGCTGCTGACCGCGGACGACGCCACCGCGTTCATCACCCTGCTCTCACGGCACGCGCACACCCGGCATCTGGCGATCGGCCAGAAGAACACCGTCGAACTCGCGGGGCTGAGGGCACGGACCGGGCTCGACTTCGCGGTGGCGGAGGAGTGCGGCGAGTACGACGAGTGCGGCACGTACGCGAAGGCCTTCCACGACCGGGTGGTGGTGATCGAGTACACCGACAGCGGCCTGCGCAAGGCCCGTTCGGCCTTCGGCGACCGGCTGAGCATCGTGCGCCGGGACGTGATGGTCTCGACGCCCGGCAGCGCGGACTACGTCCGCAGGACGCGCTGAAGGGGGCCGGGATGACACACGTGATCGCGCGGCGCCGGCTGCTCCTGGGAGCGGCGGCCGCCGGGGCGCTGGCGGGCTGCGGCGGCCCCTCGGACGGCGTCGGCGCCGACGGCAGGGTGACCGTCGAGCTGTGGCACGGCCAGAACGACACGGCCAGGAAGGCCGTGGAGGCGCTGGTCGCCGAGTTCAACCGCACCCATCCCCACATACGGGTGGACAGTTCGGGCGGCGGGGTGGTGGCCGACGCCATGCTCCAGAAGGTGACGGCCGCGCTCGCCGCCGGCTCGTACCCCGACATCGCCTACATCTTCGGCTCGGACCTGGCGAGCGTCGCCCGCAGTCCCCGGGTCGTCGACCTCACGTCCGCGCTGCGCGGGGGCAGCCCGCCCTGGACCTCCTTCTGGGCACCGGTACGGGATGCGGTCACCGTCAACGGCAAGGTGCGCGCCGCCCCGGCGGTGCTCGACTCGCTGGCCGTCGTCTACAACAAGAAGCTGTTCCGGCAGGCCGGGGTCCCCTTCCCGAAGGCCGGCTGGAGCTGGGACGAGTTCACCGACACCGCGCGCAGGCTCACCGACTCCGGACGCGGGACATTCGGCACGGGCTGGCCGGGCACCGGCGACGAGGACACCGTCTGGCGGCTGTGGCCGATGATCTGGGACCTCGGCGGCGAGGTGATCGCCGCCGACGGCAAGCGGATCGGCTTCGCCGGGCAGGGCGCCCGGGCCCTTTCGACGCTGGCCCGGCTCGCTCACGACAAGAGCGTGTACGTCGACCCGAAGCCCGGCAGCGAGCAGATGTACCAGGTCTTCCTGAGCGGCCGGATGGCGATGGTGGCGACCGGTCCCTGGCAGCTCCCGGACGTCATCACCGCCAAGGTCGACTACGGCGTCGTCCCGCTGCCGACGTACAGCGGCAGGCCGATGACCATCTCCGGGCCGGACACCTGGACCGTGTTCGACAACGGCTCCGCCCGGTCCCGCGCGGCCGTCGAGTTCGTGCGCTGGATGATCCGGCCCGCGCAGGACGCCCGCTGGGACATCTCGGCGGGCAGCCTCCCGCTCAGCTCGGCCACCGCCCGCCGCCCGGAATGGCGTGAGCACTCCGCGACGACCACCGGGCTCGGGGTGTTCACCGGCACGCTGGGCTCCGCCCGGGTCCGGCCCGTGCACGCGGCCTACCCGCAGATCTCCCAGGCCCTCGGCGAGGCGATCGTCTCGGTCCTGCTCGGCAAGGACTCCCCCGCCCACGCCGTCCGCCGGTGCGCCGACACGGCCGACGCGGCCCTGCTCATCCCCCGGTGAACCCGGATCGTCCCCCGATGACCTCGGCTCCCCGCTGACCTCGACTTCAGACGTTCCCAGCTGACTTCCAGCTGAAGGAGGCCGTCATGTCCGTCCTTCCCCGAGCCCTCACCGTCGTACAGGGCCCCGCGGCGAACCCGGCCGCCGCACGGCGCGCCGCCCGCCGCCGCGGCCGCCGCGAGAGCGCCACCGCCTGGGCCTTCATCAGCCCGGCGGTCGTCGTGATCCTCGGTCTGAGCATCGTGCCCGTCGTCTGGTCGCTGCTGCTCTCCTTCCGGGCCGACGACCTGGTCACCCCGGGCCGCTGGGTCGGCCTCGACAACTACCGGGCGCTGGCCCAGGACCCCACCTTCCGCACGGCCGTCGGGAACACGCTGCTGTACACGGCCCTGTACGTGCCGCTCAGCCTGGCCGGCGGGCTGGTGCTCGCCCTGGCGCTGAACCGCCGTATCCGGTTCATCGGCCTCTACCGCACGCTCGTCTTCGTCCCGTTCGTGGTCTCGGCGACCGCGCAGGGCGTGCTGTTCTCGTTCATCCTCGACCCGGAGTTCGGTGTCGCGAACTCCCTGCTGCACAAGCTCGGACTGTCCCCGCAGGGCTTTCTCACCGACCCTGACCAGGCGATCTACCTGCTGGTGCTGATCTCGCTGTGGAGCGGCGTCGGTTTCTGCGTCGTCGTCTATCTGGCCGCGCTCCAGGACGTGCCGCCCGAACTCGTCGAGGCCGCGCGGATCGACGGGGCGGGCCGCGGGCGGGTGCTGCGCCACATCGTCCTGCCGACGCTCACCCCGGTCACCGTGTTCCTGCTGCTGTGGCAGCTGATCACGGCGCTCCAGGTCTTCGACCTGATCTATGTGACCACCAAGGGCGGCCCCCTCGGTTCGACCGGCGTGGTCGTCTACTTCGTCTGGCAGCAGGCGTTCCAGACGTTCACGGCGGGCTACGGGGCCGCGGCGGCGTACGTCCTCGCGGTCGCCCTGCTGGTGGCGGGCGGGGCGCTGCGGCTCGTACGGCGCCGGCAGGAACGTACCGAAGGAGCGGTCCGATGAGTGCACCCCTCACCTCCCGCAGGCCGAGCGGCTGGCATCTGCTGCTGGCGCCGATGGCCCTGTGCTTCGCGCTGCCGCTGGTGTGGCTGGCGCTCAGCTCGGTGATGTCCGACGCGGAGATCAACCGGTTCCCGCCCGCGCTGTGGCCGAAGGGGATCGATCTCGGCGGCTACCGGTACGTGCTCGGGAACGCGATGTTCCCCCGCTGGTTCGCCAATTCGCTGATCGTCGCGGTCGCGGCCGTCCTGTCGAACCTGCTGCTGGGGGCGCTCGGCGGCTACGCCTTCGCGCGGATGCGGTTCGCCGGATCTCGGGCGCTGCTCGCCCTGATGCTGGCGACGATGGTGATCCCTTTCCAGCTCACGATGATCCCGACCTTCCTGGTGATGAAGGAGCTGGGGCTCATCGACACGCTCGGCGCGCTGATCGTGCCGTCGCTCGTCACCCCGTTCGCGGTCTTCCTGTTCCGGCAGTTCTTCCTGGCGCTGCCCAGGGAGATGGAGGAGGCGGCCTGGATCGACGGGTGTTCACGGCTGCGGGTGCTGTTCTCGATCGTGCTGCCGCTGGCCCGGCCCGCGCTGGCCACGGTCGCCGTGCTGACGTTCCTGAGCACCTGGAACGACCTGTCCTGGCCGCTCATCGCGATCAACCACGACACGCAGTACACCTTGCAGCTCGGTCTGACGACGTTCCAGGGACAGCACCACACGCGGTGGTCGGCGGTGATGGCGGGCAACGTGATCACCGTGCTGCCCGTCCTGGTCGCGTTCCTGCTCGCGCAGAAGACCTTTGTCCAGTCGCTCACTTCGAGCGGCCTGAAGGGCTAGGACACGATGACATCCTTCGATCTCCTGGTCGTCGGCGACGCCAATCCGGACGTCGTCGTCGGCCCGCTGCGCGGCCCGCTGGAGTTCGGGCAGCGCGAACAACTCGTCGAGCACGCCGGGTTGGTGCTCGGCGGCTCCGCGGCGATCATGGCGTGCGGGGCCGCGCGGCTCGGGCTGCGGGTCGCCTTCGCAGGCCGGGTGGGTGACGACCCCGCCGGTTCCTTCGTGCGCGAGGCGCTCGCCGCGCGCGGTGTCGACGTGGACTGCCTGGTCACCGACCCGGTCAGGCCCACTCCGCTCACGACGGTCGTCATGGCGGAGGACGGGGACCGGGCCGTCCTGACGGCACAGGGCTGTCTGACGGCCACCGGTCCCGAGGACGTGCCCCGGGACCTGATACGGGCCTGTCGGCACGTGCACGCGGCCTCGTTCTTCCTGATGCCCCGTCTGGCACGCTGTCTGGCACCGGTGTTCGGGCTGGCGCGGGAGAGCGGTGCGACGACGTCGCTCGACACCAATGACGACCCGGCAGGGCGCTGGGACCCCGGACTCCTGGACCCGGTGCTGAAGTTCACCGATTTCCTGCTGCCCAACGCGGCCGAGGCGTCGGCGCTGTCCGGGGAGGGCGAACTCGTCACGGCCGCCGCCGTCCTGGCCGGCCGGGGACCGACGGCCGTGGTCAAGGACGGCGCGAACGGGGCCCTCGCCCACACCGGGAGCCGGCTGACACGCGTGCCGGCCGTGGCCGTCGACGCCGTGGACACGGTCGGCGCGGGCGACAGCTTCGACGCCGGGTTCGTCGCCGCCACCCTGCGCGGACTGGACCTGCGCTCCGCGCTCACGGTGGCCGCGGCCTGCGGTTCGCTCTCGGCCCGAGCCCACGGCGGCACGGCGGCCCAGCCCACCTGGGACGAGGCCCTCGCGGCGGCCCGCGCGGACCTCCCGGACGGCACGGGCGTCCCGCCGGGCGCGAACGCCCCGGACACCGCCGAGGACCCGGCCGTGCCACGAACACCCCGCAACCGCGAGACCAGGAGCCGTTCATGACCGACGTCACCGCCCCGAAGATCGCCTTCGTCGGAGCCGGGAGCGTGGTGTTCACCCAGGGCCTGCTGGCCGACCTGTTCACGTTCCCCGAACTCGCGCACGCGCGGATCGCGTTGCACGACATCGACCCGGAACGGCTCGACACGGCCGAGAGCGCCGCCCGGTACATCGCCGGCGTTCGCGGCGCGAAGCCCACGATCACCGCGCATCCCGACCGACGGGCGGCCCTGGAGAGCGCCGACTTCGTCATCAACATCGTCCAGGTCGGCATGGATGCCGCGACCCGCACCGACTTCGCCGTCCCCGCCCGCTACGGACTGCGCCAGACCATCGGCGACACCCTCGGCATCGGCGGGATCTTCCGTGCCCTGCGCACTTTCCCGGTGCTTCGCTCGCTCGCCTCCGACATGACCGAACTCTGCCCGGACGCCCTGCTGTTGAACTACACCAACCCCATGGCGATGAACGTCCTCTATCTGAGCCGCATCGCCCCGGAGCTGCGCGTCACCGGCCTGTGCCACTCGGTGCACTGGACCGTGCACGACCTCGCCCAGCTCGTCGGGGTCCCCTTCGAGGAGGTCACGCATCTGGCCGCCGGGGTCAACCACCAGGCGTGGGTGCTGCGTTTCGAGCGTGCGGGCCAGGACCTCCACCCGCTCCTGGACGAGGCCATCGCCAAGGACCCCGGGCTGCTGCGCCGGGTCCGCGTGGACATGTACCGGCGCCTCGGCCACTACCCCACCGAGACGAGCGAGCACTCCTCGGAGTACGTGCCGTGGTACCTCCACCACGACAGCGAGATCGAGCGGCTCAGGCTGCCGGTGGGCGCCTATCTGGAGATCATCGAGGAGAACGCCGCGAGCTACCGGCGCACCCGTGAAGCCCTCGCCTCCGGGGTGCCTCTCCCCGTCGAGGGCACCTTGGAGTACGCCCCGCAGATCATCCACAGCACCCTGACCGGCACTCCCCGCACGATCTACGGCAATGTGCCCAACCGCGGCCTGATCGACAACCTCCCGGCGGACTGTGTCGTCGAAGTCCCCTGCCTGGCGGACGCGTTGGGGGTGCAGCCGACCCGTGTCGGCGCGCTGCCCCCGCAGTGCGCCGCACTGAACAGCGCGTACGTCTCCGTCACCGACCTGGTGGTCCGCGCCGCCACCGATCACGAGCCGCGCCACATCCGGCACGCCGCGATGGCCGACCCCGCGACGGCCGCCGCGCTGCCGGTCGAGCGCATCTGGGACCTGTGCGACGACCTCGTACGGGCGCACGGAGATCTGCTCCAGCCCGAGCTGAGAATGCTGTTGGGTCACTGAGGCGGAGCCCTGGGGGCGGGGGCGAGGAAGCGGGTGGGGGCGTTCGGTTCTCCGGCGCGGGCGGCGGTGCGCGCCGGCCGCGCCGGCCCCTCCTCGCCCCCGCGCCCCTGCCCGGCCCGGTCCAGGTTCACCGGCGGATGTCCGTTCATCGTCACCCCTAGCGGGTGAGGCCGCGGGCGGCCTGCTGTCGCACGCTCGGTGGTGAGTGGCTGCGGTCGCAGCCCGTGCAACGGAGGTCTCGCCATGGCAACCACCCAGCATCACACCCACTCGAGGGCCACCATGACGGCGGCCGGCGGCTTGACGATCTTCGCCTCGGTGATGCTGTTCGTCTCCGGCGTCCTGGACATCCTGCGGGGCATCATGGCGGTCGCCCAGGACGACGTGTTCGTCACCAGCCCGAACTACGTCTTCAAGTTCGATCTGACGAGCTGGGGCTGGATCCACCTGGCGCTCGGAGCGGTCGCCGTGGTCGTGAGCCTCGGCCTGTTCACGGCGGCCACCTGGGCACGCGTGACCGGCGTGGGCATCGCGGCACTGCTGATCATCGCCAACTTCCTCTCCATCCCCTACTACCCCGTCTGGTCGCTGACCCTGATAGCGCTGTACGGATTCGTCATCTGGGCGCTGTGCGTGGTGAAGCCGGACGAGGACGGCATCTAGAGGGCTGCATCAGAGGACGGCATCCAGAGGTGGCGGACGACGGAGCCGGCCCGCACCGGCCGGCTCCCGTCCCGACGGGTCCGCGGGCTCACAGCAGATGCAGGTCGCGGGCCCGTCGTACGGCCTCGCCCCGGCGGGTGGCGGCGAGCTTGCGGTAGACGCTCTTGAGATGGGTCTTGACCGTGTTGACCGACAGATGCAGGTCGGCGGCGATCTCGTCCCTCGACATCATCTGCGCCAGACGTTCCAGCACCTCCTGCTCGCGCTCGCTGAGCGGTTCGACCACCGCGGCGATCTCCCGTTCCCGGTCCGGCCGCAGGGCCGACCCGGCGGGGCGGACCGTGGCCGCTTCCGGGAGCCACTCGTGCCCCTGGGCCAGCACGGGCCGGTGCCGCACGAAGGTGCGCAGCCAGGGGCCGGCCTCCAGGAACGGCCGTCGCAGGTGCTCGGGTCTGGCCGTCCGCAGGGCCCGCGCCACCAGCCGCTGGGCGGTGGAGTCGTCGCCCAGCGCGTCCGCGGTCTGCGCCCGCGCGAGCAGCACCCGCACGGCGATGCCCGGACCCTCGTCCGGCTCGGTGGAGAGCGCGTCGAGCAGGGCGCGTGCCGCCTGGCGGTCACCGGTGGCGAGCCGGGCACGGACGGCGGCCACCGTGGCCTCCGGTCCGGTCGCCCCCTCCTCCGCGAGGATCTCGACCGCGGCAAGCGGTTCGCCCAGGGCCAGATACGCGGTGGACATGGCCAGCGCGGCCCGGTCGCCGACCCACGGCGAGGGCTCGACCCCGTGCGGCGGGCGCTTCAGCTCCTGCAGGACGCGCAGGGCCTCCTTCGGATGTCCCTTGGCCAGCAGCAGGCGGGAGCGCAGCAGGACCAGACCCGCCGTCGCGACGGGATCGTGCGAGGCCGCGCTGGACACGGTCGCCTGGTCCAGGTGGGTCTGCGCGGCGGCCAGATCGTCCCGGTCGACGGCGACCGCCGCCAGGACGAGCTGGGCGACCCCCGTCCGGGCGGCGGGCGGCAGGCCCGAGCGCTCCGCCCCGGCGACCGCCGCCCGCGCGTGCGACTCCGCGCGGCCCGGCCGGCCGCACAGGAGGTCGATCAGGGCGAGCCGGCTGAGGGACTCGTGCCGGGGGTACGCGGTCGACGGTCCGTCGTCGACCTGTGCCGCGGCGGACAGCGAGGTCCGGGCGTCGTCGAACCGTCCCGCCCACAGCTGTGCCGACCCCAGGTCGGTGAGCATGAGGGCCGGCAGCTCCGGATGCCGTTCCAGCCGCTCGGCCGGGAGGGACAGTTCCGCCGCCGTCATGTCCTCGGCCGCCGCCCGCGCCCGGTCGGCCGAGCCGGTCAGCCGGGCGGCGAACACCCGCAGCAGCGCGTGGCTCAGCCGCAGGGCCGCCGTGCCGGCGGCTTCCTCGCCGGCCAGGTTCTCCCCGGCCCGGCGCAGGTACTCGAGGCCCCGGTCGACGTCGTGGCGTACGAGTTCGCGGGCGGCGCGCACCAGACAGGCGGCCGGTCCGGCCGCGTCCGGGGGCATGGCGGCGAAGAGTCCGTCGAGGCGCTCGGCGTCGAGTCCCGTCAGCAGTTCCCCGATGGCCAGCTCGTCGACGAACCGGTCCGCCGCGAGCTCCCATTCGCCCGCCCCCGCCGCGTGCGGCAGTGCCTCCGCCAGCAGTCCCGCCCCGCTCAGCCAGCGGGCGGCCCGCCGGTGCAGCTCCGGCTCGACACCGGGGAGCCTGACCCGCAGGTGGACCCTGAGGATCTCCGCGAACAAGGGGTGCAGCCGGTACCACGAATGGCCGATGGCCTCGACGAAGGCGTTGGCGTGCTGCAGCCCCGCCAGGATGGCGTCCGCGTCGTCCCGGCCCGTCAGGGCGTTGGCGAGGTCCGGGTGGATCTGGTCGAGGATGCTCGATCGCAGGAGCAGGTCCTGTGTCTCCTGCGACTGCGCTTCGAGGACCTCGGCGAGCAGGAAGTCCGCGAGCGTGCTCTGGCCCGCCTCGAAGTTCTCGATGAAGGTGTCCGGATCGTCGACGTGCTGGGCCGCGAGGATGCACAGGCGCAGTCCGGCCGCCCAGCCTCCGGTCCACTCCGTCAGCGACCGGGCGCCGTCGTCCGACAGCCGGATGTCGTGCCGGCTCAGCAGGGCGGCCGTCTCGCCCGGGACGAAGGCCAGGTCGGCACCCCGGACCTCGGCGACCATTCCGGCGGCGCGATAGCGGTGCAGGGGCAGTTGCGGTTCCGTACGGCTGACGATGACCAGGCGCAGTCCGCCGCCCGCGTGGCGCAGGACGAACTGGAGCTCGTCGGCGACCTCCGCCGAGGCTCCCACCCGGTCGAACTCGTCGAGCACCAGGATCACGGGTTCCGCGCGCTCGCTCAGCCAGGCGGCCAGCCGGGTGAGCAGCGAGTGGTCCACGTCGCCGGGGCTGGACGGGCTGCCTATGTCGTCCGGAACGGCCGCTCCGTGCCGCCGCAGGGCTTCCAGCACGTACGTCCAGAAGATGCCGGGACCGGTGTCCTCGTGCTCCACGGTCAGCCAGGCCACGTCGTCCGGACGGTCCCTGGTGGAGATCCAGTGGGCAACCAGGAGCGTCTTCCCCGCGCCCGCGGGCCCGTTGACCAGGGTCAGGGGGCCCTGGACGCCCTCGGTGAGGCGTCCGACCAGCCGTGGCCTGCGGACGAAGGTCTCCGTCAGGTCCGGGACGGTGAACCGGACGGCGAGCAACGGGTCGCCACCCGGTGTCAGCAGCCCTGCCATGGGGTCCTGCCTCCGCGGTCTCTCGGCAGCGGCGACGCGTCCGATCCGATGTGGTCCGGGTCCACAGCTCCCTCCCCGGTGTAACCCCCGCACCCTGATCGTCACCCGCTGTCCCGAATGTCGCAAGGCAGGCCGCGGTCCCCCGCCGCGGGCGAGGCGCGGGCTCGGGGCCTCGGGTGCCGTGGGGCGGCGGCGGGTGCCGTGCGAGCGGATCGCCCGGGTGGCGCGGGAGCCCGGCTCCGGGTGCCATGGATGTGCGGTGGAAGCGGAGACGGGCCGGACGACCTGTCCGGCACGGCGGCCTCGCGGGCGAATCGATGAGGTGGTCACCGGTGAAACACTGGCGCGCTCTGGCCGTGCTGGGGACGGCCCAGTTCCTGATGGTCCTGGACACCTCCGTGATGAACGTGTCCATCAGCCAGCTGGTGGAGGACTTCGACACCGAGGTGACCGCCATCCAGGCCGTCATCACGCTCTACGCGCTGGTCATGGCGGCGTTCATGTCCACCGGCGGACGGCTCGGCGACATCCTCGGCCGCCGTCGGCTGTTCCTCGTCGGACTCGTCGTCTACGGCGTCGGTTCGGCCCTGACCGCGGTGGCACCCACCCTGTGGGTGCTCGCGCTCGGCTGGTCGGTGGTCGAGGGACTCGGCGCCGCCCTGGTGCTGCCGGCCATGGCGGCCCTCGTCGCGGAGTCGTACACCGGACGGGACCGGGCCGTCGCCTACGGCGTCATCGGCGGGCTCGCCGGCGCGGGCATCGCGGTCGGACCGCTGCTGGGCGGCTGGGTGACGACGTATCTCACCTGGCGTCTGGTCTTCGCGGGCGAGGTCGTGGTCGTGGTCGCGATGCTGCTCTTCCGCCGGGCGATCCCCGAGTCGCCCCGGTCGGAGCACCGGCCCCGGCTCGACGGCGTGGGCGCCTTCCTGTCGGCCGCCGGGCTGGGTCTGGGCGTACTGGGTGTCCTGCAGAGCGGCACCTGGGGATGGGTGCAGCCCCAGAACCCTCCCTTCACGATCTTCGGCTTCGCCCCGACCCTGTTCGTCGTCTCCGCCGGGGTGCTCGTCCTGGCCGCCTTCGCCAAGTGGGAACGCCGCAGGGAGGAACACGGCACCGACCCGCTGATCCACCTGTCGCTGCTGCACCGGCCGCCCCTGCGCTCGGGCCTGCTGACGCTGGTGAGCCAGAACCTCATCCTGCTGGGGCTGTTCTTCGCCATCCCGCTGTATCTCCAGGTGGTGCAGGGATTCGACGCGTTCCAGACGGGACTGCGACTGCTCCCGGTGTCCGTCACCATGCTGGCGGCCTCCGTACTGGCCTCCAGGCTGGGGCGGGTGATGGGGCCGCGCCGTGTGGTCAGACTGGCCCTGCTGACACTGCTCGGAGCAATCACCTGGCTGCTGGCCACCATCAAGCCGGTCATCGACGACGCCCAGTTCGCCGGGGCCATGGCCCTGCTGGGCGTCGGCATGGGCCTGCTCGCCTCGCAGTTGGGCAACGTCGTGCAGTCCACCGCCGACGAGGAGGAGCGCAGCGAGGTCGGCGGGCTCCAGTTCACCGCACAGAACCTGGGCTCCGCCCTCGGCACCGCGCTGATCGGGTCGATCCTCGTCGGCGCCCTGGCCCACGCCTTCACCACCCAGGTGGCGGAGCACCCGGACGTGTCGCAGGAGGCGCTCCGGCAGACGAGCATCGCGCTCGAAGCCGGCATCAGCTTCGTCCCCGCCGACCAGGTGCGTTCCGCGGCCGAACAGGCCGGGCTGCCGCCGGCCGAGGTCGACGCCGTCACCGACTCCTACGCGACGGCGCAGCTGAACGGTCTGAAGGCGGCGATCCTCGCGGCCGGCGGCATCACGCTCGCCAGCTTCCTCGTCACGACGCGCCTGCCGACCGGGGCGGCGGACCGCACGAAGTCCCCCGGCGACGACGCCCCGGCCGCCTCCCTCGGACAGGCATGAGCGTGCGGGAGGGCGCTCCGGCCCCAGGTTCACCTTCTGCGGGTGAGGGCGGGCGGGACGGCCGGGCGGATGATCGTGGGGAAGGGTGCCGTCCGCCGCCCCGGGCCACCCGCCGGGGAGCCCCGCATGCAGTACGAGATCCGTGTCGAGGGAGATCTGTCGGAGACGCTTTCCGAAGCGTTCCCGGAGATGGACCACGTGCTGATCTCCGGCCAGACCATCCTGTTCGGCCCGGTCGTCGACGACGCTCATCTCTACGGGCTACTGGCCCGCTGCCGGTCGCTCGGCCTGCGTGTCGTGGAGATGCGCCAACTGCCCGGGTGACCGCGAGGATCCGCGCGACCACGAGGATCACCCGTCGGGGGTGAGCCGCCCGGCCCCGGAGCACGGGACCGTGGATGCCGGGAATCCACCCACCTTCCCGTCGGCGGTCCACGACCGGTCCGCTCGACCGCGTGAGGAGGAACCATGACGGAATCGCATGGTTCGGCACCGCACACCGGACCGGACCTCGGGCCCGGCGGCCCGGCTTCCGCGCCCCCCGGCGACCCCGTGGTACTGCTGGACCGCGTCGGCGCCTCCTGGACCTGGCTCCTCGGCTCGGCCGTCGCGACACTGATCCCCGGCATCCTGATCCTGGTGTGGCCGGAGGAGACCCTGCACGTCCTCGCGGTTCTCCTCGGTCTCTATCTGCTGGTGATCGGCGTCTTCCGGTTCGTGTCCGTCTTCGGCCACCGGGAGCAGGGCAACCGGTTCGCCACCCTGCTGATCTCGGTGCTCTACGTCCTGGCCGGCGTCCTGTGCCTGCGCCACCCGATGCAGACCATCGCCGCGCTCTCCCTGATCCTCGGCATCGTCTGGCTCGTGTCCGGCGTGCTGACCGCGTACACCGCCCTCGCCGCCAAAGACCTGCCGCACCGCGGCTTCGTCCTGTGCGGGGCGGCGATCGGCATCATCGCGGGCATCGTCGTACTGGCCCTGCCGACCGAGTCGGCCCGCGCCCTGACGCGGCTGCTCGGTCTGTGGATGGTGCTGATCGGCCTGGTCGAACTGGTCATCGCCTTCGCCTGGCGGGCAGCCCTGCGCCGGGCGGTCGCCCTGACGCCGCGTGACCCGGCCTCCCCCTACTGAGGCGAGGCCGAGACAGAGGAGGCCGAGCACTCCCCGCTCTCCGCACACCGCCGCCCACGATTCCTCGAGTTGTGCGGAAGGCCGGGGCATACTCGTGACTCCCCTGCCTGGGCGCCGGCCGGATCGTCCGGCCGGCGCCTCGACGCGTACCCGAATCCGTGGGCCGCCCGATGAGCAGGCTCGTACGGAGCGGACGTAACAAAGGGCATGCCGACATTCCTGGCCAGCAGGCACGACGAGCGCGTGCCGGTGAACAGCGCGGTGGCGCCGCGCACCCTCCTCGGGCGGCTGCGGCGGCACCGGCGCGCCGTGTTCGTCGTGGCCGTGGCGCTGCTGCTGGTCCAGATGGCCGTCGCCATGGTCACCACGGCCGTGGAACAGACCCCGACGATCGACGAGCCCGTCTACGTGGGCACGGCGACGGTCTACGTCCAGCAGCACGACCTGCGCTACAACCCCGAGCATCCGCCGCTGGGCAAGCTGATCATCGGGGCCGGTCTGCTGTTCGCCCACCCGCACCTCGACCCCGCGTTCCAGGGCGATCAGACGGAGCTCGGACGGCACGTCCTGTACGAGTCCGGCAACGATCCCTGGCGGGTGATGCTGTGGGCACGGTTGCCGGTGATCGTCCTGACGCTGCTGTCCGGTCTGGTCGTCCTCGCCTTCGCCCGTGAACTGGTGGGCCGCACCGGCGCGTCGGTGGCCCTCGCGCTCTACGCGTTCTCACCCGACGTCATCGCCCACGGCTCGCTGGCCACGCTCGACGTGCCCGCGTCGGGTTTCCTGCTGACGTCGGTGTGGCTGGTGTGGCGGGCCAGGCGACGGCCGTTCCTGTACCTGCCCCTCTCCGCGACGGCGCTCGGCGCCGCGGTGGCGACGAAGATGAGCATGCTGCCGGCGATTCCGGTGGTGCTCGCCCTCGCGGTGCTCTCCGTGTGCCACGCGAGCCGCGCGGGCCGCACCGGCAGTGGCGACGGTGGCGACGCACCGGAGAGCCGGACACGGACGGCGGCGAAGGCCCGGCTGCTCGAACTCGCCGCCAGGTCCGCCGCCTCCGCCGCCGGGATGGCCGTGGTGGTGGTCGCCGTGGTGTGGGCGACGTACCTGGCCGTCGATCCCCGACTGCGCTGGTCGGCGCCTGCGGACCTCCCGGCCGTGCACGGACTGCGCGCGTTCCTCATCGACCACCTGCCCGTACCGAGGCCCTACCGGGACGGGATGCGGGTCCAGTTCGGCTTCGAGAACACGACCTGGCAGGGCTTCCTCTTCGGCCACCTCTACCGGGGTTCTCTCTGGTACTACCTGCCGGTCGCGCTGCTCGTGAAGACCCCGCTCGGCATGACGGCCCTGTGGACGGCCGGTTCGCTCACCGTCCTGACCGTGCGCGGGCTGCGCCCCGCGGCCCCGTACCTCCTGGTTCCCCCGGCGCTGCTCCTCGCCTCCGCGATGACCGGCTCCCGCGACCTCGGCGTGCGCTACGCCCTGTTCGTGCCGGTGTTCCTCGCGGTGGCGGCGGGCTGCACGGTCGCGCTGCGCGGGCCTCGGCCGGAAGGGGCGGAGGGCTCGCGCCGGCCCTGGCCGGGTTGGGCCGCGACCGTACGGCGGCCCTGGCCGGGTTGGGCGGCGATCGCGCGGCGGCCTCGGCGGGGTTGGGCGGGGACCGTGACGGCGGGGCTGGTGCTGTTCGTCGCCGTCAGCTCGCTGCTGACGTACCCGTACTACCTGCCGTACTCCAACGAGGCGTTCGGCGGCCCGGAGAAGACCTATCTGCGCCTGCACGACTCGAACGTCGACTGGGGCCAGGACCTCGGCCGCATGGCCGACCGGCTGAAGGAGCACTATCCGCACGAGAAGGTGTGGCTCGTCTACAAGGGCGCCGGTGTGCCGTCCGCGTACGGCATCGACGCGGCGGACCCCCGCACGGTGCCCGTGGCCCGGGTGCACGGACTGCTGGTCGTGTCCGACACCGCGATCGACAAGGCCGACGCCCGATTGAAGTCGCTGCTCACGACGAGCAGGCGGATCGACGAGGTCGGCCACTCGATGACGGTGTTCCGAAGGCCCTGAGCCACGCCGTCGCCACCGGCAGACCTCCCCGGACCATGGGCCCGCTGAACCGAGTCGTCCGAACACGGAGTCGCCGGAACATTGTCGTCGAGACAGCGCCGGTCATCGCTGTACCGTGCGCCTGTCGCTCGCCTCGTGACAGGCGAGCCCCGCGGAGAGACGGAGACGTTCGTGCTGGTCGGGTCGGTGGACATCTACGCGAATCACCCGGTGGTCTTCATCGGGTCCACCGGTCATCTGGAGCTGGACTGGGACGACGGTCCGGCGTGCGGGGACGGCAAACACATCGTCGTCCGGACCCGTGGGCAGGCCGCGCTCACCCGGGTGTCGATCTGGAAGGGCGCCATGCCCGTCATCGGCGCTGTCGTCTTCGACGGAGTGCTCGATGTGGAGCAGTCCCAGGTGTGCGTCGCCGACGTGGAGAACCTCACCCGCTGGGTCACCCGCCTGGTGGCAGCAGGTCCGCAGCGTGTCGTCGTGTGCGTCGACGATCCCGGCCGCGCCTCCCGCGTCCATGTCGGCTTCGGCCTGGGCGATCAGGTACGTGAGCTGACCGCGGTCGCGCGTCACCCGCTGCCGCCCGTCATGGCCGCCCCGGGCGGCTCGCTCCACCGGGCGGATGAACTGGGCCTGATCCTGGACGGCCACGACTCGCCTCTCGCCCGACTGGCCGCGGCGGTCAAAGTCCTTGCGGCACCGATCGAGGACGGGCCCTGGCCACGCCCGTACTACGTCTGCCTGGTGACGGAGTGGCTCCGCGGACTGGCCGCACACGTCCGTTTCGCCCAGGCGGAAGCCCTCGGGCGGGAGATGGCCGACCGTGTGCGGGCCGACCGCGCAGCCGACGCACATGGAATCGATGACGAGTCCGCATGGGCGCTCGCCACCGATGTCATGGGGCGTCTGGGCACTCCCTGATCCTCCCGGACCGTCCCGGGGCCCGGTTCACGAACACATGGACCGATACTTCCGGCCACGATCTATCGGTGTGGCCGGTTTCTGGTGCATGGTGTCCCCGTGGGTTCCGGATCTCGCAGGTGAAGGCCCCCGCTCGGGCCCGCCGTGCTTGTGATCCGTGGAGCCCGCCGCACCTCCCGGCTCCCCACGGGAGGCTCGCGGCACGTCGTCTCGACACGTTGGTAGCCTGCGTCTTCATGATGCGCGCCTGGATTCTGCCGGTACTGCTCGCGGTCTGCGGGGCAGCCGCCGCGACGCGGCTGGTCCTCGACGGGAACCTCGGTACGGCCGCGGCGCTCCTGCTGGTGTTCGTGCCGCTCGCGGGCATGAACTCGCCTCTGGTCTTCCCGAAGTCGATCAGCGCGCTGGAGGCGGAGCGGCGCAGCGCGGCCGACGGCCGGCCGGTCGTCTTCTGGCGGCCGGGCTGCGCGTACTGTCTGCGTCTGCGCATCCGGCTGGGCCGTAAGGCGCGTCGGGCGCACTGGGTCGACATCTGGCGCGACCCGGCGGGAGCGGCGGCGGTCAGGGCGGTGAACGACGGCAACGAGACGGTGCCGACCGTCGTCGTGGCCAGCCGGCCACACACCAATCCCGACCCCGCATGGCTCCGCGAACAGCTCTCCTCCGCCCCATGACCGAGCGGAGAGCAGCGGCCGCCACGACGTGACGTCGGCCCGGCCCGAGGGCCGGCTCCCGGTCACGCTCACGGCTCATGGGTCATGGGTCATGGGTCATGGGTCAGTAGGTCCAGTACCCCTTCCCAGTGGAACTCCCGCCGCCCGGCGTCCTGTTGGTCCTCGCCTGCGTACGGGTCGCCGAAGCGGACGCCCATGTCGCGAAGGCGTTCGACACTGGCCCGGTAGGCGGGGTGAGCCGCCAACGCCTCGTTCACGCACGGGAGTACGGCGATCGGGACGCCGAGTCCGTACGCCTCGCACAGGGTTCCCAGGGCCAGGGTGTCGGATATTCCGGCCGCCCACTTGTTGACCGTGTTGAAGGTGGCCGGCGCGACGGCCACCGCGTCCGGTGCCGGGAAGGGGCGCGGGTCGCCCGGGGCCCGCCAGGCGGAGCGGATCGGGCGGCCGGTCCGCTCCTCGATCTCCGCCGCGTCGATGAAGCCGAGGCCCTGGGGCGTCGCGACGACACCGACCTCCCAGCCCCGCCGCTGCGCCGCCGCGATCAACCGACCGACGCCCTCGGCGATGCCCGCCGCGCACACGACGACGTAGAGGAAGGGTTTCTCGCTGGGTTCGCTCACGGGGGAACCCTATTGACTCCTCCCCAGCTGAAGCAGGGGGGATTCCTGGCTCAGGCTGCCTTTGGGAGCGGCGCTCCCAGAGGGCTTCTGCCATCAGCACCAGCCGGGTTGAGACCAGCCCGGACGAGCATCACGCGGGCGGAGTTCTTGTCCCTGGGGGACACGGCTCCGCACGCGGTGCACGCGTAGGTTCGTTCAGAGAGGGGAAGTGCGTGCTTGGTTCTCGCATCGCACTGTGCGCAGTCCATGGTGGTGTGGGCCGGGTGCACCAGGTGCACGATACGGCCGTGCTTGCGGGCCATCTCGGTCAGCGCGGTCTTTGTCGCGCCGATCGCGGCGTCGGCGGCCTTGCGGGCCATCGTGGACCTGGCGAGGAACTTGGGGCGGAAGTCCTCGACGGCGAACTGGTCGAAGTCGCGGACGATGGTCTTGGCCCACTTGCGGCCGGCGTCCTGGCGCTGCCGGGCGACCTTCTTGTGGACCTTGGCCGCCGCGCGGGACACTGCCCGGTAGCCCTTAGACGCGGCTCTCCCACGCGCGGGCTTCCGCCTGGCCATCTGCTTCTGGTATCGGGCCAGTCTCGCGGCGGCACTCTTCCCGTGCTGCCGGTGGGGGAGGTCGTGTGCGTCGCTGGTGGTGGTGGCTGTCTCCCTGACGCCCCAGTCGATACCGATCACCCGGCCGGTCTCCGGCAGCGGCTCGATGGCCGTCTCGACGACGAACGAGGCATACCAGTGGCCGAGGCTGTCCCGGTAAACGCGTACCGACGTGGGGTCGGCGGGCAGGTCGCGGGACCACACCACGGTCAGCGCGATGCCGCCCGCGAGGTGCAGGCGGCCGTCCTTGAGACGGAAGCCGCGCCGGGTGTAGTTCATCGAAGGCAGCGCGTCGCGCTTGCGCTTGATGCGGGGCATCCCGGCACGCTGCCGCATCGGCAGTTTCGCCTTGATGTCCTTCAGCGCCTTCGCGCGGGACTTGCCGAAGTCGCGGATGGTCTGCTGCTGCGGCACCGAGGAGCCCTCGCGCAGCCATCCCATGGCGGTACGGGCCTCGGTCAGCAGCTTGTCGAGCTGCGCCGGACCACACGTCGCTTTGTCGGCATCCTCGGGAAGTCCCTTGTTCAGGTCGTTGACCTTGCGGGACATGGCCACGCACTCGTTCCACACCCACCGGCACCGCGCCCACTCGACATCCAGGCCGGCACGGGCGGCCGCCGACACGCGAAGGCGGTAGGTGTACCGGGCGTGCCCGGACTCCTCACCCGTTCCCTGTCGTGTCGTCATGCCACCACGGTACCACTACGATTGGGGTATGAATCATGAAGAAACACGCATCACGCTGCGCCTGCCCACCGACCTCCACGCCTGGCTCACGGCTCAGGCCAAGGACAACCGGCGGTCCCTCAACTCGGAGATCCTGCACCGCATCGAGGGCGAGTACCGCGCCGCCGTGGCGGACGCCGAATCGCCCTGACGGCGTTTCGGCTTTCCCTGCCCTGCTCCGCAGGAGTCCGATTCCTCCCCGGCCTGAAGGCCGGGGCATCCTCGGAGGAACCCGGTGAAGATCCGGCCCGACGGGTCGAGGGGCAGAGGCAGAGGCGGAAGGCCAGGATCCCCTGCCTGATGGGTAAGGGAGCCTGCCCTCCTACCGGAGCGGGAACGTCCGTCCGCGTTCCGGCTCCGGGCGCGGGCCGAAGATCCGGCGCTCCGCCTCCTCGATCCGTACGTCGTCGATGGAGGCCTCGCGCCGGGCCATCAGACCGTGCTCGTCGAACTCCCACAGCTCATTTCCGTACGAGCGCCACCACTGGCCGTCGCCGTCCCGGGACTCGTACTGGAAACGCACCGCGATGCGGTTTCCCTCGAACGCCCACAGGTCCTTGCGCAGGGCGTACTCGTGCTCTCGGGCCCACTTGGCGGTGAGGAACTCCACGATCCCGGCGCGGCCCGTGACGAAGGTGTCCCGGTTGCGCCAGACGGAGTCCTCGGTATAGGCGAGCGAGACCTTGTGCGGGTCGCGGGTGTTCCAGGCGTCCTCCGCCGCCTGGACCTTCTGGAGCGCGGTCTCGCGGGTGAAGGGCGGCAGGGGCGGACGGTCGGCCACGGGAACTCCTCGGCGCACGGACGCGAACACGGGTACGGACGAAAACAGTAGGCGACGGCTTCAGCCGGCGTGCTCCGTCACCGTGATCGCCCCCACCGGACAGGCCCGCTCCGCCACCCGCAGCATCGGGTCGCCGCTGTTCTCCGCGTGGCCCGGCAGCAGCGTGCCGTATCCGTCGTCGTCCTGGGTGAAGACGCCCGGAGCGGCGAGGGCGCACTGACCCGCGCCGATACAGACGTCCTTGTCGATCGCGATGCCGATGTCCATGATCGAGCGGCCTCTCACCAGGTCACGGGGAGTTCGAGCATCCCCTGGATCGTGTCTCCGGGCTTGAACGGCACGGTGTCGGCGGGGACGGCGAGCCGCAGGCCGGGGAACCGGTCGAAGAGCGCGCTCAGCGCGATCTCCATCTCGGCCCGGGCCAGGTTCTGACCGAGGCACTGGTGGATGCCGAAGCCGAACGCGACGTGGTGGCGGGCCGAGGCGTGCAGGGCCGAACGCTGCCAGTCCAGGGTGTCGGGCTCGGGGAAGGCTCGTTCGTCACGGTTGATGACCGACGTGGAGAAGACGACACCCTCGCCTTCACGGATCGTGGTTCCGGCGATCTCGATGTCCTGGGCCGCGACCCGCAGCAGCCCGTCCGCGATGGACAGGAACCGCAGCAACTCCTCCACGGCGGCGGGCATCAGAGCCGGCTCGGCCCGCAGTTCCGCGAGCTGTTCCGGATGCCTGAGCAGGGTGAACGTACCCAGCGAGATCATGTTCGCCGTCGTCTCGTGCCCGGCGACGAGCAGAATCGTCGCCACCGAGACCAGTTCCTCGCGATCCACCTTTCCCTCGCGCAGTTGGTCGTGGATGAGTTCGTCGAGGAGCCCGTCCCCGGGTTCCTTCTGCTTGCGGTCGATCAACGCGCCGAAGTAGGCGTCCAGTTGGTCGCGTGCGTCCTCGATGTCGGCGGCGGCCGGGCCCCGCAGCAGCCGGCGGGACTGCGCCTCGAAGAAGTCGTGGTCACCGTACGGGACTCCGAGGAGCGCGCAGATCACCATGGAGGGCACGGGGAGCGCGAAGTCGTTCACCAGCTCGGCGGGCGGGCCTTGTCGGGCCATGCGGTCGAGCAGCCGGTCGACGGTCTCCTGAATGCCGGGGCGCAGTGCGGCGATCCGCTTGAGGGTGAAACTCGGTACCAGCATGCGGCGTTGGACGTGGTGCTCGGGGTCGTCGAGTCCCAGCAGCGCGATCCTGCGGTTGCGTGCCGCCGCGAACCGCTCGGTGACCGCCGGGAACGCGGGCAGCGTGCGGTCCGAGGACAGCCGCGGGTCGGCGAGGAGTTCACGGGCGACACCGTGACCGGTGACCACCCAGACGGCACGCCCGTCGAAGAGGGAGACGCGGGAGAGCGGACGGCCCTCGCGCAGCGGCGCGTAGGCGGCGGGCGGGTGGTAGGGACAAGTCCGGTCCTGCGGAAAGACGACCGGAGAGACGCCCGGAAGGACGACCGGAGAGGCGCCCGGAAGGACGACCGGAGAGGCGCCCTGAGAAGGGTCCGGAGAGACGTCCGCCGGCGGCTCGGGCGTGTCGGGTCCGGAAGTCGGACGCCGGGCCGAACGCTCGGACTCCGGAGTCCGGTGTGACGGGGATCGGGTCAGGGGGGTTTCTGTCATGAGTGACCTCGCAAGCGATGGTTCCCTCTTTCCGATCTTCATTAGATGCCCCAGGCACCTACACGACCACGCGAAGTTCGGCCAGATGAGCCGCTCGCGCGATCTGGCCGAAGCACGGTGGGCGCGGTTCCGTTTCCCCCGGACTTCCCGTCCCCGTCGGCGCCCCGCCTGCCCGGCCTTGGCTCGAAGTCCTCGGGACACCCCTTCCGAAAAGGGGTTGCGCGGGCGCGTCCGGCGGCCCGAACATCTGCCCATGTCCACGATCGAAGCCTTCCTGCCGCCGACCTCCGCCACCGTCCGTCCGGTGCGGAGCCGACAGCAGCCCGGCCGACCCCGGAGGCCCGAGCTTCCGCGGTCGTGACCGCCGCGCTCGTCGCGGGGCTTCTCGCGGGCTATGGCATCGCCATGCCCGTCGGAGCGGTCGCGACCTACCTCGTCTCCCTCACCGCTCGTACGTCCCTGCGGATCGGTGCCTCGGCCGCGCTGGGCGTCGCGACGGCCGACGGGCTGTACGCCCTGGTCGCCGCCCTCGGCGGTGCGGCGCTCGCCGCCGGGCTCCAGCCGGTGCTGCTCCCGCTGAGCCGGATCTCCGCGCTGGTCCTCGCCGTGCTGGCGGTCCGGGGTGCCGTCGGCGCGGTCCGCCGGTACCGCGAGCGCCGGCTCGCCGAGCGGGCCGGTCAGGATCCCCCGCACCCCGGCCGCGCCTACCTGGCGCTGCTGGGGATCACCCTCCTCAACCCCACCACCGTCGTCTACTTCGCCGCGCTGGTGCTCGGCAGCCGGACGGCCGAGGCGGTACGTCCGCTGGAGCAGGGGGTGTTCGTCCTCGCCGCGTTCGCCGCGTCCGCGAGCTGGCAGCTCCTGATCGCCGGGGGCGGCGCCCTGCTCGGCCGGACCCTGACGGGACACCGGGGACGGCTGGTGACGGGGCTCGCGTCGAGCGGCGTGATCATGCTGCTCGCCGTGCGCGTACTGGTGGCCCCGTCATGAGATCCCGGGGCCGTGGCCGGTGCGCGCCCGGGGCGCCCCCGGATACGCCCACCGGGGGATCGGCCCGGCGCGGGAGGCCACACGGGCCGCGGTGCGGAAGATTCGTGTCCGCGCTGGTGTTGAATCGTGCCGAGACACGACCAGTCCGACGCGACGATGGGACGGAAGTCATGCCGCTTGAGGGCGAGTACGAGCCCAGCCCCACCCAGTGGGTCCGGGACCAGGTGGAGTTGTACGAGAGTTCCGGTGGGACCAAGGGAAACACCCTGACGGACACCGGGATGCCCGTCATCATTCTCACGACACGCGGTGCCAAGAGCGGGAAGATCCGCAAGACCCCGCTGATGCGCGTCGAGCACGACGGGCGGTACGCCGTGGTCGCGTCGCTCGGCGGCGCTCCCAAGCACCCGGTCTGGTACCACAACGTCACCTCCGACCCCCACGTCGAGCTCCAGGACGGGCCCGAGCGCAAGGAGTTCACGGCCCGGGAGATCACCGGCGAGGAGAAGGACCAGTGGTGGGAGCGGGCGGTCGCCGCGTATCCCCCGTACGCCGACTACCAGAAGAAGACCGACCGGGTGATCCCCGTCTTCGTGCTGGAGCCGGCCGGCTGATCCAGGTCCGCCCGTACTCCCGGACGTCCCGCCGCACCGGTGTGCATGAACCGGAGGACGGTGGGCACCCGAGGACCAGGCCCCGCCGCGCTCCCCCGTCGCGGCGGGGCTTCCTGCCGCGGCCCGGCCTCACCCGGAGGAGGGGTCTCCCGCGGCAGCCGGAATTCCCGGTGCCCCGTCGCCACCACCGGCCCCGTCGCCCGCCCCTTCCTCGCCCCGGCGCGCGGCCGCTCGTGCCGCTCCCGCGTCGGTCACGTCGAGGAAGACCTGGTCGGCCTCGGGGAAGGTGTGGGCGACCGAGCGCCTGATGCGGACGGCGACCTCCTCGACCTCCTCGCTGTCGAGCCCGGGGACCAGGTCGATCCGGGCGGCGACCAGGGCCGAGTCGAGGCCGAGCTCCATGGTCAGCAGCGCCTCGACGCTGTCGATCTCGGGCTGTGCCTCGAGCAGTTCACGGATCCGGCTGCTCTGCTCCTCGTCGACCGCCCGTCCGATGAGCTGCTCGCGGGCGTCGCTGCCGAGCCAGAAGGCAATGCACACGAGCAGCAGCCCGATGGCGAAGGAGGCGGTGGCCTCCCACACGACCTGGCCCGTGACCATGTGGAGCACCATCCCGACGATCGCCAGACTCACCCCCAGTACGGCGGTGCCGTCCTCGGCGACGACCGTCCGCAGGGCCGGGTCGCGCATGCCGTCGCCGCCCTTGCCGCGTATCTGGAACAGGGCCCGCAGCAGCGAGGCGCCTTCCGCGAGCAGGGCCACGACGAGCACCGCGATCCCCGTCATATAGCCGCGGAAGGATTCCTCGGCGCCGTCGCGGAGCGCCTCGAACCCCTGGAAGAAGGAGAAGCAGCCGCCCATGACGAAGATGCCGACGGCCGCGAGCAGTGACCAGAAGAACCGTTCCTTGCCGTAGCCGAACGGATGCCGCCGGTCGGCGGGGCGGCGGCTGCGGCGCAACGCCGCCAACAGGAACACCTCGTTCATGCTGTCCGCCACGGAGTGCGCGGCCTCCGAGAGGAGTGCGGGCGATCCGGAGACCAGGCCGCCCACCGCTTTGGCCGCGGCGATCAGCAGGTTGGCGCCCAGTGCCACGATCACAGTGACCCTGGTCCTGCCGTCCGAGCCGCCCGAGCCGTCCTCCTTGCTTCTCCGGGGCCGCGTCGACGGAGCGTGATCCGTCCCTTCCACGGGTTCTGTCCTGTCTTCACCACTCACACCGGCCGGTTTCCCAGGTGGCTCCGCCTCACACCGGGCCGGCCGGAAGAACCGGACCGAGGGGTACCGGCGTGGCGCACAGGGCACCCGTACCCGATGGGAGGAGGCCGCCGCGGGTCCGCGGCCTCGGGAGCGGAGAAGGAGCCTCGGTGTCCAGGAAGCAGAAGAAGCGCACACTGTCTCTGGCCTACAAGCCGGTCGGCTTCGTACTGAGCTGGGCCGGAGGCTCGCTCGCCGGACTCGCCTTCCAAAAGACCTGGATGGCGATCCGTCATGAGGAGGACGCTCCCGACGCCCTGGACCGGGACCGCGGCTGGGGCGAGGTGCTGCTCGCCGCCGCACTCCAGGGCGCGATCTTCGCCGTCGTACGCAGCGCGGTGGACCGCTCGGGCGCGAAGGCCATCGAACGGTCCACGGGTGTGTGGCCCTCCCCCGACCGGTCGGGCCGCGACTGAGGGCGGCACGAACGCGGGACGGGCCCGGCCCGTGAGGGTTCTCCCGTGACAGGGCGGTGGCAGCCGACCGCCACCGCCCTGCCCGTACCGGGTCACCCCGTCCGGGGATTTCAGTCGGCCACCAGCCACTCGCCGTCCCGCATGAGGTCGCGTCCGGCGAGTTCGTCGGCCTCGCGCCAGGCCTGCACACGCACCGGGGTGACGCTGAAGTACTGGTAGTGGGTGCTCAGTGCGCGCGGGTCGAAGCCGGTCCGGGCGGCGAACGCGTCGCCGGTCCCCTCCGGCAGTTCGCCGGCTTCCAGCGTCCGGACGGTTCCGTCGATCATCACCACGTCCCGCGTCGGCCCGAAGCCGAGCCGTACCGTTCCGGTCGCCCGCAGGTTGCGGCCCGTGGGGCCGGCGGCGGGGGTGGCCAGCAGGACGGTCGTGCCGTCCCAGAGATAGGACAGGGGCACGAGGTAGGGCGCTCCCCCGGCGCTGTCGGCGGTGGACACCCAGACGTCGACGTCGGTCTCCAGCCGGTCGAGCGTGTCCTGCTTGCGCTGCTTGCGGGTGCGGACGGGCGGGTTCATCTGCGGACGGCCTCCTGGTCGATGGCGTTCGTACGGCGTTCGTACGGCACACGGGCGGCGCGCCCGCCGCGGCGGCGGGCAGGTCGCTCCGTACGTATGACGGTGGAGCGGCCCTCGGTGTGACGGCCGGGCGGACGCGTCACGGATCCTGCGGCGCGCTCACCCCCGTACCCGGGCCCTGCCGCGCGCTCACCCCGTACCCGGGCCCTGCGGCGCGCTCATCCCCGTGCCCGGCCCGGTCCTTGGAGCGGCTCACCCCCGCTACCGGGCCCCGCCGCGCACTCGCCCGCGGTGAGCTCCGCGAGCCGGGCCGCCGCCGCGCTCAGCAGCATGTCGAGCGCCGTCGGATAGGCGCTGTGCCGCATGTCGAGCACGAGTTGGCGGGCGGTCGCCGCGATGTTCGGGTGGCTGTCCGCGGGCAGCCGGGCGTACAGCGCCGGCCACACGCCTGCCTCGGCTTCGCGAGCAGCCGGGGGCAGGGCGACGCTCGCCGCGTCCAGGGCCGCGAACGCGAGGGCCTGGTCGACGAAGGCGTGATAGATCCGGACCGCCTCGGGGTCCGGGAATCCGGCGCCGCGGAGCACGCCGAGGATCGCCTCCACCGCCTCGATCTCGTGGACCCGGCCGGTCACCCGGTACGAGCTGAGCACGGCGGCCTGGGGATGGGCGTGGGCTCCCGAGTGCATGCGCATCCCCAGGTCCCTGAGGTCGGCGCGCCAGTCCCCCGTGGGGTGCCAGGTGCGCAGCGTGCGGCCGATCAGCTCGTCCGCGATGGCGAGCAGCAGATCGTCGGTGTCGCGGAAGTACCGGTAGAGGGCGCTGGGGTCGGCACCGAGGGCGAGGCCGAGGCGGCGGACGGTCAGGGCGTCGGCGCCGTGCTCCTTGAGCAGGCGCAGCGCGGTTTCGACGATCAGTTCCTCGGAGAGGACGACGCCGGTCTTGGTGGGGCGTCTGCGCCGCCGGGCGGCGGGCGGGACGACACGGTCGTTCGTGGACGTCATGGGGGCTCCCTCCGGTGCGGCCTGCCTCCGGACCGGTCTGTCTCCGGTGCGGGCACCTTATGTCAACGGCGTTGACCTGTTAAGGCCCCGGGCAGTTTCATTTCCGGTCATCGGGCCGGAACCAGGCCCCGGGTGCGATCGGAGCAGGCCATGACGCAGAAGTCGTACGGTGTGGATCCCCCGTCCCTGCGCAGGACGCTGGGCGTTCTGGACGGTGTCGCCATCGCCGCCTCCAGCACCGCGGCGACGACCAGCATCGGAATCGGTCTCGGAGTGACGGCGGGAGTGGTCGGGCTGCATCTGCCCGCGATCATGCTGCTGGCGTTCGTGCCGATCCTCGGGATCGCGGGCGCGTTCTCCCGGCTGAACAAGGTCGAGCCGAACGCGGGCAACGGCTATGTGTGGGTGGGACGTTCGCTCAGTCCCTGGCTGGGGTTCCTGGTCGGCTGGGTGAGCATCGTGGCCACGGTGGCGTTCCTCGCGTACACCACGGCGGTGACCGGCTCGGCGATGATCCAGCTCGCCGGCCAGGCCGGGCTGCACACGGTGGCGGGGCTGGTGCTCGACCCGGGTTCGACCGCCCAGACCACGGCCGTGGGCGTCGGGGTCCTCGTCGCCGTCACCTTCACGGCGGTGACCGGCGTCAAGACGGCGGCGCGGCTCCAGACCGGGCTGCTGGTCTTCGAGTACGTCGTCCTGCTGGGCTTCTGCGGATACGGCATCGTGAGCGGTCCGCACCCCTTCAGCATCGGCTGGTTCGACCCGTTCCAGATCCCGTCGGCGACGGCGCTGGCGCAGGGACTGCTGCTGTCGGTGTTCTGCTACTGGGGCTTCGAGGCGGCGTTCACCGTGAACGAGGAGGTGCGCGACCCGCGGGACGCCTCGCGGGCCGGGACCATCACGCTGGTGACCATGCTGGGACTGTTCCTGCTCGGCTCGGTGGCCTTCCAGCGGGTGCTGTCGCAGGACGAGCTGGCCGGGCACGGCGCCGAGGGACTGGCCTTCCTCGGGAACCGGCTCGCCGACCAGCCGCTGGCCGCGCTGCCCCTGGTGGCGCTGATGTTCTCGGCGGTCGCCTCGCTGCAGGCGGGGGTGATCCCGACAGCGCGCGGGATGTTCGCGATGAGCCGGGACCGTACGCTCGGACCCGTGTGGTCCAAGGTCAGCGCACGGTACGGGACTCCGGCGATCGGGACGCTGCTCATCGGCGCGATGGCCGTGGTCGTGGCCACGCTCTCGCTGGTGATCCCCCGGCTCGCCGACATGATCATGGCGACGGTCAACGCCGTCGGGATCGTCGTGGCGCTGTCGTACGCGCTGATCGCGCTCGCGGCGGCCGCCCGGTTCCGCGGGCTGCTGCGCGAGAACCGGTGGGACGGGATACGGGCGGTCGTCCTGCCCGCGCTGAGCGCCGTGGCGCTGCTCGGCCTCGGCGGTTATCTCGCCTGGTCCTTCTACGACTCGGCCGATCATTTCGAGGTCGCCGCGGACAACGGCTGGTTCCTGCTGCTCACCCCCACCCTCATGATCGTCTCGGGCTTCGTGGCCGGGGCGTGGGCCAAGTGGGGCCGCAGGTCCGCGTACTTCACCACCGGACGGGGTACCGACGCCGACGCTCCCCACCTCCTGGCCATCACCGACTGAGTTTTCGGCGACCCCGACAAGGAAACGGAACCATGCACGCTGACCTTCTCTTCACCGGCGGCCCGGTGTTCACCCCCGAGGGCCGCGCCGCGACCGCGGTGGCCGTCACCGGCGGGCGGATCACCGCCGTCGGGAACGCCGAGGTCCATGACCTGACCGGCCCGGACACCGAGGTCGTCGACCTGGCCGGGCGGCTGCTGCTGCCCGGGTTCCAGGACGCGCACGTCCACCCGGTCCCGGCGGGCCTGGAACTGGCCCGGTGCGATCTCACCGGCGCGAAGACGGCGAGGGACACGGTGGCCGCCGTCCGCGCGTACGCCGAGGCCCACCCCGAGCGGGAGTGGATCACGGGCGGCGGCTGGTCCATGGAGGCCTTCGCGGGCGGTACGCCGACCAAGGAGCTCCTGGACGCGGTCGTGCCGGACCGGCCGGTGTACCTGCCCAACCGCGACCATCACGGCGCCTGGGTCAACAGCCGCGCCCTCGAACTCGCCGGTGTCACCCGGGACACCCCCGACCCCGCCGACGGACGCTTCGAGCGGGACGCGTCGGGCGAGCCCACCGGCATGCTGCAGGAGGGGGCCATGCAGTCCGTGGGCCGCCTCACCCCCGCGGCCACCCCGGCCGACCGGCTCACCGCGCTGCTGCACGCCCAGCGGCATCTGCACGCGCTCGGCATCACCGCCTGGCAGGACGCGATCGTCGGCACCTTCCCGGGCATGGAGGATCCGTCCGAGGCGTACCTGACGGCGGCCCGCGAGGGTTCGCTGACCGCCCGGGTGGTCGGCGCCCTGTGGTGGGACCGGGCGCGCGGTGCCGAGCAGATCCCCGAACTGGTCGAGCGGCGGGCCGCGTCGGAGCACGGCAGGTTCCG
This sequence comes from Streptomyces sp. NPDC021080, assembly GCF_044333225.1. Taxonomy (NCBI): domain Bacteria; kingdom Bacillati; phylum Actinomycetota; class Actinomycetes; order Kitasatosporales; family Streptomycetaceae; genus Streptomyces; species Streptomyces sp. NPDC021080. The sequence goes on along the minus strand of NZ_JBIRQM010000001.1, from coordinate 450,809 downwards.
TGCGACCAGCGTCAAGCTGATGCTGGACGGGGTCGCCGAGAACGGAACCGCCGCGCTGCTCGACCCCTACCTCGACAAGTGCGGCTGCGCCACGGCGAACCGGGGCAAGCGGTTCATCGACCCGGATCGTCTGCCCGCGTACGTGAGCGAGTTGGACGCGCTCGGGTTCCAGTGCCACTTCCACGCGCTCGGCGACGGCGCCGTACGCCACGCCCTGGACGCGGTGGAGGCGGCGCGGAAGGCGAACGGGCCGAGCGACACCCGTCCGCACCTGGCCCACCTCCAGGTCGTGCACCCCGACGACGTTCCCCGCTTCGCGGCGCTCGGCGCCACGGCGAACATCCAGCCGCTGTGGGCCGCCCACGAACCGCAGATGGACGAGCTGACCATCCCCTTCCTCGGGCCCGAACGCGCTTCCTGGCAGTACCCGTTCGGGTCACTGCTGCGCTCGGGCGCGCGGCTGGCGGCGGGCAGCGACTGGCCGGTCAGCAGCCCCGATCCGCTCCAGGGCATCCACGTCGCGGTCAACCGGGTGAGCCCGGACGAGCCGGGGCCGGTGTTCCTGCCGGCCGAACGCCTCGATCTGAGGGCCGCGTTGACGGCGTACACCGCGGGAACGGCGTACGTGAACCACCTCGACGACACCGGGAGCGTGCGGGTGGGCGCTCTCGCGGACCTCGTCGTCCTGGACCGCGACCCCTTCGCGGGCCCGCCGGAGGCGATCAAGGAGACCGGGGTCGCGCTCACCTATGTCGGAGGGGAGCGCGTGTACGCGGCACCGGACGCCTGACCGACCGACCCGGCCTCGTCACTTCTTGGACAGCAGTCCAGCTATAGTGGACACCTGTCCAAGAAGTGACGAGGCGTATCGGAGTCCGGTGACGATGGAGACAGCCGCGAACGTGCTGGTGGGCCTGGTGGCCGCGCTGCACGTGTACATCCTGGTGCTGGAGATGTTCCTGTGGCAGAGGAAGCCCGGGCGCGGGCTGCACGGACTCGACGCCGCGATGGCACGGGAGACCGCGCCGCTCGCCGCGAACCAGGGGCTCTACAACGGGTTCCTGGCCGCGGGCCTGGTGTGGGGGCTGATCGCCGCCGACCCGACCGGCCATGACGCGCAGGTCTTCTTCCTGTGCTGTGTCGTGGTCGCGGGCGCGTACGGATCCGTCACCGCGAACCGCCGCATCCTGTTCGCGCAGGCGCTGCCGGGGGCGCTCGCCCTCGCCGCCGTCCTGCTCGCCGGATGACGCCCGGCACTCCCCGGACGGCGCCCGAGGACCCGCGCGCCGCCCGGACCCGCGCGAAACTGCGGCAGGCGCTGCTGGAGGAGTGCGCCGAACACCCGCTGGAGGAGACCGGCGTCGCCGCGCTGGTGCGGCGGGCCGGGGTCGGCCGGGCCACCTTCTACGTGCACTACGCCGATCTGGAGGCGCTGGCGGTCGACGCGTGCGCCGATGTCGTACGGGAGGCCGTGGAGGCGCTGCACGCCTGGCGCGGCCGGCCCGACCCGGTGTCCGCTCCCCCCGCGCTGCGCGCCTTCTTCACCGGGCTCGCCCCGCACGCCGGTCTCTACCGCGCGCTGCTCACTCCGGGCGGCGGCGGCCCGCTCGGCCTGGTGCTCCACCGCGACCTGCGGGCCCGCAGCCTGGCCGAGCGCACGCTCGCGGGAGCGCCGGACGCCCCCCTCGTCGCCTCCGCGGTGGCCGCCACGTTCGCGGGCGTCCTCGCGGACTGGCTGCACGGTCTGCTGGAGGGCACCCCGGACACCGTCGCGGACGAGGTCTGGCAACTCCTCGTCGCCCTGCACAGGAGCAGGTGACACCCCGGGGCGGATGAAATGCCCAGGGGCGCCCGGAACATGAGCCGGCTCCAGGTCCGGGACCGGTCCGGGACCGGGCTCGGTCCCGGGCCTGGAGCCGGTCCGGGACCGGGCCCAGGGGCTGATCCGGGACCGGGCCCAGGGGCTGATCCGGGACCTCACTTGCAGCCGAAGCGCGTTGTCGCAGCCGGCCACGCCTCCACTCCGTCGGAGGTCTTCATGTACGCCGTGGCCCGGTCCGGCGTCAGCCAGAGCCGCCAGTCGCCGTAGCGGTAGCCGGTGTCCCGCGCGTCGGCGGGCATGGGGACGTGCGCGTCGTAATCGGCGACCGGGCCCTTCGCCGGGAGGATCCCGTGCGGATCGCGCACGTACCGGCGCCCGTACCGGCCCAGTTCGAGGAAGTGCGCGCTCTGCCAGTCGCAGTGCTCCGGACCGGCCGAGCTGGACACCTCAGTGGTGGGCACGCGCCGGCCGTCCCGGTCCGTCCAGATCTCGTAGCCCCGCGCCTTCGTCCAGCTCGCCGGGAACTCGGACGGGTCGCAGGACGCGCTGGTCTCCGGGCCCCAGCCCGGGCGCCGCGGCTGGTCCCTGGCGACGACGACGGCGACCTTGGTCCGTCCCCCGACGTCGTACGAGAACAGGACACGATCCCCTTCCCGGCGCTCCACCCGGTAGCCCTGCTCCGGCAGTTCGGGCTGGTAGATGTCGAAGTACGCCTTCAGGCCCTCCTCCGGAGTCGAACCGCCGTCGCCCTTGCTCCACGCGTCGCCCGCGTCGCCCGCCCGGATCGCGCCGTCGCACTCCAGCGCCCGGCCGGCCGCGCCCGAACTCTCCCGCGCGTCCCCGTCGCCCCCCGCCTCGTACGGAAGGTCCAGGCGCCCGGTGTACGGGGTGGCGGGCACGGTGCCGGTCACCACCAGAGCGCCGTGCCCACCACCGCCACATCCCACCGCCGCGCACCCCACCAGCACCACCGCCGCCACGATCCCGCCGCGCTTCCCCACCACTGCCCCTCCACCCGTCGTCCGTCCTCCTACGACGCACGGGTGCGGAGGTTCGTTCGTCCCTCAGCGCGCGGTCTGGAAGGTCCGGCGGTACCTCTGGGGCGAGACCCCGATCGTCGCCTGCAGGTGCTGGCGCAGTGAGGCGCCCGTCGCGAAGCCGACCTCGCCCGCGATCCGGTCCACCGGAAGATCGCTGGCCTCCAGCAGATGGCGCGCCCGGGCGATGCGCTGCTGGATGAGCCAGCGGCCGGGGCTCTGCCCCACCTCGTCGTTGAAGCGGCGGGCGAAGGTGCGCAGGCTCATTCCGGCGTGGGCGGCGAGATCGGTCAGGGTCAGCGGGTCGCCGAGGCGGGCCAGCGCCCAGTCGCGGGTGGCGGCGGTGCTCGCCGTCGAGGGCTCCGGGACGGGCTGCTCGATGAACTGGGCCTGGCCGCCCTCGCGCAGCGGCGGGACCACACAGCGCCGGGCCACCCTGTTGGCCAGTTCGCTGCCGTGGTCGCGGCGGAGGATGTGCAGGCAGATGTCGATGCCGGACGCGGCTCCGGCCGAGGTGAGGACGTCGCCGTCGTCGACGAACAGGACGTCCGGGTCCAGGTCGACCCGCGGGAACATGCGCCGGAACTCGTCGGCCACGCACCAGTGCGTGGTCGCCCGCCGCCCGTCCAGCAGACCGGCGGCGGCCAGCACGAACGCGCCCGTGCAGATCGAGACGACACGGGTGCCCGGGCGGACGAGCGCGAGGGCGGCGGCCACCTCGTCGGTGAGGGAGGCGGCGATCCGGGCCGGAGCGACGGCCGCGATCACCACCGTGTCCGCGGTGCGCAGGACCTCCGGACCGTGGTCGACGGTGACGGAGAAGTCGGCGTCGGTGCGGACCGGGCCTCCGTCGACGGTGCAGGTCACCACCTCGTAGCGGCCGTCCGCCGCGCCGAGGATCCGGCTGGGCATGCCCAGCTCGAAGGGATAGACGCCGTCGAGCGCCAGGACGACGACCCGCTCCACCTGCTCCTGCTTCATGGCACGATCTTATCGAAGGTTGGCAATCATGCCATTTTCTGCCGGGGCGCCTCCGGGCAGGCTGGTTCACCATGAGCACTGTGAACACGATGCGAGCCATCGGCCAGACCGTCCTCGGCGGCCCCGAGGTCCTTGAGGAAGTCACCCTGGAGCGGCCCTCGCCGCGACCGAACGAGATCCTGGTCCGGGTACGCGCCGCGGGCGTGAACCCGACCGACTGGAAGCACCGCGCGACCGGGGGGTTCCTGGGCGAACCCCCCTTCGTCCTCGGCTGGGACGTCTCCGGCGTGGTCGAGGCGACCGGGATCGGCGTCGCCGGCTTCCGGCCCGGCGACGAGGTCTTCGGCATGCTGCCCTACCCCTTCGGCCACGGCTCGCACGCCGAGTACGTGACCGGGCCCGCCCGCGCCTTCACCCACAAGCCGTCCACGATCGACCACACCCAGGCCGCAGCCCTCCCGCTGGTCTCCCTGACCGCGTGGCAGGCACTGACCGAACGGGCCGACGTGCGGCCGGGGCAGCGGGTACTGATCCACGCGGCGGCCGGCGGGGTCGGTCATGTGGCCGTGCAGATTGCGAAGTCCCTCGGGGCGTACGTGATCGGCACGGCGAGCGCCGGCAAGCACGACTTCCTGCGGTCCATCGGCGTGGACGAGCCCGTCGACTACACGTCCGTCGACTTCGCCGAGACCGTGCGGGACGTCGATGTCGTCCTGGACACGGTCGGCGGCGAGACGGGACTGCGCTCACTGCGCGTGCTGCGCCCGGGCGGCGTGGTCGTCTCGATCCTGCCGGTCGGGACGGACGCGTTCTACGAGGAGGCCGAGCGGCTCGGGGTCCGGGCGGTGCGGATGCTCGTCGACGCCGACCGGGCGGGCATGAGGGCGGTCGCGGACCTCGTCGAGAAGGGCGTGCTGCGCGCCACGGTCGCCGAGACCTTCCCGCTGGCCGACGCCGCCAAGGCGCACGCGCTGGGCGACACGGGCCGGACCACGGGGAAGCTCGTCCTGGTGGTCGACTGACGGCGGGAAAACCGCGCGGCCGTCAGCGCGGACGGCCGCACGGACAGCCGCGCGGACGCGCATAGTTGGCCAACTCGCCTCGCACAGCGAAGACATATGTCAATCGAACATGCTGGAATTCACCTCAACGAGGGTAACTTGCAGAGCAGGAAACGGTTTTGCTTCGCACCGGCGCCCGGGTCGTGTCCAGTGATCGCTTGACGTGCGGCCGCCCCGGCCTCCGGTGAGCGCGCCCGGCCATCGGGAGCGGACCGACGGCCGGCTGGAGGTGATGTCCGCGTGGCGAGCGACTTCGCGCCGTGCACCAAGCACGTACGGATCACCCATGACCACGGTCATGTGGTACTGGAGCTGCACGGGGAGATCGACCTGCTCGCCTCGACGGAGATCACCCCGCTCCTGGACGCGGTGACCTCGGACCCCGCACCGCAGGTCGTGATCGACCTGCGGTGCGTCGAGTTCTTCGACTGTTCGGGCCTGCGGCTGCTGTACCGCGCGCGGCGCCGCGTCCAGGACCGGGGCGGCCGGCTGCACCTGGTCTGCACCCATCCGCTGACCCTGCGCATGGTCCGGCTGACCGGGCTCTCGCGGATCCTGCCGCCCTCGGCCTCGCTGGAGGAGGCGCTGAGCCGCCCGGAGGCCACCTCGGACCTGTCCTGAGCGTGCGACGGACCCCGGTCCGAGAGCCCGGTGAACCACACCCTGAGAACCCCGCGAGTCCCTCCGACTGCTCCCGGATCTTCGTGACCTGGCGCGAGTGAATCCGCCGACCAGTACGACTGCTCCGGGCAATTCCCGTACACGCAGGACACGGATACACCCGCGCGGCACATGTCCAGGCGTCGCCCGGGTACGAGGAGCGGACCGGCTTCCGGCCGTCCGCCGGACCGGATCGAGGACTATGCTGCTGTGCGGACGTCCCAGACCCCGGCGGCTTGTCGTTGTCCGACACGGATGGCTGCGGGGAGCGGACTCTTCGTCTGTGACCCGGCGCATCCCTGGAGGGAACCGGGCGGGTCCGGTGCGCTGTCGGACCCGCCGTAGCTCCCCTCCGCCGAACGTACGCCCCGCCGACGGCGCGTCATGAGGGCCCGGATCCCCGGCGTCACCGCGCCCGCTGCCGGATGGTCCACCGAACCGAGGCATCATGCCCCTCCCGCAGCTCACCGTCTGCCGCCATGACCGAGGACAGCGCGTACTGATCACCCTGGCCGGTGAGATCGACCTGGAGTCGGCCCCGCTGGTACGCACGGCACTGGCGCGATGTCTGAGCGACGGCATCCGCACCATCGACATCGACCTCGCCCCTGTCACCTTCTGCGACTGCACCGGCCTCAACGTCTTCCTCCACGCCGCGCAGCAGACCACCGAGGCCGGCGGGACCCTGCGACTGCACCACCCGCCACCGACACTGGACCTGATCCTCCGCCTCACCGGCTCCGGGTTCCTGCTCCCCGACGTTCCGCTCGGGCATCCGTCACCTCCGCTCGGGGACGTCCCGGCCCCGACGGCCCAGCCCCCGCGGCACCGGACCGTTCCGCTGGTTTCTGTGCTCTCGGTGGATGTGCGGTGACGGCCCGGTCGGGGCGGGGGCAGCCGCGAAAGCCCCATGGCAGCGAACCGTCCACCATGGAAGCGGTCCGGTTACGTCGGGTGAACCGCGGGTTGGCACAGGACCTGAGCGGGAAGCTGACAGATCTGTACGTGGACTCCCACGAGACATCATCGCGTCCTGACGCGTACTGCCGTCCCAGCCGCCGGCACTTTCTGAACCGCCTCACCGCCGACATCCGCCGGCCGGGCTTCGCCATGGTGATCGCGGAAACGGACGGCCTGGTGGGATGCGCCTTCGGATTCCCGATACGCAGCGACGGCTTCGGGTGGATCGGGTTCCACGGGGCCCTCCCGCGCGGCATCGAGCAACTCGCAGCGTCCGGCGGCGTCTTCGCGATCACCGACATCCTGGTCCCCCCGCACCCGCAGGACGCGTACGTGGCCCGCAGGTTGCAGGAGCGGCTGCTGGCCGACCACCCGGCGTCACTCGGCGCCACCCTGGTGGACCGGGCCGATCGCCCCACCCTCGCCACGCTCCGCTCCTGGGGATGGCTGGACGCGGGAGAGTTCTGGCAGCCGACCAGCGCCACGCTGCTCCGACTGCTGGTCCTTCCCATCGGCAAACCAACCGCCTTGAGGCCGGAGGGACTTGCGCACAATGCCTGGACACGGTGGCCCGGGTGAGGCCCGACAGCCGGTCGACCCGCATCCAGGCGCTGCTCGCCGAGCAGGCGGCCCCGCGTGGTGCCTGGATCGGTGTGGTGTACGGGTGCACCGCGGCGAGCCGTCCGTTGTGCAGCACAGCGACCGTGCCGCTGCCTTCTCCCCCCGCCCGCCCGGGGTCAACGCCCTGGCGTGATCCCTCCCGTCCCCGACGGTTGTGAGGCGTCGGCGAGGTCGGCGCCGGTGGCGGCGTCCCGCTGAGAGTGGCCGGCGCCGTGCCAGTCCAGGCACATGACGGTCGCGTCGTCTTCCAGGTGGCCGTGGTCGGCGTCGACGATCGCCCCGATGAGGGCACGCGCGGCTTCGCGGGGATGCAGTGCGCGGCTGCGGACGATCAGGTCCGGCAGGTCCAGGCTCTTGGCGTTGCGCTCCAGCATGCCGTCGGTCAGTATCACCAGCCGGTCACCCGGCCGCAGGTCCAGCGACTGCACCTGGTAGGTGCGAGGGGCATGGAAGCCGAACGGCATATCGACCTGCGGAACGATCTCTCGTACCTGGCCGTCCCGCATCCGCAGCGGCCAGGGGTGGCCGGCGTTGACGAACTCGGTACTGCCGTCGAGCAGACTGATCCGCAGCAGCTGACCGGTGACATAGCCCTCACGGCCGTGTTCCCGCACAGCCAGGTCGGCTTCGTGGGCCTGCTCCTCAAGGCTCGCACCGGCCCGCCGTGCCCGGCGCAGGGCCCCCACCACAAGGGTGGCCAGGAGTGCGGCGTCGACGTCGTGACCCATGGCATCGGTCACGGAGAGTTGGACGGTGTCCCGGTCGATCACGTAGTCGAAGGTGTCACCCCCGACGTGGTCGGCAGGCTCCAGCGCGCCGGCGACCGCGAACTGCGCCGCCTCGCACGCCAGCGACGCCGGAAGCAGCCGGTGCTGGATCTCCGCGGCCAGGCTCAGCGGGGTGGTGCGCCGGCCCCACTGGTAGACGTCGGTGAACGACCGGTTCGCGATGACGATGTACGCCAGCGCGTGCGCGGTCTCGCCGATCTCCCGCATCGTCTCCGCGTCCGGAGCTGCGGGCAGGAACAGTTCGAGGAGCCCGATGGCGTCCCCGCGGTTGGTCACCGGGGCGACGATCCGCACCAGCGCGCCCTCGCCCTTGTTCTCCACGCTCGGCAGTTGGGTGCGGATCACGTCGTCGTACACGGTGCCCCGCAGCGTGATGCGCCGGGCGGGTTCGTCGGTGTCGACGCTGCCCGCCGCCCCCAGCCGTACGACGGAACTGCCGGTGAAGTCGATGATGAGGAACGACACCGACGCGGCCCCGAGATGTTCCTTGAGCAGGCGCGCGACCACGTCGAGCGATTCCACGGGCGCCGCGGCTTCCGCCGCCTCCAGCGTCCCCGCCAAAGACATCGCCCTGTCCCCGCGACTCCCGTCCCCGGAAGGGCGGGAGTCGCGCCCGCCGTCCCGCCCTCTCGAGGTCACAGCGACTCCTCACTGCTCATGGAGGGCACCCCCACGCACAACCGAACCCTCACGGATCCGAACCTCAGCTCTTCTTGTCGGACGAGAGTTCAATGGTGAGCGGGGTGTCCTTCTGTCCGGCCGCGGCGGCCGGCCGCTTCGGGCCGAGCAGACCGGGCACGCCCTGGACCGGAACCGATCCGGATTCTGTCGCCGTGGACCGGGGCGCACCGGACCTTACGGATCATCCGGAGAGCCTTGCCACTTGCGGCATATTACGCGAACAAGATCACCCATGAGCAGCAAATAAAAAAGCGAGGAGCGACCGCTCACCCCGATGGAGTAAAGCGCGATTGAGTAAATTCAATTCACGTTTACGATCATCCGACATTCCCCCTTGAAGCGGTCACGCGAAATCGCCGCCGGGTGGGGGTGTGATAATTCGCCATCAATTCACTCGGCTCTGTCGGTGAACGGCGACAGAGCCCTCACGGGCTCCTGCGACCGCACCGACCGGCCGACGGTGACGATTCAGCCCGAGGCGTCCGACGGCACGGCCGCAGGGCGACGGATGCGGGCGTGCAAGCCGACGTCACCCGTAGGCCCTGCCCTCGGTGCCGGATGGATCACGCAAGCCATGGAGAGCGTGATTGATGCGACGCCCGGGAAAGTACGAGCCGCGCCACCCGCAGTATCATGGACGGTGGGTTGGCTCACTCTCACGTGCAGCCGCCCGGAAGGGCGACTCCGGCGTGTTTGCGCCGGAGTCGTTGTCGCAGCCGCACTGGCGGTCCCGGCCAGGCCGCAGCCTTCCTGCGGTTCGAGAATCCCGACGGCCGACGCCGCATCCTCCGTCGAAGTGAAAGCCGTCGACAACCGCTGTTGTTCACAGGGCGAGACCACCCGGTGCACGGTGTGTTCCTCAGAACGCGGTCACCTTCTCCAGGAGCGGTCAGCGGCGCGCCAGTTGCCGTTCGCCGGCTGCACCGGGCTGGTAGGCGAGTCCGTAGTGCTTGAAGATCGCTTCCTCCTGCTCGGCGGGCAGCACGTCGTCGGTGCCGATCGAAGGAGCCTCCCTCACGAGTGCTTTGACATAGCCGACCCTGAGATAGTCCGGCCCGGCGATCGCGTCCGCCAGGGGGACGAAGACCAGCCGGTGCCGCGTGGGCAGCCCGATGCGAACCGTGGCCATGGCCGGCTCATCCGTGGTGGTGTCCACATACACCGCCTCCAGGACACCTATCTTGTGCGCATGCGTATCCACGACATCGCGGTCACGCCACTCTCGGACATCGGCTGCATGAATCATGACCTGCCCCTTCCGGACGGCTCATCCGCCGGTGCCGTGTCGTCGCACCCTCGGCCTTCCGCGTAGAGCCGCCGCAGCGCACGCCGCAGCTCCCGCTGCATCAGCCGCGAGAGCGGCTCGCCCTCCCAGGTGGCGACCAGAGCCGCGGCCACGTCCGCAAGTTCGGTGTCGCTGTGCCGCGAGATCTCCACCAGCAGGCTCCTGGCCGGACCACGGCGGCAGGACGCCAGGATCATCACCATGCCGCAGGCCTGGTCGACGACCGCACGCGCACCCAGCGCCCGTCGCAGCCGATCGATCTCGGCGCGCAGCGCCACGACATCCTGACCCGCCTGGCCCCTCTCCACCGAGGCTTCGGCTTCCATCCCCCACCAGCCCTTCGGAAGCGTGGCTGTGCGATGCACGGCATCCACCTCTCCTCGTTCTTCGCACGCCCGGTGCGGCCGAAGGCCGACGGAAACTTCTTGCTGCCAGGCCGGTTCACCGGTCACCCGGGGCCTTCGTGATCCCGACGGTCCTCGCGCCTCCAACGCGCCCGGTTCTGACGGCTGTAGCGGCGGTCCCAGCGGTCCTGACGGTCCCGGCGCTGCTCGTAGTCCCGGTAGCCCTCGAGATCGGAACCGTCACCCCGGATCCAGCCTCCTCCGCGATCGCGGCCGAAGCGGGTGGCGCCGAAGAGCAACACGGCCGCGGCCACCCACCAGAGGGGGTTGAGAAAGCCGAGGCCGAACAGGACCAGGACCAGGGCGATGAGCAGAACGAACACGGCGGGCCTCCCCGGACGGAACAAACCATCCACGCCGGGGGCCAGGGCCTGTCCAGAACAACATACTCTTCCCGAGAGGTCGCGGACAGCGCCCGCGTACGCGGCTTCCGACGGAATCGGCCGCAACCGGATGGCCACTTGACACCTGTCCGGGGAGTACGGCGAGGGCTAACGTGCGTGGTACGGCCCGAGCCCCCGGCAGCGTCGATCACCGCTCGCGCTCCTTCGGGGGCGCACCTCACGCATCAGTGCCGGACTCCGTCCCGTCACCGACGGGCCCCTCCGGCAACCGCCGTCGCCACTGGACCCTGGCACGGCATCGATGCACCCCAGACGGGCACCCCTGTGCTGTCCGCCGCGTCGCACGCACACCACCGCAGGCGGTACACATGTACGCGCTGATCCTTCCGGCTTCGACCCCCTTCGTCCTGCTCGCCGCCGTGATGGGCCTGTCCTGGTGGGAGGACCGCATCCTGCCGGCGCCATCGGCCGAGCCGGTGAACACTCCCGCCGAGGCTCCGTTCGCCCCAGCGGCCTCTGCCCGGCTCGCGGAACTCCCCCTTGTCGAAACTGCGTTGGCAAAGGAGACAGCCGGGCATTGACCGACGGCACGGCGCAGGACCGACGCCGCGGCCGTCGGCGTGATCGCGGCGGGCACGGCGCAGGCCGAGCACAACTCGCCGACCACTCCCACTGAGCGCGGAGGCGGGTGGGGCTCCTTCGGCGGTGCGGACGGTGCGCCTGCCCGGCTGATGGTGTTTCACCTGCCATCAGCGACCCGGCACGGCATGGGAGCCGCCCGAACACCGCCGTGCAAGCATCGTGGTGCCCGTCCCCCGGACAACCGAGACACCGGCCTCGGGACTATGCTGCGTACGGACGTCCCAGACCCCGGCGGCCACAACTACTTGGCCCACATGCCTGCGGAGGGCGGATCACCCGTCCGCCCACCCCGAGGGAACCGGCTGGGTCCTACGCTCCGGAACATCGGCTGCCGGATCGGTCATTCACCTGCCTGCACGACCGTACGACCGTGCCGGGTACCCGGCACGGTCTCGTGAACCGAGGCATCCCCCCATGGGTATTCCACCCGTCCTGAACGCCCACCGGCGGCACAGACGACCGGGCGCCGGTCACCGCTCCCCCTTCCTCGCCCTTCCTGATTTCTTCGCCGGAAGCCGACAGCACTCCACGGCTCCCTCCCGTGCGTCAGCCTGCGCACCGAGCTCGCCCCGGCGCCGACTGCTCTCCCGGGCGGTGTGCTGTGAAGGCCCCTGCCGGGCCGATCCGGTCGCGGGGCACGCAGACCACCAGTCGCTCACCCCGCGCACGACACCCCTGAGCCAGGTCCGGCTCGACTGCCGGCAGGTCATGGAACCGCGGGAGGACCTGGCGGCCCCGCACGCGCGGGGCCGGTACGAGGCCCGGAGGTTGCAGGAACGGCTGCTCGCCGAGCACCGGGCATCGCCCGGTGGCACCCTGGCGGACCGGCCTGACCGGCCGATCCTGGCCACTCTTCGCTCCTTGGACCGGACGGACGTCAAAAGCTTCCGCAAGGCGGCCGACAGCGCCTTGTTCCTGACGCTGATCGTCCCTTTGGAGGTGCAAACGGCAGCGAGGCCGAATGTGCTCGATCACCATGCCTGGACCGGGTGGTCGCCGTGATTCCCGGCAACCGGCCGGCTCGGATCCAGACTCTCGTGGCCGAACAGGCGGCTCTGCGCGGCGCCCGGGTCGGCGTCCTCGACGTGTGTACGGCGGCGGTGGCCGCACTGCCGGTCGGCGGGGCCGGGATGTCCGCGATGTCCCGCGACCGGGCGAGCCATCCGCTGTGCAGCACCGACTCCGTCAGTCAGCATCTGGAAGAGCTCCAGCTCACCCTGGGCGAAGGACCGTGCGTGGACGCCTACGTCCTCGGCTCGACGGTCCTCTGCCCCGACCTGTTGGCCGGTGAACTCCAGCGGCATTGGACGGTGTTCGCCGACGCGGCCCTGGAAGCCGGTGCCAGAGCGGTCTTCGCCTTCCCCCTGCGGATCGGGGCCGTCAGCCCCGGCGTACTCGACCTGTACTCCAGCAGCTCGGTCGAGCTGAACGCGGAGGAGGTGGCCGATGCGATGGCTTTCGCCGACGCTGCCACGTTGATTCTGCTCGATGCCCGGATCAGTGAGACGGGTGTCCCGTTCGACACCCACGAGCCCGGCACCGACGCGGCAGGCACCGACCGGCTCGGCGCCGCGCCCTTCGACGACCTGGGCGGAAACCGCGCCGAGATCGACCAGGCCACCGGCATCCTCATGGTTCAGCTCGACGTCGGCTTCGAGGAAGCCTTCATCCGGCTGCGCGCCCACGCGTACGCCCGAGGGACACGGATCTCGGCGGTCGCCGCCGACGTGGTCGCCCACCGGCTCCGTCTCCCCCCGGACCCGGCTCCGTCCGACATCCGACCGCCGGAGGCGCGCCCCCGCGACGAGGAGTCCTGATGCTCACCCCCCAGACACAGAGGTGTGCACGATGAAGGAACAGTTGATGGCCCGGACGTTCGTCGAGCTCGCCGACAATCTCGTCGCCGACTTCGACCTCATGGACTTCCTGCGCCTGCTCACCGACCGCTGCGTCGACCTGCTCGACGCGAGCGCGGCGGGCGTCCTGCTCGCCGACCATGACGGCGTACTGCGCGTCATGGCCGCCTCCGACGAACGGGTGCGCCTCCTGGAACTCTTCCAGCTCCAGAACCACGAAGGCCCATGCCTGGACTGCTTCCACACCGGAGTCGCGGTCTCCGTCCACAACCTGCGTGGCGAGGCAGCCCGCTGGCCCCTGTTCACCGCCCAGGCTCGGCGCAGCGGCTTCACCGCCGTCCAGGCGCTGCCCATGCGCCTGCGCGACGAGGTCGTGGGCGCCCTCAACCTCTTCCACACCACCCCGGCACCCATCAACCCCGCCGCCGCCCCCTTCGCCCAGGCCCTCGCCGACGTCGCCACCATCAGCCTGCTGCAACAACGCACCGCCAAGCGCAACACCTTGCTCAACGAGCAGTTGCAGACAGCCCTCAGCAGCCGCGTCCTGATCGAACAGGCCAAGGGAAAACTCGCCGAACGCCGCCACACGGACATGGAACAGGCCTTCACCACTCTGAGGGCCTACGCCCGCTCCCACAACCGCCGCCTCTCGGATGTCGCCCGCGCCTTCATCGACGAAACCGAATTCCTCCCCGGCCTCAGTCCCCGAAGTTTCTGAGCGACCTCTTCAAGAAGGGTCCGTCATGCCACTCGACCCCCCTCGCGAGACCTCCCTCGACACCCCTGCCGGCATCGACGACATCGCCGAGGAGGAACTGAGCTCGCTGGACGCCCACTGGCGAGCGGCGAACTACCTGGCCGTCGGTCAGATCTACCTCCTGTCCAACCCTCTGCTGACCGAGCCGCTGGCTCGTGAGCACGTCAAGCCGCGGCTGCTGGGGCACTGGGGCACCTCGCCGGGACTGAACCTGGTTCACACACACCTCAACAGGGTCGTGAAGGCAAGGGACTTGGACGCGATCTGTGTCTGGGGGCCAGGTCACGGCGGGCCCGCCGTGGTGGCGAACTCCTGGCTGGAGGGCAGCTACACCGAGACGTATCCGGACATCACGCGGGACGCCGCCGGCATGGCCCGCCTCTTCCGGCAGTTCTCCTTCCCGGGCGGCATCCCCAGCCATGTCGCGCCCGAGACCCCCGGATCGATCCACGAGGGTGGCGAGCTGGGCTACTCCCTCTCGCACGCGTACGGAGCCGCGTTCGACAACCCGGGGCTCCTGGCGGCGTGCGTGATCGGCGACGGTGAGGCCGAGACGGGCCCGCTGGCCGCGTCCTGGCACTCGAACAAGTTCCTCGACCCGGTACGGGACGGGGCCGTCCTGCCGATCCTGCACCTCAACGGCTACAAGATAGCCAACCCGACGGTCCTTGCCCGGATCCCGGAGCCCGAACTCGACTCCCTGCTGCGGGGATACGGCCACGAGCCCCTTCACGTCACCGGGAAGGACCCCCGCGCCGTCCACCAGGCGATGGCCCGCGCCATGGACGAGGCGCTGGACCGTATCGCCGCCTTCCAGCACGCCGCCCGCACGCAGGGCACCTGCGAACGCCCCCGGTGGCCGATGATCGTCCTGCGCACGCCCAAGGGCTGGACCGGACCGGCCGAGGTCGACGGCCTCCCTGTGGAGGGCACCTGGCGGGCGCACCAGGTGCCGCTGCCGGCCGTACGCGAAAACCCGGACCACCTGCGGCAGTTGGAACGATGGCTGCGCTCCTACCGGCCCGAGGAACTCTTCGACGAGCACGGACGCCCCCGAGCACAGGTCCTGGCCTGCGTCCCCGACGGCGCGCACCGCCTGGGCACCAACCCGCACACCAACGGCGGCCTGCTGCTGCACGACCTGCCCCTCCCGCCCCTGGAGCGGTTCGCCGTCCCGGTCGACAAGCCCGGCGCGACAGCGCATGAACCGACCCGTGTCCTCGGCGACCTGCTGGCACGGGTGATGGCCGACACGGCCGAGCGGCGGAACTTCCGGCTGGTCGGCCCGGACGAGACGGCCTCCAACCGCCTGCAGGCCGTCTACGAGGCGAGCGGCAAGGCGTGGGAGGCCCAGGTACTGCCGACGGACGAGCACCTGGAACGCGGCGGCCGGGTGATGGAGATCCTGTCCGAACACACCTGCCAGGGCTGGCTGGAGGGCTACACCCTCACCGGCCGCCACGGACTCTTCTCCTGCTACGAAGCCTTCGTCCACATCGTCGACTCCATGGCGAACCAGCACATCAAGTGGCTGCGCGTCGCCCGCCGGCTCCCCTGGCGCCGCCCGATCGCCTCCCTCAACTACCTGCTCACCTCGCACGTGTGGCGCCAGGACAACAACGGCTTCTCGCACCAGGACCCCGGTTTCGTCGACCACGTACTCAACAAGTCGCCCGAGGTCGTGCGGGTCTACTACCCCCCGGACACCAACACCCTGCTGTCCGTGGCGGATCACGTGCTGCGCAGCCGCGACTACGTCAACGTCGTCGTCGCCGGCAAGCAGCCCTGCTTCGACTGGCTCGACCTCGACGCCGCCCGCGCCCACTGCGCCCGCGGCGCCGGGATCTGGTCCTGGGCCGGCACCGAGTCCGAGCACGGCGAGCCGGACGTGGTGCTCGCCTGCGCGGGCGACGTACCCACCCTCGAAGTGCTGGCCGCCGCCTCGCTGCTCCGTCTCCATCTGCCCGAACTGGCGGTACGGGTGGTCAACGTCGTCGATGTGGCCCGGCTGCTGCCCGCGGAGGAACACCCGCACGGCATGTCCGAGAGCGAGTACGACGCACTGTTCACCCCCGGCAAACCGGTTGTTTTCGCCTACCATGGCTATCCCTGGCTGATCCACCGGCTCGCCTACCGCCGCGCCAACCACCCTCACCTGCACGTGCGCGGCTACAAGGAAGAGGGCACCACCACGACCCCGTTCGACATGGTCGTACGGAACGACCTCGACCGGTACCGGCTGGTCATGGACGTCATCGACCGGGTGCCCGGGCTCGCGGTCCGGGCGGCGGCGCTGCGGCAGCGGATGGTCGACGTCCGTTACCGCCATCACGGCTGGATCCGCGCCCATGGGACGGACCTGCCCGAGGTGGCCGAATGGACCTGGAGCCAGTGACCACACGGGTGACGGAGATGCGGGTGGGGGACGCCGCCGCCGAAGACGCGACGGCCGTACTGGCCGCGCTCGCGAGCCGTCCCGAGGGCCTGTCGGGGGGCGAGGCGGCCGTACGGCTCACGGCCGTCGGGCCGAACGCCGTACTCACGCACCACGTGCGGGTCCTTGCGCTCCTCGGGCGGCAGCTGCGCAGCGCCCTGCTGATCCTGCTGGCGGTGACGGCCGGGGTCTCGTACTTCTTCGGCGAGCGGACCGGCGCGATCATCATCGCGGGGATCCTGGTGCTGAGCGTGACACTGGGATTCGTCAACGAGTACCGGGCGGAGAAGGCGGCACAGGCCCTGCACTCGCGGGTGCGCCACACGGCCGTCGTGGTCCGGGACGGTACGGCCACCGAGGTCGATGTGACCGAACTGGTGCCGGGCGATGTCGTACGTCTCACGCTGGGGCAGGTGGTACCCGCGGACCTGCGCCTGCTGGAGTGCACCGCGTTCGCCTGCGACGAGAGCGTCCTCACCGGGGAGTCCGCCCCCGCCGACAAGACCCCGGAGCCGGTCGCCGCGGGGGCGGCGCTGGCCGAGCTGGCCTCCTGTGCGCTGATGGGGACGGTGGTGCACGGGGGCGGCGCGAACGGAGTGGTCGTCGCCACCGGGGGCCGTGCCGAGTTCGGGCGGATCGCGCTGGAGCTGGGAGAACGGCAGCCGGAGACCGACTTCCAGGCGGGGCTGCGCCGCTTCTCCATGCTGCTCCTCAAGGTCGCCGCCGCCCTCACCACGGGGATCTTCGTCATCAACCTCCTGTTGCACCGGCCGCTGCTCGACGCCCTGCTCTTCTCGCTGGCCATCGCGGTGGGCATCACCCCGCAGCTGCTGCCCGCCGTGGTGAGCACGAGTCTGGCCACCGGTTCACGACAGCTGGCCCGGCGCAAGGTCCTCGTCAAACGGCTGGTCTGCATCGAGGACCTGGGCGACATGGACGTCCTGGTCACCGACAAGACCGGCACGCTCACGGAGGGCCGTATCCGTTTCGAGACGGCCCTCGACCCCGCCGGCACGCCCTGCGACGCGGTGCTGACGCTGGGTCTGCTGGCCACCGAGGGCGATCTCGACCAGGTGGGCGGGAACGCGCTCGACATCGCGCTGTGGCAGGCCACGGACACTCCTCCGACCGGTCACGACCGGCTCGCGCTGCTGCCCTTCGACCACGACCGGCAGCTCGGCTCCGCGCTCGTCGAACGCGCGGACGGCAGCCGCCTGCTCGTGGCCAAGGGGGCGCCCGAGGCCGTCCTGGCCCGCTGCGCCGACGTGCCGGAGGAGGCCGCGGCGGTGCTCCAGGAGCACTTCGCGTCGGGCAGCCGGGTCGTCGCCGTGGCCACCAGGGACGCCGCCGGACAGACGTCCCTCAGCGCCACCGACGAGTACCGTCTGTGCCTGGCCGGCTTCCTGGTCTTCCTCGACCCGCCGAAGACCGGTGCCGCCGCCTCGCTGAAACGTCTGTCGGACCTCGGCATCACCGTCAAGATCTGTACGGGCGACAACGCGCTCGTCGCCCAGAAGGTCTGCGCCGACCTCGGCCTGCCGCCCGGCCGTGCGCTGACCGGCCGGGACATCGCGGAGCTTGACGACGACCAGCTGACCAGGGCTGCCGAGACCACCACCGTCTTCGCCCGCGTCTCGCCCCAGGACAAGGCCCGGGTCGTACGGGCGCTGCGGCGCCGGGGCCGGGACATCGGGTTCCTGGGCGACGGGGTGAACGACGCGCCGGCCCTGCACGCGGCCGACGTGGGGCTGTCCGTGGACACCGCGACCGACGTGGCCAAGGACGCGGCCGACGTCCTGCTCCTGGAGAAGGACCTCGGCGTGCTCGCCGACGGGGTCGCCGAGGGCCGCCGGATCTTCGCCAACACCATCAAGTACGTCCTGATGGGGACCTCCAGCAACTTCGGCAACATGTTCAGCGCGGCCGGAGCCTCCCTGGTGCTGTCCTTCCTGCCGATGCTGCCCTCGCAGATCCTGCTCAACAACCTCCTCTACGACGCCGGGCAGTTGACCATCCCCACCGACCACGTCGACCCGGAGCAACTGCGCGCGCCCTCGCACTGGGACATCGCCTTCATCCGCCGTTTCATGCTCTTCTTCGGGCCCGTCAGCTCCGTCTTCGACTTCCTCACCTTCGCGGTCATGATCGAGATCTTCCACACGGGCGCCGAGCTGTTCCGCTCCGGCTGGTTCGTGGAGTCCCTCGCCACGCAGGCGCTGGTCGTCTTCGCGATCCGCACCCGCCGAGTGCCGTTCTACCGCAGCCGGCCCAGCCGCCCACTGATGGTCAGCGCCATCGCTGTCTCCGCCGTCGGCGTGACGCTGCCGATGTCTCCGCTCGCGGGGCCGCTCGGTTTCCAGGCCCTGCCGCTCGGACTCCTTCTCACCCTGGCACTGATGGTCGTGCTCTATCTGGTACTCATCGAGGGCGCCAAGCACGTCTTCTACGCCCGTACCGACGCGCGAGCGGCGCATCCACCGGTGCGCCACCGCACGCGCCGCCACCGCGTCCAGCGCCGGGCGGCCCGCTTCAGCCACCCTGGATCGCTGTGACCCCGGTGACGTATCTGTCACCGGGGTCACAGCGGGATCACGCGACGCCGATCCGCGTCACCCCGGCGGCGGAGCGGTCAGCCCTTCAGTGACTCCTCCGCGTCCTTCCGTGTCGGCCAGTTGTCCCGTCGCTCCCGAGCCACCTCCGCACGGCTGCCGATCCGCGTGCCGTTGGAGCCGACCCGTTCTCCGCTCAGCGAGAGGGAGGGTGCGACGGCCGGTCCCGGGGTGGCGGGTTCGGGGATCACGACGCCCGCGGGCGCCGCGGGGCGCCGGGCGCTCCGGTGCGTGACCCATCCGTCGGACGCGCCGCCGGTTTCCCTGCTCTGGTGCTCGAAGAAGCGGAGCATCTCCACGGGGAACGGCATCACGAGGGTGCTGTTCTTCTCGGCGGAGACGTCCACCACGGTCTGCAGCAGGCGCAGTTGGAGGGCTCCGGGGGTGTCGGCCATGGTCGCGGCGGCGTCGGTCAGCCGCTGCGACGCCTCGAACTCTCCGTCGGCGGCGATGACCCGGGCACGGCGTTCCCGCTCAGCCTCGGCCTGCTTGGACATCGAGCGCATCATCGACTCCGGAAGGGCGATGTCCTTGATCTCGACGCGTTCGATGCGCAGTCCCCAGGGCTCCTCCGTGGGGGCGTCCATCACCTTCTTGAGTTCCGCGTTGATGTGGTCGCGGTCGGAGAGCAGCGTGTCCAGGTCCGCCCTGCCGATGACCGAGCGGAGCGATGTCTGGGCGATCTGGGAGACGGCCGCGGGATAGTTGCGCACGTTCACCAGGGCTTTGACGGGGTCGATGACCTTGAAGTAGACGACCGCGTCGACGGTGAGTGTCACGTTGTCGGCGGTGATGGACCCTTGCGGCGGGATACCGAGGACCTCGGTCTGTACGGACACCTTCCGCATCCGGTCCCCGATCGGCCGGATGACCCGCAGGCCCGGCCCGCGGATGTCCGGCAGCAGCCGCCCGAAGCGGAACACCACGCCCTTCTCGTACTGCTGGACGTTGCGCACGCTCAGGGCGAGCAGGACGAGCCCGGCCACGGCGAACACCGCCAGCACAGTGATCAGAACACCCATGGTTCCCACCTTCCTTACGTCGATGACGGCCCCGGACCCGAGCGGTCCTGGAGGCTCACGGCACGGGAGGACCCCGGCCTGTCGTCCGTGACGCGGCCGGGGTCTCGGGCTGCTGTCGAGGGGTTGCCGGTTCTCGGGGCCACGTGTCCGCGGCCGGCACCGGCTTTTGAGGTTGCGCGTCGGCCGACCCTCGAGGTCGCTCTCCGACGGTCACCGCACGCGGTCGCAGGTCCCGCGCTCGGCTGTCGTGTCCATCCGCGGGACCGCGGTCCTCGTCTCACGTCGCCGGAGCGGAAACGACCGGGATCTGCGGGCGTACTGCCTGCGCGTGGACCACTTGCTCCCCTTCGGAGTCCCAGGCCGCCTGAACGGCCGGGTCGGTCTTCGAGACCATGCGCAGGCTCGCCGCCTCCCCCATCAGCCGGCCCGCGTGCGAGGAGCGCAGGCAGTCCCTCCCGGCGGCCATCAGCCAAAGAGCCGAGGCGGGAGTCGGCTGTGCCCGCCCACGTACGGGCACCGAGCCCGGGACAGCCGGCCGGTAAGGGTGGTCCGCCCGGTCACCGGTGACCCGACCCCACAGCGGATCGAGCACGGCCGTCGGCGAGGAACCGAGGGAAGCGGAAGGCGTCCGGAAGGACGAAGAGGAGGGCGCGCTTTCGGGGATCGGTGTGGAAGAAGCGGTCGTATTCATGGCACGGACCCGGCTCCGGACCGACCGCAACCGGCCCGAGGTGATCAAATCGCCGAAAGCGACACGGACATGGGGGCCGGTGCGCGAAATACCCTCGGTAGCACCGAGCGTACTCCGCCGAGGGGCCGGACGGACTCCGCGTCCGGACAGCACGGCTGCCGCAGGACGGGAACGAGAACCCCGCCCGGCCGTGGTCATCGCAGCACCACCGGCCTCCACCGCTCCGGGCCGTGCCGCTCGGTGCGGAACCGAAGGCGCTGACGGCCCTCGACCGGTGCGGTGACAACACCCTGACCCGCGGCACCCCTGGGTGCCACGGGCCAACGGCCGGTCCGATCAGGGACGGTCAACGAACAGCGGTTCCCGGCCCCAGGCTGTCCATCACGTCGGTGTCCACGCCGTCCGTGAGCCACCCGGCCTCCGCCTCCGTGGCCGCGGGCGGTACGACCAGCAGGTCCCATCGGCCGCGGCCGGGCGCCAGCAGGCAGACGGTGGACGGGGCGTGCTGGCTGGTCGTCCGGCGCAGGCGTACCACCTGGTCGGCGACGAGCAACCGCCCGGGGAACGGGTCCCATACGGCCTCGTCCACCAGGACGCTGCTGACCTGCCCCCAGGCAGGCGGCAAGGCACCCAGCAACCGGGGCAGTTCGGACGTCAGATCGGTCGAGCGGGGCCACCAGGCGCCGTCGATGCGCCGCGGCATGTGGCCCTGTGCAGGTTGGGCCGCCAGGCGCAGGCGGACGCCGGACGTCGAGGAGAGCGGGGGCGGGGGAGCGAGTGTCATGAGAACTCCTGCGGGGGACACGGTCGATCGGGTTCACGCGCGGCGCGCGGCGATACGGTCCGGGGTGGGCCAGCGCACGTCGCTGACCCAGTCGAGGCGTTCGAAGAGGCGGATGACGGCGGCGGAGGGGTCGAGCTGGCCGCGGTCGACGCCGTGCCGGGCGCTGGTGGGGTCGGCGTGGTGGAGGTTGTGCCAGCTCTCACCGAACGAGAGCAGGGCCAGAGGCCACACGTTGGTGGCACGGTCATGGCGACGGGTGCGGAACGGACGCTCGCCGATCACATGGCAGAGGGAGTTCACGCTCCAGGTGACGTGGTGGAGCAGGGCGATGCGGACAAGTCCCGCCCACAGCAGGGCAGTCAGAGCGGACATCCAGGTACCGCCGATCAGGCCGCCCACGGCGAAGGGGAGGACGAGGGTGAGCACGCACAGAGCCGGGAAGGCCCGGGACACGACCCGGATGTCGCGGTCGGCGACGAGATCGGGAGCGTAACGCGTGGCGGACGTGGGGTCGTTGCGGAACAGCCAGCCCACGTGGGCGTCCGCCAGGCCCCGCAGCTGGCCGCGTACAGACGTGCCGTAGCGGTAGGGAGAGTGCGGATCGCCCGGCCGGTCGGTGAAGGCGTGGTGGCGGCGGTGGATGGCGACCCAGCCGATCACGTCGCCCTGGAAGCTCATCGACCCGGCCGTCGCGAGCGCGATGCGCAGTGGCCGTGCGGCCCGGTAACTGCCGTGGGTCAGGCCCCGGTGGAAGCCGACTGTGATGCCGAGGCCCGTGACCGTGTAGAGCACCACGGCGAGCAGGACGTCGGCAGGATGGATCAGGCGCCCCCACAACAACCAGCAGGCCAGGCCGAGTGCCAGGAACGGCAGGAAGACGATCAACGCCGTGACCGTCAGGGGCACCCGCTCACTGCCGGTGCGCTCGCGCGTCGTTCCACCGCGCGGGAAGGGTGTCCTCCCGTCGTACTCCACGAGCTGCGGGGCACTTTCCGGCTGAGCGGTGGACGGGGGACGGATGGACTGAAGAGACATGGGCGGTCCTTGACCTCGGTGACGACGGTGCGGCCGGGGTCTTGGGCTGCGCCTCTTCGACGGCGGTGGGTGGGTGCGGTCGGCGGGCGGTCCGCCGAAGTCGGGATTCAGAGTCCGCGGCGACCATGCGGACCTCCACCCGGCTCTGTCCGCTCGTGCGTGGTCTCGGAACGGGGTGGGTCGTGCGCGGCTTCGGATGTCATGGAGCGAACCTGCCCGGACCTGGGCGGCCCGCATCTCTGCTTGCGACGAGGACGAGGCCTGTGCGATCACCGGCGTACGACGTGCCCTCGACGCTTGCAGCGTACTCCTGCCGGTACGACAGCCGCGGCAGGACAAGGAGACGGAGTACGGTGGAGGCACCGAGGGCATTCCGCACACCGGCTTCCACGCCGGGTCGTTCCCGGCGATAGGTGAAAGCCGGGCCGCGACTTCGGTGGCGGCACCGGAGACAGGTCCTCATCATGACCGCGACCTTCGAAGCAACCCTGCCGCGGCTCGCGCCCGTCGCAGCTCCTCCCGCCCGTCTCGCCCTGAAGGCCGACGGCCCCTCCCGCGGGCTCCTGGACGGCGCCTGGTGGCCGCGGTCCCGCGATCTGCTGCGCGAACTGCCCGCACTGACCGATGCGTTGGACACCGTGTGGGGCCGCATCACCCGTATCGCCGTCAACCCCGAGCACTGGCCGGTCATCCCGGACGAGGTGCCCGTCAGCGGCCATGTCGTGAAGGTCGGCTGGTTCACTCCGGAGATCGACCCGCACAAGCTCCTGTTGTTGTCCTACGGCACCGGCCGCTGGGACCTGCTGGTGATCCCGCCCGAGACCGGCCCGGAAGCAGCCGCACGTCTGATGGCGGCGGCATCCGCATACGGCGGCCCGCCACTGACCGCGAGCGCGCTCATCACCGCCGACCGGGTGCC
The DNA here is from genome assembly GCF_044333225.1 of Streptomyces sp. NPDC021080. NCBI lineage: Bacteria > Bacillati > Actinomycetota > Actinomycetes > Kitasatosporales > Streptomycetaceae > Streptomyces > Streptomyces sp. NPDC021080. The sequence continues at coordinate 427,416 of NZ_JBIRQM010000001.1, read as the reverse complement.
GCACGGCGTCTCCGTGCCCAAGCAGGTGCGGGAAGCGGAGACGGTATGGGAGTCCGAGGGCGGCGCCTCACAGGTCGGGACGGCTGTCTCGGAGCAGGCCAGCCGACTGATCATCGGTATGTGAGGTCGCACCGGCAAAACGTCCTCGGGGACCGCCACCCGGAATGCTGATCGACCGAAGCGGTCCACCCGACTTCGCCGGTGCCGGGGGCGGTCAGGGTGTCCGTGCGTCGAATGCGCGGATGACGTCCGTGTCCTGCGTGCCATCGGTGATGGCCCGGGCGAGCTCGGAGAGCTTGCGGCTGTGGGCACGGGCGTAGGCGCGGAAGATGCCGAAGGCCTCGTCGACGGTCATCTGCCAGCGCTCGGCGAGGACGCCTTTGACCTGTTCGATGACGATGCGGCTGTTGAGGGCGTACTGGAGCTGGTCGCGCTCGGCTTCGCTGTGCGCGAGCGTGCGCTGCTGGAGGATCGCGATGGTGGCCACGTCGGCGAGCGCCTGGGCCAGGTCGAGGTCCTGGGCGGCGAGGGGCGAGGGGTCGTTCTGAAAGAGGCTGAGCGTGCCGATGATCCGTCCGCGCAACCGGAGCGGCAGGGCATTGGTGGCGACGAACCCGATGTCCTGGGCGCTGCGGGTGAACTGGGGCCACCTCGCTGCCGCCTCGGGGTCGGTGAGGCTGATGCGGACGTGGGGCCGGCCGTCGCGGTAACACTCGACGCAGGGACCCTGGTCGTGCTGGAGCGCGAAGAGCTCCAGGAGCCGGGTGTGCTCGTCGGAAGCGGCCAGGAGGTGGAGCCGGTCGTTCTCGTCGGCGAGCAGGATGCCGACGGCTGCCACGTCCAGCAGTTCCACGCACCGCCTGGACAGGTTCTGCAGGAAGTCGATGACGTCGAAGTCCTCGATCAGGGAGTCCGCCACCTCGACGAAGACCTCGGTGAGCTGCTGGTTTCGGGGTGTCATGGAGATCAGTCCTCGTCTGCGTCGTCGATGACGTTCGTCGGGGGCAGCTCGGGGGCAAGCCGCAGACGTCTTGCCACGATGTCCTGGGCCGTATCGGTCAGGTTCAGATTGTTGCTGTAGGCGTGGGCGCGCAGCCTGAGCAGGGCTTCTGCCAACGGTACGGACAGTTGGACGCTGACCATGCCGGTCGCCTGGTGCAGGACCGCGTGGTGAAACGCCTGGTCCTCGTCGTCCGGTGATGACAGCAGCGGGAACCCGAGGTCCAGGACGCGTTTGGTCAAGGCAACCGCCAGTGCGTTGGCATCGTCACCCTGTACAAGTGTCAAGGGCCCGGGAACGTGCCTGACCAGAGTCAGTACCCCCAGTGTGATGGCCCCGATCCGCAGGGGGAAGCAGAAAACCGCCTGCACAGCCAGAATGGACGCCTCCGCCACGAGTCCGGGCCAGCGGTCCTCGCGCACGCGGGCCAGGTCGTGCACGCGCACCGCCGTTCCGGCGGCCAGACTGTCCGGTCCCGGCCCCTGACCAAGAGTGATCTGGAGGTCTTCGAAACTGTCCGAGACGGCGCCCGAGGACCAGAGGATCTCCGCCACGCCCGGTCCGCTGCCCGCACTGACCGAGATCCCGTCCACGCCGAGCAGCTCGGTCGCATCCACCACCGCGTCCGACCACGCATCGGTCTGGAGCAGGCGCAGGATCTTCGCCATACGGTCACTGATCATGCGGCGCCGCTGGATGGCAGGGAGAGTTCACCCGAATGCGGCTCAGCATGCGAATCCGCGGCAAGGAGGAATTCCGTACCGGTGATCCTCAGGAGCCGGCGCACGATCGGGGGCGGCTGATGCAGCCGCACGTGTGCCGCGGACCCCCCACGACGCTCGGCGGCGAGGAAAACGTTCAGGCTACTGGCGTCGCAGAATCGGACCGCGCTGAGATCGACGTCAATGCCAGTCATCTTGTAGGCGTGGCACACGGCAAGGGCCGCGCGTACGCCTGAGACGGTGGCCAAGTCGATCTCACCCCCCACGAAGACGGTCGCCCGGTCATCGCACCGGTTCAGAATCATCGTATGCACAACGGTGCCTCGGCTCCCCGACCCGCACCAGAACCAGAACAAGGTGCATGCGTGCGGGCAGGCTCGAAGGGAATGAGCAGCGAGCTCGCCGAGAGACAGGCGCTGCCACTGGCCGAGGAACACCTGGCACGCGCGGGAAGGGGGTCCGTGATCGGAGGCCTGCGCCGTCCATCGACAGGACGCGCCGGGGTCAGGGACGCACCCCCATCCTACTCACCGGTCCACGGTCGGCCGAGGTACCGGGCCGGCCGCTGCCGAGGTCCGGAAGCCTCTGCCAGGACTCCCCGGAGTCACCCTCGCGGCGGATCGAGGTGCGGGAAACGGTTTACGGGGTACACAGAGCACAGAACCAGCTATCTCGCACGCCGCAGAAGCCGCCTCCCCTGCGGAGACGACTGGGCCGTGACCCCGCCGACGGCAGCGTGGAGTGAACCCGGAGCGCGATGCCCCCGGGCTCCGTCCGCCGAAAGGGTCACGACCGTGATCGATGAAACCACTGTCCGTCCCGCGCCGAGTCCGGGAAGCGACTTCGCACGGCTGTCCAGGAAGATCGCCGACAGCGGTCTGATGTGCCGCCGCCCCGGCTACTACACCGTACGCCTCACCGCCGTGACCGCCCTGTACGCGGGCACCTGGACCGCCTTCGTCCTCGTCGGCGCCAGCTGGTGGACCCTGGTGGTCGCAGCGGTACTCGCCGTGGCCTTCGGCCAGGTCGCACTGGTGGCCCACGACATCGCCCACCGTCAGGTGTTCCGGCTGCGCAGGGCGAGCGAGACGTCCGGACGCATCGCCGGGAACGCCGGCATCGGCATGGGGTTCGGCTGGTGGCAGGACAAGCACACCCGGCACCACGCCAACCCCAATCACGAACAGCTCGACCCCGACATCATCCCGGACCTGATCGTCTGGACGCAGGACCAGGCCGACGTCGCCACGGGACTGCCCCGGCTGATCGGCCGCTCGCAGGCTTATCTGTTCTTCCCCCTCCTCACCCTGGAGGGCTTCAACCTGCACGTGGCGGGCGTCCGTTCGCTGGCGAACCACGCGCTCAAGAACCGGACGGCGGAAGGGGCCCTGCTGTTCGGACACTTCGCCGTCTACCTCACCGCGTTGTTCCTGGTGCTGCCGCCCGGCATGGCGTTCGCCTTCCTAGCCGTCCACCAGGGCCTCTTCGGGGTGTACCTGGGCTCGATCTTCGCCCCCAACCACAAAGGCATGCCGGTCCTCACCGGCAAGGACCGTCCGGACTTCCTGCGCCGCCAGGTCCTGACCTCCCGCAACGTGCATGGCGGTCGGTTCACCGACATCGCCCTGGGCAGCCTGAACTACCAGATCGAGCACCACCTCTTCCCGAGCATGCCGAGCCCGAACCTGCGCAAGGCTCAGGTCATCGTGCGTCGCTACTGCGAAGAGCTGGGCGTCGCCTACCTGGAGACCAGTCTGGTCGCTTCCTACCGGCAGGCCCTGCGCAGTCTCCACCAGGCCGGCGCTCCGCTGCGCCGTACCGGAGCTGCCGCATAGCGCCGACCGCCGCCACTCGCCGGGTGTGTACGCCGGTGGTCCGTCGCCGTCCTGCTGGACGCGGTGCGCTTCGTGGCGCGCGGCCCGCGGGCGTACCTCGGCGGCCCGGGAGGGGAGCCGGTGGAGCGACCGGCGGTGCGGAGCGGGCCGGTGCGCAGGGCTTCGAGCTACGGCGCCGGGTCCCCCTTGCGAGGCGGGAGCGAGCGCGACACAGGTGCCGGGGGGGGCCGGCAGACCGCGGTCGAGTACGGGGTGCGGCGTCATGGCGTGGCTCCGGCAGTCGAGGTCCTGGAAGCGCACAGAGCGAGCCCGTGGGCGGCCTGCGCCGGAGGTGAGTGGGGCTTCGGCTTCTCAAACCCGGCCGTCGGTTCCCGCGTCTCCGGCCATGGCCCGGCCCGTGGTACCCGATGCCGCCGAGGCAACACGCTCCACGGTTCGGGCGAGGCGGGGCAGCATGCTTCGGTGCCGCAACTGGATCAAGAAGTCGAGGGGCGCCGCGTGCAGAGCTCCTCCCGGTCCGCGCAGCGGGTGCTCGTCGACCAGGACCAACGCCTGTCCGCCCCAGGGGCGCACTTCGATGGCGATACGCGCCGTGCCCAAGCGGCCGCTGTCGGCCTCGAGCTCCAGCCAGCGGGGCGGTTCCGCCCGGCGGACCACCGTCCGCCCTTCGAGCGTCCATGGACCCAGGTCCACGCGATACGCCAGCTCCGCGTCGACCTGCGGCCACCGCGCGTCCAACGGCCACGAGGCAGAGGTCCCCACGACCCAGTCGGCGTAGAGCCGGGGATCCTCCAGAACCGCCCAGACGGCGTCAGGGGGCTGCTCGATCACTTGGTGTCGAATCGCCATGACAGAACCCTATAAATGGTAATGAATCGGTCAATACCGATGAGTACCCTTCCACGGCGGCATCATGTCGAGGCCGACTCTCGGACGTTGAGGCCGACTCGCATCGACGCGCCGTCCCGGCGGGACATGCCCCGTCAGGGGCCGCCCCCGGATCCGGATTCCCAGCGCGGACGCTCCTGCTTCTCGCTGCGTTTGCTGCCCGAGCTGTGGAGTTGGTACGGCGTGAGGCGTTCGCTCTCGTCCGCTGCCCGGGGTACCTCGTCCGGCTCGCGCATCTCCCTGGATTCATGCGCAGGACCGGACTTCGGCAGCGTGGGCTGCTCATGGGACCGGGGCGGACCCGGCTCACGCCGACGCGCCTTGATGCCCAACCGGACTGCCCACACCAGAGCTCCGACGATGAGCAGCCCGCCCACGAAGGCGCCGAGCATCCCGAATGCCGCGTCCGGCAGGGCGATTTCCCAGTATGTCGCTTTCATGGCTTGCGAGTACCCCCGTATACGAGGTCAAGACTCCGAGGCGGCGACGAGCCGGCCCGAGCCCGTCCGCACACCTGGTCCCGCGGTCCGCGACAGTGGGTGCACCCGGCCCGGTGGCCGAGTCCCGGGGAGCCGGACCCGTCCTCGATCACGGCCGACACGAGCTGGACTCGGCTCACTGGTCGGACGGTGGAGGTGTCGCGGCGTGGTGGGGGTGCTGGTGGGTGCGACGGGCCGTCTTGAGGCGGGCTTCCAAGAGGTGGTCCCGCCCGGCGGCCAGTTCGTCGACGATGTCGCCTTCCATCTCGGCGAAGGGCCGGTAGTAGGTCGAGTTGTAGGCCTCGACGATCTGGAACGTCCAGTGGCCGGGGATGACGTTGCGGCCGACGAGTTCGCGCTCGATCCGGGTCGCCTGCTCGTCGTGGCCCGCCTCGCGCAGCAGGCGGACCGCTTCGCCGAGCTCGAAGTCCGCCGTCCCGGTCAGCTGGTGGAACCCGTACAGGTGGCCGCGGGCCCGTTCCGTGGTCTCCAGAGCCTTCGAGAGCGCGCCCAGGGCGTTCACCGTCTCCTCGTCGACGTCCTCGGGCACCTGGTGCGCCGGATCCATCTCGCGGTTGCTGTCCATGATTGCTCCCTGCTCTGAAAACGCCTGGCGGAGCGGTCGATCGAGCCATGCGGCCCACGCGCGAAATGCCGGAGCCTCGCGGCATGGGCGCTCTGTCCGTCACGCGGTCCGCCCTCCTTCCCCGGCCTGTCCCGGGCAAGAGGTGTCGGGGGCTCCAGCGTTGGAGTTCACTGTCCACTGCGCGACGCGGGGACACGGAGGACGCCGCGTCCGTCCCGCCAGGCGGCGAGGAGCACGGCGCCGAGCCGGTCTTCCAGCAGTGTGGTGGCCTGGACGCCGAAGACGACGTCCGGCTCCAGTGCGGGCTCGCTCTCCAACAGGCCACCCACCACGTCGTGTCGTACCACCTGTTCGTGCACGGCGTCCGCCTCGACGTGCTCGTCGTAGAACCGGACGGCAGCGGGCCCGGCACCGGTGCGGCGCAGCGCCTTCGCCAGCCTGCGCGAGCCCGGTGAGGACGTCACCTCGACTGCGGCGAAGTGTCCGACGAGCGCGCCCCGCAATGCCCGGTGCAGCCCGAACAGGGACATCAGGTTCACCGTGGCGAGTGCCTCGGCCGGAGCGGCGTCGAGGTAGTGACCGTACGCCGTTTCCAGACCGAGGTCCTCCATGAGGTCGGCGAAGAGCCCGGCGTGGATCTCGGACGGGCGCCCCGCGCCGAATTCGTCGTACTCGACCGCCACCATCGCCGCCTTCGCGCGGCCGTGCAGCCGCGGGACGACCCAGGCGTGCGGGTCCGCCTCTTTGAGGTGATAGAGCGAGCGCAGCGCCACGTATTCCATCAACTGGCTTGGTTCTCCGTCGCGTTGGAGATAGTGCGAGACGCTGCCTCCGTCGTGGCCGACCGGCTCGATCTGCAGATCGTCGAGCGCCTTCTTCACCGGTACCGGACGGGGGACGTCGACGCGCAGAGCGGTGAGAAAACACTGTTCGAGTGCGCGACGCAGGGCCAGGAGTGCCGGGTCCCACTCGCGCTCTTCGTCCACGCCGTCGAACCCTTGGTAGTGCAGTTCGTACAGCACGTACAGAGCGAGCTGCAGATCGTCACCGTAGGGATCGGCGTCGGCCGCCCGTTCCGGCTTCGGTACGGGAAGTCCGCGAGCAAGAGCGGAGACGACGCCGGTGGACAGAGCGCCGCGCGGGGTGGGCAGGGGCGGGCTGCACAGTCGGGGCTCTTGCCGGTCGGACATCACGTGGCTCCCTCCGCCCCGGTCGCGCGACCGGTCGCGTCGTCGGGCTCGGATCGGCAGCCGGCGGACGGCCCGGCGGGCCCGGTCGTCTCACCGTCCGGCTTCACGCGGCGGCGGTGACTGGTGTCGCACCACGGGTAGGTGCGGCTGCGTCGACAGGTACAGACGGCGACGGTGAAACGGTGAGAGACGGTGACACTGCCGTCGTCTCCGATCACCTCGACCGGCCCCTCCACGAGCAGCGGCCCGTCGGGGTCGACCCGGACACGGCGCGGCCTTTCAGGCATGTTCGGCACGGATGACCACCAGCTCTTCCTCGGCCTCGTCGCCGAGCAGGCCCGTCCGGCGCAGCCACGGCAGACGAGAGCGCATGACCGGCCCGAACGGAACCATGGCCCTGTCCGTGACCGCCGCGGCCATGCCGGCGCCCGCCAGCCGGTCCAAGGTGGTGTCGACGCCGCAGAGCCCCGAATGGACCACGAGCAGGACGCCGGTGGGCCGCAGCACCGCGGGCGCGGCGTCACAGATGCGGTCCAGCAGGATGCGGCCGTCGTGTCCCGCGTCCCAGGCCCGAGCGGCGCCCTTACGAGGGAGGCGGCCATCGGGTGAGGGCACGTAGGGTGGATTGCTGATCACCAGGTCGTACGACTGACCCGCCACCGCGCCCGTGAGGTCGCCTCGGCGCACGGTGACGCGTCTCCGGGCGATCATCGCGTTGAAGCGCGCGGTCAGCACGGCTCGCCAGGAGATGTCGACGGCCGTGACCCGGGCTCCCCGTCCCGCCGCCTCCAGCGCCAGGGCGCCACTGCCTGTTCCCAGCTCCAGCACGCGGGTTCCGGAGCTCACGAACTCACGGTTCAGCGCCCGCGCCAGAAGACGCGTGTCGTGCTGGGGGCGATACACCCCGGGCGGCGCCAGCAGGGGATGAGGTACCGACGGGGTGAACGTCTGGGTGGTCACTGCCTGCCTCCGATGTACGGAAATCCCGTATCCCGTGGGACGACCTGGGCCCTCCCCTCGCGTATGCCGGGCCGCCGAGGAATCTGCCGGGTGTGCCGAGGACCGAGGAGGGGGACGCTTCCCGCGTCCGTGACAACGGCGTTCTGCGGTCGGCTCTCCGTCGGGGCGAGTCCTGTCCCTGTCGGCACTCGGGTCCCGCGGCCCTCATCGCCCTGAGTGCCCGCGAGACGGTGATCCACACGTCGCCGGCACGATCGCGCGTGATCCACGGCAGGCCGGGACTTTCGGCCGGGCCCAGGAGCGGTCTGCGAGGATGGCTGCATGGACGTGCGGAGCAGGAACCATATAAGGGTGACCGGCCGGACGGGCGGCCCTGTCGTGGTGCTCGCGCACGGATTCGGGTGCGACCAGAACATGTGGCGGCTGGTGGTGCCGCTGTTGGAACACGATTTCACGGTGGTACTTTTCGATCACGTGGGGGCAGGGCGCTCCGACCTGGCGTCGTGGAGCGAGCGGCGCTACTCCGCGATCGACGGCTACGCCGAGGATGTGCTGGAGATCTGTCACGAGCTCGAACTGGGTCCCGTGACGTTCGTCGGACACTCGGTGAGCGCCATGATGGGTGTGGTGGCCGCGACGCAGGAGCCCGACGCGTTCAGCGGTCTGCTGCTGCTCACCCCCTCTCCCCGTTTCGTCGACGACCCGGTCTCCGGTTATCGGGGCGGGTTCAGCGCCGAGGACATAGAGGAGCTTCTGGAGTCCCTGGACTCGAACTATCTGGGCTGGTCGCGCACCATGGCCCCGGTGATCATGGGCAATCCCGAGCGTCCTGCACTGGGCGAGGAGCTGACCAACAGCTTCTGCCGCACCGATCCCGACATCGCCCGGGTCTTCGCCCGGGTCACGTTCTTGTCCGACAATCGGGCGGCCCTTGCCCATGTGCGGGTCCCGACCCTCGTGGCGCAGTGCTCCAAGGACGCGATCGCCCCGCCGGAGGTGGGGGCCTTCGTGCAGGCGCAGATTCCCGGCAGCAGTCTGATCACGCTGAACGCCACCGGACACTGTCCGCAGCTCGCCGCCCCCGAAGAGACAGCTGCCGCGATCGCGGCCTTCGCCGGAGCGGGCCATTGATGTGCGGAACCGACCACGACGGGAAGAGCGAGGGTTCTCCCCCGGGCGCTGGGCCGGGTGACGACCAGGCCATGTTCTCCGCCTTGCTGGAGGACAGCGCGGAGGATTTGTACGAACATGCTCCGTGCGGGTACCTCTCCACGAGCCTCGACGGCCGCATCGCGAAGATCAACCAGACTCTGCTGAACTGGCTCGGCTACGAGAGCAGCGACCTGGTGGGCCGGAAGGACTTCGCCGACCTGCTCACCGTCGGAGGCCGGCTCTACCACGAAACCCATTTCGGTCCCCTGCTGCGTATGCAGGGTGAGGTCAGCGGCATCGCCCTGGAACTCAGGACCGCCGACGGCGGCCGGCTCCCGGTTCTGGCGACCTCCGTCATTCGCACAGGCAGTGACGGGCAGCCGCTGCTGATCCGCACCACTGTCTTCGACGCCCGGGACCGGCGCACGTACGAGTCCGAACTCCTGCGAGCCCGGCAGGAATCGGACCGGGAACGCGAACGCCTGAAGCGACTGAACGCCGCCCTGCAGAAGGCGCTGCTGCCTCCCACCCTGGTGGACGTGCCCGGCCTGGACGTCGCCGCGTACTACCACGTCGCCTCCGCGGACGAGGTCGGCGGCGACTTCTACGACCTGTTCCCCCTCGACTCCGGCACCTGGGGATTCTTCCTGGGCGACGTCTGCGGCAAGGGCGCGGCCGCTGCGGCCATCACCTCTCTGGCGCGCTACACACTGCGGGCCGCCGCCGTGTACGACCCCGACCCCGCAGCCGTGCTCGCCAATCTCAATACCGTCCTGAATCACGAGTACAACAGCGACGACCCACGCTTTTGCACCGTCGTCTTCGGCCTGCTCACCCCGGACGGGAACGAGGGCGGCTTCCAGGTCACCCTGGCCAGCGGCGGCCACCCGCCGGCCCTGCTGATGCGCTCCGACGGTCATGCCGACTGGCTGCCGACCCCGGGCGGCCAACTCATCGGCGTCCTGCCCGATGCCCACATCGCCACCACCACCATCAGCCTCGGCCCCGGCGACACGCTGTTCCTGCACACCGACGGTCTCACCGAAGCGCACTTCGCCGGTGCCGCCGACGGCCGCTACGGCGACGAAGCCCTGCTGGAGTTCGCCCAGGAGCTGGCACCCACCACCGCCCGTGACGCCGTGGCCGCGATCCGGGACCTGCTCGACACCTTCGGCACCGGCGTGGACGACGACACCGCGGTCCTGGCCTTCAACGTGCCCCGACACAGCAGTGAAGAGCAGATGTGACCCACGAACTGACCATCCGCACCCGCACCACACCGGCGGGCCCGGTGGTGGAGCTGGCCGGCGCCCTGGACCATCACAGCGCGCCGGACATCCGCAGACTGCTCCCCGGCCTCGGCCTCTCCGCCGGCCAGCAACTCGTCATCGACCTGAGCCGGCTCACCTTCTGCGATTCCACCGGCATCACGGTTCTCATCGCCGCCCGCAACCACGCGCTGGCAACCGACGCGTCCATCGTCCTGGCCGCGGTACCGGACGGAGTCAGCCGGACCTTCCGCGTGGTCGGTCTGGAACAGGTCTTCGCCATCCAGCCCACCGCGCAGGCGGCCGCGGCGGCGTGGACCCGGCCGCTGTCCGCTCCTGAATGAACCCGGGCGGCCCGCCGACTGTGCCGACCGCCCTGCAGCCCTCACAAGGCGCGCCGACTCCAGCCGCCTTCGCCACGCACTCGTCACGATGCGGGGGGGCGGCCTTCCGGGGCGGCATGCCCGAACAGCGAAGCATGTACGGGAGAGCAACATCTTCCACGTCACCGGGGGTACATATAAGGACAACAGGTAACGAAGGGAACAAAAAATGGAGTCGTCCGGTAAGGAATCGGAGCCGCCGAGCACTCACCCCATAACCACCGCTGTCCCTTTGAGCGGAGACAACTCCTGCATCGCCGCAGCACGCCATCTCGCGGCGGACTTCCTCACCCACGCCCAGGCGGATCAGAACGTTGCCGTATCCGCCCGCGTGATGGACCTGACCCAACTGGTGGTCAGCGAGCTGGTCACCAACGCCCGCAAATACGCCCCGGGGCCCATATTCATGGAACTGCGCATCGAGGAGACCACGGTCGAGGTGACCGTGCGCGACAGCCGCCGCGCCCAGCCGGTCGTCTGTGCCGTCGATCCCCTCCGAGTCGGTCGACACGGCCTGGAGATCGTCGCGGCCGTCACCCGGAAGTTCCAGGTCCAGGTGGAGCCGTCCGGCAAACGCGTCACGGCGCACATCGCCCTGGGCGACGACTCAGGACCTGGGCGAGGATGAAACCCTGGCAGAGGTGGTTGTTTGGCCACGACCGAGCACGGTCACCCAGAAGGTGGGTCCGGAGCCATCCGGACCGGAGCACTGATCGTTGAGACCACAGCGACCAGCGTCGACCCTGCGCCGTGGCCCGTCGCCGAGGTCGTCCATGGCGGGCATGAGCACGTGGCAGCCGCGCTCGTCCATCAGGAGCCGGCCGCCTCCAGCGGTCGCGAGTTCGTGCCCGAGGTCCGGCTCGACCGTGCACGGACGGTGCGCGTCGAGCGGTGGTCGTCGAGGACTTCCTGGGGCGCGGCCGACGCTCTTCCGCCATGAATTCATGTCCGGCCCGTCTCCGGTTCGACGCACCTCGAGTGGGCCGGTCGAGCGTTCCGTGCCCGGCCCCGCGAGCGTCTGCGCCGACGTCCTGCCCGGCAGGCACAGCCACTCACGCCGTGGCCCTGTGGAGAGATTTTTCAGCTCCCGCGCCACACCTGATCGCACCCTCGAATTCGGAACGCGGCCACAGAATTTCCGTCGCTCCGAGTTACGCAAAAATACCTGAGATCCGCGGGAGTGGAGATCGTCGGGCAGGGCACGGCTCTGTGGTGGATCGCCCTCGTCGTGCTGGTCGTACGGGTCCTCGGCTTTGCGATCCGGCCCGCGGCAAACTGGGCCACTGATGCCGCCGGTAGGCATGTGCGGCACAACTCGCCGATCCCGGGCGGGTCCCGGCGCCGAGGCGTCGGAGCCCACCCGCGTTCGTTGCCGGGAGCACGGTGGCGCATACGGATCGACCATTTCTTCGCCACGAATGTGTGGCATCCGAAATGCAGGGAACCCGACATTCCGAGAAGACGTCACCGAATATGGATGACGCTTGTACGATTCCGCAGTTCTTCTGCGGACCGGCGAATAATTTCGATGAGGGAGCCGTTTTATGAGTGACAGCATCTGGGGCTACCAGGCGACCACCGGCCACATTGCGGGCACCGATCTGACCGGGTACAAGGTCGAGGCGACCGACGGCAGTATCGGGAAGGTCGACAAGCACTCGGACGACGTCAGCTCCTCGTACCTCGTCGTCGACACCGGCGTGTGGATCTTCGGGAAGCATGTCCTGCTGCCGGCCGGAACCGTCAAGACGGTCGACGAGGCCGAGCGCAAGATCTATGTCGCCCTCACCAAGGACCAGATCAAGGACTCACCCGAGTTCGACAAGGACAAGCACGTCGGCGACGTCGGCTACCACGAGCAGGTAGGCGGCTACTACGAGAACCACCGCGTCTGACCTCACAGCGCCCCACGGGAAATGGGGCCGCCCGGAGACACTCCGGGCGGCCCCACTTCCCTGCGTGTCCGCTCGCTCCGTCTATTCGGTCCGGGGCGCGTCGAACAGGGCGCTGACGGACTCACCGTTGTGAATGCGCCGGACCGCTTCGGCGAGTGCCGGGGCGATGGACAGGACGCTCAGCTTCTCGGTGTACTCCTCGTCCGGGACCGGCACGGTGTTCGTGCACACGATCTCCAGTACGTCGGGCTGTTCGCTGAGCCGTTTGAGCGCGCCCGCCGCGAACAGTCCGTGGGTGCAGGCCACCCTGATCGATCTCGGGCCCAACTCTCTCAGCCGGTCCAGGAGTTCGAGGACCGTGCTGCCCTTGGCGATCTCGTCGTCCAGCACGATGACATCGCGGCCGGAGATCTCACCGATGACCGAACTGATGCTCACGCGGTCGTCGGCGAACCGCTGCTTGGCACCGGCGGCGACCTGGGCGCCTATCAGCCGCGCGAACGCGGCGGCCTCCTTGGCGTTGCCGAGGTCGGGCGAGACCACCGTCGTACGCGACAGGTCGTTGGTCCGGAAGTGCGCGGCCAGCTCCCGCAGGGCGTGCAGATGGTCGACGGGCACCGAGAAGAAGCCGTGCACCTGCGGGGAGTGCAGGGTCATCGCGAGGACACGGCTCGCCCCGGCCGCCACCAGCAGGTCCGCGACGAGCCGGCCGCCCAGCGAGATCCGCGGCATGTCCTTCTTGTCCGAACGCGCGTATGAATAGTGCGGCATGACCACGGTGATCCGCCCGGCGGAGGCACCACGCGCCGCGTCGCACATCATCAACAGCTCGACCAGGTGTTCCTGCACCGGAGTGACGAGGGGCTGCACGAGGAAGACGTCACGCTCGCGGCAATTGGCCTGGAGCTGGACCTCCAGGCAGTCGTTGGCGAACCGGCTGACCCGGGTCGGGCTGAGAGGCACACCGAGGTGCGCGCAGAGCTCGGCCGCGAGCTCTGGATGGGCACTACCGCTGAACACGGCGATGTCACGCACGTCCGCTCCTCGCATGATCGAACCGGATCCGCGTCCGCCGGGCACAAGATCGGCCCGCAGCGCGCACCTCATGCTACTGGGCACCTTTCAGGCCTTCGACCGGGGGATTTCCGGCCGCGGACCGGGTTGCGCAACCGCTCGCGAAGTGCCGGACCGGACCGGGACCCGCCCGGCGGCCTGCCAAGGGACTTGCCGGGTACACGGACGGTCGAAAGGAGGAACGTCGACATGACGACGTCCATCAAACGCATGCCCGGCTGGGCCAAGGCCGTCTCCGCCTTCGTGCTGGTGCTCGCGGTGCTGTTCGCCGGACTGCGGCTGGCCGTACTGCCGGGACTGCGCGATGTGTTCGGCACGGAGACCCACGACAACTCGGGCCCCGCACTGCTCAAGTCCATCCAGGACATGAGCCGTTACGACGCCGCGTCGGGCAACTTCCAGGTGGTCGTGGACCTGGAGAAGGACGCGAAGTACCTGCCCGACGCGATCCGCGGCACCCGCACGCTCTACGTGGGAGCCGGCACCGTAGACGCCTATGTCGATCTCGGGCGCATCGACGGGAAGGACGTGACGGTCGACGACGACCGTACGTCGGCCACGCTCCGTCTGCCGCACGCGGCACTGGGCAAGCCCGCCCTGGACCCCGACCACTCCTATGCCGTCTCGAAACAGCGTGGTCTCCTCGACCGGATCGGTGACCTGTTCTCGGACAACCCGAACGACGAACGCGCCGTGCAGCGGCTCGCGGCCCGGCACATCGGCACGGCCGCGCGGGACAGCCGCCTCACCGCGCGGGCCGAGGAGAACACCACCACCATGCTCGAGGGCCTGCTGCGCTCGCTCGGCTTCACGGAGGTGACGGTCACCTACGGTGCCTGAGCCCCCGGACGGTACCCCGGATGGCAGTCCCCACCTGGCGGGCAGCCGATGGAGGGAGGCAAGGGAAGGGAGCCGTCATGCCGGAGATGACGAAGGACGCCCAGGCACTCCGTGTCCGCGGCGCGTGCGACGCCCCGGCCGAGCGCCGGTCCGACCGGGGCCGGGGGCGGTGCGCGCCGCCGGCCCCGGCGGCCCGGCGAGGCGGTCGGCCCGGTCGGCCGTCGGCCCGCCGGCCCGGCCACCACCGGTCGCGAGGTTCTCCGCTCCCCTGTCTCAAAGGCCCCCTTCGCCGGGCCACGGGCATCGCCGACGCTTTCGGGGGTAAGCGGGCTGCACCAGAGGGCAGTTGAAAAGGGGAGGGTCTCATGGTCCGCACCACGTTGCGCGCTCGTGCCGCGAAGTCCGGCCGGAAACCGGCACCGAAGCCCGGAGCGGACGGGGGGAAGCCCGCGCGGAACAAGCCGGTGCCGAAGGCGGATCGGAACAAGCCGGGGAAGCCTCGGTCGTTCTTCGGCCTCAGGACGCCGAAAGCATCGCCGAAACGGACGCCCGAACGGACGCCGAAGCGGACACCGGCGAAGGACCGGGAGACCGGAACCGCCCTGGCGCTCCCCTTGCGGCTGCTGGCCATGCTGGTCGCGTTCGCGGCCATGGTGGCGTTCGCCGTCGCACTGGCCCGGCTGACCCTGGAGCCCTCACCGGCTTCGACCGCGCTGATCCACAACAACCTTCACCCGGGCGCCTCGCTGCGGGCCTATCTCGACCAGCCGGAACTGCGTGACGCCGTCAAGCAGATCGGCGGGAACCTCGTGCTCGGGGTGCCCTTCGGCGTGCTGCTGCCCGTGGTGTTCCCGAAGACCCGCGGGATCCTGCGCGTCCTCGCGCTCACCGCGGCGGTCATGCTCCTGGTCGAGCTCGTCCAGGGGGCCCTCATCACCGGACGCTCGTTCGACATCGACGACGTCATCCTCAACACGACCGGGGCGCTGGTGGGTTACCTCCTTCTGGGCCGACGGCTCGGCCGGGCCGTGCACCCCAGGAAGCGCCTTCGCGCCTGATCCCGCACCTCGACCGCTGGTCCGTACCAAAGTATTGACAGCCCGTTACCTCACTCCTTAAATCAAGAGGCGAAGCATGGATCCCCCACCGTGAACCCCCCACCTCAGTCGGCTCACCCGTCCCGGGGCAGCCGTACGGAAACGAGAGTCATGGACTCCCCACGCCTGCTGCGCAGATGCCTGTTCGCCGCGCTGTCCGCCGCACTCGTCGCCTCGGCCTCGACGGCCGTCGCTCCCGCCCACGCGAGTCCGGCCGCGGCCACCGCGACCGTGACCTTCCAGGACACGTTCGACGGTCCCGCCGGTTCGGCCGTCGACTCCTCCAAGTGGCAGCTGGAGACCGGCGACAACGTCAACAACCACGAACGGCAGTACTACACGTCGGGCAACAAGAACGCCGCGCTCGACGGCCAGGGTCATCTGGTGATCACGGCCCGCAAGGAGAATCCGGCCAACTACCAGTGCTGGTACGGCACATGCCAGTACACCTCGGCCCGGATGAACACCTCCGGCAAGTTCACCACGGCCTACGGTCATGTCGAGGCCCGGATGAAGATCCCGCGCGGGCAGGGCATGTGGCCGGCGTTCTGGATGCTCGGCAGTGACATCGGGCAGGTCGGCTGGCCGAACTCCGGCGAGATCGACGTCATGGAGAACGTCGGCTTCGAGCCCTCCACCGTGCACGGCACGATCCACGGTCCCGGGTACTCCGGCTCCGCCGGTATCGGCGCCGGCTACTCCCTCCCGAACGGCCAGGCCTTCGCGGACGCCTTCCACACCTTCGCGGTCGACTGGGCGCCCGACTCGATCACCTGGTCGGTGGACGGCACGGTGTACCAGCGGCGCACACCCGCCGATCTGGGCGGCAACACCTGGGTGTTCAACAAGCCGTTCTTCCTGATCCTGAACCTCGCGGTCGGCGGATACTGGCCGGGCGCCCCCGACGGCTCCACCTCCTTCCCGCAGCAACTCGTCGTCGACGAGGTGAAGGTGACGACGAGCGACGGCTCGGGCGGCACCGGCGGTCCGGTCAAGGGCCTCGCGGGCAAGTGCGTGGACGTGGCCGCCGCCAATTCCGCCAACGGAACGCCTGTACAGCTCTACGACTGCAACGGGACCAACGCCCAGCAGTGGACGGTGTCCTCGGACGGCACGATCCGCGCGCTGGGCAAGTGCCTGGACGTCACGGGCAACGGCACGGCGGACGGCACGACGGTCCAGCTCTGGGACTGCAACGGCGGCCCCAACCAGAAATGGACGGTCACCGCGGCGCACGACATCGTGAACCCGCAGGCGAACAAATGCCTGGACGTCACGGGCAACAACGCGGCCAACGGCACCCGTCTGCAGATCTGGACCTGCACCGGCGGCGCCAACCAGAAGTGGACGGTGGGCTGACGGACCACGCGGACCCGCGGGTTCGGGCTTCGGCTCGGACCCGCGGGTTCAGGCCTCGGCCGCCTTCTTGGTGAAACAGCCGCGCCAGACTTCGAGGGAGCCGTCGGCGAGCGCGGTGGTGTAGTTGATGACGCGGGTGTAGCCGTCGTCCAGGAGCATCGGCAGGGCGGGGCCCGCGGGCGGGCCGTCCGCGAAGGTCTCGGCGATCCATTCCCGGACCCAGGCCGACTCGTTCTCCCACTCGGTGGCCGTGAAGCCCGCGTCCTCGATGCGGGCGAGGAGTGTTTCGGCGGACACGACGAAGCTGTCGGTGCCGTCGAGCGACCAGGGCATGGGCCAGGACAGGTCGGCCTCGTACGGTTGGCAGACCTCCCAGACGGCCAGGCGCGCACCGGGGGCGAGGCGTTCGGCGATGTGCCGGAACCAGGCCGTCTTGTCCCGCACGTTCATCTGGACGTGCAGGGTGAGCGCGGCCCCGAAGGAGGGACGGGGCCGCAGGCTCGTGATGTCCCCCGTGTGGAACCGGACCGCGTCGCTCAGTCCGGCGCGTGCGGTGAGGTCGCGGGCGGCGTCGACGTAGGCCGGGGTGATGTCGACGCCGACGACGTGGTTGCCGGTCCGGCGGGCGATCTGACGTGCGGGCCCGCCGAATCCGGAACCGACGTCCAGGACGACGTCCCCGGGCGCGAGGGCGAGGGTGGGGATGAGCCGTTCGACGGCGTCGGCGCCGCCGATGTGGAACTGGTCGAGGTCGTCCAGGGCTCCGTCGGCCGAGGCGTCGAGATCGCGCCGGCCGCTCAGGAGTCGGTCGATGGTCCGGTCGAGGGCGGTTTCCGCGTAGGTCATCGCACGAGGTCCTCTCGATCGCCGGCGCCGCCCGCCGGCTCGGCCGGACGGTGTTCCCGTCCGGGTGTACGAGGCACGGCTCCAGCCTACGAGCACATGGTAGAAATTCTCAACCAGAAGGTTAGAAAGATAAACCATCCCTGGTCTACGCTGGACGCATGCGGACCTATGGCCAGTACTGCTCGATCGCCCGGGCCCTCGACGTCGTGGGAGACCGCTGGACGCTGCTGATGGTCCGCGAGCTGCTGCTGCAAGGACCGTGCCGGTTCACGGACTTGAAGAAGGGACTCCCCGGCATCGCGGCGAACCTGCTGTCGGCCCGTCTCAGAGAACTCGAGGCCGCCGGACTGATCACGCGCGAGGACGCGCCTCCCCCGGTCGCCACGGCCCTGTACGCCCTGAGCGAGGACGGTCTGGCCCTGGAGCCGGTACTGAAGGCGCTCGGGCTGTGGGGCCTGCGGCTCATGACCACCGAACGGCCGGACGACACGTTCCGGGCGCAATGGCTGGCCTACGCCCCCGCCTGGTTCGCCACCGACGCCGATCCCGGCGCCGGACCGGCGGTCATCCAGGTCGTCGCGTCCGACGAGCCGGCCGTCATCGAGCTGCGGGACGGCGGGATCCACACCCGGCTCGGCCGCGCCACCGACCCGGACCTCGTGCTGGACGGCCCGCCCCGTGCCGTCCTCGGGCTGCTCACCGGTGTCGTCGGCCTCGAAGCCGCCGTCGGACTCGGCCTGTCCGCCCATGGCCGGCACGACCTGCTCACCCGTCTCCGCCCGGTCGCGCAGGACGGAACGCGCGCGCGAGGCGGGTGACACGGACGAGCGGTGCCGCCGGCCCGAAGGCCCTGACGCGCCCCTCGGAACACCCCCGCCGCTCCCGCGGGAGCCGGGAGCGCCTCGACGCCGGGCGTGTCAGCCCGGATGCCAGGTGAGCTTGTCACCGCCCACCCAGCGGACCACGTCGGGGTCGTCCAGATCGTCGACCGTGATGCCGTACGCGGCCGCGTACTCCAGAACGTCCGTGATCGCCTTCGCCTCGCCGACCATCTCGCCGTCGATCTCCATGATCCGGAACGGCGGCGTGCCCGGCTGCACCCCGAGCACCATGATCCGTGGGTGGGAGATGTGAGGGCTCGCGCTTTCGGTCATGACTAGAGCGTAAGGGCGTTACCGCGCTTTCCGCTGGTCAGCGGCGGAGTGCCGGGAGGCCGCCGCCCGTACGGCCGGGCGCGGGTGCGACGGCGGGTGCCGGCCGTTCACCCGGCCGGGTGAGGTTCCGAGCTCCGGGCGCCGGAGCCCGGCAGCGCCCCCGCGCCGGACGTCCACCGTGCGGTCCGGCGGCGGCTCGGCAACGCTGGGGGGAGCGTGCGACGGCCGACGCGACCGCGGGGAGGAGCAGAGAGGACCAGGGAGGAGCAGGGAGGAGCAGGAAGGAGCAGGAAGGAATGCCGATGGACCCCGTCGAGGCCCTGGACCGGATCGCGTTCCTGCTGGAGCGGAGTCTGGCGCCCACCTATCGCGTACGGGCCTTCCGCACGGCGCGGACCCTGCTCGCCGGGCTGTCCCCCGACGAGGTCCGTGAGCGCGCGGAGCACGGGACGCTGGAGTCGCTCAAGGGCATCGGTCCGAAGACCGCACAGGTGGTGCGGGAGGCACTGGCCGGCGAGGTGCCGGCCTACCTGGAGAAGGTGGAGAAGCAGGCCGCGGGACCTCTCGCCGAGGGCGGTGAGGGTCTGCGGGAGCTGCTGCGAGGGGACTGTCATCTGCACTCCGACTGGTCGGACGGCGGCAGCCCGATCGAGGAGATGGGGCGCACGGCGGCTCTGCTCGGCCACGAGTGGGCGGTGCTCACCGACCACTCGCCCCGGCTGACCGTGGCGAACGGCCTGTCGCCGGAGCGGCTGCGGGAGCAACTGAAGGTCGTCGCCGCCCTGAACGAGCACTGGGCCCCCTTCCGGCTGCTCACCGGGATCGAGTGCGACATCCTCGACGACGGGTCGCTCGACCAGGAGCCGGAGTTGCTGGAGCGGCTGGACGTGGTGGTCGTGTCCGTGCACTCCAAGCTCCGCATGGACGCGCGGCCGATGACCCGCCGCATGGTCGACGCCGTACGCGATCCGCACGCGGACATCCTCGGCCACTGCACCGGCCGGCTGATCGGGGGCCGCGGCCGGCCCGAGTCCGCGTTCGACGCGGAGGCGGTCTTCGCCGCCTGTGCGGAGACCGGCACGGCCGTCGAGATCAACAGCCGTCCGGAACGCCTCGACCCGCCGCGCCGGCTGCTGCGCCAGGCGGTCGACGCGGGTGTCCTGTTCTCCCTGGACACGGACGCGCACGCCCCCGGACAGCTGGACTGGCAGATCCACGGGTGCGCGCGGGCCGAGGAGTGCGGGGTGCCGCCGGAGCGTGTCGTCACCACCTGGCCCCTGGAGCACCTGCTCACCTGGACCCGGACCCGCGAGACGCCGTGACGCACGTCACCGCCGGGGGCACCGTTCCGGGGAACACCCATAGGTAGTTACCCGTTGAACAAACCGTGGGTGTGGATGGGACAGTGTCCCCGGGCCTCACCTCTGCCCGCAGGGACGATCGTCCGGCTGAAGCCCTGTGGAGCGTCTCGCCGCGAGGCGACCGCCATCGGCGCCCACCGCAGACGGCCCCGACCGAGATTCCCCCGTCCGGTCGGGGCCTTTCCTCTGCCCGGGGCCGGGCCGTCGCCGCCGCCGCGGACGTGTCGGCGTTCTCATACTCCGGCCATGAACTCCCGCAGATCCGCGGTGAGTTGGTCGCGGTGTGTGGCGAACAGGCCGTGCCCGGCGTTCTCGTAGACCTTGAGCGTGCCGTCGGGCAGCAGCTCCGCGGCCCGGCGGGCGGTCAGGTCCAGCGGCGCCGACTCGTCGTGCGTTCCGTGCACGACGAGCGCCGGCACATCGATCTTCGCCAGCTCGGGCGCGACGTCCAGGGTGACGACGAGGTCGCCGAGGGCGGCCCCGGCACGTGCGGTGGCACCGTGGCAGCGGTCGATCATGGACCGTACGTAGGCCTCGGAGAGGTCGTTGCCGGGCAGGCCGAGGGCGAAGAACGCGTCGGCGCCGCCCTCGAAGAACGCGGCCCGGTCGTGGCGGAACGCCTTGTTGCCCTCCTCGACGAGGGCCGGGTCGATCCCGCCGGGATGATTCACGGACCGCACCGGGCCCGGCGTCATCCCGGCGACCAGCGCCACGCGCGCCACCCGCTCCGCCCCGTGCCGGGTCAGACAGCGGACGACCTCGGCGGCCCCGACGGAGTGCCCGACCAGGGTGACCTCCCGCAGATCGAGGTGCCGGAGCAGTCCGTCGACGTCGTCGGCGAGGCTGTCGAGGTCGAATCCTCCCCAGACGTCGTCGGACCGGCCGTGTCCGCGCCGGTCGAACCCGACGCAGCGGTACCCGGCCTCGGCGAGCGGCAGCATCTGGTACTCCCACATCTCCGTACCGAAGTAGGAGCTGTTGACGAAGACGACGACCTGGCCGGTGGCCGGGCCGTAGTCGACGAAGTGCAGCCGGGCGGCGTCGACGGGGCTCGCGAAGTACGGCATGGGTCCTCCCGGGATCCGTTGGTACGAGGGCGGGGCGCTGTGCCCTCCATGCTTCCGGGAGGCGGCGACGGCGTCGATTACCCCGGAGGTCATGCACCTCGGAGGTCATGCGCGGCGGAAGTCACGCACCGGAGGTCACGCACCTTGGGGGGCCGGGCGGACGCCGGAGCGGTTCAGTGCGGCGCCCGCTCCTCCAGGGCCGTGCGCCAGGCGGGGGACGGCCCCGCCGGCGCGGGCTCGGCGCGCCGGCCGCCGCGGGCGAAGAAGTCGGCCAGCGGCAGGATCGCGGCGCCGACCGTGACGGCGTCGGGGCCGAGGCGGCCGAGGTCCACGGTGACGTGCTGGGCGGGATAGTTCAGGGCGTACGAGGAGGCGTACCGGCGGACGGCGGGCAGGAAGCGGGAGCCGAGCTGGAGGCCGGCCCAGCCGCCGATGAGGATGCGTTCGGGCTGGAAGAGGTTGATCAGGTCGGAGAGGCCCGCGCCCAGGTATTCCGCGGTCTCCTCCAGGACGGCGAGCGCGACGGGGTCGGGCTCGGTGCCCTCGGGCGGGTAGGCGGCGGCGAGCATCGCGGTGAGCGCGGTCTCCTCGTCCGTGTCCTCCGGCGGCCGCCCGCCCTCCTCGCGCCAGCGGTCGAGGAGCGCCTCCGCGCCCGCGTACGCCTCCAGGCAGCCGAGGGCGCCGCAGCGGCAGCGACGGCCCCTGACGCGGACGGTCAGGTGCCCCCACTCGACGGACCGGCCGTTCTCGACGTCCTCGGTGACGAGGGAGGCGCCGACGCCGGAGCCGAAGAGCACGACGACCGCGTTGCGGGCGCCGCGTCCGGCGCCGAACCACATCTCGGCCTGGCCGAGAGTGCGGGCGCCGTTGTCCGCGAAGTACGGAACGGTGTCGGGGAGTTCGCAGGCGGAGCGGAGCAGGGATTCCAGCGGGACGGCGTCCCAGCCGATGGTCTGGCCGTGCACGACCGCGCCGAGCTCGGGGGTGCGGGCGACGATGCCGGGGACTCCTATGCCGACGCCGAGGAGCTGTCCGGGGGCGATGTCCGCCTCGGCCAGGACCTCGGCGATGCCGTCGCGGATGTGGCCGACGATGACGTCGACGTCGTACTCCTGACGCCGGAGCGGCCGGTCGGCCTCGTATCCCTGGCGCTCCAACGGCCTTTCGGCGCGGGCGAGTTCGGTGAGGGTCAGGTCGAACAGCTCGATGCGGACGCGGGTCTCGCCGACATCGACGCCGATCATGTGGCCGCTGCCGGGCACGACACGCAGCAGGGTGCGGGGGCGGCCGCCGTCGGAGTCGACGCTTCCGGCCTCCTCGACGAGGCCGTCGGTGACGAGTTCGGCGACCACGTTGCTGATGGATCCGGAACTCAGACCGGTCGCCGGACCGAGTTCGTAGCGGCTCAGCGGCCCGTCGAAATACAACCGTTGTAGTACGGCGGTCCGGTTGCCCCGCCGCAGGTCACGCACTGTCCGCCCGTTCCGACCCGCCATGTGATGTCCCTTCCGGCCTGCCCGACCTGCAAGATACCCCTGCGCGATCCCTTGACGCGACTTTCTTCCGGGTCTTAACTCACGTCCTAAATTAAGCCATGAGGGTCGTTCGGGAAGTGAACACGGACGCCGTCATCGCTCCCTCCGGGAAAGGGACAGAACCAGCCATGCGCAGAATCCGAGCCGCGGCCGCCGGTGCGGTCACCATCACCCTGCTGACCGCCGCGACCGCCTGTGGCGGCGGCTCGTCGAGCGGCGGGTCCAACGCCTCGCCGAAGACGCTCACGTACTGGGCGTCCAACCAGGGCGCCAGCATCGAGATCGACAAGAAGGTGCTCGCGCCCGAACTGGCCAAGTTCGAGAAGGACACCGGCATCAAGGTGAAGCTGGAGGTCGTGCCCTGGTCCGACCTGCTGAACCGCATCCTCACCGCCACCACCTCCGGTCAGGGCCCCGACGTCCTGAACATAGGCAACACCTGGAGCGCCTCGCTGCAGGCCACCGGCGCGCTGCTGCCGTGGGACGCGAAGAACTTCGCCAAGATCGGCGGCAAGGACAGGTTCGTCGACTCCGCGCTCGGCTCGACGGGCGCCGAGGGCAAGGACCCCGCCGCGGTGCCGCTGTACTCGATGGCGTACGCGCTCTACTACAACAAGAAGATGTTCGCCGACGCCGGGATCGCGAACCCGCCGGCCACCTGGGACGAGCTGGTCGCCGACGGCAAGAAGCTCTCCAAGGGCGGTCACTGGGGCCTCGGCGCGGAGGGGTCGAACGCCTCGGAGAACATCCACCACACCTTCGTCTTCGCCAAGCAGCACGGCGCGGACTTCTTCACCGCCGACGGCAAGGCCGACTTCACCAACGACGGGGTCGTCGCCGCGGTCAAGCAGTACGTCGACCTGATGGCCAAGGACAAGATCATCGCCCCGGGCAACGCCGAGTACGCCCAGAACCAGTCGGTGAGCGACTTCGCCAAGGGCAAGAACGCGATGCTGCTGTGGCAGTCCGCGGCCGCCAACCTCAAGTCGCAGGGCATGGCCGACGACGCGTACGGGATCGCCCCGGTGCCCGTGCAGTCCGGCACCCCGGGCACGGGCACGAACGTCAACTCGATGGTCGCGGGCATCAACCTCGCGGTGTTCAAGAACACCAAGAACCTCGACGGCGCCACGAAGTTCGTGAAGTTCCTGACCAGTGACGCCGAGCAGAAGATCCTCAACGGCGCGTACACCTCGATCCCGCCGGTCAAGACCGCCCAGACGGACACCGCGTTCAACTCCCCCTCGAACGCGGTTCTGAAGGACACCCTGGCCAAGAGCGCGGCGGCGCTGCCGCAGGTCGCCGACGAGTCGCAGTTCGAGACCGCGGTCGGTACGGCCGTCAAGGGCCTGTTCGCCGACGCGGCCGGCGGACGCGCGGTGACCACCGCGTCGGTGAAGGCGGCGCTCGAGAAGGCCCAGCAGCAGATGCCGAAGAAGTGAGTGCGGACACCCTCATGACCACCACGACCGCCGCTTCCGCCGAACCCGGCGAGCGGACGGTGCGCAAGAGCTCCCCCGGTGCGGCGCGCGGCCCGCGCCGCACCGGGCGGATCAAGCGCATCGGACTCCCCTACCTGCTGCTTCTGCCCGCGCTGGTGCTCGAACTCCTGGTGCACCTGGTGCCGATGGTGATCGGCATCGTGATGAGCTTCAAGGAGCTCACGCAGTTCTACATCCGTGACTGGAGCACGGCGCCCTGGGCCGGCTTCGACAACTACTCGGTGTCGGTGCACTTCGACGAGCCCGTCGGCGAGGCGCTGCTGCACTCCTTCTTCGTCACCATCGCCTTCACCCTGCTCTCGGTCGGCCTGTGCTGGCTGATCGGTACGGCGGCCGCCGTCTACATGCAGGACAACTTCGTCGGACGCGGTGTGCTGCGGGCGCTGTTCCTGGTGCCGTACGCGCTGCCCGTCTACGCGGCCGTGATCACCTGGGTGTTCATGTTCCAGCACGACAACGGCCTGGTGAACCACGTCCTGCACGACCAGCTGCACCTCACCGACAAGCCGTCCTTCTGGCTGATCGGCGACAACAGCTTCTACGCGCTGCTCACCGTGTCGGTGTGGAAGGGCTGGCCGTTCGCCTTCCTGATCGTCATGGCGGGCCTGCAGAACATCCCGGGCGAGCTGTACGAGGCCGCCGCCCTGGACGGCGCCGGTCTGTGGCAGCAGCTGCGCCGCATCACCCTGCCGTCGCTGCGGCCGGTCAACCAGGTCCTGGTGCTGGTGCTGTTCCTGTGGACGTTCAACGACTTCAACACACCGTTCGTCCTGTTCGGCAAGACCGCCCCGGACTCGGCGGACCTCATCTCGGTCCACATCTACCAGGCGTCCTTCGTCACCTGGAACTTCGGCACCGGCTCGGCGATGTCCGTACTGCTGCTGCTCTTCCTGCTCGTGGTGACCGGCGCCTACCTGCTGCTGACCTCCCGGGGAAGGAAGACGGCCGATGTCTAGCACCTCCACCACGCCCCGCTCCCCGATGGCCCCGCCGCGGTCCTTCCTGTGGTCCCGGCGGATCTTCCTCACCCTGCTCACGAGCTTCGTCCTGGTGCCCGTCTACGTGATGGTCTCCAGCTCGCTCAAGCCGCTCGCGGACGTCTCGGGGAAGTTCCGCTGGATCCCGAGCGGACTGACGATTCGGCCGTACATCGACATCTGGTCGACGGTGCCGCTGGCGAAGTACTTCGTGAACTCGCTGATCGTGGCGGGGGCGGCCACGGCCTGCTCGGTCGTGATCGCCGTGTTCTCCGCCTACGCCGTCAGCCGCTACGAGTTCCGCGGCAAGCGCGTCTTCACGGTCACCGTGCTGTCCACGCAGATGTTCCCCGGCATCCTCTTCCTGCTGCCGCTGTTCCTCATCTACGTCAACATCGGCAACGCCACCGGGATCGCGCTGTTCGGCTCGCGCGGCGGTCTGATCCTCACGTATCTGACCTTCTCGCTGCCGTTCTCGATCTGGATGCTGATCGGGTACTTCGACTCGGTGCCCCGCGATCTCGACGAGGCGGCCCTCGTGGACGGCTGCGGACCGCTCGGAGCGCTGTTCCGCGTCGTCGTCCCGGCGGCCATCCCCGGCATCGTCGCGGTGGCCGTCTACGCCTTCATGACCGCCTGGGGCGAAGTGCTGTTCGCGTCGGTCATGACCAACGACGCCACCCGCACCCTCGCCGTCGGCCTGCAGGGCTACTCCACGCTCAACGACGTGTACTGGAACCAGATCATGGCCGCCTCGCTGGTCGTCAGCGTCCCCGTGGTGGCCGGCTTCCTGCTGCTCCAGCGCTATCTCGTCGCCGGTCTGACGGCGGGAGCCGTCAAGTGACCGGCCCCGCCGAGGACATCGGCCCCATTGATGACGAAGGGACTTCAGTGACCATCGACCTTGCCGCCTTCCCCGAGGACTTCCTGTGGGGCACGGCCACGTCGGCCTACCAGATCGAGGGCGCCGTCACCGAGGACGGCCGCTCCCCCTCCATCTGGGACACGTTCTCGCACACGCCCGGCAAGATCGACAACGGTGACGACGGGGACGTCGCCTGCGATCACTACCACCGCTGGCGCGAGGACATCGCCCTCATGCGCCGGCTCGGCACCAACGCCTACCGGCTGTCGGTCGCCTGGCCCCGGGTGATGCCGGGAGGCGACGGCCCGGTCAACACCAAGGGGCTCGACTACTACGACGCGTTGATCGACGGCCTGCTGGAGGCGGGCATCACGCCCTCGGTCACGCTCTACCACTGGGACCTGCCCCAGGTGCTCCAGGACCGCGGCGGCTGGCCCGCCCGCGACACCGCGCACCACCTCGCCGCCTACGCGTCGGCGGTCGCGGAGCGGCTCGGCGACCGCGTCCGGCACTGGACCACCCTCAACGAGCCGCTGTGCTCGGCCTGGATCGGCCACCTGGAGGGGCGGATGGCCCCCGGCCTGACCGACCTCACGGCCGCGGTCCGGGCCTCGTACCACCTGCTGCTCGGCCACGGACTCGCCACGCAGGCGATCCGCGCGGCCGTGCCGGGCGCGCAGATCGGCATCGTCAACAACCTGGGCAGCATCGAGGCGGCCACCGACCGCCCGGAGGACGTCGCGGCGGCGAAGCGGCAGGACGGGCACACCAACCGCTGGTGGCTCGACCCGGTGCACGGCCGCGGCTTCCCCGCCGACATGGTCGAGGTCTACGGGGTCGAACTCCCGGAGGTCGCGGGCGACCTGGAGACGATGGCCGCGCCGCTGGACTGGCTGGGCCTGAACTACTACTTCCCGTCCCACGTGGTCGACGACCCGACCGGTCCGGCCCCGTACGCACGGCAGATCAGCCGGCCCGGCGTGCCCGTCACGGGCATGGACTGGGAGGTGGAGGCCGCCGGCATCGAGCGTCTGCTGCTGCGTCTGACGAACGAGTACGGCGCCCGCAAGCTGTACGTCACGGAGAACGGCTCGGCCTATCCCGACGTCGTACGCCCCGACGGCACCGTCCACGACCCCGAGCGGGTCGCCTATCTCGAACAGCACCTGGCGGCCTGCGCCTCGGCGGCCCGCAAGGGCGTTCCGCTGGCCGGCTACTTCGCCTGGTCGCTGCTGGACAACTTCGAGTGGGCGTACGGCTACGACAAGCGGTTCGGTCTCGTGCACGTCGACTACAAGACGCAGGTACGCACGATCAAGGGCAGCGGCCACCGCTACGCGGAGATCGTCGGCGAGCACCGCGGGAGGGCGAGCAAGGCGGCCTGAGGCCTCGCCGGGGCCCACGGGGCCCGGCGCTGCGACAGGCACTAAAAACCTTTGTCGGCCGGGGTGTTCGCACCCCGGCCGACCTCGTCGAGGGCGGCCGTCAGCTGCGGGGCCACCACCTCGCGCACCCAGGCGACCCGTTCGCCGTCGACCGCGCGGGGGACGGTCTCGACGAGCATGATCAGATAGAGGTAACTGCGGTACAGGGCCAGCCGCCTGCTCACCGCGGCGCCGAACTCGGCTACCCCTCCCGCTTCCCGGTATCCCGTCAGGAAGTCGATGTCCTTCCGGATGTCCCCGAGCAGGGCCAGGGAGACGAAGTCGGCGAGCGGGTCTCCCCAGAACATGCGCTCGCCGTCGATCAGGCCGCCGATGCGCGGCCCCGTCTCCGCCCGCTCGACCAGGATGTTGCCCCTCCACAGGTCGAAGTGGACGAGCCGGGGGACGGTGACCTCGTCCAGGGCACCGAAGGCGGTCCGTGCCGTCCGCGCCACCTCGTCCACGGGGCGCGGCAGCCAGGCACCGTAGTCGCGGGCGTCGTCCAGGACGGCCTCGTACATCCCGGTGAAGGCGGCCCGCCAGTCGGGGGCGAGCGGGCCGAGTGCGCCGGAGGGATAGCCGAAGCCCGGGCCGGTCACCCTGTGCAGCCGGGCCACGAGGTGACCCAACTCCCTCCGGAGCGGCCCGCGTTCGCCCTCGGGGAGGTCCGCCCAGGGCTCTCCGGGACAGTGCGTCATCAGCAGGTGGCCGTCGCGGCGGTCTCCCACCGGCGAGGGCGCCGGTACACCGACGACGGCGGCCCGGCGGTAGAACTCCGCCTCGGAGAGCAGGAGTCGCCGCTCGTACGCCAGGGCGGGAACGGTGGGCGGCGGCGGGACCTTCAACACGTAACGGCTGCCGTCGGTGAGCGTCAGTTCCTCGACGGCGTTGTACGTGCCCCCGGACAGGACCCGGCGGCCGGCCAGACTCCCGGGCGGCAGCCCGGCCTCCAGGAGGGCCCGCCCGGCCCGCTGCCACCCGTCCGTGCCGACTCCCGCGTCCCCCTCGCCCATGAGGCCACTGTGCCAGGTGACCCCACGCGTCCGCAGCCCTCGCGCAACGGCGTCCACAGGTCCCGAAATCCGCTGGCTCCCGCTCCTGGGACTATGTACCTTCGATAAAAACCTAGGACCCCTAGGTTTTTATCGTCGACACCTGGAGGCCCCATGAGACCGCTCACCGAGCAGGACATCCGCACCTCGTTCATCAACTGTTCCAGGGGCGAGGCGAAGCGGCTCGCGACACCGCGCGATCTGGACGAGCGCCCCTGGGGCGACCTGGACTTCCTGGGCTGGCGAGATCCCGGCGCGCCCGACCGGAGCTGTCTCGTGTCCGAACGGGACGGGAGCCTCGTGGGCGTCACCCTGCGCCTCCCCTCGTCCCGGCGCGGGTTCCCGCACCGCAGCATGTGCTCGCTGTGCCTGACGACGCACCCGGGCGGCGGAGTGTCGCTGATGACGGCGCGCAAGGCGGGCGCGGCGGGCCGCGAGGGCAACTCGGTCGGCATCTACGTCTGCGAGGACCTCGCCTGCTCCCTCTACGTCCGGGGGAAGAAGGCCCTCCGGTCGGGAAGCCGCTTCGAGGAGACCCTCACGACGGAACAGCAGATCGCCCGGACGGTCGGCAATCTGTCCGCCTTCCTGGCGAAGCTGCGCGACTGAAACCGTCCCGCGGGCCCGTCGCCCGCCCCCGCGGACTTCCCGGGAACGGGCGGGGCCGTCGCCTCGGGCTTCTCAGGATCCGGCGGGAGCCCAGTGCGGGTCGCGGCCCAGGAAGGCGAGCAGCGCCTCGGCCCGGCCGGCGCCCTCCGGAACCTCGCGGGCGGCGGCAAACACGCCGAAGGAGTCGCGCAGGTGGTCGGCCAGCCGGTCCGCCGCGAGCCGGGCGCCACCGGCCAGGGCGTCGTCGAGGGGGGACGCCTGGCCGGTCGCCACGGCGATGTCCCAGGCGTGCACGGCCGCGTCCATGGCGGCCGCGGCGGCGGCCACCGGGAACGGCAGCGGCCCGAGCGGTGTCGCCACCTCCTCGGCGTCGGCGGGCAGCCCGGCGTAGACGCCGGCGACTTCGGCGAGGACCTTGTCGAGCTCCGCCGCCACGTCGCCCTCCAGAGCGCCGACCGGGTGGAAGGGGTCCGCCTCGGGCCACCCGGTGCCGGTGACCGCCGCGCCGTACGCCTGCTGGTCGAGCCGGGCGTGGTCGAGCACCTGGGCCGCCGTCCACTCGCTGCACGGCGTCGGCGCCGACCACGCGCCCTCCGGCACGCCCGCGGCCACGGCGCGCAGCCGGTCGTGCGACAGGGTCAGCAGTTCGATGCCCTCGACGTTGCTCGTTGCGCTCATTCCGTGCCTCCTGATGCGGTCGGACCCAGCTGATGCCTTCAATCTAGGACCCCTTGCGGACAGCTTCGGTCCGCAATCGGCACGTTCGGTACCCGTGTTAAACGGGAAGGCCCCAAGGATGCACGAGGCACGTGGTGAGTGGACGGCATCCGTCGCGAAGATCGTGGAGCGGCGCCGGGAGCCGGTGGTCGTCCAGACACTCCGTTCGACGGCCGCCGCGACGATCGCGTACGTGGTGGCCATCCACCTCAGTCCCGAGCCCGCGCCGCTGACCGCTCCCCTGACCGCGCTGCTGGTCGTGCAGGTCACCCTGTACTCGACGATCACCACGGCGATCCGGCGGGTGAACTCCGTGGTGGTGGGCGTCGTCATCGCCATCGGCTTCAGCAGCCTGGTGGGCCTGACCTGGTGGAGTCTGGGTCTGATCATCCTCGCCTCGTTGGTGGTGGGACATCTCGTCCGGGTCGACGAGTTCGTGCCGGAGGTGGCGATCAGCGCCATGCTGGTCCTCGGTGTCACCCGCGTGGGCAGCACCGCGTGGGCCCGTGTGCTGGAGACACTGATCGGGGCGGTCGTCGGCCTCGCCTGCAACCTCGTGCTCGCGCCGCCCGTGTGGGTCGGCGTGGCCGGGGAGCAGATCGAGGACCTGGCACGCCGGATGCGGCAGCTGATGCTGCGGGTCGGCGAGGGCGCCGTCGCGCACACGCCGTTCCACGTGGCGGCCGAGCGGCTGCACGAGGCCCGCCGGCTCGACAACGACATCGCCGGGGTGGACGCGGCCCTGCGGCAGGCCGAGGACAGCCTGAAGCTCAACCCGCGGGTTCGCGAGGGGCTGCTGCACCGGGTCGTGCTGCGCACCGGTCTGGACACCCTGGAGATCTGCACGGTGGTCCTGCGGGTCATCGCGCGCAGCCTCACCGACCTGGCCAAGGAGCGCGAACCACGGCCCCTGTTCGAACCGCGGGCCGGGGCCGTCCTGCAGGAGCTGATGTCCGAGGTCGCCGACGCGATCGTCAGCTTCGCGGTGCTGGTGACCACCGATGTCACCCAGAACGCGGTGTCCGCCGAGGAGCGGCTCAGCGCGGAGCTCGCCACCGCCGCCGCGACCCGCGACAAACTGGCCCGGCTGTTCCTGGAGGAGATCCGGCGCGACCCGAGCCAGTGGCAGCTCCACGGCTCCGTCCTGAGCGAGATCACCCGCATCCTCGACGAGCTGGACACCGAGCACCGCAGCCGGCGGCTGTTCGAGGAGCTGGACCGCTGCACCCGTGAGCAGCACGAGCGCCGGCCGCGTCTGACCCGGATGCAGAACCGGCTGCGCCTGCCGCGCCGCCCCCGGAACCGTTCCACCGCCTCCGGTCGTTCCAGGTGACGAGTACGGTGTCCGGTCGTTCCCGCTCGCCCGGTGCAGCCGGTCGGTGACGGGCCGGGCGAGCCCGTCGAGGACGGCGACCGGTGGCCGCCCCCGCGTTGCGCACGACGCAACGCGCAGGACTGTTCTTGCACTTACGGGGTGTCGCACGCCAAGGTGGCCGTTCCGGCCGAGGCAACCGAACACCCCGAGGTGCAGGCATGAGCAGTGGTGCACGGCCGTCGCGCGGCACGGGCGGCGGCTGGACCAGACGCCGCTTCGTCGGCGTGCTGGCGGGGGCCGCCGGGATCGCGACGGTCCCCGCATGCGCCGCGCCCCGGGCGGACCCCGCCGCGGCGGCGCCGCCCCCGAGGACACCGCCGGCCGGTCCCCCCGTCTCCGCGTCGGCGTCTCCGTCCGCGTCCGCCTCGGCACCGTCGTCCCCGGCTCCCCGCTCCGGTCCGCGGCCGCTGTTCCTGGGCACCTACACCTCGGGCGACGGCGGCGGGAAGGGGATCGGTGTCGCCACGTACGACCCGGCGACCGGTGAGATCACCGGCGGCGGCGTGGTGACGGGTGTCGACAACCCGTCCTTCCTCGCGGTCCACCCGGACGGCCGGACGCTGTACGCCGTCGACGAGCAGGGCGCGGGCGCGGTGACGGCGGTCCGTCTCCCGGAGAACCAGGTGCTCGGCAGCCGCTCCACCGGTGGCGCGGGCCCCTGCCATCTGTCCGTGCATCCGGGCGGCCGCTGGCTGCTGAGCGCGAACTACGCCTCGGGGAGCGTCGCGGTGCATCCCATCGGGGCGTCCGGCGCGCTCGGCGAGCGCACCGATCTGGTCACGCACACGTCCCCGGGGCCCGGTCCCGGCCAACAGGGCCCGCACGCGCACCAGTTCGTCACGAGTCCGGACGGCGGGCATCTGCTCGCCGTCGACCTGGGCACCGACACGGTGTACACCTACCGGCTGGACGGGACCCGGGGCACGCTCACCGAGGTCTCCCGGGCGCGGACGAGGCCGGGCGCGGGCCCGCGCCATCTCACGTTCCACCCCGGCGGCCGGTACGCGTATCTCGCCGACGAGGTGGACGACACCGTGACGGTGTGCGGCTACGACCCGGCGACCGGCCGGCTCACGGTCGGCGAGCCGCAGTCCACGGGCACGGGAAGCGGCACGAGTTACCCGGCCGAGATCCTGGTGACGCCGAACGGTTCGTACGCGTTTCTCGCCAACCGGGGCCACAACAGCCTGACGCGGTACGCGATCGAGGCGGAGGGCGCCCGGCTGCGACTGCTGGACACGGTGCCGGTCGGCGGCGACTTCCCGCGCCACATCGCCCTCTCGCCGGACGGCCGGCTGCTGTTCGCGGCCAACCAGCGGTCGAGCACGGTCACGGTCTTCCGGGTCGACCAGGACAGCGGTGAACTCCGGCGCGCGGGCGAGCCGTTCGCCTCACCCCTCGCGGTCTGTGCGCTGCCGCTGTAGGGGGCGGTGGCAGGAGGCGGCGAGGCTCGCCTGCGTGAGCAGGACGTGCATGCGCTCCGTGAGCTGGGAGACGTCGTCGGCGGGCGCGTGGAACGGCAGGCGTACGTCGCCGTTGCCGCGCGCCCGTTCGATGCGCAGGGTGAATCCGTGGCGGTCCACGGCGAGGGGCTGGACGCGTACCGCGCCGTGCAGGCTGTCCGGTTCGACCAGGCGGGTGAGCCGCTCGACGGCGTCCGGGTGGGCGTCGGCGAGATGGGTGAGGAGGTGGGCCTCGGCGAGGGCGAGCGGGTCGGGCCGGGCGTCGGCCAGTTCGTCCAGGTCGACCACCACGGTCCCGTCGGGCCGGCGCAGCACCGCGCGGGTGGTGCGGAACGACAGCTGCCCGTCCTCGGGGACGAACCAGCCGGCCAGCCAGAGCCGGGCCCGGATCCGGTTCCGTACGGGAACCGGCGCGACATCGGCGAACTCCAGCACGGCGGACGGTTCTCCGCGCGGCGAGCAGATGGCGGCGGCGAGCAGCGCGCTGTCCTCGGGCACCCGCAGGAGCACCCGGCCGTCCTCGGTGACGGAGTGCGAGCCGACGAACTCCTCCCGGCCGCCCTCGGCGCTCACCGCGCAGGACCAGGCCGTGGCGAGCACCGAGCGGGCATGCTCCGCCGCGGCGGGCGCGGCCGTCCAGGTGTGACGGTCACCCATCAGCTTCCTCCTTAGGTAAGGCTTGCCTAACCTATCGAAGATCGGGGCGTACGCCAACCACGCATCGCCCACCGATGGGCACGACGCCGGGTCCACACCCGCCGGAAGACGGCGGGTCCACGCCCGCCGAAGGGGCGGTCGCGGTCACCGCGGAGGCCTGGCCTCAGGGCGTGATCGCGCCGAGCAGCGCCCGCGCACACAGGTCCCGCACCTGGTCACGGGTCAGGTCCGCGCCCCGGAGCCACTCCAGGCACACGGCCGTGGTGAACGCCAGCCACCCGCGGACGGCGATCCGCAGTTCGGGCCGGTCCTCGGCGGACCGCCCGAGTTCGGGATCCGCGGCCAGGGCCTGGAGGATCTGCTGCTCCTGCGCGGCCAGCGCCTGCCGGTAGACCCGGCGCACGGCCTGGTCACCGGCCGCGTCGGCGCGGTGGAAGGCGCGGAACCCGTGCGCGTGCTCCTGCACGTACCCGAGGAAGGTGTCCAGGCCCGCGCCCAGTTGCTCGCGCACCGGGACACCGGGCACCGCCGCGGTCATCCGCAGCATCCGCCCGCTCTCCCGCTCGACCACGGCGGCGAAGAAGTCCCGCTTCGTCGGGAAGTAGTGGTAGAGGAGTCCGCGCGAGACTCCGGCGATCTCGGCGACCTGCTCGATCCAGACGTCGTCGTACGGGCTCTCCGAGAACAGGCGGGCGCCGACCGACAGCAGCTGCTCCCGGCGCTCCTCGGTGCTGAGCCGGCGGCGTGCGCGCTCCCCCTGCTTCCCCGTCATGCCCGCACTTTACTTGACGCCGGTTCAACAACGGGACCAGACTGAACACCGCTATTGAACTCGCGTACAACAGACTCGACCTGCCCGATCAGCAAGGGAGTTGGCGTCATGGCGGAGACGAAGGAGGCGGCGCGGCCCAAGGGGTTCCGCAGCGCGGAGCTGGGCTGGCCGGAGCTGCACCGCATCCCGCACCCGCCGCGCCGCGTCCCCCTGATCGGCGACGTGGTCGGCGCCGACGTCCGTTCCCCGCTGCAGGACTCCATGAGGTTCGGGCGGCAGCTCGGACCGATCTTCCGGCGCCGGGCCTTCCGCAACGAGATCGTCTTCGTCTGGGGCGCGGATCTCGCCGCCGAACTGGCCGACGAGTCGCGGTTCGCCAAGCACGTGGGCCTGGGAGTGGCCAACCTGCGCCCGGTCGCCGGGGACGGACTGTTCACCGCCTACAACCACGAGCCCAACTGGCAGCTGGCGCACGACGTCCTCGCCCCCGGTTTCAGCCGCGAGGCCATGGAGGGCTACCACCCGATGATGCTGGCCGTGACCGAGCGGCTGACGGACCACTGGGACCGGGAGCAGGCCGCGGGCCGCGCGGTGGACGTGCCCGGCGACATGACGAAGCTGACGCTGGAGACGATCGCCAGGACCGGCTTCGGCCACGACTTCGCCTCGTTCGAGCGCTCCCGGCCGCACCCCTTCGTGAACGCGATGGTGGGCACGCTGACCTACGCGCAGCGCCTCAACGTCGTCCCGGTCCCGCTGGCCCCGCTCCTGCTGCGGGGTGCCTCCCGGCGCAACGCGGCGGACATGGCGTACCTCAATCGCACGGTCGACGCCGTGGTGGCCGCCCGCCGGTCCGGCGGCGGCGACGGCGACCTGCTGGACCGCATGCTGGAGACGGCGCACCCCGGGACCGGGGAGCGGCTGACCCCAGAGAACATCCGCCGCCAGGTCATCACGTTCCTGATCGCCGGCCACGAGACCACCTCGGGCGCCCTGTCCTTCGCCCTGCACTACCTCTCCCGGCACCCGGAGGCCGCCGCCCGTGCCCGCGCCGAGGTCGAACGCGTCTGGGGCGGCACGGACCGGCCGGGCTACGAGCAGGTCGCGAGGCTCCGCTACGTCCGCCGGGTCCTCGACGAGTCGCTGCGCCTGTGGCCGACGGCACCGGCGTTCGCGCGCGAGGCCCGGCACGACACCGTGCTCGGCGGTGTCCACCCGATGCGGCAGGGGGCCTGGGCGCTGGTCCTGACCGCGATGCTGCACCGCGACCCGCAGGTGTGGGGCGCCGACGCGGAGGAGTTCGACCCGGACCGCTTCGACGCGAAGGCGGTACGGGCCCGGCCCGCGCACACCTTCAAGCCGTTCGGCACCGGCGCGCGCGCCTGTATCGGCCGCCAGTTCGCGCTGCACGAGGCGACGCTGGTCCTCGGACTGCTGCTGCGCCGCTACGACCTGCGGCCCGACCCCGGCTACCGGCTGCGGGTGGCCGAGCGGCTGACCCTGATGCCGGAGGGACTGCGCCTGCACCTGGAACGGCGTGCGCCGGTGGTGCCGGGGCGGGAGACGACCCTGGCCCGGGCGGCCGACTGACGCCCCGATCGCGGCCCGGGCGGCCGACTGACGCCCCGATCGCGGCCCGGGCGGCCGACTGACGCCCCGATCGCGGCCTGCGCGGCCGGCTGCCGCCACCGTCGCGGCCGGGGTGTCCCGGCTCTCGGCCCCGGGCGGGCCCCGGCCGCACGAGGTGCCGTACGGCCCGCTCCCGTGCCGGGGAACGCCTCCGGGGCCGAGGAGCCCCCTCAGCCTCGAGAGGTCCAGTGGCCGGGGCGGGAGACCGAGTCCGGGAGCCGGGTGCCGGCGCTGCCGCGGGCCGCGTTCAGCTGCGGCTGGGTGAGGAAGAGCGCCCCGGTCAGATCGGCGTCGGTGAGGTCGGTGTCCCGGAGGTCGGCGCCGATCAGATCGGCGCCGCGCAGATCGGCCCCGGTGAGGTCGGCGGCGATGAGGAGGGCTCCGCGCAGACTCGCGCCGCGCAGGTCGGCACCCTTGAGACGGGCGCCCATCAGATCCGCGCCGCGCCGGTCCTTCCTCCTGCCCCCGCCGGTCCCCGCCCGGACGAGTTCGCTGGTCCGCAGCAGCAGTTCGCCGACCTCCTGCCGGTGCGCGCCGACGTCCAGCGCGGCCAGTTCCTCCGGCGTCCCCCGGGTGAGGCGCTCGGTCGCGGAGAGCAGGCGCCGGACGTCCGCGTGCACCGGCCGCGCGGCGGGGAGCGTGAGTGCCTCGTTCAGGTACCAGAGCAGTTCGTGGAGGTGGCGCACGACGGGGAACACGTCGAACATCCGCCGGGCGCGCTCCGTGGGCCCCGAGCGCCAGTCCACTCCGCCGAAGGTCACCTGGGAGACGTGCTGCCCGGCGCCGAAGCAGTCGTAGACCGTGCAGCCGGAGAAGCCCGCCGGCCGCAGCCGGGTGTGGATGCCGCACCGGGAGTCGCTCCGCAGGTTCGGGCAGGGCTCGCCCGCGCCCTTGTCGATCGCGAAGTCGGCCGAGCGGGCGAAGGGAAGGGCGACGCAGCACAGTCCGAAGCACCGGTCGCAGTCGGCGCGCAGTTCGGTGCGGGGGTCAGGGGATGTACTGCCGTACTCGTGCATGGCCTCCACCCTACTCAAAACGGACTCGCCCCGAACCGAGCCGACTTGGTCTCCCGGACCCCGCGCGAGGGCTTTCCCGTGCTCCGGGGCCGGATGTACCGCGTCGGCACCGGGTATCGAATCCGCCATGGACTCCACGGCGCTTCCCGGTCTCCCCGCCCCTCCCCCGCTGGGCGCGAGCGCCCTGCCGGCCGGGACGTACGACGGCTCGCTGGTGCTGGTCACCGGTGGCGGCACCGGACTCGGGAGGGCGATCGCGGCGGAGTTCGCGCGGCTGGGCGCCGACCTTCTGATCGTCAGCCGCCGCGAGCGGCATCTCGCTCCCGCCCGGGCCGAGTTGGCGAAGCTGGGCACCAGGGTCGAGTCCGCCGTCTGCGACATCCGGGACCCGAAGCGCGTCTCCGAGGTGTTCGACGCATGTCCGCTGCCCGACGTCCTGGTCAACAACGCGGCCGCGAACTTCCCCGTCGCCACCGAGGACATGTCCCCCAATGCCTGGCAGGCGGTCGTCGACATCACCCTCACCGGAACGTTCCTGATGACCCGTGAGTTCGGGCGACGGCATCTGGCGGCAGGCACGCCCGGGTCGGTCATCGACGTCGGCGCGTCCTACGCCTGGACCGGCGGCCCCGGTCACGCGCACAGCGCGGCGGCCAAGGCGGGTGTGGAGAGCCTGGTGCGGACACTCGCCGTCGAGTGGGGACCGTACGGCATCCAGGTCAACGGTCTGGTGCCCGGGTTGATGCCGCACGGGGACATGACGGAGGACATCCGCGGCAATCTGACCCGGGCCACGACCGCGACGGCCACGGCGGCTCCGGTGGCCACCGGAGCCACGGGGACCGCGGGGACCACCGCGGACGACGGGGACGGCGAGGGCGACGGGGTGCGCGACGCGCTCGGGCGGCGCCAGCCGGCCCTGCGCGTCGGCGCCCCCCGCGAACTCGGCTGGGCCGCCACCTTCCTGGCGTCCCCCTACGCCCGTTTCATCACCGGTCACACCCTGGTGGTGGACGGCGCCAACTGGCAGCGCAGGGACGTGGTCGGCGCGCCTGTCACGCCGGTGCGGGACCAGCTGGGGCGTGGTCCCTTCACCGGCTGACCGTCACTGCCCCGGCTTCTCCCCCGCGAGATCGAGCCGGGCGAGCCGTTCGGGGTCGGCCAGGATGTGCATCGCGACGATCCTGCCGTCGACGACGGTGACACCCATGACCGACTGCGGCCGGCCGTCGACGATCGCGACGACGCCCGCTTCGCCGTTGACCTGGACGAGCCGCGAACTCGCCGCGAACCGGCGGAAGGCGAGCGCCTGCCGGGCCACCGCCTCGGCGCCGCGCACCAGCTTGGACACGGTCACACCGCCGACCAGGGCGCCCGCGTCGGCACGCAGCACGACATCGGGATCGAGGACGGCGACGAGCGCCTCGAAGTCCCCGCTGCGTGAGGCCGCGAGGAAGGCGCCGAGGACCTCCCGCTGCCGGACGGCGTCCCGCTCGGGCTCGGGTGCGGCTCCCTTGACCCGACGGCGCGCCCGGCTGGCGAGCTGCCGGGTGGCGGCCGCGTTGCGGCCCACGACGGGCGCGATGTCGTCGAAGGGCACCGCGAACATGTCGTGCAGCACGAACGCGAGCCGCTCGGCGGGTTCCAGGGTCTCCAGGACGACGAGGAGGGCGAGCCCCACCGAGTCGGCCAGCAGCACCTCCTGTTCGGGGTCGATCCGGTCGAGCGGGCTGACCACCGGGTCGGGGACGAAGGTGCCGGAGGGCTCCAGCGGGTCCTCGCGGCGCGCGGCGCGCGAGCGCAGCATGTCCAGGCACACCCGGCCGGTCACGGTGGTCAGCCAGCCGCCCAGGTTCTTGATCTCGTCCGAGCCGGTGCGGCCGAGCCTCAGCCACGCCTCCTGGACGGCGTCGTCCGCCTCGCTGAGCGATCCCAGCATCCGGTAGGCCACGGCGCGCAGCCGGCCCCGGTGCTCCTCGAACCGGTCCGCGAGCAGTTCACTGTCGTGCATCGATCCCCCTGTCTCGTCGTACGCACCAGTGACCGATCAAAACACGTGGGTCATTTTCCCTCGAAGCGGGGCGCGCGGCGGGCGCCCTTGGCCGTGTATCCCTCCGCCGCGTCGTCGGAGGTGAGGGTGAGCGCGGCCGACAGGGCGGTCCGGTCGAGAGCGGCGGTCAGCGGGGCTTCGGCGTAGGCGTCGATGTCATGCTTGACGCCTTGCACAGCGAGCGGCGCGTTCGCCGCGATCTGCGCGGCGACGGCTCGGGCCGTCTGCTCCAACTCGGTCTCTTCCACGACGACTTGGACGAGGTGCAGACGTTCGGCCGTCGTCGCGTCCAGCCGTCTCCCGGTCAGCGCGAGGTACTTCGCCCACCCCGCGCCCGCCTCACGGGCGATCCGCAGATCTCCGCCGGCGTCGACGGCGAGCCCCAACTGGGCCTCGGGCAGGGCGAACACGGCGTCGCGCGCGGCGATCCTGATGTCGGCCATGAGCGCCAGCTCGAACCCGAAGCCGAGGCAGTAGCCCCGCACGGCCGCGACGACGGGCTGCGGGAGCCGCGCGAAGGCCGCGAAGCGCTCGTGGGCCCAGCGGATGCCCTCGTAGTAGGCGCGGGCGCGCTCGGCGCCCGAGCGGCCGGTGATCGCGCCGCCCGGGGCGCTCACGTCGATCCCGGCGCAGAAGGCGCGTCCCT
The DNA here is from genome assembly GCF_044333225.1 of Streptomyces sp. NPDC021080. Lineage (NCBI taxonomy): Bacteria > Bacillati > Actinomycetota > Actinomycetes > Kitasatosporales > Streptomycetaceae > Streptomyces > Streptomyces sp. NPDC021080. Next base: position 387,971 of record NZ_JBIRQM010000001.1, on the reverse strand, counting down.
CGGCCCGCAGCAGCACGGCCCGGACCGACGGGTCGAAGCGGATCCGGTCGGCGAACAGGCCGAGCTGGCGAGTGGACTCCCAGCTCCACGCGTTGAGTTTCGCGGGCCGGCACAGGGTGAGGACGCCGACGCCGTCCTCGATGTCGAGGCGGAGCCGCTCCTCACCCTCCGGGACGTCCGTGCGGGTGGTGTCGATCATCCGTACCCCCTCAGGATTCTGACGGACCGTCAGAATCCTAGAGGAGATCCCCGAGGAGGGAGGGTGCCGACCGGGAGAGGAGGGCGGGGTTCCGGCCGAGAGGAGGAAGGGTGCCGGCCCGGAGCGGAGAGCGGACGACTCAGACGTCGTCGCGCGTGAGCGCCAGCAGCCGGTCCAGTACACGCGGGCCGCCGGCCCGTACCCCGTCGTGCTCGAACTCGTCGGTCACCCAGGTGCGCAGCCCCCGGACGGCACGGGCGGTGCGCAGCGAGTGCTCGGTGTCGACGTACATGTCGTCGTGGTAGACCGCCGCCGCGACCGGCACCTCGTTCACGGCGAGGCGGGCCGGGTCGTACAGCGGCGCCCAGTCGGTGCGGGCGGCCAGTTCCTCGGCGGTGTCGCGCAGCGGGCGCAGCGCCGGGTCGGTCTCGAACATCCAGGGGTGCACGGACTCGCCGGTGAACAGCAGCGGCCCGTCGTCCGCGAGGGTCTTGGCCGCGTCGAACTGCGGGAACTCGGCGCGTACGCGCTCGGCGGACCAGGCGGTGGGGCGGCCGCCCTGGGCGTAGATGGCCTCGTGGACCAGCGCGTACAGCGGGTGGCCCGCGTAGGACAGGAGCCCCTGGACCTCCTCCTGGAAGGCGTCGGAGAGGGCGAGTCCCTGCGGGGTGCGGACGAAGGCGTCCTCCAGCAGGTAGTGCAGGCGGTGGCTGCCGTCGCTGCCGCCGAGGAGGATGCCGAGCGACTGGAAGGCCTCGGCGGTCAGGCGGTAGCCGCCGCTCAGCACGGGCTCGTGCTGGAGCAGGTGCTCCGCGATCCGGCGGGCGCGCTCGACGTCCTGCGGATAGCGAGCGTAGTGCGCGGCGACCTTGCGCTCGATGCGCGGGTAGGCGGCGCGGTAGACGTCGTCGGCGTGGGCGTCGAGGGAGGGCAGGCCACCGGTGACGACGGCGGCGCTCAGCCCCTCGGGGGCGCTGGAGAGGTAGTGCACGGTGCAGAAGCCGCCGAAGCTCTGGCCCAGCACCGTCCAAGGCGCTCCGCCGGTGAGTCCGGGCCGGATGGCCTCGCAGTCGCGGACGATGGAGTCGGCGCGGAAGAGCGCGAGGTGGTCGGCCTGCTCGCGGGGGCCGCCGCGCAGCGGGAGCGTCTGCCGGTTGGCGGGGGTGGACGCGCCGGTGCCGCGCTGGTCGAGGAGCAGGACACGGAAGTCCTTCAGCGCCCGGTCGAGCCACGCCTGACGGCCGACGAAACGATTCGCCCCGAAGCCGGGGCCACCCTGGAGGTAGACCATCCACGGCAGATTCTGGTGCGCCTTGTCGCTCGCGACGACCTCGCGGGCGAACAGTTCGATGCTCTCGCCCGTCGGTCGGTCGTGGTCGAGCGGCACGGTGAAGCGGTGGTCGGTGAGGACGACACCGGGCTGGCGGTAGCTGACGGTCAACAGGTCTCCCGAGACGTACGGATTCCAGGCTGTCCCAGTTGAGCACATGTTGCCCGGGCTCCGCGGCCCGGGGAGCGGGAAGGCGAACTGAACAGTGACTCAGCAGCCGGGTGACGGGGAACTGAACCGCTGGTCAGCGCGCCGCCAGGCTGGAACGGCGCACCACCAGCTCCGGCTGGAGCACGACCCGGCGGTGCTCGTGCGGCACGGGCGCGGTCTCCGCGTCGATCTCCTCCAGGAGAAGCTCGGCCGCGAGGGCGCCCATGGTCACGGCCGGCTGGCGCACGGAGGTGAGCGGGACGACCGCGGCGGCGGCGAACTCGATGTCGTCGTAACCGACGATCGCGAGGTCGTCGGGCACGCCGACACCGGCCGCGTACATGGCCTGCAGGACGCCGAGGGCGAGCAGGTCGTTGGCGCAGAAGACGGCGGTGGGGCGCTCGGCGAGGCCGAGGAGCCGGGCGCCGGCGTCGCGTCCCGCGGCCACGTCGAGGCGCTCGGTGGGCAGCTCGCGCAGACGCTCCGGGCCGAGGCCCGCCTCGGCCAGGGCGTTCAGGGCGCCCGTACGGCGGTCCCTCACCTGGCTGAGGCCGGGCGGTCCGCTGACGTACGCGATCGAGCGGTGTCCGGCGTCCACCAGGTGCCGGACGGCCAGCGCGCCGCCCGCCACGTCGTCGACCGAGACCGAGCACTCGGTGGTGCCCTCGGAGACCCGGTCGACCAGCACGAAGGGGATGCCGTTGCGGCGGAAGGCCTCGATGTTGCGCCCGCTCGCGTCCGACGGCGTCAGCAGCACCCCGCGCACCCGCTGCTCGGCGAAGAGCGACAGGTAGTCGGCCTCCTCGCTCGGGGACTGCGCGCTGTTGCAGACCATCACTCCGAGTCCGGTCTTCCGGGCGGCGCGCTCGGCGCCGCGCGCGACGTCCACGAAGAACGGGTTGCCCATGTCGAGGACGAGGAGGCCCATGATCCGGCTGCGCCCGGCCCGCAGCTGGCGGGCCGACTCGCTGCGTACGTAGCCGAGCCGGTCTATGGCGGACTGGACGCGTGCCCGGGTCTCGGAGGCCACCGAATCGGGGCGGTTGATCACGTTCGAGACCGTGCCGACCGAGACCCCGGCGGCACGGGCGACGTCCTTGATACCCACCGACTGGGCCATCAGGCGGGAACCTCCAGAAGAACGAGAAGCGGCAGGCCGGCCCTCAGATTACCCGCGAGCGGGCCGGAACCCGTGGTCATGCGGGCAGCCTGAAATCGATGACGTTCAGGGCCGACGGCGTGGTCCCGCCGGACTTCTCCTGGTACATCACGGACAGCGTTCCGTCCTGTGGGACGCGCGTCTCGTCGATCACGACCTCGCCGAACGCGTTCAGGCCGCCGCCGCCGAACAGGAGCGTCCAGTCGGTGTGCCCGGAGGACTTCGAGGCGCCCGCGATCCGCCCGAACGGCAGGATCGCGTACGCGTTGTCGTACCGGTCGAGGACCAGCCTGGTGCGCTGGCTGGAGCCGAGGGCGACCGGGATCTCGGTCTTGGTCCAGCCGCCCGAGGAGCCCTTGCGGAGATGGAAGGCCCGTCCGTTCGCCGTGCGGTCCGCCACGTAGTTCGTGGTGCACTGTCCGAAGCGTCCGGGCACATAGCTGATGATCGCGTGCGGCAGCCCCGCGGAGTCGGTGGCCTGGCTCTCCTGGTTCATCAGGGAGTGGTCGGGGCCGAGGGAGTCCACGACGAGTCCGGCGCCGGTGACGGCGACGGTGCCCGGGGTTCCGGTGGTGCCGACGACGGTGCCCGCGTCGTTGCGCCAGCTGCGGCCCCGGTCGGTGGAGTAGACGTAACCGGTGTCGTGGTTGGTGATGCCGCCGGGGTCGCACATGACAGCGGCGTTCTGCTCGCGCCAGGTGAAGAAGGAGTGCAGCCGGCCGTTCACGTCGTAGTCGATCCCGTGCAGATACATGTTGCGGGCGGTGCTCGACCCGTGCGCGCCGGTGTAGGCCCCGGTGGAGGAGGACCATTCGCCGAGCGCGGTCCAGGACGAACCGTCGTACTCCGCCAGCGCGTTGCGCCCGTTCCCCGAGACACCGACGCGGTAGCTGAGCTGGAGGCGGCCCTCGGGGGTCGCGACGAACTGCGGATAGGTGAACTGCGCGGTGAGCGCGAGGCCGTCGAGGGAGGTCTGGACGGCCCCGAGGACGGCGGAGGTCCAGGCCGTCGACGCGGGGTTGTCGAGCAGCCCGGCAACGGACTTGACGTAGAAGAAGCCGTCGCTGTGCGAGTCCATGTTCAGGTGCAGCCGGCCGTCGGTCCTGGAGACGCCCATGGAGATCACGTTGTGGGAGTCGTCGCTCTTGAGCTTGTGGCCGAGCGTGATCGTGGACCAGCCTGCGGCACCCAGCGCCCGGCGGGCGACGACCGCGCTGCGGTCGGCGGTGTACCAGGCCGCGTACTGGTAGCCGCGGTAGGTCAACAGGCCGTTCTTCTGGAACGAGTTGTTGTTGACCAGCCCGTCGTAGGAGACGAAGTAGAGGGCCCGGTCGTCGAGTCGGGTGGTGCCGGTCCGGGTGACGGAGGGGCCGGGGGCGGCCGCCCGGGCCGTCCCCGCCGTGAGGGCGGGGCCCGCCACGGCACCCATCAGGGCCGTCGTCAGCACGGTGCGTCGTCTCATGTACGGGCTCCTCGATCGGTCTTCGGGCGTGCGGGGCACAGGAGTTGGCCGGGCGGTGCGGGTCAGGCGAGGTGGAACACCTCGGTGAGGGGCTTCATGGCCTCGTCCGGCCTGGCGCCGTCCAGCGCGGTGAAGAACGGCGCCATCTCCGCCTGCCAGCGGGTGTTGACGTCGGTGGCCTCCATGGCGGCCCGCGCGGCCGCGAAGTCCCCGGTCTCCAGATAGCCGACCAGCAGGCCGTCCTCGCGCAGGAAGAGCGAGTAGTTGTGCCAGCCCGCGGCCGAGAGCGCGTCGAGCATCTCGGGCCACACGGCGGCGTGCCGCTCGCGGTACTCGTCGAGGCGGTCCGCACGGACCTTCAGCAGGAAGCACACGCGTTGCATCGATGACCCTCCGGGGCCTGGGGCCGGGCCGGCGCGAACGGTGGAGCACCGGCCCGGCGGGACGTCAGAAGTCGAACTGGTCGATGTTCTTCGCGTCGAAGATGGTGGGCTTGCCGAGGCTGATCACACCGTCCTTGCCGATGGTGAACGAGCCCATGTCACCGGCCTTGAAGGTCTCGCCCTCCTTGCCCGTGATCTGCCCCGAGGAGAGCGCCACGGCCGTACGGGCGGCCAGCTCGCCGAGCTTGGCCGGGTCCCACAGCTCGAAGGCCTCGACGGTGCCGTTCTTGACGTACTTGCGCATGTCGTTCGGGGTGCCGAGGCCGGTCAGCTTGACCTTGCCCTTGTACTTGGAGCCGGACAGGTACTGGGCGGCCGCCTTGATGCCGACCGTGGTCGGGGAGATGATCCCCTTCAGGTCCGGGTGCTCCTGGAGCAGACCCTGCGTCTGCTGGAAGGACTGCTGGGCCTCGTCGTTGCCGTAGGCGACCTTGACCAGCTTGACGTCCTTGTACTTGGGGTCCTTCAGCTCGTCCTTCATGTAGTCGATCCAGGTGTTCTGGTTCGTCGCGGTCTGTCCGGCGGACAGGATCGCGATCTCGCCCTTGTAGCCGATCTGCTGCGCGAGCAGTTGCACCTCGGTACGGCCCAGGTCCTCGGCGCTCGCCTGCGAGACGAAGGCGTTGCGGCAGTCGGTCTTGGTGTCGGAGTCGTAGGTGACGACCTTGATCTTGTTCGTCATGGCCTGCTTGAGCGCGGTGCACAGGGCGCCCGGGTCCTGCGCGGAGACCGCCATCGCGTCGACCTGCTGCTGGGTGAGCGTGTTGACGTAACTCACCTGGCCGCTGGTGTCGGTGGCGCTGTTGGTGCCGACCTCCTTGTAGGTGGAGCCCAGTTCGGTCAGCGCCTTCTCTCCGCCCTTGTCGGCGGAGGTGAAGTACGGGTTGTTGACCGCCTTGGGCAGGAAGCCGACGGTGAGGCCCTTCTTGGTGGCCGCGTTCGGGTCGGCCTTGGCGCCGGCGGCTGCACCCGAACCGCCGGAGTCCTTCACGTCGTTCTTGGTGGTGCCGCCGCAGGCGGTGACGGCGAGGGCGAGGGAGGTGACGGCGGCGAGCGCCGCACAGGCACGGCGGATCGATGACTTGCGCATGGGTGAGGGTTCCTTTACGAGGGTGAGCGGAACGGAATTACGAGACCGGAGCCGAGGCGGCGGCTCTGCGGCCCGCCCTCGCCACGGAGATCTGGCGCCCGACCCGGGGGCCGAGCACGGAGACGACGAGCAGGACGCCGGTGACGACGATCTGCGACTGCGCGGAGACGTTGAGGAGGCTCATCACGTTCTGGAGCGAGCCGAGCAGGAAGACGCCCGCGATCGCGCCGCCGAGCGTGCCCTTGCCGCCGTCGAAGTCGATGCCGCCGAGCAGGACGGCGGCCACGACGGACAGTTCGAGCCCGGTGGCGTTGTCGAAGCGGGCGCTGGCGTAGTGCAGGGCCCAGAACACCCCGGTCAGCGAGGCCATGAAGCCGGTCGCGACGAACAGGATCAGCTTCTGCCGCTTGACCCGGATGCCGGCGAACCGGGCAGCCTCCTCATTGGCACCGATCGCGAACGCGGAGCGCCCGAAGGGGGTTGCGTGCAGCACGACCACGGCGACGGCGAACAGCACCAGGAAGAGCGGGAGGGCCTGCGGGACGAAGCTCTCCCCGATGCGTCCGGCCGCGAAGTCCTGGTACTGGGTGGGGAAGTCGGTGACCGCGTCGGAGCCGAGCACGATCTGGGCGATGCCCCGGTAGGCGGCGAGCGTGCCGATGGTGACGGCGAGGGACGGCAGTCCGAGACGGGTCACCAGCAGGCCGTTGACGAGCCCGCACACCACGCCGAGCACGAGACAGAGCGGGATGATCGTCTCGATCGCCATGCCCTGGTTCCACAGGGCGCCCATCACCGATCCGGAGAGCCCGGCCGTGGAGGCGACGGACAGGTCGATCTCGCCGGCCACCACGAGCAGGGTCATGGGCAGCGCGATCAGCGCGATCGGCAGGGTGTTGCCGATCAGGAACGACAGGTTGAGCGCGTTGCCGAAGCCGTCCACGAAGGAGAAGGAGAAGAGCAGCAGGACGATGAGGAGGGCGCCGACGACCGTGTCCCAGCGGACGGCGCGCGCGGATACGGAGTCAGCCATGGCGGGCGTTCCTCTTCTTCAGGGCGGCGGCCACGCGCAGGGCGACGATCCGGTCGACCGCGATGGCGAGGATGAGCAGGACGCCGTTGATGGCGAGCACCCAGACGGAGCTGACGCCGAGGGCGGGCAGGACGCTGTTGACCGAGGTGAGCAGCAGGGCGCCGAGCGCGGCTCCGTAGACGCTGCCGGAGCCGCCGGTGAAGACGACGCCGCCGACCACGACCGCGCTGACGACGGTGAGTTCGTAGCCGTTGCCGGTACCGGAGTCGACGTTGCCGAACCGGGCGAGGTAGAGGACGCCCGCGAGTCCGGCGAGGCCGCCGCAGACGACGTACGCGGTGAGGATGCGCCCCCGGACCGGGATGCCGGCGAGCCGCGCGGCCTCCGGGTTCGAGCCGAGCGCGTAGAGCTCGCGGCCGCTGCCGAAGTGCTTCAGGTAGTACGCGGCCACCACCAGGACGGCCAGGGCGATCAGCGCGAGATACGGGACCGCCGAGAGGCCGCCGGAGCCGAAGTCGACGAAGCCGCCGGGGAGATCGGCCGCCGTGATCTGGCGGGGGCCGACCCAGATGGAGTCGACGCCGCGGATGATGTAGAGGGTGCCGAGGGTGACGACGAGCGCGGGTACCTGGCCGAGGCTGACGAGCGCGCCGTTGACCAGTCCGCAGCCGACGCCGAGCAGTACCGCCAGGAGGACCGCGACGACGGGGTTCCCGCCGCCCTGGAGGTAGGTGCCGGCCGCGAAGGCGCTGATGCCGAGGGTCGAGCCGACCGACAGGTCGACGTTGCGGGTGATGACGACGAGGGACTGGCCGGTGGCGACGAGCACGAGGATGGTCGCGTTCAGCAGCAGGTCCTTGATGCCCTGCTCGGACAGGAACTCGCTGTTGCCCAGCTGGGTGACGGCGATCATCACCAGGAAGACGGCCAGGATGGCGAGTTCACGCATCTTGAAGACGCGGTCCACCAGCCGGGTGCCGCTGGACCTGGGCACCTCGGTGGCGGGGGCGGGGGTGGGCGCGGTGACCGTCATGCGGCGGCCCTCCGGGGGATGATCGGGGTCATGCGGGCAGCCTTCTCGACGGCGGTCGTGCGGGCGGCCCTCTCGACGGCTGTCATGCGGCGGCCCTCCCGGTGGCGGCGGCCATCACGGATTCCTCGGTGGCTTCGGAGCGCGGTATCTCGGCGGTGAGCCGGCCCTCGTGCATCACGAGCACGCGGTCGGCCATGCCGAGGATCTCGGGCAGATCGGAGGAGATCATCAGGACGGCCACCCCGTCGGCGGCCAACTCGCTGAGCAGTCGGTGCACTTCGGCCTTGGTGCCGACGTCGATGCCGCGGGTGGGCTCGTCGACGATCAGCACCTTGGGTCCGGTGGCCAGCCATTTGGCGAGGACGACCTTCTGCTGGTTGCCGCCGGAGAGCGTGGCGACGGTGTCGGCGATCCGGGCGTACTTCACCTGGAGCCTGACCGCCCAGTCGAGGGAGCGGCTGCGTTCGGCCCCGCGGTCCATCAGGCCCGCCCTGACCGTCGTGCGCAGCCCGGTCAGGCCGATGTTGCGCTCGATGGACATGTCCATCACCAGGCCCTGGGCGCGCCGGTCCTCGGGGACGAGGGCGAGTCCGGCCGCCATGGCGGTGGAGGGGGCGCCGTTCGTCAGCGCCCTGCCGTCGACCTCCACCTCCCCCGCGTCCCAGCGGTCCACGCCGAACACCGACCGGGCGACCTCCGTGCGGCCGGCGCCGACGAGCCCGGCGAGTCCGACGATCTCGCCGCGCCGGACGTCGAAGGAGACGTCGGTGAAGACGCCCTCGCGGGTCAGCCGGCGCACGCTCAGGGCGACTTCGCCCGCCTCGACGTCCTGCTTGGGGTAGAGCTCGTCGAGGTCGCGGCCGACCATCCGGCGTACCAGGTCGTCCTCGGTCATGCCCTCCAGCGGCTCGCTGGAGATCAGGGCCCCGTCGCGCAGGGTCGTGACGCGCCCGCAGATCCGGAAGATCTCCTCCAGCCGGTGCGAGATGAACAGCACCGCGGAGCCCTGCTCGCGCAGGGTGCGGACCACGCCGAACAGCCGGGCCACCTCGCTGCCGGTGAGGGCGGCGGTCGGCTCGTCCATGATCAGGACGCGGGCGTCGAAGGAGAGCGCCTTGGCGATCTCGACGATCTGCTGGTCGGCGATGGACAGTCCGCGCGCCGGGCGCTCGGGGTCGAGTTCGACGCCGAGCCGTTTCATGAGGGCCGCGGTCGCCGCGCGGGTGGCCTTGTGGTCGATGCGGCCGAAAGCCCGCCGGGGCTGACGGCCCATGAAGATGTTCTCGGCGATGGACAGGTCGGGGAAGAGGGTCGGCTCCTGGTAGATCACCGCGATGCCCGCGTCGCGGGCGTCGGCGGGACCGTGGAAGACGGTGGGTTCGCCGTCCAGCAGCACCTGGCCGGCGTCCGGTCGGTGCACGCCGGCGAGCGTCTTGATGAGGGTCGACTTGCCCGCGCCGTTCTCTCCGGCGAGCGCGTGCACCTCTCCGGGGAACAGTTCCAAGGACACGTCCCGCAGGGCGCGTACGGCGCCGAAGGACTTCGAGATGTCCTTCAGCGCCAGCACCGGGGCCGGTCCCGTGTCGGACGGGTGGGTCATGAGGGGCTCCTCGACGACGTCGGCGGGACGGCCCCACAGCGTCGTGAAAGGTTTCAATTGGATTGCCGGGACGTTAGACATGCCACCCAGGTCGCGTCAATGGGTTCGTGCCGAAATTCTTCGACGGCCCGGCGTCACAAGAGGATCACGGTGATCGACTCGCGCCGGAGGGGTTGACAGCCCTTCGGGGTGCTCATAACTTCGCTGCTGAATCGTTTCAGACCTGTCCATTCAGAAATGCTGTCGCAGCCGAAGTCGTAGGAGCCTTGAAGTGACCGAGTCCGCCGCGGTGAAGGCCGCGCTCAAGACCCAGGCCGTCGAGACGCCGTCGTGGGCGTACGGGAACTCGGGAACCCGGTTCAAGGTGTTCGCGCAGCCGGGTGTCCCCCGGACCCCCCAGGAGAAACTGGACGACGCGGCCAAGGTGCACGAGTTCACCGGCGCGGCGCCGACCGTCGCCCTGCACATCCCCTGGGACAGGACCGACGACTACGCGGCGCTCGCCAAGCACGCGGAGGAGCGCAGTCTGAAGCTGGGCGCGATCAACTCCAACACCTTCCAGGACGACGACTACCGGCTCGGCTCCGTCTGCCACCCGGACGCGGCGGTGCGCCGCAAGGCCGTCGGCCACCTCCTCGAATGCGTCGACATCATGGACGCGACGGGTTCGAGGGACCTGAAGCTGTGGTTCGCCGACGGGACGAACTATCCCGGCCAGGACGACCTCCGCGCACGCCAGGACCGGCTGGCGGAGGCTCTCGCGCAGGTCTACGAACGGCTCGGCGACGACCAGCGGATGCTGCTGGAGTACAAGTTCTTCGAGCCCGCCTTCTACGCGACCGACGTCCCCGACTGGGGCACCGCGTACGCGCACTGCCTCAAGCTCGGCCCCAAGGCGCAGGTCGTGGTCGACACCGGCCACCACGCACCCGGCACCAACATCGAGTTCATCGTCGCCACGCTGCTGCGCGAGAACAAGCTCGGCGCCTTCGACTTCAACTCCCGCTTCTACGCCGACGACGACCTGATGGTGGGCGCGGCCGACCCCTTCCAGCTGTTCCGGATCATGTACGAGGTGATCCGCGGCGGCGGCTTCACCCCGGACGTCGCCTTCATGCTCGACCAGTGCCACAACATCGAGGCGAAGATCCCCGCGATCATCCGGTCCGTGATGAACGTCCAGGAGGCCACGGCCAAGGCCCTCCTCGTCGACGGCGCGGCGCTCGCCGAGGCACAGCGGAGCGGGGACGTGCTGGCCGCGAACGCGGTGCTGATGGACGCCTACAACACGGACGTACGTCCGCTGCTCGCCGAGGTCCGCACCGAGCTGGGGCTCGACCCCGACCCCGTGGCCGCGTACCACCGGTCCGGTTACGCGGAGCGGATCGCCGCGGAGCGGGTCGGGGGGACCCAGGCGGGGTGGGGGGCCTAGCCCTCTCGGGGCCCGCTCGCCGGGGGACGAGTCCCCCGGCGGGGCCGGGCCGGGCTCGCCGTGTCGCGTCTGCCCCACTCGGCGAGCCGCGGGCCGCGGGGTTCGCCGTGGCCGGTCGCGCAGTTCCCCGCGCCCCTGACCGGCGTTCCTCCTCCCTCTCTTCGCCGCGAGCCCGCACCGCGTCTGCCCCACGCGGTGGTACGCGGGCCGCGTGTCCCGTCGGGGCCGGTCGCGCAGTTCCCCGCGCCCCTTACGGGGCACTCCTCCCCCTCTCTCTTTCAAAGGACCTGGAACATGGCACCCCATCCCGAAGCCGCCGCTCTGCTGGCCCGGTCCCACCGGCTCGGCGCGGATCCCCGCAACACCAACTACGCGGGCGGCAACGCCTCCGCGAAGGGCACCGACACCGACCCCGTGACCGGCGGTGACGTGGAGCTGATGTGGGTGAAGGGGTCCGGCGGGGACCTCGGCACCCTCACCGAGGGCGGACTCGCGGTGCTGCGGCTCGACCGGCTGCGGGCGATGACCGCGGTGTACCCGGGTGTCGAGCGCGAGGACGAGATGGTCGCCGCGTTCGACTACTGCCTGCACGGAAAGGGCGGCGCCGCGCCGTCCATCGACACGGCGATGCACGGGCTCGTCGACGCCCCGCACGTCGACCATCTGCACCCCGACTCGGGGATCGCGCTCGCCTGCGCGGCCGACGGGGAGAAGCTGACCGCCGAGTGCTTCGGCGACCGTGTCGTGTGGGTCCCCTGGCGCCGGCCCGGATTCCAGCTGGGGCTGGACATCGCGGCGGTCAAGGAGGCCAACCCGCAGGCCGTCGGCTGTGTCCTGGGCGGCCACGGCATCACCGCGTGGGGCGCCACCGCCGAGGAGTGCGAGCGCAACTCGCTGTACGTCATCCGCACCGCCGAGGCCTTCCTCGCCGAACGAGGGAAGGCGGAGCCGTTCGGGCCGGTCGTCCAGGGGTACGAGGCTCTCGCCCCGCGGGAGCGCCGTGAGCGGGCCGCCGCGCTGGCCCCTCACGTCCGGGCCGTCGCCTCCCAGGACCGCCCGCAGGTGGGCCACTTCACCGACTCCGACGAGGTGCTCGACTTCCTCTCCCGCGCCGGACACGGACGGCTCGCGGCCCTCGGCACCTCGTGCCCGGACCACTTCCTGCGCACCAAGGTCAGGCCGCTCGTGCTCGACCTTCCGCCGGCCGCCTCCCTCGACGAAGCGGTCGCCCGCCTCGGGGAGCTGCACGCCGAGTACCGCGTGGAGTACGCCGCCTACTACGAGCGGCACGCGCTGCCCGACTCCCCCGCGATGCGCGGCGCGGACCCGGCGATCGTGCTGGTCCCCGGCGTCGGCATGTTCTCCTTCGGCAAGGACAAGCAGACGGCACGGGTGGCGGGCGAGTTCTACGTCAACGCCATCAACGTGATGCGCGGGGCCGAGGCCGTCTCGACGTACGCGCCGATCGAGGAGACGGAGAAGTTCCGCATCGAGTACTGGGCCCTGGAGGAGGCCAAGCTCCGGCGGATGCCGAAGCCCAAGCCCCTCGCCACCCGCGTCGCCCTGGTCACGGGTGCGGGCAGCGGGATCGGCCGGGCTGTCGCGGAACGGCTGGTGGCCGAGGGCGCGTGCGTCGTCGTCGCGGACCTGAACGCCGAGGGCGCCGAGCGGGTGGCCGCCGAACTCGGCGGTCCCGACAAGGCCGTCGCCGTCGGCGTGGACGTCACCTCCGAGGAACAGATCGCCGAGGCCTTCCGGGCCGCGGTACTGGCCTTCGGCGGTGTCGACCTGGTGGTCAACAACGCGGGCATCTCCATCTCCAAGCCGCTGCTGGAGACCACCGCGAGGGACTGGGACCTCCAGCACGACATCATGGCGCGCGGCTCCTTCCTCGTCTCGCGCGAGGCGGCCCGGGTCATGATCACGCAGAAGCTGGGCGGCGACATCGTCTACATCGCGTCCAAGAACGCGGTGTTCGCGGGCCCGAACAACATCGCCTACTCCGCGACCAAGGCCGACCAGGCTCACCAAGTACGTCTGCTGGCAGCGGAGTTGGGTGAGCACGGCATCCGGGTCAACGGGGTCAACCCGGACGGCGTCGTGCGCGGGTCGGGCATCTTCGCGGGCGGCTGGGGCGCGCAGCGGGCGGCGACGTACGGCATCGAGGAGGAGAAGCTCGGCGAGTTCTACGCCCGGCGGACCATCCTCAAGCGCGAGGTGCTGCCGGAGCACGTCGCGGGTGCCGTGTTCGCCCTGACGGGCGGGGACCTGACGCACACGACGGGTCTGCACATCCCGGTCGACGCCGGCGTGGCCGCCGCTTTCCTGCGATGACGCCGATGAGCCACCCGAACCCCTCCGCCGCGCGCACCTCACCCGCGCGCACCGCCCCGGTGCGCACCTACGCCGCCGTCGACCTCGGCGCGTCCAGCGGGCGCGTCATGGTCGGCCGCGTCGGCCCGGACACGCTCGGCCTGACCGAGGCGCACCGCTTCCCGAACCGGCCGGTCCGCGTCCCCGAGGGACTGCGCTGGGACGTCCTCGGGCTGTACGCGGGTGTCCTCGACGGACTGCGCGCGGCGGGGCAGGTCGACTCCGTCGGCATCGACAGCTGGGCGGTGGACTACGGCCTGCTGGACGCGGACGGAGCGCTGCTCGGCAACCCGGTGCACTACCGCGACGCCCGCACCGAGGGTATTGCGGAGAAGGTGTGGTCGAGTGTGCCCGCCGCCGAGCTGTACGCGGCCACGGGGCTCCAGTACGCGCCCTTCAACACCCTGTACCAGCTGACGGCGGCCCGCGGTTCTACCCAACTCGCCTCTGCCAGACATCTGTTGCTGGTCCCTGATCTGCTGGCGTACTGGCTCACGGGTGAACTGGGCACCGAGCTCACGAACGCCTCCACCACACAGCTGATCGATCCGAGGACCCGCGACTGGTCGTACGGCCTCGCGGAGCGGCTCGGGATCGACCTGGGGCTGTTCCCGCCGCTGCGCCGGCCCGGCGACCCGGCCGGAACCCTGCTGCCGCGGGTGCTGGAGGAGACCGGGACGACCGGCCCGGTGTCCGTGACGACGGTCGGCTCGCACGACACGGCCTCCGCGGTGGCCGCCGTTCCCGCGACCGGAGAGCGGTTCGCCTACATCTGCACCGGCACCTGGTCCCTGGCGGGCCTGGAACTGGACGCTCCCGTCCTCACCGAGGCGAGCCGGGCCGCCAACTTCACCAACGAACTGGGCCTGGACGGCACGGTCCGCTATCTGCGCAACATCATGGGCCTGTGGCTGCTCCAGGAGTGCGTACGGGAGTGGGGCCACCCCGATCTGGGTGAACTCCTCACGGCCGCCGCCGAGGTGGCGCCGCTGCGGTCCGTCGTGGACGCGGGCGACGCGGCGTTCCTCGCGCCGGGCCGGATGCCGTCGCGGATCGCGGACGCCTGCCGCGCCACGGGGCAGCCGGTGCCCGAGTCCCGCGCCGAGATCACCCGCTGCATCCTCGACTCCCTCGCACTCGCACACCGACGCGCGATCGAGCAGGCCCAGTCCCTGGCCGGCCGTCCGGTCGACGTCGTGCACATCGTCGGCGGCGGCACCCGCAACGAGTTGCTGTGCCGGCTCACCGCCGACGCCTGCGGACTGCCGGTCGTCGCGGGTCCGGCGGAGGCGGCCGCGCTCGGCAACGTCCTCGTCCAGGCACGGGCGGACGGGCTGGTCGGCGACCGTGCCGAGATGCGCGCACTGGTCGCGCGCACCCAGCCGCTCCGCCGCTACGAACCGCGGGGCGGCACGGCGCCGTGGCGCGCGGCCGAGGCGAGGCTCGGCACACCGTGAAGCACCCGGCGCGACGCGATCCGAGAACCCGTCCGACGTGGACCCGTTCGCAGTGGACCTGTCCGACGTGGACCCGTTCGCAGTGAACCTGTCCGTAGCGAATCCGTCCGCAGTGGAGCACGCGGTGTGGCGCACCGCCCGGACGGCGGGCGCGCGCCTCCTTCCCGGGGCGCGCCCGCCACGTACCCTGCAACCGTCCACGACCGACCCCGAGGAGCCGCGATGCGTGTCGCCCTGTTCCTGACCTGTGTCAACGACACGCTGTATCCGGACACCGGCCGTGCCGTGGTGGACCTGCTGACGCGACTGGGCGTCGAGGTCGACTTCCCTATGGGGCAGACCTGTTGCGGCCAGGCCCACTACAACACCGGCTACCGTCACGAGGCCGAACCGCTCGCCCGGCGTTTCGCCGAGGTGTTCGGGGAGTACGAGGCGATCGTGACGCCGTCCGGATCGTGCGGGGCGATGGTGCGGGAGCTGTATCCGCGGATGGGTGAACGGGCCCGCGCGGAGGGACGCGGTGACACGCTGGCCCGGACCCTGGCACCGGTCGTGCCGAGGACGTACGAGCTGACCGAGTTCCTGGTCGACGTCCTCGGTGTGACGGACGTCGGCGCGTACTACCCGCACACGGTGACCTACCACCCCACCTGTCACGGGCTGCGCGGTCTGGGACTGGGCGACCGGCCGCGCCTACTGCTCCAGGCCGTCAGGGGACTTGAGCTGCGGGAGCTGCCCGGCGCCGAGGAGTGCTGCGGCTTCGGCGGCACCTTCGCCCTCAAGAACGCCGACGTCTCCGCGGCGATGGGCGCCGACAAGGTGCGAGGCGCCGAGTCGACGGGTGCCGAGGTGCTGTGCGCCGCGGACAACTCGTGCCTGATGCACATCGGCGGCACGATGGCCCGCCTCAGGACGCGGATGCGGCCCGTGCACATCGCGGAGATCCTGGCGAGCACGGCAGAGGAGCCGAAGGCATGAGCGGAACGTTCGTCGGTATGCCGGCCTTCCCGAAGGCGGCGCACGAGGCGGTCAACGACGCGACCCTGCGCGGGAATCTGCGCCACGCCACCCACACCATCCGCGCCAAGCGCGCCAAAGCCGTCGCCGAGGTGTCCGACTGGGCGGAACTGCGTGAGGCGGGCAAGCGCATCAAGGACCACACACTCCGTCATCTCGACCGGTATCTCGTGCAGTTGGAGGAGTCGGTGACCGCCGCCGGTGGCGTCGTGCACTGGGCCGCCGACGCCGAGGAGGCCAACCGCATCGTCACGGAGCTGGTCAGGGCGACCGGCGAGAGCGAGGTCGTCAAGGTCAAGTCGATGGCCACGCAGGAGATCGGGCTCAACGAGGCGCTGGAGACCGCGGGCGTCCACGCGTACGAGACCGATCTCGCCGAGCTCATCGTGCAGTTGGGAAAGGACCGGCCGTCGCACATCCTCGTCCCGGCGATCCACCGCAACCGCGGCGAGATCCGGGACATCTTCGTCCGCGAGATGGGCGCCTGGGGCCGGGCGGCACCCGAGGGACTCACCGACACGCCCGCCGAACTGGCGGAGGCGGCGCGCCTGCATCTGCGCGAGAAGTTCCTGCGCGCCAGGGTCGGCATCTCCGGCGCCAACTTCATGGTCGCCGAGACCGGCACCCTCGTGGTCGTCGAGTCCGAGGGCAACGGCCGGATGTGCCTGACGCTCCCCGAGACCCTGATCTCGGTCGTCGGCATCGAGAAGATCGTCCCGACCTGGCGGGACCTGGAGGTGTTCCTCCAGACCCTGCCCCGCTCCTCGACGGCCGAGCGCATGAACCCGTACACCTCGATGTGGACGGGCACCACGGACGGGGACGGGCCCCGGACCTTCCATCTGGTCCTGCTGGACAACGGGCGCACCGACACGCTCGCCGACGAGGTCGGACGCCAGGCGCTGCGCTGCATCCGCTGCTCGGCGTGTCTCAACGTATGCCCGGTGTACGAGCGGGCGGGCGGACACGCCTACGGCTCGGTCTACCCGGGCCCGATCGGCGCGATCCTCAGTCCCCAACTCCGGGGAACCGGGAGCGAGATCGATGCCTCCCTGCCGTACGCCTCCTCGCTGTGCGGCGCCTGCTACGAGGTGTGCCCGGTCGCCATCGACATCCCGGAGGTCCTCGTCCACCTGCGGGAGAGGATCGCCCAGGGCGGGCGGGCGACCCGGGACGGCAACACGGTCGTACTGAGGCCGGCCAGGGGACACGCCGCCGAGCGGGCGGCGATGCGCGCGGCGCGCTGGGCGTTCGGGCGCCCCGGCGCCCTGCGTGCCGGTCAGCGGCTGGCGTCGGGGACCCGGCGCTTCCACCCGCGGACCCTGCCGGGCCCCGGCAGGGCGTGGAGCGGGACCCGTGAACTGCCCGTGGTTCCCGCGGAGTCGTTCCGTGTGTGGTGGCAGCGCACGCGGGGCGGAAAGGACATGACGAAGTGAGCAGCAGGGATCTGGTCCTCGGCCGGGTGCGCCGGGCCCTCGCGGACGTTCCCCGGGACGACGGCACGCTCCCCGAGCGGGACCCCGGGTACGAGCAGGCCGTCGGCCGGAGGTATCTGCGCGAGCACGGTACGCGGACCGTCGCGGAGACGGTGGACCTGCTCGCGGAGAACCTGGCGGACTACCGGGCGATCGTGCACCGCGCCACCGAGGACGAACTGCCGTACGTCGTCATGCGGTTGCTCGCCGCACGCAGATCCCGGCGCGTGCTCGTGCCCCCGGGACTCCCGCCCGCGTGGATGTCGGCGGCGGATCCCGCCCGGGTCCACGACCGGGCCGCGAGCACGCCCCGCGAACTCGACGAGGTGGAGAGCGTGGTGACCGGCTGCGCCGTCGCCGTCGCCGAGACCGGCACGATCGTCCTCGACGGCGGCCCGGACCAGGGCCGCCGCCGGATCACCCTGATCCCGGACCACCACATCTGTGTCGTCCGGGTCCCCGGCCAGGTGGTGGCGTCCGTCCCCCAGGCACTGGAACGCCTGGACCCGGCGCGCCCGCTGACCTGGATCTCCGGCCCGTCCGCCACCAGCGACATCGAGCTGGACCGGGTGGAGGGGGTGCACGGTCCGCGCACGCTGGAGGTGGTGCTGCTGGGCGAGGGGTGAGAGCACGGCCGGCAGGCCGTCCATGACCCCCCTTCGTATCATCGCGATCATGGCGCCGACCAGGCATTCCGTCGGGCCGTTCAGGTTGCGTTCAGGCTCGGCGCGGCTCTTGGCAAGTCCTGCTCCAGAAGCGTCCAAGCCATGGCAAAGCCCTCTGTGACGCGGGGGGTCGGGCGTGTCATGGTGCCGCGCATGAGCACCGAGCACGTCACCCGTCACTCCCCGCCCGTCACGTCCGCCGCCGTCCTGGCGAGCAAGGTCCCGGAAGTCACCCTGTACTTCTGGGTGATCAAGGTTTTGACCACCGGCATGGGTGAGACGGCCTCCGACTTCCTGGCCCACGTGCTCGGGCCGATTCCCGCCGTGGGGCTCGGCGGCCTGGCCTTCGCGGCCTCCCTGGTGCTCCAGTTCGCCGTACGCCGCTACGTCGCCTGGATCTACTGGACCGCGGTCGTCATGGTGAGCGTGTTCGGCACGATGGCCGCCGACATCCTCCATGTCGGCCTCGGCGTTCCGTACCTGATCTCCACGCCGCTCTTCCTGGTCGTGCTGGGCGCCGTGTTCGCCGTCTGGTACGCCAGTGAGCGCACGCTCTCCATCCACAGCATCCGCACCCGCCGCCGCGAGGTCTTCTACTGGGCCACCGTGCTCGCCACGTTCGCGCTCGGCACCGCGGCCGGAGACCTCTCCGCCACGATCGGCCTCGGCTACCTGGGCTCGGCCGTCCTGTACGCCGTCGCCATCGCGGTCCCGGCCATCGCCCACAGGTGGGGCGCCCTGAACGCGGTCGCCGCGTTCTGGACCGCGTACGTCATCACGCGCCCGCTCGGCGCGTCGGTCGCCGACTGGATGGCGCTCGGCCACGCCCGCGGCGGTCTCGGGCTCGGCCTCGGCCCGGTCACCGCCTCCTGGACCGTCGCCATCGTCGGCTTCGTCGCCTACCTGGCCCTGTCCCGGCGCGACGTCCAGAACGGCCCGGTGGACGCGGCCCCGGGCCTCTGACCGGACACGCAGGACCCCCGCCGTCTGCCTCGGCCCGCCCCGGGCCGGGGCAGACGGCGTCTCCGCTCAGCGTTCAAGGTCCGGCCCGTTCCGGCCCGGTCAGCGCACCCTTCCGCGCGGCTTCAGCGGCAGCGGCGGCAGTTCCGGGGCGGACAGCGGCGCCCCGTCGTACCCCTTCACCTCGCCGAAGCGCGCACCCTTGGCCCAGTCCTCGCGGGCCTGTTCGATCTCCTCCTGGGTGCGGCCGATGAAGTTCCACCACATGATCAGCTCCTCGTCGAACGGCTCACCGCCCAGCAGCATGAGCCCGGCGTCGCTCGTGGCGCGCAGCGGGAGCTCGGTACGGCCGCAGCCGAGGTAGAGCATGGAGCCGGGGAGCACCGGTACGCCGTCGACCTGGGCCTCGCCGGACATGACGAGGACGGCGTACTCGAAGTCGGGCTCCAGCGGCAGGCGTACGTCCGCGCCGCTGGTCAGGGCGAGGTCGGCGCCGACGATCGGTGTGTACGTCGTACCGGGCGAGGCCGTGCCGTCGAGCGTGCCCAGCAGGAGCGTGGCCCGCAGGCCGGGAGCGGTGACGACGGGCAGTTCGGCGTGGTGTTCGAAGTGCGGGTCGGTGTGCCGGTGGCTGTCCGGCAGCGCGACCCAGAGCTGGGCACCGTGCAGCAGCCGGGAGTGGGCGCGGGGGCTCTCCTCGGAGTGGCTGATGGCGCGGCCCGAGGTCATGAGGCCGAGTTCGCGGGGGCGGATCGTCTGCAGGCTGCCCGTGGAGTCGCGGTGCAGTACCTCGCCCTCGTGCAGCCAGCTCACGGTCTGCAGGCCCATGTGCGGGTGCGGCGGGACCTGCATGCCGGGCTCGTCGGCGATGTCGTCGGGCCCGTAGTGATCGACGAAGCACCACGCGCCGACCATGCGCCGGCCCAGGTTGGGCAGCAGACGGCGGACCTCGGTCGACTCACCGAGCTTGACCCGCCGGGGGCTGAGGAGTTCGCGCACCGGCTCGGCCACCACGAACCCGCGGCCGCCGCAGGGGGCGGGAACCGACTCCCGATCAAGATTGCTCATGGCGCACAACCTAGCCCCGCCGGAGGCCTCTCGTCAGTCCATCGATCCGCCCATTGGGGGGCACTTGGCTCAGAACCGGCGTGGCGGCCGGGTCGCCCGGCCGCCGGACCCGTGCGCCACGGCCGGGCCGTTCGGGGTCGAGCCGAAGTCGTAGCTCGCGGCTCGCGGCTCGTAGCTCGCGGCTCGCGGCTCGCGGCTCGCGGCTCGCGGCTCGCGGCTCGCGGCTCGCGGCTCGCGGCTCGCGGCTCGCGGAAACAGTAGCCATGTACATAGTAGCCATGTACTGTTTCTTGCATGAGTTCAGCGAAGTCGGTCACCGAGAACGCGACGCCCGGGTTCCTCGTCTGGCGCCTGTCGATGAAGTGGCGTGTCGCGGTGGACCGGGCCGTGGGCCCGCTGGGCCTGACGCACGCGCAGTACTCGCTGGTGGCGTCGCTGTACAGCATGCACCGGGCCGGGGAGCACCCCAGCCAGCGCCGACTCGCCGACCACACCGGCCTCGAGCCGCTCTACGTCTCGAAACTGGCTCGCTCCCTGGAGGCGGCCGGCCTTCTCGACCGCGCCCGGGATCCGGCGGACCCCCGGGCGGTGCGGCTGACCCTCACCGACGAGGGGCGCACGGTCACCCTCCGCGCCATCACCGTGGTCCAGGGCCTGCTGGAGCAGCTGCTCGAACCCCTGGGCGGGCTCGGCGGCCAGCGCACACGGGCGTTCAGCCGCGAGCTGGCCGTCCTGCTCGACGTACCGCTCGATCCGCACACCGGAGCCGCGCCGCGGTCCGGCGAGGCTTCACCACCTTCCGATCCTTCCGAAGAGGTTCCACCCGAGGAGTGGTCATGAGTACCCCTGTTCCCCCTGTCAACGGCCAGGTCATCGGCCTCGCCCACTACGCGAGCCGCGCAGCCCTGGAGCGGGTGCTGGCCCGCAGCGGCACCACCTTCGAGCAGTCGGTGGCCCTGCGGGCCGTGTCCGACAACGGCGGGACCGCCGAGCGGGCGCGGGTCGCCGACCGGCTCACCGCCGGTCTGAAGATCGACGGGTCGGCGGCCCTGCGAACCGTCGAGGAGCTGACGGCCCGAGGACTCCTGGCGAAGCCGACGCCCGGGCAGGTGTCCCTGACGAACGCCGGCCGGGAGCTGTTCGCGTCGATCCGCGCCGCGGGCGACGCGATCGCGGCCCGGGTGTACGCCGGAATCCCGGCCGAGGACCTGGCCGCCGCCGGGCGCGTGCTGGCCCTGGTGACGGAGCGGGCCGACGCGGAACTCGCCGAGGCGTAAACGGCGCGGGGCGCGGCCGGGCACCCCGGAGCCGCACCCCACCCACCCGACCGCTTGTGGAATATTCAACCAATCCCCCTGGTTGTGGCCCGTCGAAGGAGGTCAGCGGTGGACATGACGTACTACGACCACGGGACGGCCGCGGAGCGCTGGGAGCGGGGGCGGATGTTCTTCGAGGCCAAGGACTACGCCGCGGCGGCGCGCGTCCTGGGCGGACTGGTCGAGGAGGTGCCGGAGCAGACCGGACCCCGGCTGCTGCTGGCGCGCTCCTACTACCACTCGGCCCAACTGCGCCGAGCCGAGACCGAGTTGCGCACCATCGTGGAGCGCGACCCGGTCGAGCACTACGCCCGCCTGATGCTGGGCCGCACCCTCCAGCGCCTCGGCCGCCCCGACGAGGCGGCGTCCCACCTGCGGATCGCGTCCGCACTCGGGGGCGAGTTCCAGGAGGTTTGATCCGGTCCGGAACCGATGATCGCGGACCCGACCGCGACGATCTCGGGTCCGGGGCTCCGTCGAAAGGGCCGGCCACGGACGTGGCCGGCCCTTTCACGTCCGTCCGGCCCACCCGGCGATCGCCGCGTCGGGCGGATCCCCTCCGGGGCCCGGGTGACGCGCTCGCGGTCACGGGAGCCGCACACCCCGAGAGGCGTCGCCCGGCACGGCATCAGGGGCCGTCAGATGACGAATGTTTCGCCGGTGACTGCGTCCACCAGCATCCCGCCCGGCGCACACTCCGGATCCTGTTCGCACGCCTCGTCGGAAACGGAGAGGACCCACCAGATGCGATAGGGGTCGCCGTGCCGCTTGAGCTGGTCGGCCTTGAGCACCTGGACATGAACCGGATCAGCGGCGCTCGCGTGGACCCGGCGTCTGACCAGTCGCTCCGCTTCGCCCGCCCCGATGAGCTTGCCGGGCACGGGCACCCGCTTCGGCCCGAAGTCGACCGAGAGCCGGGACACCCGGCCCACCCGGTCGATCTGCACGTCGAGGCTGCGCGGCATCACCACGCCGTGGCTGGTGAAACGCCACCTCGTGATCCAGCCCGTCCCGGCCTTCTCGCCGACGGCACCGGTGCGGTGGGAGGCGGCGGCAGCCCAGGGATAGTGGGCACGCATGTACCTGTCGGCGATCAGGTAGGCATCGCGTGCGTCGTGCGGGGTGCGCGCGCCGGACACGGGAAAGGCATCCGGGTCGGGCCGGCTGGAGTCGTCGAACCGAACAGCGAGTCGACGAGCTCCGGGCCACATCAACTCCGCGTACGTCGCGCCACCGAGACTGATGTCCATCCACCCGTTGTAACCGTCGAGCCCGGGGCTGACCTGGGTGTGCCCGATGCGGTAATGATCCCCGAACGCCTGCCGGACGACCCGTCCGGCCTCACGCATCTCGCTGTCCGACGCATCGCGGACGGTGGATCCGTCCACGTGGTCGAGTGTCACCAGCGTCTCGGTGCAGACGATCCCCATGACCGCGACGAGCGCGCTCACCAGCGCGACGGGACGAGCCCAGGCCGACCGGGCGACACGGCCCCGGACAACGGCGATGCCCACCGCGAGACCGATCACCCCACCCGCCACGTTCATCTCCACGTCCGCGCTGTCGCAGATCCCCGAGACGAAGGGAGCGACGGCCTGGGCGAGTTCGATCACGCAGGGCAGCAGCACGACCCCCGCGAGCACGGGCAGGACACGGCGCAGCGCGAGGATGCCGAACAGGCCCAGCGGAATGCACATGGCGAGATTCCACAGACCCTGGGTGGTGTGCAGCGGCTCGGTGATCTGGTGGTTGATCACACACTCGCGCACGCTCCCGGTCCCGCCGGCCCGGAGCGCCAGCGTCACCCCCACGACGCCCGTGACGAAGAACCCGAGCGGCGCGTACCAACCGGCGTGCCGGCCACGTCTCAGGCGTGCTCCACGCCACGCGAGGACGCCGACCACGATCCCGGCGACGGCAAGGGCCGGCAGGAACCACGGATCGTCACCGAATACTGCGTCGAACACACTCTCACACTCACCTTCACCGCACAGCGCGCCTCTTTTGGAACAAGATGGTTCGTACGTCCCACGAGTGACGCCGCATCAGAGTGCGGAAAGACACAGGGCTCCGCCCGCGCCGCCTCGATCGCCCCGGTCCGGCTTGGCATCCTGGCGGGATGGCATCCGAACCTGACCGCAGCGTCCCGCGCATCGCCCTGAGCGACCTGGTCGAAGAACTCCTCGGTCACGAGGGTCCGTTGCCGATCGTCGCGGCCGGTGACCCCGTGCTGCGCCGGGGCACGGAGCCGTTCGACGGGCAACTGGACCCGGACCTGCTGGCCCGGTTCGTCGCCGCCCTGCGCGCCACGATGCACGCGGCACCGGGCGTCGGCCTCGCCGCGCCCCAGGTCGGCGTGCCGCTGCGGATCGCCGTCATCGAGGACCCGGCGCCGGTCTCGGACGAGGTGCGTCTCGTACGCGGGCGGGTGCCTCAGCCGTTCCGGGTGCTGGTCAATCCGTCGTACGACGGGATCGGTCCGGGGCGGGCGGCGTTCTTCGAGGGGTGCCTCAGCGTTCCGGGCTGGCAGGCGGTGGTGGCCCGGCACGCGGAGGTACGCCTGAAGGCGCTCGACGAACACGGACGCGCTGTCGACGAGGTGTTCAGCGGCTGGCCCGCCCGCATCGTCCAGCACGAGACGGACCACCTGGACGGCATGCTCTACCTCGACCGCGCGGAGCTGCGCTCGCTGTCCTCGAACCAGGCGACGGCGGAACTCTGGTCCCAGCCGACACCGGAACGGGCGGCCGAATTCCTGGGCTTCACCCTGCCCGGCTGACGCCCGAGTCCGGGCTCGACCGCGGCCCCGGCCTCGGACTCGGCCCCGCTCGGCGCGGCACCCGGCCGGGAAGGCCCCCAGGTCCGCCCGGCCGGTAATTCGGAGGCGCCCCGCCCCCGGCTCCGCTAGCCTGCGGGCATGTCTACGCCCCGCGTCTCTTAGCTCCAGGACCCGCTTCCACGCCACCCGTGTGTCCTGAGCCGATTGACTTCTGGAGCGTTTTCCCATGATCACCGTTCGCGGTGCCGACGTGCGCGCCGGCGCCCGTCTGCTGCTCTCCGGCATCTCCTTCACCGTCTCCTCCGGCGACCGTGTCGGCCTGGTCGGCCGTAACGGCGCCGGCAAGACCACCCTGCTGAGCATCCTCGCGGGGCTGCAGCGTCCCGCCGCCGGTTCCGTCTCCCGTACCGGGTCCGTCGGTCACCTCGCGCAGGACCCGGCCGCGGCCGACCCCGCGGTGACGGTCACCGCCCGGATCCTGTCGGCCCGGGGTCTCGACCGTGCCGTACGGGCCCTGCGGGCGGCGGAGACCGCGATGGCCGACGGATCCGAGCGTGCGATGAACGCCTACGCGCGCGCCGAGGCCGAGTTCCAGGCGCGTGGCGGGTACGCGGCCGAGGCCGAGGCGGCCCGGGTCGCCGCCGGTCTCGGTCTGCCGGCCCGGGTGCTGGACCAGCCGATCGGCACCCTGTCCGGCGGGCAGCGGCGGCGCGTCGAACTGGCCCGCATCCTGTTCGCCGACGACGGCGTCCTGCTCCTCGACGAGCCGACGAACCATCTGGACGCCGACTCGGTCGTCTGGCTGCGCGGGTTCCTGGCGAGCCGTCGGGCGGGGCTCGTCCTCATCAGCCACGACACCTCCCTGCTGGCCGACGTGGTCAACCGCGTCTTCCATCTGGACCCGCACCGCGCCACGCTCGACATCCACAACACCGGCTGGGCGGCCTACCTCGCCCAGCGCGACGCCGACGAGCGACGGCGGGACCGGGAACGGGCGAACGCCGAGCGGAAGGCGGCGGCGCTGCACGCCCAGGCCGACAAGATGCGCTCGCACGTGGCGACGTCCGTGGCCGCCCGGAACATGGACCGCCGCGCCGACCGTCTGCTCGCCGGGCTCGAACCGGTCCGGCGGACGGAGAAGGTGGCCCGGATCCGGCTGCCCGAACCGGCCCCGTGCGGACGGATGCCGCTCGGCGCGGTCGCGCTGGCCAAGTCGTACGGCGATCTGCGCGTCCTCGGGGGCGTCGACCTCGCCGTCGACCGGGGCAGCCGGCTGGTGATCCTCGGGCCGAACGGCTCGGGCAAGACCACCCTGCTGCGACTGCTCGCCGGTCACGACGATCCGGACAGCGGGCGCGTGGTGCGCGGGCACGGGCTGCGCCTCGGCTACTTCGCACAGGAACACGACACGCTGGACCCCGCCGGTACGGTCCGCGACCACCTCGCCGCGTCCGCGCCGCATCTCGGTGACGGCGAGGTGCGGCGGGTGCTCGGCTCGTTCCTGTTCACCGGCGACGACACCGACAAGCGGGTCGGGGTGCTCTCCGGGGGCGAGAAGACCCGGCTCGCCCTGGCGGGGCTCGTCCACTCGGGCGCGAACGTGCTCCTCCTGGACGAGCCCACCAACAACCTCGACCCTGCCTCCCGCGCCGAGGTCCTGGCCGCGGTGGCCACCTACCCCGGAGCGCTCGTCATGGTCACCCACGACGAGGGCGCCGTCGACGCCCTGCGCCCGGACCGGGTGCTGCTGCTCCCGGACGCGGACGAGGACCTGTGGAGCGAGGAGTACCGGGAGCTGGTGACCCTGGCCTGACGCGGGCCGCGGGCGGGGCCGCCGCGTGGCCGGACACCGGCCGCACGGCGGGCCCGCCCGCACCGGTCGCAGGCGGCCCCTCCTCCGACGTCCCGGCGCAGCGGGCCCGCCTCGCCTCCAGCCGTACGCCGGTCGTCCGCCGGTCGTGGACAGTCGTACGCCGGCGCGCGGACGGCGCGTGACACCGCGCCCGTCATACCGGTCCGCAAGCCCCGGACCGCTCGGGCGCGCGGCCCCGGCACCCGGCCGGAGTCCCGCGCGGCAAGCGGTCCCGTGCCCCGCGCTCACGCGTCCCGGTACGCCTCCAGGAGCCTCAGCCAGACCTCGCTGACCGTCGGGTAGGACGGGACGGCGTGCCACAGGCGGTCGACGGGCACCTGGCCCACGACGGCGATGGTCGCGGAGTGGATGAGTTCACCGACGCCGGGGCCGACCAGGGTGAGGCCGAGGACGATCTCGCGGTCGAGGTCGACGACCATGCGGGCCTTGCCGCGGTAGCCGTCCGCGTACAGGCCGGCACCGGCCACCGACGCCATGTCGACGTCCACGGCCCGGACCCGGTGGCCGGCCCGCTCGGCCTCCGCGAGGGAGAGGCCCACGGCCGCCGCCTCCGGGTCGGTGAAGACGCACTGCGGGACGGACGCGTGGTCGGCGGTCGCGGAGTGCGCGCCCCAGGGGCCCGTCTCCAGCAGCGGCGCTCCCGCGGCGCGGGCGGCGATGGCGGCACCCGCGATCCGGGCCTGGTACTTGCCCTGGTGGGTGAGCAGCGCGCGGTGGTTGACGTCGCCGACCGCGTAGAGCCATTCGCTGCCGACGGCCCGGAGGCTGTCGTCGACCTCGATCCACGTGCCCGGCTCCAGGCCGACCGTCTCGAGGCCGATGTCGTCGGTGTGCGGCACGCGGCCGGTCGCGAACAGGATCTCGTCGGCCTCGACCCGATCACCGGTGTCCGTGAGGGCGACCACCGTGGAGCCCTCGCGCGAGACGGCGGTCACCGAGGTGCCGGTGCGCACGTCCGCGCCCGCCTCGGCCAGTGCCTCGGCGACCAGTTCCCCGGCGAAGGGCTCCATGCGGGGCAGCAGTCCCTTGCCGCGCACCAGGAGGGTGACCTGTGAGCCGAGCGCCTGCCAGGCCGTGGCCATCTCGGCGGCGACGACACCGCCGCCCACCACGATCAGCCGTCCGGGGACGGCGTGCGCGCTGGTGGCGTCGCGGCTCGTCCACGGCTTGACCTGGGCGAGGCCCGGCAGGTCGGGGAGCTGGGCGCGGGTGCCGGTGCAGACGGCGACCGCGTGCCGGGCGGTCAGCAGGCGCCGTTCGCCGTCGGGCCCGTCGACCGTCACGGTGCGTGGTCCGGCGAGCCGCCCGTGTCCACGGTGGAAGTCGGCGCCGATGCCGTCCAGCCAGGCGAGCTGGCCGTCGTCCTTCCAGTCCGAGGTGAACCAGTCACGGTGGGCGAGGACCGCGGAGGCGTCGAGGGGACCTTGTACGGCGGCGGACAGGCCGGGTACGCGGCGGGCGTCGGCGCGGGCGATGGCCGGGCGGAGGAGGGCCTTGCTGGGCATGCACGCCCAGTACGAGCACTCGCCGCCGACCAGTTCGCTCTCCACGACCGCGGTGGACAGGCCGGCGGCGCGGGCGCGGTCGGCGACGTTCTCCCCCACGGGTCCGGCACCGAGCACCACGACGTCGTAGGCGATGGATTCCGTTTCCGTCATGGGGCCAGTCTGGTTGCCGGCGCGCGCCGTGGCCACACGGGTACGGGCCCGGAATAGGCACCCGGCGGGTGGCGTTGTGCTGATCGGCATGACCCGGACACGAGGAAGAGGGAAGTCGAATGAGCAGCACCGTTGAGCTCACCAAGGAGAACTTCGACCAGACGGTCACGGACAACGAGTTCGTCCTGATCGACTTCTGGGCCTCCTGGTGCGGGCCGTGCCGCCAGTTCGCCCCGGTCTACGAGAAGGCCGCCGAGGCCAACCCCGACCTGGTGTTCGCCAAGGTCGACACGGAGGCGCAGCCGGAGCTCGCGGCCGCGTTCGACATCCAGTCGATCCCGACCCTGATGATCGTCCGCGACCAGGTCGCGATCTTCGCCCAGCCCGGCGCGCTGCCCGCCGCCGCTCTGGACGACGTCATCGGGCAGGCCCGGAAGCTGGACATGGACGAGGTGCGCAAGTCGGTCGCGGCCCAGCAGGCCAAGAACGCCGAATAGGCCCGGGACACCGAGCGGCCGAGGAACGCGGGCGGGTCCTGGGCCGGGGTGCGGCTCACCTGCCCCCCTGACCCGGGGCGCTCGATCCCCGGAACCCCGGCGCTCGGGCCCGGGACTTCGACCGCTCGGGCCCGGGACTTCGGCCCGCAAGGCCGAAAGCCAGGGCCCCGGCCCACGCGCCAGGCCCGGAGGCCAGGGGCTCGGAGGCTCTAGAACGGGTAGCCCGCCACGTCCCCGCGCACCGTCGTCCACCGCAGGTCGGTAAAGGCATCCAGGTTCGCCTCGCCGCCGAAACGCGCCCCGGTGCCGGAGGCGGCGGTACCGCCGAAAGGGGCGACGGCCTCGTCGTTGACGGTCTGGTCGTTGATGTGCGCGATTCCGGTCGGGATGCGCTCGGCCAGGCCGAGGCCGCGGGCGGTGTCCCGGGTGACGATGCCCAGCGAGAGGCCGTACGGTCCCGTCGCGGCCAGGGCCGCCGCCTCGTCGAGGCTGCCGAAGGAGCGGACCGGCGCGACCGGGCCGAAGACCTCCTCCGCGTACGCGGGGGTCGTGTCGTCGACCCCGGCGAGCACGGTCGGCCGGTAGAAGAGCCGCTCGTGCGTGCCGCCCGCCGCCAGCTTCGCGCCGTTCGCGGTGCTGGACTCCACCAGCCCCCGGATCTTGGCGAGTTGGGCCTCGTCGATGACGGGCCCGAGGTGCACCTGCTCGCGGTGCGGGTCGCCGACGGCCAGTGAGTCGGCCTTGGCGGCGAGCCGTTCGACGTACTCCTCGTACAGCGAGGTGTGGACCAGGTGGCGGCCGGTCGTCATGCAGATCTGGCCCTGGTGGAAGAAGGAGCCCCAGGCCGCCGTGGAGATCACCGCGTCGAGATCGGCGTCCTCCAGGACGATCAGGACGGAGTTCCCGCCCAACTCCAGGTGTGCGCGCTTGAGATGACGGCCGGCCGCCTCACCGACCGCGCGCCCCGCGGCGGTCGAGCCGGTGAAGGAGATGACCGGGACCAGCGGGTCGGCGACCAGGGCCTTGCCAGCCCCGGGCCCGCCGGGCACGACCTGGAGCAGCCCGTCCGGCAGGCCCGCGGCGGCGAAGACGGCCGCGAGCGCGAGGCCGCCGCACACGGCCGTGCGCGGATCCGGCTTCAGGACGACGCCGTTGCCGAGCGCGAGCGCCGGGGCGACCGAACGGATCGAGAGGATGAGCGGCGCGTTGAAGGGGGCGATCACGCCCACGACCCCGACCGGGACGCGCCGTGTGTACGACAGCCGCGGGGCCTCCGACGGCAGGACCTGGCCCGTCGGACGGGAGGCGAGGGCGGCCGCCTCGTAGCACTCCTGGGCGGCCACGTGCAGTTCGAAGTCCGCCTTGCCGGGGATGGAGCCCGACTCCCGCACGATCCAGTCGCGCAGTTCGTCGGCGTGCTCGGCGAACAGGTCGCCCGCCCGGCGCAGTACGGCGGCGCGGACGAAGTGCGGGGCCGCGGCCCACTCGGTCTGGGCGGCGCGGGCGGTCCGCGCGGCCGTCGCAATGTCCTCGGCGCCGGCGAGGGTGAGGGTGCCGAGGCCCTCGCCGGTGGCGGGCTCGGTGACGGTGTACTCATCGCCCAGGAGGGGGCGGGGCTGCCAGGTCGTGGGGTCGAGCAGTGGCATGTCGGCTCTCCGATCGTTCACTGATCACCAGCGGGACTCGGCGGCCCTGCGGCCGGGGGCAGCGGAAGTCCCGTGTAGTTCGCGGCCAGTTCGGCGGCGGCGGAGCGGGACGCCGTGATCCGGCGCAGTCGCGCGAGCTGTATCCGGTGTTCGAAGGCGTCCCCATCTGGTTGAGCGTGCAACATTCTAGTCATGTCGTACGAGAAACGCGTCGCCTGCCACACCCGTTCCAGGGCCAACTCCGAGTAGCCGTCCAGGAGTTCGGAAGACCCGGAGTGGTGCAGCTCGGCGAATCCGCGCGCCAGGAGCCGTACGTCGGACACCGCGAGGTTGAGCCCCTTGGCCCCCGTCGGCGGCACGACGTGGGCGGCGTCCCCGGCCAGGAAAAGCCGCCCGTGGCGCATCGGCTCGTGGACCCAACTGCGCATGGGAGTGACCGACTTGTCGGTCACGGGCCCGCGTTCCAGCCGCCAGTCCGCGTCGACCGCGAAGCGCGCGGCCAGTTCGTCCCAGACGCGCTCGTCGGGCCAGTCGCCGGTGTCGGTGCCGTTCGGGACCTGGAGGTAGAGCCGGGACACCGACGGGGAGCGCATGCTGTGCAGGGCGAAGCCGCCGGCACCCCGGGCGTAGATCAACTCCTCGCAGGAGGGCGGTACATCGGCGAGGATGCCGAGCCAGGAGTACGGGTAGTCGTGTGCGTACGTACGGCCCGTCC
Organism: Streptomyces sp. NPDC021080; assembly: GCF_044333225.1. Taxonomy (NCBI): domain Bacteria; kingdom Bacillati; phylum Actinomycetota; class Actinomycetes; order Kitasatosporales; family Streptomycetaceae; genus Streptomyces; species Streptomyces sp. NPDC021080. The sequence continues at coordinate 357,541 of NZ_JBIRQM010000001.1, read as the reverse complement.
CGGCCGGGAACGCGGCGCGCGCGACGCCGTGGCCGCCGTCGCAGCCCACCACCCAGTCACAGGTCAGTGTCCGCTCGCGCCCCTCGTGCGTGAATCGTACGGCGGGCGAGACGCTCTCCGGATGCTCCACGACGAGCGCCTCGGCCTCGAACAACAGGGGTGGCCCGTCAGCGAGTTGGAGAGCGACCAGGTCCTTCACGATCTCCGTCTGGGCGTAGATCGTGACGGTCCGGCCGCCGGTGAGCCCGGGGAAGTCGACGTGGTGGCGCTCCCGCTCGAAGCGCAGCTCGATCCCGTGGTGGACCAGGCCCTCGGCGTCCAGCCGCGCGCCCGCTCCGCACGCGCGCAGGACGTCGACCGTGCCCTGCTCCAGCATGCCGGCCCGCTGGCGCCGCTCGACGTACGCGCGGGTCCTGCTCTCCAGGACGACGCAGTCGATCCCCGTCCGGTGCAGCAGCCGGGCCAGCAGGAGCCCGGCCGGCCCCGCGCCGATGATGCCGACGGTGGTCCGCATGTCATGCCTCCGCTGTCCGATGCCGCCGGGGCCGGGCTCCGGCACCGAGTCCCGGCCCGGCCCGGCCCGGTCGGAAACCGTCCCGGCCGCGCACGGGCCGGGCGGACAGGCCCGGTGCCGCGCCGGGGCGAGCGCGCCCGTCGCGGAACCAGCCTCTCTCAGCTCGACTCCCGGTGCACGACGCGTGCACCCAGAACCTCGTGCGTCTCGGGTCCGGCACCCGGCTCACGGACCACCCGGTCGACCAGTTCGGCCAGGTCACGGCCGGAGGGCAGGTCGAGGTGCACGGTGCTCAGCCGGGGCCTGAGCAGCCGGCCGAGCATGAGGTCGTCGGCGCCGACGACGGCGGTCTCGTCGGGCACGGCGACGCCTTCGTCCTGAAGGGCGCGCATGAGCAGCATCGCGTACTCGTCGTTGTACCCGAAGACGGCGTCGAGGCCGAGGGCGGGCCAGCGCGCCGCCAGCCGGGCGGCGGCCTCCTCCTCGTACGCCAGCGGCAGTTCGGTCACCGTCGCGTCCGTGCCGCTCAGGGCCCGCCGGACGCCGTCGAGGCGGGGCCTGGAGAAGATCTCCAGGCCGCTCTCCTCGGGCATCACCACACCGATGCGGCGGCGGCCCCGGGACAGCAGATGGACACCCGCGCAGTGGCCGACCCGATCGTGATTCATGAGCAACGCGTGGGCGCCCTCGACCCGTTCGGGGCCCAGGGTGACCACGGCACGGGCGCCGGCCCGCTTGAGGACGGCCACGCCCTGGGCTCCGAGGCCGCTGCCGGGCACCAGGACGGCGGCCGGGCGCAGCTCGGCCCAGGCGCGGGCGGCCTCGTCCCCGCACAGGCCGACACTGCCGTACTGCACGACGGTGTAGTCGAGCCGGCCGAGCGCCGACTGGAGTTCGGCGAAGAACCGGTGGTAGAGCGGGCCCACGGGGACGGCCGGGGCGGGCATCAGGACCATGCGGCTGTGTCCGGCGCGCAGACTGCGGGCGGCCGCGTGCGGAACGTACCCGAGTTCCTCCGCGGCCTCGCGGACCCGGCGCCGGGTGGGTTCGCTGATCCGGACGGCGCTGGCGTTGTTCAGGACGTACGAGACGGTCGCGCGGGAGACACCCGCGAGGCGTGCCACGTCGGCACTGGTCGGTACGGGCCGTCGTACGGGCGCCGGCTGGGCGGACTGTTTCGGTATCTGCACCATGACGCGAGGCATCCTTGCAGAGGGCCGGGGCGCCGCCTCGCGCAGGGCACCCGATCGACTCCCCCGTTGACGGAACTCCCGCTTCCGTAAAGGAGGTTGATGGTCCTGTATCGCCGCGCCCACCCAGAGGTTACCGTTCGGTAGACAACCGCTTCGGAGGTGACCCGGATGGCTCCCGACCGTGCCCCAGGACTGACGGAGAGCGCGCGTGCGCTGGCCGCGGGTGAGGTGACTTCGCGCGAGCTGGTCGAGCGGGCGCTCGCCCGGATCGAGGCCGCCCGGCCCACCGTGAACGCCTTCCGGCTGGTACGCACCGAGGCCGCGCTCGCGGAGGCCGACGCGGCGGACGAGGAACTCGCGGCGGGCGGGCGGCGGCCCCTGCTCGGGGTACCGGTCGCGGTCAAGGACGACATGGACGTGGCGGGCGAGCCGACCGCGTTCGGCTGCCCCGGGGACTTCCCGCCGGTGGCCGAGGACGGCGAGGCGGTCCGCCGGCTGCGCGCGGCCGGGGCCGTCGTGGTCGGCAAGACCAACGCCTGCGAGCTGGGCCAGTGGCCCTTCACCGAGGGCCCGGCCTTCGGCGCGACCCGCAACCCCTGGCACCACGGGCACACCCCGGGCGGTTCGTCCGGCGGTTCCGCCGCCGCCGTGGCCGCGGGCCTGGTGCCCGCGGCGCTGGGCTCGGACGGGGCGGGCTCCGTGCGCATCCCGGCCGCCTGGACCCATCTGGTCGGCATCAAGCCGCAGCGCGGCCGGATCTCGACCTGGCCGCGCCCGGAGTCCTTCCAGGGCATCACGGTCAACGGCACGCTCGCCCGCACCGTCGCGGACGCGGCCCTGCTGCTGGACGCGGCGAGCGGCAGCCACGCGGGCGATCTGCATCGCCCCGCCACGCTGCGCGTCAGCGACGCCGTGGGCCGCGATCCGGGCCGGCTGCGCATCGCGCTGTCGCTGAAACCGCCCTTCACCGCGCTGCCCGCGCGGCTCGATCCCGCCGTACGGGCGAAGGTCCTGGCACTCGCGGAGCGGCTCGCCGCGCTCGGGCACACGGTCGAGGAGGCCGACCCGCGCTACGGGCCTATCGGGCTCACGTTCGTCCCGCGCGCCACGGCAGGCATCGCCGAACACGTGCGCGCCGTGCCGTTCCCCGAACTCCTCGACCGGCGCACCCACGGCGCGGCGCGCCTCGGCCGGCTGCTCGGCGGTGCGCCGCTGCGGGTGGCCCGCCGGGCCGAGGTGGGGCTGCAGCGGCGCGTCGGCGCGCTCTTCGGCACCTACGACGTGCTGCTCGCCCCGACGACCGCCGCTCCCCCGCCGCGGATCGGCTCGATGCTCGGCCTGAGCGGCGTCCGCACCGACCGCGCCATGATCGCGGCCTGCCCGTATGCCTGGCCGTGGAACGTCCTCGGCTGGCCGGGCGTCAACGTCCCCGCGGGCTTCGTCGGCGAAGGACTCCCGGTCGGCGCGCAGTTGCTCGGCCCGGCGGACAGCGAACCGCTGCTGGTGTCGCTGGCCGCGCAGTTGGAGGCGGACCTTCGCTGGCACGAGCTGTGGCCTCCGCGGGAAGCCGTCGCGGACTCCCCGGCCGCATAGCGGAGTTCGAGCCTTACCCTGTGACCATGGACGATGCCTCGATGGTCGGTTTGATGGGACGGGTCACCGGCACGGTCGGCCCCGGGCTCGTCGGCGAGGTGATCGTCCGGGTGCGTGGCGGTGCCGAGCACTTCCTCGCGTATCCGGCCGCGCCGCAGGACCGCATCGAGCGGGGCACGGTGGTGATGGTGGTGGAGTACCTGCCCCCGCGCACGGTGTACGTCTCGGCCGCGTACGACGGCTGACCGCCCGGCGCGACCACCCGGCTCCGCGAGCGACGGCCGGCGACGACGCCGGTGATCCCCGAACCGGGCAATCCGGCAATCCGGCAATCCGGCAATCCGAGGAAATGACAGGCGAACTCGCCCTGTCCATACGACAGTTGAGCTGCACTCGTCCCAGGTGAGAGCCGTATGCGTCAAGAACGCAACAAGGATTCGCCGAGCTCTGTACCCGCGCGTCGGCGAGGAGCACACTCCCGTTCGTTCGGTGCCGAAAGGGCACCATGCAAAGGGGGCGTATGCCGATGGTCATCGGCGTCGTGGCGGGGACGGTTGTCCTCGCACTGATCTTCATCGTTGTGGTCTTCAAGCTCATGTGGCGAGTCGCGGAGCCCAACGAAGCGTTGATCATCTCCGGTTCGAAGCATCGGACCGAAGGCCTCGAAGAAGGTATGGGATTCCGGATCGTGACGGGCCGCGGCACGCTGGTGCTGCCGGGTGTCCAGGCGGTGCGGAAGATCTCCCTCGACCTCAACGAGACCGAACTGCACGTGGACTGCGTGACCACCCAGGGCATTCCGCTCAAGGTGCGGGGCGTGGTCATCTTCAAGGTGGGCGACGACTTCGTGTCGATCGCCAACGCGGGGCGCCGTTTCCTCGACCAGCAGAAGATGATGGCGGAGCGCGTGCACAACGTGTTCGCGGGTCATCTGCGGTCCATCGTCGGCGGTCTGACCGTCGAGGACATGATCCGCGACCGGGAGAAGCTCACCGGTCAGACCCGGGCCGCGTGCGGCACGGAGATGGAGAAGCTCGGTCTGATCGTCGACTCGCTGCAGATCCACGAGATCGAGGACCCGACCGGGTACATCCGGAACCTGGCCATGCCGCACGCCGCCGCCGTGCAGCGTGACGCGCGTATCGCGCAGGCCGAGGCGAACCGGCTGGCCACCGAGGCCGAGCAGAAGGCCGCGGCGCGGATGTCGGAGGCGACCCGGGACAGCGAGATCCAGCAGGCCGGTTACCAGGCCGAGCGGGACAAGGCGGCGGCGACGGCCCAGATGGCCGGCCCGCTCGCGGCGGCCGCGGCTCAGCAGGACGTCGTCGTCCAGGAGACCCGGGTCGCCGAGCTCGAGGCGCACCGCCGCGAGCAGCAGCTCCAGGCGGACGTCCGCAAGCCCGCGGACGCGAGGGCGTACGAGATCCGGGCACAGGCCGAGGCCGAGCGCGACGCGCGGATCTCGGCGGCGCAGGCCAAGGCCAGGGAGACCGAACTGGCCGCCGCGGCGGAGGCGACCCGGGTCAAGACGGCCGCCAACGCCGAGGCCGAGGCGACCAAGGCACGGGGTGCGGCGGCAGCGGAGGCGACCCGGGCCACCGGTGAGGCCGAGGCCGCCGCCGCCCAGGCCAAGGGCCTCGCGGCGGCGGAGTCGACCCGGGCCCAGGGTCTCGCGGAGGCGGAGGCCATCCAGGCCCGCGCCGCCGCGCTGGCCGAGAACCAGGAGGCCGTCGTCGCCCAGCAACTCGCCGAGCACTGGCCGGAGATCGTCCAGGCAGGCGCGAGCGCGTTCGGCAACGTGGATCACATGGTGCTGCTCAACGGCGCCGACGGCATGTCGGACCTGTTCGCCAAGGCGCTCACCATGGGCGGCACCGGCCTGGGCCTGGCACGCCAGTTGCTCGCCTCGATGAACCCGGAGGGGGGCCAGGCCAAGAACCCGGCGACGGAACTCAACGGGTTCGCGGCCCCGGTCAGCGAGAAGGTACCCGTGGAGAAGGAGGGGTGAGCCCGGCGCGCTGAGGCGCACGGGCACCAGCAGTTCTGAGCAGCAGGGCGCGGGCGTACGGGAGTTGGGCCACGACTCCGGTACGCCCGACGCCGTTCCCCCGGCGCACGTGGCGCCGTACGGCAGGCATCGCCGGGGAGTTGGACCGGGTCCCGGGCGCGTGCGCAGCCCTCCGGCCCCGGACCCGCCCGCCGGGACCGCGGACGCAGGCTCTACCGTGGCCCGCGTGAACGCGTTTACCGATGAGACCGAAGAAGACGTCCCCGGCCGCTACGGCCCCACCGCGACCACCGAGGCCGAGCCCCGCGAGGTCGGCCCCGTGAAGACGGAGTACTCCCCCGCGCACGACGGCGACCCCGATCCCGGTGAGATCGTCTGGACGTGGGTGCCCTTCGAGGAGAACGACGGCCGGGGCAAGGACCGTCCGGTGCTGGTCGTGGCCCGGGAGGTCGCGGGCACCCTGCTCGCCGTCCAGCTCTCCAGCAAGGAGCACAACGGCGACCGCGAGTGGGTGCCGATCGGCAGCGGGCCCTGGGACCGGACCGGCCGTGACTCCTGGGTGAACGTGGACCGCGTCATGCGGCTGCACGAGGAGGGCATGCGGCGCGAGGCGTGCGCGCTGGACCGGATGCGGTTCAACTCCGTGGTGCACCGGCTGCGGGAACGGTACGGCTGGCGCTGAGCGCCCCCGCCACCGACAGCGGCGCCGCGCGGGGCGGGCCACTCGGCGCCTGGTACCGGGCACGGCAGGACGAGCCGCCGAACACGCGGTGCCGGGCCGGGCAGGACGAGTCGCCCGGCACGCGGTGCCGGACCGGACGGGCGGGACGGGCCGCCGGGCACGGGGTGCCGGGCGGCACGGGCCCGCGGCGCACCGGATCAGAAGCACCGAGGGGGACGTGCGGACGGGGGCTTCACGCTCCCCGGAGTTCGGATGCGAACACCCGGTCGAAGGCCTGGTGCGTGGTCCGGCCCGGTGTGCGGTCCAGGACGCCGAACACCACGTGGTCGAAGTACCCGTCCAGGCGGCCCCCGGTCAGCACTCCGTGGAAGGCCCGCGCCACCTGGGCGGGGTCGTTCCGGAACACCCCGCAGCCCCAGGCCCCGAGGACCAGACGGCGGTAGCCGTGGGCGGCGGCGGTCTCCAGGACGCGTTCGGCGCGGATCGCCAGCGCGCCCGGCAGGTCGGCCGCCCGCCGCGGGGCGGTCCGCAGGACGACCCCCGCGTTCGGGGCCGCCGCGGTCAGGAATCCGGCCGGGAAGGGCTCGTCGAGGAGTCGGCCGCGGTCGTCCCGGAAGACCGGTACGCCGGGTGAGTGAATGACACGGTCCGTGTAGAACGCGTCACGGTGGGCGCGGTGATGGTCGTAGAAACCCCGGGCCCGCAGCAGACACGTGTACAGCGCGGAGGCCCGGCACAGGGCCTCTTCCTGGGCCTGCGCCCCGTTCAGATAGCCGCCGCCGGGATTGCGCGCCGAGGAGAAGTTCAGCACGGCGACCGGGTGCCCGCCCCCGGAGGTCAGCCGTCGGGCCGCCTCCAGACTGCTCTCGCCCGTGACCTCGTACGAAGTGACGACCTTCGTCACCGACGGTATCCCGACCGGCTCCGGTCCGTGCAGCCGCGTCCCGGCCCGCGCGGCCTCGACGGCCGCGGCGATGGACACCGCGGCCCCGGAAGGGCCGCGGTAGCCGCCGGCGGCCACGATCTCCTCGGTCTCCCGGGCGATCACACGCAGACGCGCGCTCATGGCGCCACCCCCGTACGCGCCACGGGCGCGGCCTGCGTGCGCTCCCCCGTCGTGCCCATGAACGCATCGTGAGCGATGCTGGTCGTGCGGCGCAACAGAGTTTCCCGGCCCCGCGAACAGTGCGTCCCGGTCCCGAAAGAAACGGTTTGCACCCTTGTGCGAATCGGCGAGAAGGTCTTGGGTGGAACGGTCATTGTCGGTCCGGCCCACCAGACCCCGGGCCGGCGGCATGGTGGAATCTCAGGAGGATCCCGACATGTCCGATTCGGTGAGTGACTGTACGGAGCAACGACGCTCCGCTGTCACCGAGGCCGAGGTGGAGGCACTGGTCCGTGGCATCTGCTTCAAGACCGGTCCGCCCCGCCTCCTCGGTGTCGAGGTGGAATGGCTTGTCCACGAGCTGCGCGGGCCGCGGCTCCCCGTAGCACCCGAACGACTCGAAGCGGCCTATGCCGCACTGCGGACCCTGCCCCTGCGTTCGGCGCTCACCGTCGAACCCGGCGGTCAGCTGGAGCTCAGTTCCGCCCCCGCCGCCTCCCTGATGGAGTGCGTGCGATCCGTCTCGGCCGACCTCGACGCCGTACGCGCAGGCCTGCGCGAGGCGGATCTCGGCCTCAGCGGTTTCGGGCAGGACCCCTGGAACCCCCCGAGCCGCTATCTCCATGAGCCCAGGTACGACGCCATGGAGCGGTATCTCGACCGCGCGGGGCCCGAGGGCCGCGCCATGATGTGCACGTCGGCCTCGGTCCAGGTGTGCCTGGACGCCGGATACGAGGAACCGGGCCCGCTCGGGCACGGGCGCCGCTGGTGGCTGGCCCATCAGCTCGGCGCGGTCCTGGTGGCCGCGTTCGCCCACTCGCCGATGGCCCGCGGACGGCGCACCGGCTGGCGTTCCACGCGTCAGTCGCTGTGGGCGTCGATGGACCCCGGGCGCACCGACGCGCCGCTCCTGGGCGGCGACCCGCGTGCGGCCTGGGCCCGGCGCGTGCTGGACGCGCCGGTGATGTGCGTACGGGGAGCCGAGGCACCCTGGGAGGTCCCGGAGGACCTCAGTTTCCGGGACTGGACCCGGTCCGCGGCCCCACCGGACCGGACGGACCTCGACTACCACATGACCACGCTGTTCCCGCCGGTCCGGCCGCGCGGTCATCTGGAGCTCCGCATGATCGACGCACAGCCGGGTGAGGACGGCTGGATCGTGCCGCTCGCGGTGACGGCGGCACTCTTCGACGACCCGGACGCGGCCGAGGTCGCCTACCGGACCGTCAAGCCCCTCGCGGAGCGGGCGGGCTCCGCTCCGGCGCCGCGCAACCCGCTGTGGCACGACGCCGCGCGGTACGGCCTGGCCGATCCGGAGCTGCGCGAGGCCGCGGCGATCTGTTTCGCGGCGGCGTACGAGGCACTGCCCCGGCTCGGTGCCACCACCGAAGTCCTGGACGCGGTGGCCGAGTTCACCGAACGCTATGTGGCCCGGGGCCGCTGCCCCGCCGACGACCTGGTCGGCGCGGCCGCCTCTCACCACCACGGCGGATCCGGGCGTCGCCCGGCCGGCCGCCCGCACGGCCTGTCCGACGGGAAGGACCTCAGCACATGACCGGCACGACCGCCTCCGGCCACCGCACGGATCCGGAATCGCTCCGGCAGCGCGCCCTGGACGCGCTCACCACCGCCCGCGACCGCACCGCCCTGCTCACCTCCTGCGTGGAGGACCCCGAACTGACCGCGCAGCACTCGCCGTTGATGTCCCCGCTCGTGTGGGACCTCGCGCACATCGGCAACCAGGAGGAGCTGTGGCTGCTGCGGGCGGTCGCGGGGCGCGAGGCGATGCGGCCCGAGATAGACGGGCTCTACGACGCGTTCGAGCACGCACGCGCCGAACGGCCCTCGCTGCCGCTGCTGCCGCCCGCCGAGGCCCGTACGTACGCGGCCGAGGTGCGCGGCCGGGCGCTGGACGTCCTGGAGAGCGCCGCGTTCGAGGGCACCCGGCTGACCGAATCGGGATTCGCGTTCGGCATGATCGCGCAGCACGAACAGCAGCACGACGAGACGATGCTGATCACCCATCAGCTCCGGCGGGGGCCCGCCGCCCTCACGGCACCGGACCCGGCGCCCACCGGACCGTTCACCGGACCCGCCGAAGTCCTGGTGCCCGGGGGCCCGTTCGTGATGGGCACCTCCACCGAACCGTGGGCGCTCGACAACGAACGCCCCGCGCACCGGCGCACGGTCCCGTCGTTCTTCATCGACACCACTCCGGTCACGAACGCCGCCTACCAGGCCTTCATCGAGGACGGCGGCTACGGCGAGGAGCGCTGGTGGACTCCCGCGGGCTGGAAGCACATCCGCGAGCACGGCATCGAGGCGCCGCTGTTCTGGCGGCGCGAGGGCGGCCAGTGGCTGCGGCGCCGCTTCGGGGTGACGGAGGTCGTGCCGCCCGAGGAGCCGGTGCTGCACGTGTGCTGGTACGAGGCCGACGCGTACGCGCGCTGGGCCGGGCGGCGGCTGCCCACCGAGGCCGAGTGGGAGAAGGCGGCCCGTCACGACCCGGTGTCCGGCCGCTCCACGCGCTACCCGTGGGGCGACGAGGACCCCTCCCCGGTCCACGCCAACCTCGGCCAGCGTCATCTGCGCCCCGCCCCGGCGGGCAGCTATCCGGCGGGCGCCTCGCCGCTCGGCGTACGTCAGTTGATCGGCGACGTGTGGGAGTGGACGTCGAGCGATCTGGAGCCCTACCCCGGGTTCGTCGCGTTTCCCTACCGGGAGTACTCGGAGGTGTTCTTCGGTCCGGAGTACAAGGTGCTGCGCGGCGGTTCCTTCGCGGTGGACCAGGTGGCCTGCCGGGGCACGTTCCGCAACTGGGACTATCCGATCCGGCGGCAGATCTTCTCCGGCTTCCGCACGGCCCGCGACGGGGAATCCTGATGTGCCGTCATCTGGCGTACCTGGGAAGCGAGGAGAGGATCGGCACGCTCCTCGTCCAACCGGAGCACAGCCTGTACCGGCAGTCGTGGGCACCCCGGCGCCAGCGGTACGGGACGGTCAACGCCGACGGCTTCGGGGTGGGTTGGTACGCCGACGGGGACCCGGTCCCGGCCCGCTACCGGCGCACCGGTCCGATCTGGGGCGACCAGTCGTTCGCGGACCTGGCCCGGGTGGTCGGGACGCGGGCGCTGCTCGCCGCGGTGCGGGACGCGACCGTGGCGGGCGCGGACGGGGAGGCCGCCGCGGCCCCGTTCGCCGCGGGCCCCTGGCTGTTCAGCCACAACGGCGCGGTCCGCGGCTGGCCGGGCACGCTGGCCCCGCTCGCGCCGGCCCTGCCCCCGGCCGAGCTGCTGTCGCTGGAGGCCCGGTGCGACTCCGCGTTCGTGTGGGCGCTGGTCCTGCACCGGCTGCACGCCGGCGACACGGAGGGCCAGGCGCTGGCCGACACCGTCGTGGAGGTCGCCGAGGCGGCCCCCGGCTCCCGGCTCAACCTGCTGCTCACCGACGGCGAGACGATCACCGCGACCGCCTGGGGCGACACCCTCTGGTATCTGATCGAGCCCGGCCGCCGCACCCTCGTGGCCTCCGAGCCGCACGACGACGACCCGCTCTGGCGCGAGGTCCCCGACCGCACCCTCCTCACCGCGAACCGCACCGAGGTACTGCTCACCCCGCTCAAGGACATGAGCGACGACATGGCACCCGCACAGCGCAAGGAGCCCCGTACGTGAGTCCGTTCCAGTTGACCCGCACCCTTCCCGAGGACGCCACGGACGCGGCACTGCGCGCCGACGTCCTGCACGGCCTCGGACACCTGCCCAAGACCCTCCCGCCGAAGTGGTTCTACGACGCCCACGGCAGCGCGCTCTTCGAGAAGATCACCGAACTCCCCGAGTACTACCCGACGCGGGCGGAACGCGAGATCCTGCTCACGCGGGCCGGCGAGATCGCCGCGGCGAGCGGAGCGCGCACGCTCGTCGAGCTCGGTTCCGGATCGTCGGACAAGACCCGCCATCTGCTGGACGCGATGACGGACCTGCACACCTATGTGCCCGTGGACGTCAGCGAGAGCGCGCTCACCCAAGCCGGTCACGCGCTGATCGCCGAGCGGCCCGGCCTGAACGTCCACGCTCTGATCGCCGACTTCACCGCCGGTCTCACGCTCCCCGACACCCCCGGGCCGCGGCTCGTGGCCTTCCTCGGCGGCACGATCGGCAATCTGCTGCCTGCCGAGCGCGCGACGTTCCTGGCGTCCGTACGGTCACTGCTGTCCCCCGGCGACACGCTGCTGCTCGGCACCGACCTGGTCAAGGACGCGTCGGTGCTCGTCACCGCCTACGACGACGCGGCCGGGGTCACGGCCGCGTTCAACAAGAACGTGCTGAGCGTCGTCGACCGTGAACTCGGCGCCGACTTCGACCTCGACGCGTTCGAGCACGTGGCGCTCTGGGACCCCGAGAACGAGTGGATCGAGATGCGGCTGCGGTCGTGTGTCACGCAGACCGTGAAGATCCCGGCGCTGGACCTGGCGGTCCACTTCGCGGAGGGCGAGGAACTGCGGACCGAGATCTCGGCGAAGTTCCGTGCGGACGGTGTCCGCGGTGAACTGGCCGCGGCGGGATTCGCCCTGACCCACTGGTGGACGGACTCGGAGGGCCGGTTCGCGCTGTCGCTGAGCGGGGCGGCGGAGAACTCGCCCTGAGGCCACTCCTTCTCGGACACGGGGATCCGGCGCGCGCGGCCACCACGGCGCGCCGGATCCCCTGGCCGACAGGTCCCGGGACACCGCGGCCCGGGCCGCACGGAGCGGGCAGGGGCTCCCGGCCCCTGCCCGCCGCTCGTCTCCCGGACCACGGACCACGGGCCGGACACCGGCTTCGCCCCGGACGGCTTCGACCGGACCGGCGTTCGAGTGATGATCTGTATGCTCGCGGCGTGCTCGCGCCCTCGGGTGGATCTCCGGCGGCGGCACGCACCCGGAACGTCGACGGATGAGCGAGAAGACTGTGTTCGACTACGAGAAGGACGGCGCGGCCATCTACCGCGAGTCCTTTGCCACCATCCGCGCGGAAGCCGATCTCGCGGGCCTGCCCGCCGACGTCGGCCAGGTCGCGGTCCGGATGATCCACGCCTGCGGCATGGTGGACCTGGTCCGTGACCTCGCCTACACGCCCCACGTGGTGGCCCGCGCCCGCGAAGCCCTGCGTTCGGGCGCACCGGTCCTCTGTGACGTCTCCATGGTCGCGAGCGGGATCACGCGGGGGCGACTGCCCGCGGACAACGAGGTGATCTGCACGCTCTCCGACCCGTCGGTGCCGGACCTGGCGGCGAAACTGGGCACCACGCGCAGCGCGGCGGCCCTGGAACTGTGGCGCGACCGCCTGGACGGCGCCGTGGTGGCCGTCGGCAACGCTCCCACCGCGCTGTTCCGTCTCCTGGAGCTGATCGAGGAGGGCGCACCACGCCCGGCCGCGGTCATCGGCGTCCCGGTGGGCTTCGTGGGCGCCGCCGAGTCGAAGGAGGCCCTGACCGAACACCCCTCCGCTCTCGACCACTTGGTCGTACGGGGCCGCCGCGGCGGCAGCGCGATCGCGGCAGCCGCGATCAACGCGATCGCGAGCGAACAGGAGTAACCGGCGTCGAGCGCTCAGCCCGGGACGCCTTCCAGGGGCAGGTGGTCGCGGTAGTACTCCGACTCCAGCCACTCTTCCTTCACGAAGAGCGGGCGCGTCAGGAGCGTTTCCCCGACCCGCTGCTCGCGCAGGAGGATTCCGAGATCGGTCAGGGAGAGCGAGGCGTCAGGGGTCTCCACCTGCTGGTCCACAAGATCGAGTAAGTGAGCGTAACCATGTGTGAGTGAGTGTCGTTGTCAGGGTGTGAATCTGACGGAATGGGCGAAGATGCAGGGCGTGCATCCGCAGACCGCGTATCGCTGGTTCCGTGAGGGGACGTTGCCGGTACCGGCTCAGCGGGTCGGGCCGCGCACGATCCTGGTGAACATCGATGCGAACACCACACCCGAGGCCATCGGCGGGCTGGGCCTGTATGCCCGCGTGTCCTCGTACGATCAGAAGACCGATCTGGAACACCAGGTCGCCCGGCTGTCGGCGTGGGCAGCGAAGGGTGGCCACCGGGTCGTTCGTGTTGAGGCGGAGATCGCTTCGGGGATGAACGGCTGCCGTTCCAAGGCCCGGCGCCTACTGGCCGATCCAAGCGTGACCTGCGTGGTGGTGGAGCACAAGGACCGGCTCGGCCGGATGAACATCGAGCTTGTCGAGGCCGCCTTGTCCGCGACGGGCCGTCGCCTGCTGGCGCTGGACGACGGCGAGGTCGAAGACGACCTGGTGCGGGACATGGTGGAGGTACTGACATCGTTCTGCGCCCGCTTGTACGGGCGCAGGTCGGCGAAGAACCGGGCCCGCAAGGCACTGGAAGCCGCCGAGCATGGCTGACCTACGCCGGATCGCAACGCCGTTCGTCGCTCCTGGCCCGTCCGGTGTGGCGGTACGTACCCGGCTCAAAGACCTCACGCCCAGGGATGAGAAGGTTCTGCGCCTGGTGGGTGCGCACCTGGGCTCGCTCGCCTCGAAAGACCTCAAAGCGCGCTGCGCCGATGGCCTGGGGCATTCCACCGAGTTATGGGCGGCCCGTAAGCGGGACCTGACGGCCCAGTCGTCGTCCAGGTGGGCCGGGTCGATCACGAAGGCCACGCATGACCAGTGGGCGCTCGCCCGGCGCGGCCAGGCCGCGCACGTGCAGTCCCTCGAAGCCGATATCGCGATGATCCGGTATCGGCTGACGTTACCGGTCGGACAGAAGGGAACCAAGCGGGCTCCGGGCGGCTACCGCTCCACGCACGAGTGGTTCCACAAAGCACGCCGCCTGCACGTGCTGGAGGAGCGGCTCGGCCAGGTTCGGGCCGACTGGGAAGCGGGCCGGGTGCACGTCGTGCGTGGCGGTAAACGTCTGCTGGGCATCCGTCACCACCTCGACAAAGCGCAGCTCACCGAGACCGAGTGGCGTGAGCGGTGGGAAGCCGGGCGCTGGTTCCTCCAGGCGTACGGCGAGTCGGGGAAAAGGTTCGGCAACGAGACGATCCGCATCACGCCCGAGGGCGAGGTGTCGATCAAACTCCCGGCCCCGCTCGCCGACCTGGCGAACACCAGGCACGGCCGCTATGTACTCGCCGGGAAGGCACGCTTCCCTCACCGGGGGCAGGAATGGGCCGACCGTGCACAGGCGAACCGGGCCGTGGCCTACCGCATCCACTACGACACAAGACGCGGGCGCTGGTACGTGGACGCCTCCTGGCAGATCTCACTCACCATGGCCATCCCACTCAAAGCCGCCCTTGCCGATGGCGTGATCGGCGTGGACACCAACGCCGACCACCTCGCCGCATGGCGCCTGGACACTCACGGCAACCCGATCGGCCGGCCCCGCCGGTTCTTCTTCGACCTGTCCCGAGGCGCCCAGCACCGCGACGCCCAGGTACGGCACGCCCTCACGCGGCTGCTGAACTGGGCCAAGACCTGCGGCGTCAAGACCATCGCGGTCGAAGACCTCGACTTCCAGACCGAGAAAACCAGAGAGAAGCACGGGCGCAAGCGCCGATTCCGGCAACTCATCTCCGGCATGCCGACCGGCAAGCTTCGCGCCCGGCTGACCTCCATGGCCGACGCCACAGGTATCGCGATCATCGCCGTGGACCCGGCCTACACCAGCAAGTGGGGTGCCCAACACTGGCAAAAGCCGATGACCAGCCCCACCCGGAAGACCACCCGGCATGACGCGGCGAGCATCGCGATCGGACGACGCGCCCAGGGACACCCGATCCGGCGACGGACGGCACCGCCCCGTGCACACCAGAGCGATGTGCACGGGCATCGGACCGTCCAGGCCAACCGGCGTGCCCCTGGGCGTGAGGGACCCCGCCCACGCATCCCCGGACCACGGACACGATCCGTGCCGCCGGACGCAGCGAGTACGCGGGCCACCAGGACACCCAACACCGTTCGGGATGTCCGCAGTGACCAGGTATGGGTCCAAGACTCACTCCTGCTCACTGATTAGGAACGGTGTAGAGCACCCAGTTCCCGTGCTCGGCGGCGTGGTCCAGGAGGAACTCGTGGCCCTGCGCCGGATCGCTGCCCGCCAGCGGGAAGCCCGCCAGGAAGACCTGTGGACCGGCGACCGCGTCCAGGGCCACGCAGGCAAGCCTGCCGACGTCGTAGAACGCCTTGACGCCGCCCGGGAAGTCCTCCTGACCGTAAGGACCGCCGACTCGCGCCGCCGGCCGGGAGACCAGCAGCGCCTCGGCGACCTCCGCCGGGGACATCCCGAACCGCAGCGGCCCCACGCCGCCTTCGGCCCGCAGCTCCCAGCACTCGCGCTCCGCACCCGCGTTCATCCGCCCCACCCCTGCCGTTGACCGGCCCGCACCGCGCCGATGACTCAACCGTGCTGGCCAACCAGGTAGACCCTGTCGCCGGACGGGCGCTGGTCGACGACCACCTGGACGGTGACGGGGTCCGACGCGGTGTACGAGCCCCAGCGATAGGTGTGGGAGATCGGGAACCTCCAGCCGTAGCTCTGGGCTTCGTCCCCGGCGAATTCGATGTAGCTGAAGTCGTGGTCGTCCCGCCATGTGTGCACAGAGCCCGACTTCAGGCTCAAGCCGGCGGTGCGCGCGAAGCTCCCCAAGCACGCCCGTGAGGTGTCGAAGCGCAGGTACAGGGTCCCTTCCGACCCGGCAAACGACTCCTCGTCGTGAAAGTGCACGCCGGTCGCGTGGCAGGGCAGTGCTATCGAGTAGTGCACGAGAACCGTCTCGAGCGACCCGTCCCCCACGGTCACATCGCCACCCGAGCTGTCGTAGTCACGTGGATCGCCGGAGCAAGACCCCAGAAGGAGTCCCGTCACCGTGACTACGGCCGCCGCCCGCCCGGCCGCCACCATGCGCGACCCGACGTGTTTGACCGAGCTCAGCAACCCGTCCTTGGCCTTCACTCCACCACCCGCCCCTCTCCGAATTCAGGCTCAGGGCGGTGATCCTAGCGATCTCCGGAGGTGGGAGGACGGTCGCATGGGGCCTGGTCAGGGGCCGCCGGGATCCGGGAACGCGCCCCTGTGAAGCCGCTCGTCGAGCCAGGCGGCGGCCGCCTCGGGGCCGGGGACGACCGGGACCCCGGACGGCACCGGTGGTCTGCGGATCACGACCACCGGCAGGCCGGCCTCCCGGGCCGCCGTCAGTTTCGGGGCGGTGGCCTCGCCGCCGCTGTCCTTCGTCACCACGACGTCGACGGCGTGACGCCGGAGCAGTTCCCGTTCTCCCCGGAGCGTGAAGGGGCCGCGGTCGAGCAGTACCTCCATGCGGGCCGGAGCCGGTGCCTGCGGCGCGTCCACGGACCGTACGAGAAACCACAGGTCGTCCAGGGCCGCGAAGGCCGCGAGACCCAGCCGGCCCGTGGTGAGGAACACCCTGCGGCCCAGTGCGGGCAGGAGTCCGGCGGCCTCCTCCAAGGACCCTGTCGCGTGCCAGACGTCGCCCGCCACCGGGGTCCAGCCGGGGCGCCTCAGGGCGAGCAGCGGAACGCCCGTGATGGCCGCGGCCGACGCCGCGTTGGAGCTGATCGTTCCGGCGAAGGGGTGCGTGGCGTCCACGACCGCGTCCACCGCGTGCTCGCTCAGCCATCGCGCCAGGCCCTCCGCACCGCCGAAGCCGCCCACACGCACCTCGCCGGGCGGCAGCCGGGGCGTGCTCACCCGTCCGGCCAGTGAGCTCGTCACCCTGAGGCCCGGGTGCGTCCCCGCCGCCAGGCTCTCGGCGAGGGAACGGGCCTCGGCCGTCCCGCCCAGGATCAGTACGTGCACGGGGTCCGGTTCCCTTCCGCGGAGTGAGTGGGGCGTGGACAGCGGGGCCGGGGCGTGGCCGAGGGCGGTCGCAGGGGCCAACTCAAGCACACCGCCGTCCGCGGCCCGGCTCGCCCCGGGTGGACGCGCGACGACACGGCGTCCGGAGCCGGCCCGCACTCCCCCGCGTCACCCGCGGCACCCCGCCGTCTCGCGGAGCGCCACCCGGTGGGGCACCGTGGAATCACGCCTGGCACTCCCGCCACGGCGGAGAGGAGCAGCCGCATGTCCGAGCACACCTACCGGGTCACCGAGATCGTCGGGACCTCCCACGAAGGCGTCGACCAGGCCATTCGCAATGGAGTGACCCGGGCCTCGCAGACCCTGCGCAACCTCGACTGGTTCGAGGTCACGCAGGTCAGGGGCCAGATCGAGAACGGTCGGATCGAGCACTACCAGGTCGGCCTGAAGCTCGGTTTCCGGCTGGAGGACGCCGACTGACCCGACCCGCGCCCCGCGGGTCCGCCATCCGCCGAGAACCCCCTCAGGTCCGCCCCTCCCGCTCCTGCGCGTCCTTCAGTGCCGCCGACGCGGCCGCCCACCGCGCCCGTACGACCGTGAAGCCGGCCCGCTCCGCCTCCTCGCACACGAATGCGTCGTCGTCGACGAGGACGCGGATCTCCCGGCCGCGGGCCAGCCGGCGAAGGATCTCCAGCTTGGTGCGGCGGGCGGGCCTGCGGTCGTCGTTGCGCCGCATCCAGATACGCCCCTCGGGCAGGCCGTGCTCGGCCAGCCAGTCCGCGGTCGCCCGCCGGCAGCGCTCGGGGCGGCCGGTCAGATAGACCACCTCGCACTCCCGCGCGCTGCTCAGCGCCATCGCGACGCCCTCCGCGAGCGGCGGGTCCGCGGACGCCGCCGCGAAGAAGGCGTCCCAGTCCCTCGGCGTGCGCTCCAGGAACCGCTGCCGGTGCGCGGTGTCCGCGAGCGTGCCGTCCAGGTCGAACACGGCGAGTGGTCTGCTGCTCTGTTCCTTCACTCGGACCAGCCTAGACAGCGGCTCCGACAACGGGCGGGCCACAACACCCCGGCCGAGGAACGCGAAGAGGCATGAACACGCTCAACTTCCGTCTCTCCAGGCCCTGTTCACATCACCGGCAAGCCCTTACCGTAAAGCCTCGCACAGCATGTCGCACAGCATTCGGTATGTCGAACAGGAGTGGCCGGTCCGGTGCGGAGGGACACCCGTACCGCCCCCGCTCCTCCACCGAGGAGACCGGCATGAACGACAGGCCCCTTCAGCCCTCCCGGCGTGGCGCGCTGGGGACGATGGCCGGCCTCACCGCCGCCTTCGCCCTCGGTGCCCCGCCCGCCCGCGCCGCGGCCTCGGCCGCCTGTGTGATGGGCTACTTCACCGAGTCCCCGAACGGCGACGGAGCGGACTACGGTCTCCATCTGGCCGTCAGCACCGACTCGCTCCAGTGGACACCCCTGAACCAGAACAAGCCCGTCGTGACGCCGGCCGGCGGCACCGGCGGGCTGCGCGATCCGTTCGTCCTGCGCAGGCAGGACGGCACGTTCGTGGTGCTCGCCACCGACCTCTTGGGCACCGACTGGAGCCTGCAGAGCCAGTACATCCATGTGTGGGATTCGGCCGATCTGCGGTCCTTCAACGGCTACCGGCGGCTGAAGCTGCACGACATGGCCACCCACAGCTGGGCACCCGAGGCCTACTGGGACGCGGGGCGCGGGCAGTACGGGATCATCTACTCCGCGGTCGACTCCAGCGGCCACGACGTCATCATGGTCAACTACACGACCGACTTCGTGACGGCATCGACGGCGCAGGTCTTCTTCGACCCCGGCCACGACGTGATCGACGGTGATCTGGCGGTGGGCGTCGGAGGCGTCAACTACCTCTATTTCAAGAAGGACCAGACCCTGGTGGGCGCGAGGTCGACATCCCTCGACCCCGGCAGCTTCACCGTGTTCAGCACACCGGTCGCGCACGGCGGCACCGAAGCGCCGATCCTCGTCAGGTCCCGGTCGACGGGGACTTGGTACCTCTGGGGAGACACGTACACGCCCAACGGGGTCTTCTACGCCTGGCAGTCGGCCGATCTCGCGACCGGCACCTGGACCGCGGTCGACCAACGGCTCTACACGCAGCCGCTGAACTCCAAGCACGCGAGCATCCAGCCGATCACCACGGCGGAGTACGACAACCTCCTCGCCAAGTGGGGCGCTCCCGCCTGGAACCGGCTCAAGTCCTACAACTATCCCGCCCGTTACGTCCGGCACTCCAACTATGTCGGCCGGATCGACGAATACCCCTTCGACCCGTACGCGGACGCGCAGTGGACGCTGGTGCCCGGACTCGCGGACACGGCGGGCCTCTCGTTCCGCTCGGTCAACTACCCGACGCGCTACCTGCGGCACAGCGACTACCGGATGGTGCTCGACGTCGACGACGGGACCACGGCGTTCGCGCAGGACGCCACGTTCTACCGCACCGCGGGCCTGGCCGACACGTCGTGGTCGTCGTTCCGCTCCTACAACAACCCGGACCGTTACCTCCGGCACGCGAACTACGTGCTGCGCATCGATCCGGTCTCCACCTCCACCGACCGGGCCGACGCCACTTTCTCCGTCGGTTTCTGACGCCCCCTCATACCCAGGAGACACCCCCATGTCCCCTCTGCACAGACTTCTCGCCGGTGCGGTGGCGGCCGCCGCCGCACTCGGCGGACCCACCGCGGCCGCGTCCCCCGCCACGGCCGCTTCCCCCACCGCCTCCGCCGCCTCCGCCACGGCCGCCGGCTCCGGCACCTTCAGCGTGCTCACCTACAACGTCGCGGGGCTGCCCGACGGCATCTCCAGCGCGCCGACGCCCCGCCAGTCCGCGACCACGGCGATCGGCGGGCTCATCGCCCCCTACGACATCGTCCATGTCGAGGAGGACTTCAACTACCACGCGGCGCTGTACGCGGCCGACACCGCACACACCTACCGCACCCCCACCAGCGGCGGCGCAGGCATCGGCAGCGGTCTCAACACCCTCTCGAAGATCTCGTACGACACCGACGACTTCGAGCGGGTCGGCTGGAACTCCTGCCAGATCGACTCCGGCGACTGCCTCACGCCCAAGGGCTTCACCTTCATGCGGGAACGCCTCGCCGACGGCGTCTACGTC
Source organism: Streptomyces sp. NPDC021080 (assembly GCF_044333225.1). NCBI lineage: Bacteria > Bacillati > Actinomycetota > Actinomycetes > Kitasatosporales > Streptomycetaceae > Streptomyces > Streptomyces sp. NPDC021080. The sequence continues at coordinate 337,461 of NZ_JBIRQM010000001.1, read as the reverse complement.
GACTTCTACAACGTGCACACCAACGCGGGCACCAACGACGGCGACCTCGCCTCCCGCGCCGACAACCTCAGCCAGCTCACCGCGTTCATCAACACCCATTCCGCGGGCAACGCCGTCGTCGTCATGGGCGACACGAACACCCGCTACACCCGCTCCGGCGACACCATCGCGGAGTTCGCCGCCGCCAACGGGCTGACGGACGCCTGGGTCCGGCTCGTCCGCGGCGGCACCCCGCCGGCCAAGGGAAGCGACGCCCTCGTCTGCGACCAGAGCGGCACCACCGTGCCCGACACCTGCGAGGTCGTCGACAAGATCCTCTATCGCGGCAGCAAGCTCGTCTCGCTCGACGCCACGGGCTACCACGACGAGCACACGCGCTTTTTGACCTCCGACGGTCTGATGCTCTCCGACCACGACCCGATCACCGCGTCGTTCGCCTGGTCGCGCAACACCGCCTTCCAGTTCAGCGACCAGTTCGGCGGGCCGCACGGCGACTACTTCGACGACATCGACCGGGTACCGGCCGGCGCACGCGCGACCGTCGTGTCCCTGAGCAGCGGTTCGCGGGTCGACCGGATGGGTCTGACGCTGAGCGACGGCACCACGTTCGCGCACGGCGGCACGGGCGGCACCACCGCCTCACTGACGCTCGGCAACGGTGAGTACGTGACCTCGGCGCAACTCTGCGAGGGAGTGAAGGACAGTCATACCCGCATCTTCTACGCGAAGTTCGCCACGAACCTCGGCCGCAGCCTGGCCGGAGGCACGACGACGTCGGACTGTGTGACCCGCACCGCGCCGAGCGGCTGGCAGCTCGCCGGCTTCCACGGTCGTACGGGGGACGAGGTCGACAAGATCGGCTTCATCTACACCCAGCGCTGACCGGACGGCAGGCACCGGATCCTCCCGCCGGGTTCCCGGACCCGGCGGGAACCCGCTCGCTCCACCGGCTTTCCGTCCACCGGCTTTCCGTCCGACGACCGGTCAGCCGGTCAGCCGGTCAGCCGGTCAGCCGGTCAGCCGGTCAGCCGGTCAGCCGGTCAGGAAGCGTCGGACAGCCAGGGCCTGACCTTTCTGCGTGCCTCGTGCAGACGGGACTTGAGCGTGCCGAGCGGAATGCCGACCCGCTCGGCGACCTCCGCGTACTCCAGCTGGCAGATGTCGCGGTAGACCAACGGCTCCACCAGATGCGGATGTTCGCGCTCCAGACGCTCCAGCGCCTCCAGGAGGTCGATCCTGGAGCCCGCGATGACGCTCGTGGTGCGCGGATCGACGTACTGCGTCGCGTCGATCGCCTCGGGCCGCTCGGCGGCCCGCCGCTTCAGCTCGCGGTACTTCTGCCGGGCGCAGTTGGCGACCACCGTGTACAGCCAGGTGCTGAACCGGCTGCGGCCCTCGAACGCCGTTATCTTCCGGGCGACTTGGAGAAGAACGTCCTGGGCCGCCTCCTCGGCGTCCTCACGGCAGGGCAGGAAACGCCCGCACCGCCGCACGATCTCGGGCCGGACCTGCCGGAGCAGGACGTCGAGCGCCACCGTGTCACCGGCCGCCGCCCGCCGCGCGAGCTCCTCGGTCTCCGCCGCGTCCCCCACCTGGAGCTCCCCTCGATGCAGATCAGAGGCCAGGCATGATAGTCGTATGCACTCCCTGGAGCGGATCGGCCGCTACCGCCTCGAACGGCGCCTGGGCGCCGGTGGTTTCGGCGTCGTCTGGCTCGCCCATGACGACGTTCTCGACGCGGCCGTCGCCGTCAAGGTGCTCACCGAGAACTGGGTCGACCGCCTGGACATCCGGGAGCGCTTCCTCTCCGAGGCCCGGTTGCTGCGCAAGGCCGACTCCAGCCGGGTCGTCCAGGTCTACGACATCGGTGAGCTCCCCGACGGAAGGCCCTACTTCGTCATGGAGTACGCCGACGGGGGCACCCTCGCCGACCGGATCGAGGCCGGGCCGCTGCCCGTCGCCGAGGCGCTGCGCCTGACAGCGCTGGCGGCCCGGGGCGCCGCCGCGCTGCACGCCGCCGGGATCGTGCACCGCGACATCAAGCCGTCCAACGTGCTGCTGCGCACCACCCCCGGCGGAGCCGACCGGGTGCTGCTGGCCGACCTCGGGCTCGCGAAGATGCTGGCCCAGGCCTCCGGGCTCACCATGGCGGCGGGCTCGGCCGGCTACACCCCGCCCGAGCAGGCCCGCCCCGGCTCCGGGATCGACGCGCGGGCCGACGTGTACAGCCTGGGCGCCCTCGGCCACCACCTCGTCACCGGTTCGGTTCCGGGCCCGCCCGGCAAGGTCGAACGCGCCGACCGGCTCCGTACGGACATCGGCCCGGACGTCGGCAGGGCACTGCTGCGCGCCATGGAACCCGACCGGGAACGGCGCTGGCCGGGCGCGGACGTCTTCGCCGCGGAACTCGAACGGCTGGCCGGACAGGTCGAGGGCGAGGGTGTCCCCACGTCCGGGCGGAACCGTCGGCCCGGGCGGCTCCGGCGCACCCCGCTCCTCGCGCTGGCCGGCGCCGCCGTGGCCTGCGCCGTCGGCGTCGGCGCCGTACTGCTGGAGAACGGGCCCGCCGCGAGAACCCTCACGGTCGAGGACGGCACGGGCCGGATCACGGTGGAGGTACCGGCCTCCTGGGGCGGACAGGTGCGCGACTCCGGATGGAATCCACGGTCGCTGGGACTCACGGACGGCACCGAACCCGGTCTCGTCGTCGCGGACCGCCTGGCGCGGTGGCAGGACCTCCGCGTCGGCGTCGGCGGAGCCTTCGTCGGACTCAGCGAACACGGCGACGTGACCGGCGAGGTCCGCGCCATCACACACCCTGGATGCCACTACGCCGGCAGCCGCCCCTATTCCGGCGCGCACTGGCACGGGCTGATACGGACCTGGGACGGCTGTCCGGGCGAGGAGGGCCGCCTCACCGAGGCCGCGCTGAGCGCGGCGGGGGGCAGCGGCCGGTCCCAGGTGTACGTCCAGATCCGCCAGGCGGACGGCGACGACGACACGGCCGTCGGTGTCATCGGCTCCCTGCGGCTCACACCCTGATCCCGGGCGGGCGATCCCGGCAAAATCCGTCGAAAATCCCGAGAACTTTTCGGCCCCCGGGTGCATCCAAGAGTAGTGACGAGGGGCGACGTGCCCCGCGCATGTGCGATGAGCTCGTACGAAGATTTCCAAGGAGTGGTGACATGTCGACCTTCCCGCACACGGTGGCGGACACGGACAGGCCCGGCACGGTGTCCGCGCACCGCGCTTCACCCGCCGCCCGGCGGGCCGCGCTGCTCGCGGGTGTCGCCCTGCTGGGCCTGCTGACCGCCTGCAACAACGGCACCCCGCAGAGCTCGCCGAAAACCCTTCCTGGCACGGCCGGACCGGCTTCCGGCGGTACGAGCACGAAGTCGGGTTCCACCCCGGCGGCCAGCACCGCCGCGAGCACCCCGTCGAAGAAGACGGGAACCGGGACCGGAACCGGGACGGGAAGCGGGTCCGCCTCGGCGACGGCCACCTCGGGGAGCGCCGCCGGCACCGGGCGCTGCCACACCTCGGAGCTGCGCGCCTCCGTCGGCCGCAACGACCCGGGAGCGGGTCAGGAGAACTTCCCGGTCGTCCTGACCAACAGATCCGGACGCACCTGCACCGTGCGCGGCTACCCCGGCGCGGCCTTCGTCGACGCGTCCGGCAAGCAGCTCGGACCCGACCCGCAGCGGTCGCCGGGCACACCGACGACGGTCGTGCTCGCCCCCGGGCACAGCGCGTGGTCGGGCCTGACCTTCTCCAACCCGGGGATCAGCGGGGCGGCCACGGCGACGCCCGCCTCGCTGGTCGTGACGCCGCCCGACGAGCTGGACTCCCTCACGGTGACGTGGACGCAGGGCGAGGTACCCGTGTCCGGCAACGCCTCGTCGGTCCGTCTGACGGTCCTCAGCCCCGGGACCGCCCCCTGACCGTACGTGCACGCCGGCCACACGGGCATCGGTGACCTCGGCGGCAGCGACAGCACATCACCACCGACGAAGGCAACGGCAACGCGGCAGCGGCAGCGGGCGGCCCCAGGGCGCCTCGCCGTCGCCGCGCCGGACGGCTTCCCTCGAGCCGCCAAGTGCCCCTCGCGCAAAGGGATTTGTCACAGAACGGAAACACGTCCCGTTTCCCGCGACCCTTTCCGGAATTTCACGCATCCCACCGTTTGACGCACCCCGCGAACGGCGCGCGTCGTACGGACGAAGGCACCGGCCCACAACCCCGGCCGGTGCCGAGAACATCGGGGGGATGAATCATGAGCGGTGTATCGCGCAGGCGATTGCTGGCCGCGACGGCGTCCGCGGGCGCGCTGGGCGCCCTGTCGGCCTGCTCGTCCAAGGACTGGTCCATGGGAGACGGCGGCGACGGCCCGGCCGCGCCGCCACCGGTCAGGCCGATCGGCGACGGGTCCACGGCGGACACCGGAGCCCAGCCGAAGCAGCCGAAGGCGAAGCGGCTGAAGCCCGGTGAACAGCCTCCGCAGTTCGTCGTGTTCTCCTGGGACGGCGCGGGCGAACTGAGCAACAAGCTGTTCTCCCGCTTCCGCAAGGTCGCCGCCGACCACGGGGCGTCGATGACGTTCTTCCTCAGCGGCATCTACACCCTGCCGGAGTCGAAGAAGCACCTCTACCACCCGCCGCAGCACCCCGTCGGCGCCTCCGCCATCGGCTACCTCTCCGACCGGCACATCCACGCGACGCTCCAGCAGATACGCGCGGCCTGGCTGGAGGGTCACGAGATCGGCACCCACTTCAACGGCCACTTCTGCGGCCCGGACGGGGTCCGCCGCTGGTCGCCCGCCGAGTGGCGCAGCGAGATAGAGCAGGCGAAGAAGTTCGTCAAGGAGTGGCGGACCAACACCGGCTTCACCGACCTGGAACCGCTGCCGTTCGACTACGAGAAGGAGCTGACCGGCGGCCGCACTCCCTGCCTGGAGGGCCAGTCGAATCTGCTGCCGACCGCCGCCGCTCTCGGCTGGAAGTACGACGCCAGCTCGCCCGGCGGACTCCAGATGTGGCCCTCCAAGGTGCAGGACGGCAAGATCTGGAACTTCCCTCTCCAGTCCATTCCCTTCCCCGGTCACTCCTTCCAAGTCCTGTCGATGGACTACAATCTGATGGCCAATCAGTCGAACGCCAACCCGCTCGGCGACCGCACCCGCTACGACGCCTGGCGCACGCAGGCCCGCGACAGCTATCTCGCCGGCTTCCGCCGCGCCTACGAGAGCAACCGGGCCCCGTTCTTCATAGGCAACCACTTCGAGCGCTGGAACGGCGGCATCTACATGGACGCCGTCGAGGAGGCGCTCTCCCGGATGGCGGCCCACGACGACGTCCGCATGGTCTCCTTCCGCCAGCTCGTGGAGTGGCTGGAGGCCCAGGACCCCGCGGTCCTGCGGAAGTTGCGCACGCTCGACCCCGGCCGTTCCCCGCTCGGAGGCTGGGCCGAGTTCCTGGGCACGGCCGGACCGTCGGACTCTGCCACGGCATCCGCCGGCACCGCGTCGCCCTGACGACCCTGGAGGGTGTCGTCCGGACCGACCCGAACGACACCCTCAGGACAAGAGACTTCCGAAGCCGTGTGCACAGGTTCGAATCCTGCCGGGGGCACCCTTCACAAGGCACCCGAAGACCCCGTCACCAGCGGAAACGCCGAGGTCGGGGTCTTCGTGTTCGTGCAGGCGTGTACGGGCGCCGGGCGGCCCCGTGTCGGGGCCTGTGGACTGTTCACGAGCAGGATCTCGGCGAGACTTCAGGAAGCCTTACGTATTGGGGCGAGCCTCTAAGATCATGGCCCCGACGTCGTGCTTTGACGGGCAGGTCCACAGACTGCCCGACTCGCCGGAAGCCCGCGGGGCCGTGATCACTCGTCCCGAAGCAGCTCCAGCCCAAAGCCGCTCCGCCGACCTTCGCTTTCATCACCGGGAGACTGCGTGAGACACGTATCGATAGCCGCCCTGGCCCTGTCGCTGGCTGCCCTGCTTGCAGGGTGCTCGCAGGACGAGCCCAAGCCACTGCATCCCACGAGGTCGCCAGGGGAAGCGGCCTGGTACGAGAGCACCAAGAAGCAGCAGCAGGAGTACTGCGCCGCTTACCGAGCGCACGACCCACAACACCCCATCCACGTCCCCTCGTTCTCCTCAGCCATGTCCGAGGACGAGTTCGCCGACGACTTCTACAGCACAGTGAAGAAGAAGTGCACGCCGGCCTGACGGGGCGCCCTTGAGCGACCGGTCCCCAACCTCAGGTGTCTGGCTGACGTCCTCGGCAAACCTCGGCAACTTCCGCGCCCATGGCTCGCATCGAGGTGGGCTGGGGTTCACACCCCCACAGGTCCATCGCAACTCAGAGCCTCGGCCGGAGAGATCCGGCCGAGGCTCTTCGGCATTCCCGCGGCAGCGGAGCGTGGCGGGTTGCTGCGATCCGGGAGGGGGGAAGGAGGCGTTCATGAAGCCTGAACGTGTTGCTGTCGTCGGAGTAGGCGTCCTCGGAGCCAGCGTGGGATGGAACCTGTCCCGGCACGGCGTCGAAGTGGTCTTCATCGACGCCGGCCGGCCAGGTGAAGGAGTTACCAACTGGTCTTTCTCATGGGCCAATGCGAGCAACAAGACAGTGCGCAAGTCCTACTTCGACCTGAGCGTCGCGGGCATGGAAGCGCACCGCGAGCTCGCCAGGACCATCGGGCCGGACTCCTGGTGGTATCCCGACGGCCACCTACGCTGGGCAGCCAACCCCGCAACAGAGAGAAAGCTCCTGGAAACAGCGGATTTGTTGACCAGCTGGAATTATCGGGTCGACGTGTACACAGGGGCCGAGGCGCGTCGCCGCCTCGAACCTGCTCTCACACTGCCCGACGACATTCCCGTCGTGTTCTACCCCGACGAAGCCTGGGTGCACGGACGTCATCTCGTCGGCCGCCTGGTGAGCAAGGCTGTCGCATCCGGCGCCGAGCACCGATTCGACACCACAGTCCGTGACATCGGCACCGGTGCCGACGGGAGCATCCGGTCAGTTGCTCTGTCCGACGGGAGCCATCTCGATGTCGACATCGTCGTGAACGCGGCAGGTCCCGACGCCGCCCACGTGGCCGAGCTCGTCTCGCGGCAACTGCCGATGCGCCGGGAGCCCGGCATCGTCACGCGGATCGGCTGTGCCGAGGTCCCGGTTCGCCGGGCCATGCACGCCCCTCACATCGAGATCCGTCCTGACGGGAACTCTTCGGTAGTCCTCCACAGCCGCGAGATCGACGCACTCATCGACACCGGCGAAGATCCCTCGGAACTCGCAGGGTTGCTCCACGAATCGGCGCGGCAGGTCGTTCCCGATCTCGGCAGCGGTCGCATCGCACAGACACGGGTGGCCAACCGACCGATCCCAGCCGACGGATTCCCCTCAGTGGGAGCAGTGCCGTCTGTGCCGGGCTATTACGAAGCTGTCTCCCACAGCGGCATCACACTCGGGCCGGTAATCGGCCGCCTGCTTGCTTCGGAGATCCTCAGCGGGGAGAGAGACGAGATGCTTGCGGACTTCCACCCCGAGCGGTTCGCCCCGTGACAATCCAGGCATGCGCTACTGGTACGCGACGATGGTCGGCCCCACGCTTGGCAGAACCGTGCCAGAACGAGCGGGGAACCACGGGAAATGACAGGCACCATCAGGACGTGACAGCCACGTCCGCCAGAATGGTCCATCCGCAGACCAGCCGAAGGATCACCCAACCTCGCTCCTAAAGCGGTGGTCCCGTCCAGGCGTCCTCTCTACCCTGTCCGCATGTGCCGATACGCGACCTCCTACAAACCGCACTTCGTGTGTCTGGCGTGCCGGGCGTCGTTCAAGCAGAGCCCACTGCCGCTGCGGGAGCATCCGTGCCCGCACTGCCGTACCCCGATGGTCGATGCCGGGTTCGACCTTGCCGTACCTCGCCGTGGGAACAACAGCGCTTGGAAGGCACTCGAGGCGACGCTGCGTGCCGGCCTCACCTTCCACTCGTGTGGTTGTGACGGCCCCGGCTACCGGCCCCGCTCGACCGCAGAAGTCCGGGAGCGACGCCGGGCGGCGAAGCGGCTCGGGCTGCTGGAGCTGACGGCGCTGGAGCGCTACGACCCTTGGGAAGAACCAGCGCGGTGAGGTGATGCGTGTACAGCGGCGAAACACAGAGACCCCGGCAACCGGCAGTGCCCAGCGGTGTCGAGTGGTGAGGTCGTCCGCACGATAAAGGCCGTGACCGGGATGCGACAAGGGTCGGCTGCCTCACCGCCACCTCAACCCCGTGCCACTCTCGTGCCAGAACGAGCGGGGACTCACAGGGACTCGCCGACAACAACGGAGCACGAGCGGGCACTTGCCCCCGTGCACGTTTCTGCAGCTCATCCCAGCATCCACCCGACCTCGCTCCTAAAGCGGGTGTCGGGGGAATCCTGCCGAGGAATGCCGCGAAGGGCCGGTTCAAAGGGAAGCAAGGCAGGCAGCACACGGCATTAGAGGGCTGGCAGGGCCTCCCCGCGGCGGGGTGTGCGGCGTTGCTCCAGCCAGAAGGTGTAGCCGCGCAGATATGCCTGCAGTCCGTCGTCGATGTAGGCGACGAAGTCCAGGTGGCCTTGGGCGGCGTCGAGATAGTGCCCCTGGAATCGGGCGGACCCGTTGCTGCCCCAGCCGGGGTGGGTGCTGGCGCCCCAGTCGGCCGCGATGGCCAGCGCCCACTCGCGAACACGGCCTCGGTCGCGCCACCATGCGCGGACAGTGTCAGGGGTCCAGTGGTCGTCGCCGTCCCAGCCGTAACCGCTGTACAACTCCAGACAGGCAGCCGATACCACTGCCTCGGTCTCCATTTCGCTCACGGGCTGGCGATAGACGAACTCCGTTCCGAAGCCGCCCCCGTAGTCGTCGTCGTAGGCAATGTGGTGTGGTGCATCCAGCCGGCCGGTGGCCATGGAGTCGGTGGCCGCACCGTAGAACGGGCCTGGGACGTTGCGCCAATTCCGTTCTGCCCAGACACCTGAGAAGACTTCCCTCGTCGGTTCCGCAGTGATGACAAGTTGCCGTGCCGTGGGCAGCGGATCCCAGTAACCATGCAAGACAACCCCTCCTCGATCGAGCACCCAGACGAGGTTATCCACCCCACCGGTGGACATGATCCGGCTGTACTTCCGTGCTGTACAGCACGGAAGTACAGCAACCGCCGGGCCCGTCATCGACCCTCCGTATGCCTAGGACACCAGGTGAGCGGCTCGGTAGACCTCAGCGACCGTCGCGCCCATATTTCGCATCGAGGGGGTGCGAGCGGTGGCCGTGGGCTGTGGCGGCCTGCTGCTCGTCGCTGGGGCCACTGCCACAGTGGACTGAAATCACCGTGCGCCCGATAGGCGCAAGTCCATACCCTCTGCGACATGGCTTCTGAGGAATCAGGTTCGTTGCCCCGTCGGCCCCAACTCGTGGACGGAGGACCATACGAGTGCCCGTGCTGCCGGCTCATGACTCTGGAGACATCGGCCAATTTCGAGATCTGTCCAGAGTGCGGGTGGGAGGACGATGGGCAGGACGATTTCGACGCTGACGAAGTCCTGGGCGGTCCCAATGGGGCGGAGAGCCTGACGGAAGCGCGGGAACGCTACGCGGCGTACCTTGCCGAGTCAGCCGGTCCTGACAGCGTCACTCAGGGCGGCGAGGGGTCTTGGCTGTCTGCCGCCAAGAGGAAGCGGCCGAGACGGACCGAGTGAGTGCGCAGTTGGAGGTCAGGGCGAACGTGTCCGCGTGCCACAGTCGCGCCAGATGAGGCGGGGACTCACGGGGAACCTCGGCTGCCGACGGGCAGCGCAGCCAGCAAATGCCGAAGTCGGAATCCCCCAGGTCAGACCTCAACTCGCCCCACCTCGCTCCTGAAGCGGGTGTCGCAGGTTCGAATCCTGCCGGGGGCACAGTGTCTGACCAGCGCGTTTACCTCTCCGAGGTAGGCGCGCTGTTTGTCGTAGCCATGGCATTAACCATGAATAGGTTCCAGAACCATGGTGAACACCAAGAGCAAGCGACGTCAGCGCGGCAGCATCCGCCCCAACGGGGCCGGCTTCCAGGTCCGGGTCTACGCCGGGCGGGACCCGCTCACGAAGAAGGATCTCTACCTCCACGAGCAGGCCGAGACGGAGACCGAGGCGGAGAAGGTCCGTACCCGGCTCCTGCACCAGGTCGACGAGAACCGCCACCCGAAGACGCAGGTGACCATGTCCTTCCTGCTCGACCGGTGGCTCGGTGTCGCCGAGCTCGACGAGACGTCGTACGAGCGGGCCGAGGGCATCATCCGCAACTACCTCAAGCCCACCTTCGGCGACCTCAAGGCCGGCAGGCTGACCGCCGAGATGCTGGAGCTGTTCTACGCCCGTCTCCGGCAGTGCCAGGACCAGTGCGAAGGCCGGCGCAACGGCAAGACCGACCCCAAGACGAAGCAGAAGCACGTCTGCGAGCCGCTCGCCGCGAACTCCGTCCGCAAGATTCACTTCATCCTGCGCCCGGCGCTCAACCGCGGCCTGCGCTGGGGATACGTGACGACGAACGTGGCGGCCCTCGCCGAGCCGCCCTCCCAGCCCAAGCCGAACCCCGACCCGCCCACTCCCGAAGAGGCGGCCCTGGTTCTGAACACGGTCTGGCAGCGGGACCTGGACTGGGGAACGTTCCTGTTCATGACGATGGTCACCGGCTCACGCCGCGGCGAGATGTGCGCTCTGCGCTGGTCTGGCATCAACCTCGACCGCCTCGAACTCTTCGTGAAGCACTCCAACAACGGTCGCAGGATCAAGGACACCAAGACCCACCAGCGCCGTAAGCAGGCCATCGACGTGATCACGCGTTCCGTCCTGGCCGCCCACCGGGCCCGCGCCGAGGAACGCTGCAGGGCGCTCGGCGGCGAACTCGCCCGCGATGCCTTCGTGTTCTCCGGCGAAGCCGACAGCACCGCCCCGCTCGTGCCCTCGAGCGTCAGCCAGCGCTACCGTCGCCTCGCGGAGAAACTGAAGATCCATACCCACCGCCTGAAGGACCTGCGCGCGTACAACGTGACCGAGCTCCTGGGCGCCGGTGCCGACGTACGAACGGTCGCCGGCCGCGTCGGGCACGGCGGCGGAGGCGCGACCACGCTCAAGTACTACGCAGCCTTCCTGGCCACCTCCGACCGCCAGGCCGTCACCGCCTTCGCCAAGCAGCTGCCGGTGCCGGAAGGGCTACTCGCCAAGCAGCCGGTCACCACCGTCGTCAACGGGCTCCGCCTGCTCTGAGAGTGCGGCAACGAATCGCTATGGGCGATGCTCCTGGTCACCGAGGGCGGCGCCGAGGCCCTGTGCGGCCAGTGCGAGGCAGCCGTCCAGGCCCGCCCGGACGCGGCCGTGGGCCCCATCGGCAAGACCATCAAGACCGAAGCCGCCCCGCCGTGTGAACTCGCTCCCTGGGAAGTGATCGCACAGGAACTCGCGGACGCCATCAAGGACGGCACGATGCTCCCCGGCGAGGACGTCCCCACGGTCGGCGACATCGCGCAGGCCCACGGCGTCTCGGTCGGCACCGCGCACCGGGCCTTCACCCAGCTGAAGAAGGACGGCCTGATCGAGGTCAGCCGGGGCCGCCGAGCCGTCGTCCGCCAGCACCAAGAGACAGCCGATGTCGCATAAGACGCCATTTCAGTTGGTGTGATCTTGCGGCAGTCTGGGGTGGTGGCTGCTGCGCTTGTCGAGCGGATGGCGTCCGAAGAGTTATGGACGTTGTTCCAGCGGGTGGTGCCGCCGGCGCCGGTCCGCCCTCAGAGTGGAGGGCACCGGCGGCGAGGGGACCGCGAGGTGTTGGCTGCCATCATCTTCGTGGCCACCTCAGGCTGCACCTGGAACCAACTGCCCTCCGGCTTCGGGCTGTCGGGCGTGACGGCCTTCCGCCGGTACGTCCCGTCCAATATCACGAACGCCTTCGTCGACGTCGCTCGTACGGCTTCGGCGAAGGTAGGGGCAAGGGCGGCCAGGAGGTTGACGGCATCGGTGACGTACCGGTAGGTGGTGCTGATCCCGAACCCGGCCGCGAGCTGGGCTTAGGGATGGCCGTTGCGCAGACGGGTGAGGGTGAGCAGGGCCTGTCAGCTGCGTTGAGGCGGCGCCATCGGGTTCCGAGAGCGCGGCGGTGTTACCTCAGACGGGCGGCGAGGAAGCGCAGGGCAGAACTGGACACGTCGACGCCAGACGGGTAGACAAACATTGCGAAGCCTCTGGTGGAGACGGTTCTCTTGGTCGAAAACCCATCTACCAGGGGCTTCAGCTGTCCGTCCGTCCAACTACCCCGCTGTCATGGGAGGTTGGAAAGGGCTCACTCTATCCCGGCGTGTCGTTCAGAATTGTCGCGACGCCATGAGGAGAATTCGCTATCTGATGGCCAGCCCGGAGCCGATGTCTGCGACAAGGAGGTCGAGGAGTTGGCACCCGAACCCGATTCCGTGGTTCCAGTTTCCGGCACCGGCGTACCTCAACTTCTCAAGATGTATGACCGAGCAATAGAGGATGCGGCGTCATTGTCGCCGTTCGTGTTGGTGCACTCTCGGCCCTCGCGGTGGCGATTTCTCAAGCCATTGGCCCGGTTTCCCCGTATGGCCTTTGGGACGCGAATGTTCCTCATCCGGCACGTAGAGCGGTCACTCCTAAAACTTGAGCGACAATATCATGTTCGAGAGGCTCTCGGCGAGCTGACGCCCGATCGCGATGATCGAGATCGCTCCGCTTGCGCGGCGTACCGCAAAGCCCTCCCACCAAGCCGTTACACGTTCGCCCTCATCGGCTTTGCGGTGTCTGCTGTGATCGTTGCGTCGATTATTATCCAGCTCGCTGGACGCGTCGCAAAATCTGTTATCCCAGGCGGTGGTACACAAAAGAAAAGCAGGCATTTCGGAAATGATCTGCTGAGTACCCTACAAGATAGTCGCCTTGAGAAGACCTTCGGCGAGATCAGTAAAGAGCTGGTCAACTTGATGACCGGTGGTGGTGGAGGAGATCTGCCGACGGCGGTCGGCCAAGCAATCCATATTGGTACCGCAGGTCTGCTAGTGCTGGTCTTCATCACCTTCGTCACGGGCTACGTGGCCACTCGACCGTTGGTATCTGCCTTCCGGCTCAAGAGGCAAATTCTCGGTCTCGCCGATCAGGACGAACTTGACCTTAACAACACCGCAAGCAGCTGGTACGTGAACAAATCGGTCGGCGCTTATGAGCAGGAAAGAAAAGTCTTTGGAGCACTTGAAAGAAAGCCGGTACCGGAAAAGCCCGTCGACCTAGTGATTCTCGCCTTTCCGGCTGCATGCTTGCTCGCACTGGCGATTCTGCTCGCCTGGTGGGCAACAAAAACCACCTTTCAAGCTGCCACCGAGTGGCAATCGTGGCAGGAATGGCTACCAATCACATTTGCGTATTATCTTTACGTCGTATGGCTGGGAGCTCTGGGCGTGCTTCGAATGATGTGGCTGCTTTCAGCGCTGGAAGGTCGCAGAGATGAGGAGAACCAAAAAGCCCCCTTCATCGGTAAGGTACGCGACAACGGCTTGTATGTGGAGGCGCGTCCTGTGATTGAGGCTGCCGCATGGCCGATGGCTTCCGGATTGCTCATTTTTCCATGGCTCCTTTATCCAGTAATTGGTGCCATCCAGTTCCATCGCATTATGATGACCGGGAATCGTTTGCGCGGACGCCGCGGCCACTGCTCAGTGGCGACTCTGGCCTTCATCTCAGTTGTTGCCACGCCAGTCATCGTCTCTCGCCAACTCTGGCGATTTGCCACGCTGGATAGCAGCCGCCGCAACAAAATCCTTGCTGTCGCTGCTTGCCCCGCATTGTTCACGCTACCGGTCGCCCAGGTTGCGAGCCTGTTTGAATTCTCTTCGACTGTAGACTTTTCGGTCTCCGCTTGGCTTTTCCTGTGCTTTGTTGCCTCTGGCTTGCTGTCTGCTCTGCTTTACGCACTACTCGTGGCAGCGGTGCAGAAATGCCAGAACAACCTGATCCAAAAACTAGCCGATGAGGTTAAAAGCGGACAGTGCGAGGCAGTCAGCGCGCATGTCACACTCGACCCGGTTCACGGACAAGCATAAGATTCGTAGCCAGGCGCCTTTATAACCGGGACCCGGACGCTGACAGAGTCGATCGCGCACCGTGACCAGTCCAGGTCGCCCCGGGCCCCGAGTTCGTCCAGCACCAGACGGTGGAGCTTGGCCCACACCCTGGTCTCGGTCCACTCGGTGAACCGACGAAAAGCGATGACCACCGACAGCCCTAAGCCTGGCGGGAGTTGGTTCCAGGTGCAGCCCGAGGTGGCCACGAAGACGATCGCGGCCAGCACCTCGCGCTCTCCTCGCCGGCGGTGCCCTCCACCTTGCGGGCGAACCGGTGCGGGCGGCACCACCCGCTGGAACAACGTCCATAACTCTTCGGACGCCATCCGCTCGACAAGCGCAGCAGCCACCACCCCAGACTGCCGCAAGATCACACCAACTGAAATGGCGTCTAAGGGGCTATGATCACTCGCCCCATGGCAGCTCCCGCCCAAAGTCTCGGAGCCGACCTCTCAGCGTCGTCGACCGCAGGCCGCCGGCTCTACTCGCGCGTGCGGGCCTTGCCGGCCGAGGGCTGGGTCTGCTGGAAGCTGTCTGCTCCGAATCCTTCCCAATCAAAAGCGAGCCGCTTCCTGGCCTTCACCAGCGTTGCCTGCATCCTCATCTGCTTGCGTCGCCTCACCACGCTGGATGTGCCGCTGCAGCAGCTCGACCGCCAGGTGGTGGCCGTAGGAGACGGCCAGGCCTATGGGTGTTAGCCCGTCGGGTCCCGGGAGCTGCGGATCAGCCCCGAAGGCCAGGAGCACCGCGGTGGTGTGCACAGTCAACGGCTTGCCGCTCTGCAACGCGCCATCGCCTTCCGCGTCAACGGCGTGCGTAAGGAGCGTCATGTCGTGGCAGATCTCATCGGGGTCGACTCCCTTGGCCAGCAGTTGAGCCAGGGTCTCTGCGTCTTCGTTCTCCACCGCTCGATGTGCCGGTGTACAGGTGTTCTCCACGTCGGCATTCAACCGTGCGATACCAACCTGCCCAAGCCCTTTCCCCACGTCGGCGCACCTATTGGGATGGCCCACGCGTGCCCCCTACGTGCCCGTTCGGTCGGGAAACAGCGGGGAGTCACGGGCGCCGACGGACAACGCTCACGAGAACGGCTCCTGACCGAGTTACCTGGTCAGGAGCCGTTCACTTGCGGTGGGTGTGGGATTTGAACCCACGGTGACTCGCGCCACGACGGTTTTCAAGCCTGTTGCGGCGGTGGGACGTTACTGATTCGATCCTCGAATGGCAGAGATCAAGGAGCCCTGGGGGCTCAGCGTGCTCGGTGCAGGGAACGTGTCGGCGGAGCCCCGGCTCGCCCAGGCGAAACTTGCGGTTGACCTCGTGGCACCGACACCCAAAGAAGCCTTTGAACAGGCTGGAGCAGCAGTTGTCAGGCTGCGTACTGTGCTGCGAGAGCATGGAATACCCGACTCCGACGTATCCGGATCACGCCTCGTCCTCAAGTCGGAATTCAAGGGCTACGGCGCGGACCGGACGTTCCTGGGCTATCGCTGCGAGGCGACGTACACCGTGCAGACTGAAGCCCTTGATCGGCTCGAACTTCTGATAGAGGACGCCGTCCGGGCTGGCGCCAACCGCGTCGACGAGGTGCACTTCGACGTGCTTGACAAGCCCGCGCTCCGGGACGAAGCCCGCCGCAGGGCAGTCGGGGCTGCACGACGCAAGGCTGAGGTCTACGCGGATGCCTGCGGTGTGCGGCTTGGCCCTGTAGTGCATATTCAGGACGTTGACCCGGAGTCGGTCGGGCTACGCAGTCATGGGAGTCGCCTTGGAGGCGATCCTGAATCTGACGGTGTCTTCGCTCCTGGGTCGGTACGCGTCGAGGCCGCTGTGTTGCTCGGATTCAGCTTGCTACCCGACTAGGATCTTTCGAACCGATGCTCCAGGCCGACACGAAGAGCCACGCCCGCGAAGACCGCGCATGGCGGCTGACACCAGCGGCTGACACCAACGAGCGCGAACAGCAGCGGTCGGCGCCGGACCTCAGTGGACGATCGACCGAGGCGCAGGCCCGGTGGGTTGACGTCGACAGACCCAGACGGTCACCAGTCGGCAGGGCTTGGGGCGGCCTTGAGAGATGCGGCCGTGAGCAAGTCTCGGCATGCGCGATCCAGCGGTCGAAGTACTGAGCCTCGGCCTCTGCGGTGCCCTCTGCGACAAGCCGTTCCCGGGCTGCTCTGACCGTGTCGCCCTCAGCCTCGGCCGTCTCGCTCGGCCGCAGTTCAACCCAGTCCGTCAGGGCGCCCCAGAGAAGTTGCAGAGCGATGCAGATCTCGTCCCCGTCGCCGCTCGGCCATTCCCTACCCGCGCGGGTTTCGGCTTCTCGTGCCCGCCCAAGGGCCGGAGCGGTGAGCCCCGACCAGGTCGAACGCTCGTTGGCGCGGGGCCGTCTCCGGGCCGTCCGAGGGTGCTCCACTACGTCCAACGACGACCAACGCTGACAACCGTCGACAGGTAAGTCGCAGGTCGCAGCGTTGACCGATGAGAGGGGCACAGGTCAAAAACCCGGCCCCTCACTTCTTCGGCCAGTGAGATCGCGCGGAAGGCTCAGGCGTGCATCTGTTCGTCGGTGGCCTGGCGACGGCCTCCGTACGAGGTGACCAGTGCGTCGGCGACGGCCACCGCGTCCGCGTCGGCTACGTCCGCCGGGTACTCCGGCAGGAGGTCGTCCCAGACGGGCAGCCATGACCCGTACAGCTGGGCCTGCCCCTCGGGCCGGGCGAAGAACCAGATGTGCAGGTGCGCGGCTCCGTCCCCGATCCGGTAGACGTGGGCTCGGGAGACGTGCGCCAGTGCCTGCACATGGCGGACGATGTGCGTGGTGAGCACCCCGAGTTCGGCGGCCATTTCATCGGGCAGATCCGCCATGTCGTAGTGCTCTCGGGGGAACAGCATCAGCACCAGAGGCACGCCGACGCCCGTGACCCGGGCCAGTCGCCAGCGTTCGTCGAACCAGACGCCTTCGTCCCGGGCGCGGCACGGGTCGCAGTTCGCCGGGTCCTCGCCGTGTCGTTCCGGCTCGGGCAGAGCGGGCGGACGCAGCGGCGCGACGCGAAGTCCTTCAGGTTCGAACGGACTTATCTCCCAGCCGGTCATCCGCGCCAACGGAAGCCGAAGCTCACCGTCCGCAGCCGCGCGTGCGTGGTCGTAGAACTCATCAGGTCGCAAGGCCATGTTCGGAGACTAACGTGACTCACGGGCACCCTGACCGTGCCGGACGCGTGCCAGATCGTGTGGGGAGCCACGGGGGAACAGCGAATCCCGACTCCGCAGACGGAACGCGCCTGCGCCGCCGTAGCGCAGGTCAACTCCACCACTCCCGCCAGATCACCTGAGCTTCCCCAGCTGAGAGCGCGGGTTCGATTCTTGTCCTGCCCAACAGGAACCCCCAGGCCAGCGACCCGGGGGTTCCTTTTTTGTCCAGACCAGTGAGCAGGTGGCGCACCACAACCGCACCGCGGCTGCCCGGAACAGGATCAGGCGCCCAGCGCCACGCATTCCGCCGCAACCCAACCGTCGCGGCCGTTGATCCGAACGGTCTTCCAGTCATTGGACGTTCCGCCGCAAGCCGTGTAGGTCTGACCGTTCGCGGAGCCCTCCCCGAGGCTTCCGCAGGGAAGACGTCCGCTGGCGGCGATAGTCCCCACGACCGAGTACCTCGTGCCGGCTCCGCCCCGCACGTTCAGGGTCGATCCGGACCGGTTGTACGCATAACAACTGGCTGCGGTCACGGAAGTCTTCTGGCCGACCTCGGTCGCAGGTGCGGCGCCAGCAGGACCGATCGTGGCACCCACCGCCCCAAGTGCAGATACGACGACAGCTGTGGCCTTCATGGACAGACGCATGACTTCCAATCATTCATCCAACTAGAACACCCAATCCAAGCCCGGTGACGCTGCCCGAGCAAGATCATTTCTCGCCATTGCCCCGCACCTGACCACGAAGAATGACCCCCGCGTTGGCGACTGGGCCGCGGCCAACAACGTCGAGTTCGCCTACACACCGACCAACGGCTCCTGACTGAACCGCGTCGAGGCCCAGTTCACCGCGCTGCGCTACTTCGCGCTGGACGGCACCGACCACACCAGCCACAAGGAGCAGGGCAGCATGATCCGCCGCTACATCACCTGACGGAACAAGCACACCGCCGATATTCGCTTGCACACCATCGTCACTCGGGTCAACGTCGCCTGACACCTGACGAAGGAAGAGAAGATGACCACGCAGGCCCACCCCGTCGATCACGAACTCATCCAGGCCGCAGCGCACGTCGCCCGCACTCGCTGCCGGGGCGACAACCACACCATGGCAGCCGCAGCCCGCGCCCGGGACGGCCGGATCGTCACCGCGGTGAACGCCTACCACTTCACCGGAGGCCCCTGCGCCGAGTTGGTCCTCATCGGCGCCGCAGCCGCCCAGGGCGCCTACGAGCTGGACACGATCGTCGCTGTGGGCGACCGCGACCGGGGGGTTGTTCCCCCGTGCGGCCGGTGCCGTCAGGTACTTCTCGACTACTTCCCCGCCATCAAGGTCATCGTCGGGGAAAACGACCGTGTCCGAACCGTCCTCATCTCGGACTTGCTGCCCGAAAGCTACGTCTGGGCCGACCACCAGGTCGACGTCGAGTAGACCCTGCCACTCAGCACGAACCGACACCGCCAGTCGGCAATAGGGCGAACGTCGTCTGATGCGGCACCAGGTATTCCAGGGCATCCGCCTTGGTCCGCACGGCGATGACGGTACTCGTCGGACTTGCGCGATGGCCCGAATCGCAGTCGCCGTCGTGCAGGTCGCGCACAGTACGGATTGCCTGGTGCAGGCACTCGGCCAGCGGCAGAGCCGGGTGCGTGACGACGACGGCGGCGAGCAGCATCCCGCCCAGCGTCGAGAGAGCCGGGCACCACCGTGCTTACAGCCCGTGTCCGGGAGCCGACCGCTCACCGTTGTCGGCCACAGGCCGGCCCGACAGGTCACATGGACTGGCCGGCGGGCCCGACGGCCACCCGTCGACTTGACGGAGTCCTGTCATCTCGGCCTTCTTCACGGCTGGCATGATCGGCATGCCGGGGCGTCTGGCACGGCTGTTCGCCGGCGGGGTCATCCTTACGCTGCTTTGGCATTTCGGCAGGGGTGAGTCGTGGCTCGACGCGCCCGGAACGGTCGTCGGCGAACCTCGCTGAACACGGCCTCGACCAGCTCACCGCATTGGTGAAGACGCGGTTGAAGCGGATGCGGTATCGCCCCGCCTCGTCGAGGGACTCATCGTCGAAACCGGGCTCGGCCTCCCGTCTCCACGACCCCGGCCGTCAAAGATCTCCTAGAAACAGGAGGCCACCAGGTCGCGGTCCACCGTGATGGTGTCGCGATCCAGCGCGGGCAACCCCAGGTGGTCACAGATCAGCTGGGTCAACTGCTCCTCGTAGGCCTCGTTCTGATGGTCCAGCCCGGCCGCCGCGATGAGGGGGGCCATCTCGTTGGGCCAGTATTCTCCGACGTACTCGGGATTCTCGTAGTCGATGCAGGACGATATCTGGCCGTCCTTGTAGTGGTATGCCTTGGGTCCGCGACCCTTGGCAACGCACGGGTTGGGAACGAACACCATCAGCTCGGCGCCCTGAGGGCACAGCTCGCGGTAGTCGATCTCGTCGTGGTCGTCGCGGTTGAACATGTGGTGCACGATCACGCCCCAGTCGCCGGCTGCCGTGTCGTTGCCGTGGGCGAACGGCGGCCGGTGCTGCGCGGACAGGCCTTCGGCCATGGCGGCCGGACTGGTCCCCTTGAAATAGACCAGGACGGTTTCGTCTTCCCGGTACCGCTTCTCTTCCATCCACGCCATGACGCCGCAGCCGATCCAACTTGTCATGCTCGGCAACATAACTGGCGCCACTGACATGCCGACGCCCAGAGCCGCCACTCGACGCCAAAGCCAACCGCCTCACCTACGCCGCCGGAGCAGGACGCTCCGACCGCCGGCTCAAGCACCCACGAGACGCCTGAGGCCGCCGGAGCCGTCACCGACGGCCGCCACGGCCCCCTCCGCCGAAGGATCCATAGCCGCCGGAACCGGATCCCGTGCCGTATCCGCCGTCCCGGGCCGAGCCGTCGAACCCGCCGCCCGGGCAGTCGACGGACGCGGAGGCGCAGGAGGTGTCGGACGGGTCCGCGGACGCGGTGCCCCGGCCGGGAGCCGTGGCCGTCGCGGTGGGTGTCCGGGTGGCGGTGGGTGCCGTCGCGGACGCGGAGGGCCTCCGGCTGCCGGAACCCTTCGCGTCACCGTTCGTGGAGTCCCAGTTGACGACTTCCAGTTGGAGCGAGGGCGCCGGGGTGTCGAGCGTCCAGTGCTGGACCGGTTCGTCCTTGCGGGGTTTGAGGACGAGCGCCGACTCGCCGGTGTCCGACGCGGGGGTGAGGGCCAGATCCTGGTTCCAGCGCGGAACGAGCATGCCCTGGAGGGTGAAGTCGTAGCGGACGTTCTTGGTGCCGGGCTGCGACGAGCCCGTACAGGCGGCCAGTTGGACCGAGTAGCCCAGGTGCGAGTCGAGGCACAGGCTCGGGTGGGCGGCGTCGCGCAGCAGCCCGTCCGCCGTGTACGACCATTCCGTCGCCGAGTCCGAGGAGCACGGGACGAGCCGGGCCTCGGCACCCTTCGCGGGCGCTGTTCCGGTGAAGCCGACGCACAGCCCGGTCGCGGCGTTGCGCAGCCGGCCGCTCACGGCGCCGTCCTTCTTCTCGCCGTTCCGGGCCCACGTCGGGCCCGTGTCCTGGCTCGGTGCCGCGGAGGTGTGGCCGCCGTCGGTCGTGCCGTGCCGTCCGTCGGGGTCCGCGTCACTCGCCCACAGGACCAGCGGGACCGCGACCAGGGCGCTGAGGGTCAGCACGGCGAGGGTGACGTTACGGCGTCCGGGAGCGCGCCGGGACGCCTTGCGCTCGGCGGCCCGGCGGGCGGCGCGGGTTCCGGCGCCGGTCCGGGGCGCGCCCCGGCGGCGCGTGGAGCGGTCGTCGTCCCCGCCGGGCGCGGGAGCGTCCTGTCCGGACGGGACCGCCGGCTGCGGCGCGGTCGCCTCGTGGGCCGTGGGCGGGGTGCCGGTGTACTGAAAGCCGTCCGCCGAGGTGCGCGGGGGGAGACCCGGTGGGCGTACGTCGTCGGCGTCGGGCCGGAACTCGACGATCTGGGCGGTCTCGGCGGCCGGGCCGCCGGGACCGGTGGCTCCGCCCGCGAAAGCCGGATCTCCACCGGCCCTGAAAGCCGGGCCGCCGTCGGCACCCGTGGCTCCACCCGCGAAAGCCGGGTCTCCACCGGCCCCCATGGCTCCGCCCGCGAAAGCCGGGCCGCCGTCGGTGTCCGCCGGTCCGCCGCCGAAGGCGCTGCCGGGGCCGGTCCCGTCGCCCTGCGGCTCCCGGGCCGCGGCGGCAGCCGCCGCCCGCTCCTTCCGGGAGGCCGCGTAGGCGCCCGCACCCCAGCCGAGCACCGCCTCGGCGAGCGGGACGGAGAGATCGCCGTTGAACACGCTCAACTGGTCGGCCGCGTACCGGCAGTGGCCGCATTCGTCCATGTGGGCGCGCAGGTCGGGGTCGAGGTCGGTGCCGCCGCGCCGGAACGAGACGTCGAGCATGCGGTGGTAGCGGCGGCACTCCTGGCTGGGGGCGAGTTCGTGGTGGATCTCCAGGCAGCCCTCGCGCAGGCGTTCCCTGGCCCGCTCCAGTTCCATGACCGCGTCCTCGGGGAAGATCCCCAGCAGAGCGGCGGGCACCTCGGGCCGTTCGGCCTCCACCTCCCCGTGCCAGAGCAGGCAGCGGGCCGGTTCGGGCAGCCGCTGGAACGCCCGTGAGATGAGACGCCTGTTCTCCGGCGGGAGCAGCCGTGCCGCCGCCCGGTCCTCCCGGTCGGCTTCGGCCAGGAGGGCGGGATCGAGCAGTTCGCGCCGCGGGTCCGTGAGCCACTCGGCCGCCAGGCGGCGGACGGTGACGAGCAGCTGGGGCCGCCAGGCGGCGCTCGGCCCGCCCTGGTGCAGCGAATCCCCGAACAGGCGCGTGAATGAAGCGGTGGTGAGCATTCCGGCGGGACGTACGCCGCCGGTGCACAGTCGCGCGTAAGAGAACACCGCCTCCCAGTGGCGGTCCAGGAGTTCCCCGACCGGATAGTTCGCCGACACGCCCCCTTGCCTCTTCAGCTCGGCCGCGAGCCGTTCATCCGACACCTCGAACAAGCGGTCGGGGTCAGACGAATGAGACAGCGTTCCGTCATTCACGTCCGCTTTCCTTCCAAGGGCAGCGCGGCAAATAGTCCATACCAACGGGTATGGAGGCCGCCCGTCGGAACCGGAGGGTCTGCCCGTTGGGCGTGACGTCGCGAACCACCACCTCCGGCAGCCCTTCCGGGCGAGGGGGGAGTGGGCGCGCCACACGCGCGCAGAGCGAAGTAACCATTGTCTGCACGCCGACAACGCCCACCTTTGCACAGGGCGGTGAGCCGGAACAAGCGATCCCGGATTTTCTCTTAATGCGACACCGTCGCGATTATTGAACAAATGTCAGCCGACCCGCTCCAAAAGAAATTCGGAAACCCGGCGGCCCGCACTTCCGTCCGAAGTCTCCACAATGGGAGCGCTCTCACGCGCTCATCCGAGCGCCTTTCCGCACGGAATTCCCGTCCTTCCGCCGCCCGCCCCGGCCGGGCCGGCCGGGGCGGCTCGCACGCGTCAGTGACCGCTGATCGCCCGGGGCGTGTACGGCTGTTCCAGTTCCTCGGTCTCCTTGTCGGAGAGCTCGAGGTCGAGCGAGGCGACCGCGTCCTCGACGTGTCCCGCCTTGGTGGCGCCGATGACGGGCGCGGTCACGCCGTCGCGCCGCAGCAGCCAGGCGAGCGCGATCCTCGCGCGCGGCACCCCCCGCTCGGCGGCGATGCGTGCGACCGCGTCGGCGATCTCGCGGTCGCCTTCCTGGTACAGCTTCCGGCCGAACGTGTCGCCACGGCTGCGTTCGGTGGACGTGTCCCAGTCACGGGTGAGCCGGCCGCGGGCGAGCGGGCTCCACGGCAGGACCCCGACGCCCTGGTCGGCGCAGAGCGGCAGCATCTCGCGCTCCTCCTCGCGGTAGAGGAGGTTGTAGTGGTTCTGCATGGAGACGAAGCGGGTCCAGCCGTGCAGCGCGGCCGTGTACTGGGCCTTGGAGAACTCCCACGCGTACATCGAACTCGCCCCGATGTAGCGGGCCTTGCCCGCCTTGACCACGTCGTGCAGGGCCTCCATCGTCTCCTCGACGGGGGTGCGGTGGTCGAAGCGGTGGATCTGGTAGAGGTCGATGTAGTCGGTGCCGAGGCGGCGCAGGCTGTTGTCGATCTCCGTCATGATCGCCTTGCGGGACAGGCCACGGCCGTTGGGGCCTTCATGCATCGCGCCGTTGACCTTGCTGGCGATGACGATCTCGTCGCGGCGCGCTAACGCGCCGAGCGCCCGTCCGACGATCTCCTCACTGGTGCCGTCCGAGTACACGTTGGCCGTGTCGAAGAAGGTGATCCCGGACTCCAGGGCCTGGCGGATCAGGGGCCGCGAGGCCTCCTCGTCGAGGGTCCACGCGTGGACTCCCCGGTCGGGCAGACCGAAACTCATGCAGCCGAGGCAGATCCGGGAGACGTCCAGACCCGTCGAACCGAGCTTCACATACTGCATGCTCACTCCTGCTCTCGCTGCCGGTGGGATGGGGCGGGGAGATCCGAGGACGGATCCCGGGGTGGGGCGGGAAGATCCGAGGACACATCCCTGCCCGCCGCGGACGCGCGGCAGCCCTACCCGACCGGGGCATCCACGTCGTCGTACACCCGCGCCGACACGATCAGGCCATCGCCGCCCCGGGCGCAGACCGCGAGGCCCGGCTGCGGTGGCAGTCCGATGCCGCCCCAGCGGTCGACGACGTACTCGAAGGCGCTGCGGGTGCCGTCCTCGGTCACGGTGCACAGGGTGAGCGGGATGCCGCCGCCCGCGGAGAAGAAGGCGTCGAAGAGCTCGGTCAGCTCCTTGGTCCCGGTGTGCCGGTACGCGTCGGCGGCCGGTCCGCGGAAGGACCCGTCCGGAGCGAAGGCGGCGACGACGGCCGCGGTGTCCCCCGCGCCGAGGGCGGTCAGGTAGGCGCCCACCACGTCCGAGGCGTGCGCCGACGGGTCCGGCGGCACCATCGGACGGCGTACGACGTGGCGACCGCCCAGCGGCAGGCGGGAGTGGTGGATCCGCACCGGCAGCGCGGAGGCGAGGTCCACGGCGGCGGCCACGGGCAGCCCGGCGCGCCCGCCGTCCTCACCCTCCATGTGGACGACCCATTCCCCCACGGCCCGCCCTTCGGCGAAGGTGGTGGCGACCTCCTCGATCTCCGCCTTCCGTTCCGCCCTCCAGGTGTCCTGCACGGCCAGCCAGGCCTCCAGCACCCCGACACCGCTGATCCGGCCGGCTTCCGGATCGTCGAGGGCGACGGGCACGGTCGCCGCCGCCGGGTCGCGCAGGGCGCCGGCGAGCTCGGCGGCGCCGAGCCGGTCGACGAGGTCGGAGATCTGCGGGATCCAGACCATGGGGGCTCCTGGGCCGTACGGAGTGGTCGACTTCGATCGTGGGCCCGCACCGGCCCCGGCGCGACCTCAGCGGACGGGAGAACGCCTCCGTGCGGTGTCTCCGGACCGCCCGCTCGGCTCTTTCACCGGGCTGCCCGCCCTGCGCTCTGTCCGAATCCCGCCGGACGGGAGGCCGCGCAGGGCGCACTGTTGAGGGTGAACACGCCGGAGACCTCGGAAAGGACCGGACCGATGACGGTCTACACGACCATGGACAGCCCGCTCGGCCGACTGCTGCTGGTGGGTGAGGAGTCGGCCACCGCCAGGGGCGGTACCGCGCTCGCCTCGCTGTCCGTGCCGGACCAGAAGTACGGCGCGGTCGTCCAGGAGGGCTGGCACGAGGACGCGGACGCCTTCCGGGAGATCGTCTCCCAGCTGCGCTCGTACTTCGACGGCCGGCTGACCGCCTTCGACATCGAGTACGTGACCAGCGGCAGCGATTTCCAGCGGCGCGTCTGGAAGGCCCTGGAGACCGTCCCGTACGGCACCACGGTCAGCTACGGGGAGGTCGCCGCGCGGATCGGCGCCTCCAGGGCCGCGGTCCGTGCCGTCGGTACGGCGATCGGGGCGAACCCGCTGCTGATCGTCCGCCCCTGCCATCGTGTGATCGGCGCGAGCGGGGCGCTCACCGGCTATGCCGGGGGCCTGGAGCGCAAGCGACAGCTCCTGGACCTGGAGAACGTGCCGTCCTGAAGTACCCAAAAGGAGCGGGGTGCGCCGGCGGTGCCGCGGCGGCCGGCGGCCTTCCGGGAACGGGTGTGTCACGCGTCATATCCCCCTCGACACAAGGAAGTCGGGGCGACAGCATGGTGCTGCGCCGAGGGTCGGGGCAGGGGGAGAGGAACAGTGAGCACGGGGTTCGAGAGGCTGCCGCGCGAGTACCGGATGAGCCGGTCGAGGAGGCGGGCGGTCCTTGTGGTGATCGTGACGGGCACCGCGGGCGTCGCGAAGGGCCTGCTCGATCTCGACGGCCTGCCCACCTCGTTCACGTACCCCTTCCTCGTCGCCTGGGCGGCGTTCATGGGCTGGCTCTTCTACACCACCCTGCGCTCCTCCACGTCGGCGGACCTCGACGCGATCCACGTACACGGCGTGTTCAAACAGCGCCGGCTGGCCTGGGAGGACATCCAGGACATCCGGGCCGAGAGGAACCCGGCCGCGGCGAGGAAGGACACCGCGCCCAAGGTGCTGGTGTACGCCTACGGCCGGGACGGCCGCAGGATGCCGCTGCCGTTCGTCGACGACCTGAACGTGAACGTCGGGCACGAGGTCGGGGTCCTGCTGGAGGCGTGGGAGGAACTCCGCGGCGCGGACTGGGCACCGAATGCCGAGGCCGCCGTCCGCATCGACCGGCGCGCCGCCCGCCGGGGCGCGCTGACGGCCGGTTTCTCCGCCGCGATGCTGGCGTTCATCCCTCTGACGGTGCTGATGCTGCTGCCGCTCTTCGTGGACGTGCCCGGATGGCTGGCGCCGGTGCTTCAGCCGCTCGCGGTGATCACGGTGGGCCCGATGCTGATCTTCGCGCTGACCGCGATCGCCTCGTACCGCGGGCGGACGCGCACCGACTGAAGGAGGCCCGGACACCGGTGTGCCCCGGCTTCGGGCCCCCGGGGCGGGAGCGGGCGGGGAAGACCCCTTTCTCTCTCCGGGCGCTCTCGTGCCGTCCCGCCCGCGCGCTCGGACGACCCCGGTGGCGGGCCCCCGGATCTCAGCGGCGCGCCCCGGAACACGAGCCGGGGTCGTGTGTGTACCCCTGTGCCGCCTCGGCCAGGGACCGGCGGTCGGGGTGGCCGCCCGCCGGGAGCGGGGGACGCAGACTCACCTCGGCCGTCAGACCGCGTGCCGAGACCACGCGCCACAGCGAGGCGAGCAGCGAGTCCTCGCCGACGAACGCGGGCGCGGTGCTCGCGGCTCCGTCGGCGGACCGGTACCGGATGCGCACCGGCTGGACCGGCACACCGGCGTCCAGCGCGGCCTGGAAGAGGGCCCTGCGATAGCGGCCCCGGGCCCGGCCGCACCAGGTGCTGCCCTCGGGGAACGCGGTGACGGCCGAGCCGCCGCGCAGGGCCTGGGCGACCTCGTCCACCGTGCCGGGCAGGGCGCGCAGCCGGTCGCGGTCGATGAAGAGGGTGCCGCCGCGGGCGGCCAGCGCGCCCACCACGGGCCAGCCGCGCACCTCGGTCTTGGCGACCATCCGTGCCGGGCGGACGGCGGCGAGCAGCGGGACGTCCAGCCACGAGATGTGGTTGGACACGATCAGCAGGCCGCCGACGGGCGGGGCGGCTCCGGTGATCCGCGTCCGGACCCCGGCGGTGTGCACCACGGCCAGGCACCAGCGGCGGATCCACCTCTGGCGTGACCGGTACGGCAGCCGTGCGATCAGCGGGAGCAGGGCGATCCCGAGGACGACCACGGCCAGCAGCGCGACCAGTCGCAGGACGGCCCGGGGCACGCCCGTCAAGGGCCGCGCCGACTCCACGCAGTCGCGCGGCGAGCAGGGGGCGGTGGGCAGCCACGCGCTCGCCGCCCGGACGGGACCGGCACCCCGCCGCCGGGACTGGACGGGACCGGCGATGGGGTGCTGGGACTGGACGGGGCCAAGGACGGACGGTCGGGGCTGTACGGGATCGGCGGCGAACTGCCGGGCCGGTACGAGACCGGCGGCGGACTGTCGGGGCGCGGGGACGGCTTCGGGGGGTACCGCCGTTCCCCGCCCTCCGCCGGACCGGGGACGGCGGAGGGCGGGGAGGCGCGGCGCTCCGGTGCGGGGCGTGCTCATCAGGCGGGAACGAGCGAGAGGAAGTGCCGCAGGTAGCGCGGGTCGACCCGGCGCATCGACAGCAGCACGTACAGGTCGGCGACCCCGAAGTCCGTGTCGTGCGCGGGCTCGCCGCACACCCAGGCGCCGAGGCGCAGGTAGCCGCGCAGCAGCGGGGGCAGTTCGGTGCGGGCGGGGCGGGCGACGCCCTCGGGGCTCCAGGGCAGCAGCGGGCGGACGCGGAACTCCTCGGGGGCCAGGTGCTTGGCCTGTACGCGGTCCCAGGTGCCCGCGGCGAGGGTGCCGCCGTCGGCGAGCGGTACGGAGCAGCAGCCGGCGAGCCATTCGTGGCCGCCGTCGACCATGTAGCGGGCGATCCCGGCCCAGATCAGGCCGATGACCGCGCCGTCGCGGTGGTCGGGGTGGACACAGGAGCGGCCGACCTCGACCAGCCCGGTGCGTATTCCGGCCAGCGGGCCGAGGTCGAACTCGCTCTCCGAGTAGAGCCGTCCGGCGACCGCGGCACGGTCGGGCGGCAGCAGCCGGTAGGTGCCGACGACCTGGCCGCTCTGCGTGTCGCGGACCAGCAGGTGGTCGCAGTACGCGTCGAAGGCATCGATGTCGAGACCGGGCTGCGGGGTGTTCAGGAGGGCGCCCATCTCTCCGGCGAAGACGTCGTGGCGCAGCCGTTGCGCGGCCCGGACGTCGGCCTCGTCGCGGGCCAGGGTGACGGTGTAGCGGGTGGGGGCGACGGGTTCGGTGGGGGTGTCGAGGGTGGAAACGCCGGTCATGGCACTCTCCTGGTCACGGGCCGGTTCGGCGGAGGGGTGCCCCTTGCTCCAGGGGAGTCGGGAGCGCGGGGAGGCAGGCCGGATCCGAACGGACTGCGCGCTCCTGTTCTTCCGACGCCGGTTGGCGCCTGCGTGACCAGTGCCAGGAGGGCGGATGTGGGAATGCTGAATGACAGGGGTGACCCGGAAAGGCGAGACGGGACCGGGGATGAGCACCACTCCCGGTCCCGCCCGTCCGCACCGTACGGCGAACGACTTTGCGGCTAACGCCTGCCCGCCCTGCGGGTGGCGCGCAGCCACTCCTTGTTCATGCTGGTGATGGAGACCAGCGGGATGCCCTTGGGGCAGGCGGTCGCGCACTCCCCGGTGAGGGTGCAGCCGCCGAAGCCCTCCTCGTCCATCTGCCCCACCATGTCGAGCACCCGGGTCTCGCGTTCGGGGGCGCCCTGCGGCAGCACGTTCAAGTGGTTGATCTTGGCCGAGGTGAACAGCATGGCGGCGCCGTTCGGGCAGGCCGCCACACAGGCGCCGCAGCCGATGCACTCGGCGTGCTCGAAGGCGAAGTCGGCGTCGGGCTTGGGGACGGGGGTGGCGTGCGCCTCGGGCGCGGCGCCGGTCGGGGCGGTGATGTAACCGCCGGCCTGGATGATCCGGTCGAAGGCGGAGCGGTCGACCACCAGGTCCTTGACGACCGGGAAGGCGGCGGCCCGCCACGGCTCGACGTCGATCGTGTCGCCGTCGCGGAAGGAGCGCATGTGCAGCTGGCAGGTGGTGGTGCGCTCGGGTCCGTGCGCGTCGCCGTTGATGACGAGGCTGCACGCGCCGCAGATGCCCTCGCGGCAGTCGTGGTCGAAGGCGACGGGGTCGTCGCCGGCCAGGATGAGCTCTTCGTTGAGGGTGTCGAGCATCTCCAGGAAGGACATGTCGGCCGAGATGCCGTCCACCTCGTACGTGGACATCGCTCCGTCGGCGTCGGCGTTCTTCTGCCGCCAGACGCGCAGGGTGAGCTTCATGCGTAGCTCCGCTGGGTGGGGTGGACGTACTCGAAGACCAGGTCTTCCTTGTGCAGGACGGGAGCGGTACCGGTTTCGGTGAACTCCCAGGCGGCCGCGTACGAGAACTCCTCGTCGCGGCGTGCCGCCTCGCCGTCCGGGGTCTGGGACTCCTCGCGGAAGTGGCCGCCGCAGGACTCGGCGCGGTGCAGTGCGTCGAGGCACATCAGCTCGGCGAGTTCGAGGTAGTCGACGATCCGGTTGGCCTTCTCCAGCGACTGGTTGAACTCCTCGCCGGTGCCGGGGACCTTGATGCGCCGCCAGAACTCCTCGCGGATCTGCGGGATGCGCTCCAGTGCCTTGCGCAGGCCGCTCTCGGTGCGGGCCATTCCGCAGAACTCCCACATGAGTTCGCCGAGTTCGCGGTGGAAGGAGTCGGGGGTGCGGTCGCCGTCGACGGCGAGCAGGAGCCGCAGCCGGTCCTCGGTGTCCGCCAGTACCTCCTGGACGGCGGGGTGTTCGTCGGTGACCTCGGTCTGGTGCGGGTTGCGGGCGAGGTAGTCGTTGATCGTCGACGGCAGGACGAAGTAGCCGTCGGCGAGGCCCTGCATGAGGGCGGAGGCGCCGAGCCGGTTGGCGCCGTGGTCGGAGAAGTTGGCCTCGCCGATGGCGAACAGGCCGGGGACGGTGGTCTGGAGGTCGTAGTCGACCCACAGTCCGCCCATCGTGTAGTGCACGGCGGGGTAGATCCGCATGGGCACGGTGTACGGGTCCTCGGCGGTGATCCGGGCGTACATGTCGAAGAGGTTGCCGTACTTCTCCTCGACCGCCGCCCGGCCCATCCGCCGGATGGCGTCGGCGAAGTCGAGGTAGACGCCCTGGCCGCCGGGACCCACTCCCCTGCCCTCGTCGCAGACGTTCTTGGCGGCGCGGGAGGCGATGTCGCGGGGCACGAGGTTGCCGAAGGACGGGTAGATGCGCTCCAGGTAGTAGTCGCGCTCGTCCTCGGGGATCTCGTTCGGCGGGCGGGTGTCGCCGTGCGCCTTGGGGACCCAGATGCGGCCGTCGTTGCGCAGCGACTCGCTCATCAGCGTGAGCTTGGACTGGTGGTCGCCGGTGCGCGGGATGCAGGTGGGGTGGATCTGGGTGAAGCAGGGGTTGGCGAAATAGGCGCCGCGGCGGTGGGCCCGCCAGATCGCGGTGGCGTTGGAGTTCATGGCGTTCGTCGACAGGTAGAAGACGTTGCCGTAGCCGCCGCTGGCGAGGACGACGGCGTCCGCGAAGTGGGTGTCGATCTTCCCGGTGATCAGGTCGCGGGCGACGATGCCGCGCGCGCGTCCGTCGACGACGATCAGGTCCAGCATCTCGGTGCGCGGGTGCATCTCGACCTTCCCGGCGGCGATCTGCCGCGAGAGCGCCTGGTAGGCGCCGAGCAGGAGTTGCTGGCCGGTCTGGCCGCGGGCGTAGAAGGTGCGGGAGACCTGGACGCCGCCGAAGGAGCGGGTGTCGAGCAGACCGCCGTACTCGCGCGCGAACGGCACGCCCTGGGCGACGCACTGGTCGATGATCTCGACCGAGATCTGCGCCAGGCGGCGGACGTTGGACTCGCGGGCCCTGAAGTCGCCGCCCTTGACGGTGTCGTAGAAGAGGCGGTGCACGGAGTCGCCGTCGTTGCGGTAGTTCTTCGCGGCGTTGATGCCGCCCTGCGCGGCGATGGAGTGGGCCCGGCGCGGGGAGTCCTGGTAGCAGAACTGGACGACGTGGTAGCCCTGTTCGGCGAGGGTGGCGCCCGCGGAGCCGCCCGCGAGGCCGGTGCCGACGACGATCACGGTGTGCTTGCGGCGGTTGGCCGGGTTGACCAGCTTGGCCTCGAACCGGCGCCTGTCCCAGCGCTCTTCGACCGGCCCGGCCGGTGCCTTGGTGTCGGCGACCGGTTCCCCGGTCGTGAAGTGGGCGTATTCAGCGGTCATTTCAGCTCACCACTCCGGTCATGACGCCCACGGGCACGGCGACGAAGCCGGCCGTGAGCAGCAGTGCGAGGACGTTGGCGACGGTCTTCAGGGCGCGGTCGCGGGTGCGGCTGCCGGCCCCGAGGGTCTGGGCTGCGCTCCAGAAGCCGTGCCGGATGTGCAGGCCGAGCGCGAGCATCGCGACGATGTAGATGACGTTGCCGTACCAGGTGGAGAAGGTGTCCACGACGTTCTGGTAGGGGTGGCCCTCCTGGAAGCCGCCGGAGTGGACGGTGCCGGTGGTCAGGTCGAGGAGGTGCCAGACGATGAACAGGCCGAGGATGATCCCGCCCCAGCGCATCGTGCGGGTGGCGTAGCTCGCGCCGCGCTTCTTGTGCACGTACTTGCTGGGCCGCGCCCTGATGTCACGACGGCTGAGCTGGTACGCGGACACGGCGTGCGCGACCACGGCGACGACCAGCACCGCGCGGACGATCCACAGCGTCCACTCGTAGTGCATGAAGGGTTCGCCGACGGTGCGCAGCCAGTGCGCGTAGTGGTTGAACTCGCCCGCGCCGAAGTAGATCTTCAGGTTCCCGATCATGTGGGCGACCAGGTAGAGCAGCATGATGAGGCCGCTGACGGCCATCACGGTCTTCTTGCCGACGGAGCTGTCCCACACGGTGCGTGCCATGGACGGCCGTCGGTCCGTCCGCGTTGCCAGAGCCATGGGACGAGACGGTAAGCCGCGGGGAACCGATCAGTCCAAGACATGGAACAGCTGGTTTCCATAGACGTGAGCTATCGTCGGGGCGTGCAGTTCCAACAGCTCCAGTACTTCGTGGCCGTCGCGGAGACCCGGCACTTCACCCGGGCCGCCGACCTGGTGCATGTCGCGCAGCCCTCGCTGTCCCAGCAGATCAAGGCGCTGGAGCGGGAGCTGGGGGCCGATCTGTTCCTGCGGGCGCGCGGGAACATCACCCTCACCGACGCGGGCGAGGCGCTGCTGCCGCTGGCCCGGCGCATCCTCGCCGACGCGGACACGGCCCGGCACGAGGTGCAGGAGCTGGCCCAGCTGCGCAGCGGCCGGGTGCGGCTCGGCGCGACCCCGAGCCTGTGCACCGGTCTGCTGCCCGACGTGCTGCGCGCCTTCCACGACCGCTATCCGGGCATCCGGCTGCTGATCGAGGAGGGCGGCTCGCACGATCTCGTACGGGGACTCGCGCGCGGCGCCCTCGACCTCGCGCTGGTCGTCCTGCCCCTGCCGACCCCCTCCCCCGCGCTGACCACGGTGGAACTGCTGCGCGAGGACCTCGTGGTGGTGTCGTCGCCGGAGGCCCCGGCGCCCGGCGGTGGCGGCCGTCGGAACACGGTGCGGGTCGCCGATCTGGAGGGCGAGCGCCTGGTGATGTTCCGGCACGGCTACGACCTGCGTGAACTGACCGTGGCCGCCTGCCGCGCCGAGGGTTTCGAGCCCGACTTCGCGGTCGAGGGCGGTGAGATGGACGCGGTCCTCGGCTTCGTCCGGGCGGGCCTCGGCGTGGCCGTCGTACCGCGCATGGTGGCCGCGCGGTCCGGGCCGGGGCTGCGGGTGACGCCGCTGGCCCCGCCCGGACTCGAGCGGACCATCGCCCTGGCGCACCGCAGCGACGTGGCACCGCCCCGGGCGGCCCGGGAACTCCAGCGGATGCTGCTGGAACGCTGACGCCGGGCGACCCGGGGTTCACCAGGTCGGGATGAGGCCGCCGTCGATGACGAAGTCGCTGCCGGTGATGTTGCGCGCGCGGTCCCCGGCGAGGAAGAGGACCAGCTCGGCCACCTCGGACGGCTGGGAGAAACGGCCGGTGACGGTCGCGCCGGAGGCCTGGGCGACCACGTTGCCGGGGGTCGTCCCGACGACGGCCGAGACCGTCTCGGCCACTCCCCCGCTGCCGAGCCACAGGTCGGTCTCCACCGGACCCGGGCTCACCGTGTTGACGCGGATGCCCTTCGGGCCGACCTCCTTGGACAGCGCCTTGGAGAAGGCGACGAGGGCGGCCTTGCCCGCGCTGTAGTCGATGACCAGGGGGTCCGGCAGCGTGGCGTTGACCGAGCCGATCGTCACGACCGAGCCCCCTCGGGCGGCCAGCATCGACGGCAGGGCCGCTCGGGTGACCCGTACGGCCGTGAGGAGGTTCAGATCGACGGTGCGCCGCCAGTCCTCGTCGGTGATCGAGAGGAAGCCACCGGTGCGGGCGGGGGCCGCGCCCACGTTGTTGACCAGGATGTCGATCCGCTCGCCGGCCGCCTCCACGAGCCTGGCCGCGGCGTCGGGTTCGGCGAGGTCGACCGGGACCCAGGTCACGTTCCCCTTCCCCGCCAGGGCGTCAAGGCCCTGGGATGTGCCGCGGGAACCGGCGATCACCCTCGCTCCGGCTCCCGCCAGCGCCTCCGTGACCGCGAGTCCGATGCCCTTGCTGGCTCCGGTGACGACGGCCGTCCTGCCCTCAAGTTCGGTACTCATCCGTCTCAGCTCCATAGGTGGAAGGTGCTCCCCGTCCATGAGACATACGGAGGACCGCGGGCGCGAGGCGTGCCGTGCGCTCAGGACGCCCGCCCCGCGCGGCGCGCCCCCGCCCGGGGAGGCCTCGCCGCGCGGACGGGTTCAGCCGACCGCGTCGACCAGCGCCAGTTCGTGCAGCCGCTCCGGCGGGCCCGGACGGGCGTAGTACCAGCCCTGGGCGGTGTCGCAGCCCAGGATCCGCAGCTGTTCGGCCTGCGCGCCCGTCTCCACGCCCTCGACCGTCACCGCCAGGTCGAGGCTGTGGGCCAGCGAGACGATGCCCTCGACGATCTTGAGGTCGACCGGATCCGCCGGGAACTGCTGCATGCCCTGGGTGAAGGACCGGTCCAGTTTGAGGATGCTGACGGGCAGCCGGCGGAGGTTGGCGAGATTGGAGTAACCGGTGCCGAAGTCGTCGAGCGCGATGTCGACGCCCATCTCGGCGAGCCTGCGCAGCGGCTTGAGCAGGTCGTCGTCCGCGCCGATCAGCGCGGACTCGGTGACCTCCAGGCACAGCGCCCGGGCGTCGAGACCCTCACGCTCCAGGATGTCGACCGTGTCCTGGACCAGCCCGGGATGGGTCAGCTGGCACGGCGAGAGATTGACGTTGACCCGCAACGGGCCCGCGTCCGAGTTCCGTTCCTGCCAGCTGCGGGCCTGGCGCACCGACTGCTCCAGGACCCAGCGGCCCAGCGGCACGATCAGTCCGGTGTGCTCGGCGAGCGGGATGAAACGGTCGGGTCCGAGGACCCCGTGCTGCGGGTGCAGCCAGCGCACCAGCGCCTCCGCGCCCCGCACACTGCCGTCACCGAGGTGCACCAGCGGCTGGTACTCGATGAAGAACTCGCCCCGGTCCAGGGCGGCGGGCAGCGCGGTGGTGAGTCCGTTGCGGGTGATGGCGCGGGCGTCGGCCTCGGGGTCGGCCAGCTCGAAGCGGTTGCCGCCCGCGGACTTGGCGCGGTACATCGTGATGTCGGCGCTGCGCAGCACCTCGGCGGCGCCGCGCTCCCCGGCCGGGCCCTCGACGACGCCGACGCTGCCGCGCACGGTCAGGTCACGGCCGTCGATGCTGATCGGGGTGACGAGCGCGTTCATGATGCGCCCGGCCAGCTCGTCGACCTCGCGCTCGGTGTCCGGGCCGGTGGTGAGGGCCACGAACTCGTCGCCGCCGAGCCGGGCGACCATCTCACCGGGCGCGGTGGCGCAGGACTGGAGGCGGTCGGCGACCTCGACGAGCAGCCGGTCGCCGGCCGCGTGCCCGAGGCTGTCGTTGATGGTCTTGAAGCCGTCGAGGTCGAGGTAGCAGAGCCCGAAGCGCTGGCCCTCCCCCGCGGCCAGCGCCTTCTCCAGTCGCTCGAAGAACAGGGTGCGGTTGGGCAGTCCGGTGAGCGCGTCGTGGGTCGCCTCGTAGCGCAGCCGCAGATTGAGCAGCCGCCGCTCGGTCGTGTCCTCCATCAGCGCCAGTTGGTACTGGGGCGCGCCGTCCGCGTCACGCAGCAGCGAGACCGTCAGGTTGGTCCACAGGGCGGTGCCGTCGGGGCGGTAGAACGCCTTCTCCACGTGGTAGTGCTCGCGTTCGCCGCGTACCAACTCCTCGTACAGACGCCATACTTGAGGGGCGTCCTCGGCGTGCGTCCATTCGGTGACCTTGCGGCCGCGCATGGTCTGCTCGGAGCCGCCGAACATCCGCAGCAGGGCTCCGTTGACCTGGAGGATGTTGCCGTCCAGGTCGGCGATGCCGATGCCTATGGCCGCGCCCTCGAACACCGCGCGGAAGCGGGCCTCGCTGTCGTGCAGCGCCTCGGCGACGGCGCTGCGCGCGGTCAGCGCGGCCTGCGAGATGGCCTGCTGCTCGGCGAGCGTCCGCTCGCGCAGCGCCTCGGCGTATCCGGCGGCGATGGCGTGCTGGAGCCGCGCGGAGCGGGTCCGCAGCGCCTCCTTGGGACCGTCCTCGCCGCAGTAGAGCACCAGGTAGGCGTCGACGCAGTCGAGGGCCCGGCTGAGGGCCTCGGGATCGGTGCAGTGCGCGGCGACGAGCGCGGCGCCGACGCTCCGTCCCTCGGCGGCCTCGAAGGTCCGGGCCCGCAGGGCCTCGCTCAGCCGCCTCGCGAGCGGCAGCAGTTGTTCCTCGAACTCCGGCCGGGTCAGCGAGGTGGAGGTGACGGGGAAGACCGCCCGGCTCCAGATCGTCGCGAACCGGCGCAGTCTGTCCTCCGGCCCGTCCGGCTCGGCGCTCACGCCTTGCGTCCCACGCCGCCGAACCCGGAGAAGGAATAGGGATCCTCGTCCTCGGGTGCCGTGTCGGGCCGCCATTCCGGCATCGGCACCAGTCCGGGTTCCACCATGTCGTACCCCTCGAAGAACCGCGCGATCTCCTCGCGCGTGCGCATGATCAGCGGGTTGCGGATGTCCTTGTAGACGTCGACCGTGCCCTCGGCCTGCTCCCGCAGGAGCGGAATTCCCTCGAACGAGGCATGCGTGACGACGAGCATGCTTCCCGGCGCGAGGGCGTCGCGCAGTTCGGCCACCGCCCGGTACGGGTCGTCCGCGTCTTCCACGAAGTGAAGTATGGCAACGAGAAGCAGGGCGACCGGCCTCTTCAGGTCGATCAACCGCTGAACCTGGTGACTCACCAGGATTTCCTGAGGCTTGAGCAGGTCCGCGGCGACGACGTCCGCGTTCTCGTTGTCCCGCAGGACGGCCTGGCTGTGTGCGACGGCAACCGGGTCGTGGTCGACGTAGACGACCCGTGCGCCGGGCCGGGCGGCCTGGGCGATCTCGTGGACGTTGCCGAACGTCGGGATGCCGGAGCCGATGTCGAGGAACTGGTCGATGCCCTCGACGGCCGCGTGGCGGACGGCCCGGCGCATGAACGCCCGGTTCGCCTGCATGATCTTGGGAAGGCCCGGCATGGACTCCATCGCCTTGCGCGCCGCTTCCCGATCCACCTCGAAGTTGTGCGAACCGCCCAGGTAGTAGTCGTATATCCGGGACACGCTCGGCACTGAGATGTCAATGCTGCGAGGGGCCCAGGCGGGACGCTCCATCTATCTCTCCAAGGCGTAGGCGACGGCACGGACGATCCGGTGTTCGAGCTGAGGCTACTGATCGCCCGCCAAAGGAGCGAGTCAAACCGGAAATTGACCGTCCGTTCCAGGTCACTGCCTCGGGCACGTGCCCAATTGGCAACTGCGAACGTATACGGCGCACGCCACTCACCGCCTCCGCGAAATCATTGCGAAGCGTTCCAAAAAGCTCCGCGGAGTCACGAAGCGTGGCCAAGTCCCCCGCCGGGCCGGGGCGTTCTTTCACATCCGGGCCACAGCCCGGATCTTTCACGTTCCGGCGACGGCCGGAACGCCTCGCCCGGCACCGGGCGCACGGGGGCCCGCCCCGGCCGGCGCCGGACGCACAAGGGTCCGCCCCCTCCGGTGGAGGGGGCGGACCCTTGGCGGCGCGTTCGTTCTGGCCGGTCGACCGTGGGGTGTCGACGACCTACTTGGCCGCGCCGACCGGCTTCCCGTCGGGCGAGACGGCGTACCAGGTGCCGCCCACGCCCTGACCGTTGGTGTCACCGGGAGCGCTGTCACCGGAGAAGGTGTAGATCGGCCAGCAGTTGACCGTCATCTGCTTCACGCCGTCGGGGCGGGTGAAGCCCATCAGGCCCTTCTTCTGGACGCCCTTCGTGTCGCTGGCGGGAACCGGGGCGACCGCGGGCCACTTCTCCAGACAGGCGCCCGTGCAGGCCGACTTCGAGACGGGCCAGGCCTGGTCCTTCATGAAGCGGTAGACCGTCATGCCGTTCTTGTCGACGACGATGTCACCGAGCTTCGGGTCCTTGCGGACCGACAGACCCGGGAGGGCGGCCAGCGTGGCCTTCTTGCCGTCGGGCGCCGACGCGAACCAAGTGCCGCCCACGTTCTGGCCGTTGGTGTCACCGGCCTTCGTGTCCTTGGCGTAGCGGTACATGGGCCAGCCGCCGATGGTCAGCTGCTTGGAGCCGTCGGAGCGGGTGACCTCGCCGAGCAGCGCCTTGTCGATACCGGTGGCGGCCTCGGCACCCTCGGCGGGCACGGGCGGCCAGGCGGTCGCGCAGGCGCCGTCACAACTCGACTTCGGCGGCTCGGCGGTGTCCTTGTCGAAGCGGTACAGGGTGAATCCGGCACCGTCGGTCAGCACCTTGCCGAGCTTGACGCTCTCGGCCACGGTGAGCTTGCCCGCGGCTTCCGGCTTGGCGGCGGCGCTCTGGTCCTTGGAATCGGCTCCGTAGCCGTTGCCCGCACCCGCGGTGGTGCTGCTCCCGTAACCGCCCGCCGCCGCGGTGGCACCCACGTTCTGGGTACCCGTGGAAGCGTTTTCCTGACCACACGCCGTCGTGAGCGCCAGCACGGCCGCAGCTGACGCTACGAGTGAGGCGCTCCGCCAGGAGGTCTTCATTGGTAACTCCCGCTGTTCGCATAAGTGTTGCAGCGCCCTGCAGCGCCGCGCATGGCCCTAGGTACGGGCGGGAGGTGCAGGAGTGTTCAAACGGGCCTCAAATTTCTTTCGGAAGTCTGTGGCGCGTTCGATCACGGTCGCTCACATGTTCGACCGAGATCCCGGTCCCTCGGCTCCGCGCGTCAAGCCATCGGGAGCCCGAGGTACCCAATTCGTGGCCAATCCAGGACACTTCGGCGTGACCCGGCCCCTCGCACCCCATGATCTCCGTCGTGCACGCACCCCAGCGGACCCGGTCCGCCCTCGTCATACGGGTACTGGCGCTGACGGCGCTCACCTGGCTCCTCGTCGGCGCGCCGGGCGGAACGGCCGCGGCCGACGCCTGCGCGTACGCCTCGACGGGTCCGGGCGGCGACGGGATCACCGCGGTGGCCGTGGCGGGCGACGGGGCGGTCGCCGGCGCCGGACACACCGTCCGCTGCCCGGCCCCGACGCCGCCCTGCCCGCCGACCCCCACCCCCACACCTGCCCCGCCAGCTCCCGAGCCGCCGCCTCCGCCGAAGCCGACGCCCAAACCGACGCCCAAACCGACGCCGCCCCCTCCACCCACCCACGCGCCGAAACCCGCGCCGCCGCCTCCACCCCCGCCGCCTCCACCGCCTCCACCGCCTCCACCGCCCCCGCCGCCGAAGCCGAAGCCCCTGCCGCCGCGGCCGGCTCCGGTCGTGGCGGCGAGACCCACGCCGAAGCCCCCACCGGCACCAAGCGCGCGTCCCGCTCCGGCGCCGGTTCCGGTCAGTTATCCGGCGTACCGCACCCCGCCGCACAAGCACGCGCCCCGCGGCGGTCCGTCACTGGTCTCGTTCACCCTGCTCATCACCGCGCCCGCGGTGCTCGCCGTCGCGGCGCTGCGCCCGCGCTGACCCCTGGAGGCACTCTGTGTCGGATTGGCTTGTTCTCGCCCTCGCGATGGCGGCCGCGTGCCTCGTGGTCCTCGCCGTGACCCTCGTACGCCATCGCAGGGCCCGCGAGGACGAGGACCCCACCGAGACGCCGGACGTCATCGAGTACATGACGATGATGATCGGCGTGGTGTACGCCATCGTCCTCGGGCTCGCCATCGCCGGCGTCTGGGAGGCCCGCGGCAGCGCCCAGAACCAGGTGCAGGCGGAGGCGCAGGCCCTGCACGAGATCTCCGAACGGGTCCGGGTCTACCCGCCCGACGTCCGCGACCGGATCCGCGGTGACGTCGACGCGTACGTCCACCACGTGGTCACCACCGAGTGGAAGGCCATGACGGAGCAGGGCCGGGTGACCGACGAGGGCGGCCGGCTCCTCGACCGGGTCCGGCACGACGTCACCGACTACCAGCCGAAGTCGGACTTCGAGGCGCAGGCCTACCAGCCGCTCCTCGACCAGGTGACGGCGGCCGACACCGCGCGCAGCGCCCGCGCCGACTCCACCGGGGCGACCATGCCGGGGGTGGTGTGGTTCGGGCTGATCACCGGCGCCGTGGTCACGGTCGGGATGATCTTCGCGCTGCAGATCCGGCGCACCGCCCGGGAACTGGTCCTGGCCGGGCTGTTCTCCGCCCTGATCGCCTTCCTGCTCTTCCTGATCTGGGACTTCGACTCGCCCTACAGCCGCGGGATCACGGCGTCGGCGGAACCCTTCACGACGCTGTTCCCGCACCTTCCCGGGTGACGTGCCGGCCGGGGAGACCCGATGGACGGGGGACGGGTGCCACGCCGTGCGCGTCCCCCGTACGCACGCACCGCGTCCCTCGAACGGCCCACGCGATTGCCCCGTTCGCGCTACTGGGATCGCGCCCCTGTTCGCCCTTTTCTAGCGTTTCGATCGTCGAGGTGCATTTCTGGCGCAAGCGGAAACAGTCCGCAGCAAGGCTCCTCGGGGACCTGGAGGATCACCATGCGCGCGATACGCGTCGCTTCGGCCGCACTGCTGGGCGTGGCCGCCCTGGCCTTCGCCGCACCCGCCGCCGTGGCCGGTGACGGGGACGGGGACCACGGCTTCGCCCCGATCACCCCGTTCTCCTTCAGCGTGCAGCCGTCGACCGTCGCCGCGGGCGGCCAGGTGTCGCTGCTGCTGAAGCGGGACGGCGGATGCCGGGGCACCGCCACGGTCACCTCCGGGGTCTTCGACACCGTCACCATCCCGCCGGGGCGGTCCTCGGCCACCGCCACGGTCGACCGGGACGCCAGACCCGGGGCCGTGTACGACGTGACGTTCTCGTGCGGCGGCGCGAGCGGCAGCACCGGTCTCACCATCGCCGGCGGCCGACCCTTCACCCCGACCCCGGTGCCCCTGCAGCGGGGCGTCCGGGCCGGCGTCGGCGGCAGTGTCGGCGGTTTCGACCTCAAGGAGATCGGGATGGGAACCGCGCTCATCGCCGGTTCCGTCGGCGCGGCCTGGTACCTGTCCCGCCGGCGCACCTCCGCCGACGAGACCTGACGCAGCGACAGAGCCCCTCGCGCCGGACCCGGTCGGGCGGGTCCGGCGCGAAGGACCCTCGTGTGCGCCCCGCGCTGCGGACGGCCGGCCTCCGAAGGGTGCGGGACCGGCCGCTCGCCGGCGGAACGGTCAGATGTGCCGTTCCGACCTGCGGCGCATCCAGAACACCCCGCCGCCGGCGGCCGCCGCGGCCACCAGGCCGCCGCCGATCGCCATGTCGGTGGGCGTGGCGCCGGTGGTGCTGCTGCCGCCGAGACCGCCGCGGACACCGCCGATGACGGTGAAGGCGGCCGGGCGGGTCAGCGGGCCCGTCCCTTCGCAGTTGACGGTGATGTCGTACGAGCCGGGGCGGGCGTCCTGGTTGATGGTGGCCGTACCGCTGGACGACTCGGTGCGGCTGCCCAGGAGCGGCGAGAGTTTCGCCTGACGGAACGCGGGAGAGGTCATCGTGCCTCCCCTCGGGCACCCGTCGACGGTCACGGTCAGCTGACCGCCGCGGGCGATGACGCTGGGCTGCGCGACGATGTTGCTCGGCGTGTTCCACGCCGCGGCCATCGGGGCGGCGAGCCCCACGGCGGCGACCGCGGCGGCGGACACCGCCAGGGCACGAGTAGTACGCATGTGTTCCTCCGCGGGGGCGCCCCGGGAACCGTCCCCGGTGGATCGGCGAGAAAGCGCCTCCCAGTCAGACCCTCAGATGCCGTGCACGGGGCCGCATTTCGGGAATGGTCCGTCCTGGTGAGAGGACACGCCGAAGGAATTCCATACAATCGGATATTGCCGCAGGTCACGGACTGTCGGAAAATTCCTGGTCACGGCAACTCGGATGGCGCACGAGGCATTCTCCCGGCCACCCGTTCGCCTGCGCCCCGTCGCCGGGCGGCCTTGCTGCCATTAGCGTGCTCATATGCGCGGATGACGAGGCGACGGCCGCGTCGAGAGGGGATTGCGAATGTCTGCGTCCGAGTTGGCCGAAGAGGAGGA
This sequence comes from Streptomyces sp. NPDC021080, assembly GCF_044333225.1. Lineage (NCBI taxonomy): Bacteria > Bacillati > Actinomycetota > Actinomycetes > Kitasatosporales > Streptomycetaceae > Streptomyces > Streptomyces sp. NPDC021080. The sequence goes on along the minus strand of NZ_JBIRQM010000001.1, from coordinate 295,803 downwards.
GCGGCAGAGGAAGCGCGCTCCTTGGGGCGTGATAGCGCTTGTTCTGCTGACCGGCCTCGCCCTCATTCGGAACGGTTCCGGCGAGTTCGACGTGGGCCCCCCGCAGCCGGCCTCGGCGGCCGCGGCGGACAGCCGCACGCCGGGCGCCACGTTCTCGAAGACGCCGGATCCGCTACCGTACTCCGTGGTCGACCGGGTGCGGATCCCGGCCATCCGCGTCGACGCCCCGGTGATGCCGGTGGGCCTGGACATCGACGGATGGGTCGACGCGCCGCCGCCCGACGACCCGAATCTCGCAGGCTGGTTCACCGGCGCGGTCTCGCCCGGCGAGAAGGGCACGGCCGTGATCGTGGGCCATGTCGACAACATGCAGGGTCCCGCCGTCTTCTACGGACTCGGGGCGCTCAAGAAGGGGAACAAGGTCGAGGTCCTGCGCAAGGACGGGAAGACCGCGGTGTTCGAGATCTACGGCATCGAGGTCTTCGCGAAGTCCAATTTTCCCGGCGACCGCGTGTACAACAGCAAGGGCACCCCCGAATTGCGTGTCATCACGTGCGGAGGCGGTTTTTCCAAGCAGCACGGATACGACGGGAACGTCGTGGTTTTCGCGCGCCTTTCCGAGGTGCGCTGAGCGTTTCCGGGCCGGGCGCGCGAAAGCCGGCCGAAGAGGCGTTCGACCTCCCGCCGGCCGCCCCGGCCGAAAGCCCCGCGACACCTCGTGCGCGGGGCCCTCTCGGTTCTAGGCGTATTTCCGGTGCGGCACCGTGATGCGGTAGCCGGCGTTCAGCAGGCGCGGGAGATAGGTGCGCAGTGCCTGGACGCTCTGCGAGCGGTCACCGCCCGCGTCGTGCTGGAGGACGACGACACCCGGGGCGGCCTGCTTCTGGACCGTGCCGACGATCGCGCGGGTGCCCGGCCGCGACCAGTCGAGCGTGTCGATCGTCCAGGACAGTGGTTCCATGCCGAGTTCGGCACCGATCTGGTAGACCGCACGGTTCCACTCCCCGTACGGCGCCCGGAACCAGGTCGGCGGCTCGCCGCAGGCATCGTCGATGACCTCGCTGGTGCGCTCCATCTCCGAGCGGATCGCGGAGCGCGAGAGCTTGGTGAGCAGCGGATGGCTCCAGGTGTGGTTGCCGACGATGTGTCCGTCGTCGGCCATCTCTCCCAGCAGGTCCTTGTTGTCGGCGGCCATCACCCCGCACACGAAGAACATGGCATGCACGTCGTACTCGTGCAGGGTGCGCAGGATCTCGGGGGTGTAGTGCGGGTCGGGGCCGTCGTCGAAGGTCAGCACCATCGTGCGGCCGCGCCCGGACACCCGCATGAAGGGCTCGTCCCGGACGAGGGTCCGCAACTGCGCGCTCTGCGGCGGCGGGCCGTACCCGGCGAGCGGCTGGAGGCGGTAGGCGGAGGGCTTGAGGGCACCGGACGCCTGCGGGCCGGAGAGCGGCAGGCTCCGCGCCGACTCCGCGGCCTGTCCGGCGGTCAGGACACGGGCCGTGCCCGCGACCCCGGCCGCACCCAGGACAGCGGCGCCGGCGATCAACGCTCGACGCCGAGTAATCAGCTGATCCTTTTTCATGATTAATCAGTCACCCGGGGGAAGGGACATCCGGCCGAACAACACCGGTGTGGCCCCCTGAATGCACCCGCCCGGCCCAGTCAGCGGCGGCGCACCAGCGGGAACGGCAGTGTCTCGCGGATCGTCAGACCGGTGAGGAACATGACGAGCCGGTCGACGCCGATCCCGAGCCCGCCGGTGGGCGGCATGGCGTACTCCAGCGCGTCGAGGAAGTCCTCGTCCAGCTCCATCGCCTCGGGGTCTCCCCCGGCGGCCAGCAGCGACTGCTCGGTGAGCCTGCGACGTTGTTCGACCGGGTCGGTCAACTCCGAGTAGGCGGTGCCCAGTTCCGTGCCGAAGGCGACGAGGTCCCAGCGTTCCGCGAGCCGCGGATCGGTGCGGTGCTGCCGGGTGAGCGGGGAGACGTCGGTCGGGAAGTCCTTGTAGAACGTGGGGAGCTCGGTCTTCTCCTCCACGAGACGTTCGTACATCTCCAGGACGACATCGCCGCGTCCGTCGTCCACCGTGTACGGCACGCCCGAGCGGTCGCACAGCCGCAGCAGCCTCTCCAGGCTCGTGTCGGCGTCGATCTCGTCCCCCAGCGCCTCGGAGACCGCGCCGTACACCGTCTTGACGGGCCAGTCCCCGGAGATGTCGTACTCGACGCCGCCCTTGCGGGCGATCTGTGCGCCGAACGCGGCGGTCGCGGCGCCCTGGATCAGCTCGCGGACGAGGTCGAGCATCACGTCGTAGTCGGCGAAGGCCTGGTACGCCTCGAGCATCGTGAACTCGGGGTTGTGCTTGTAGGAGACACCCTCGTTGCGGAAGGTGCGGCCCATCTCGAACACCTTCTCCATGCCGCCGACGCACAGGCGTTTGAGGTAGAGCTCGGGCGCGATGCGCAGATAGAGGTCCAGGTCGTAGGCGTTGATGTGGGTGGTGAAGGGCCGGGCGTTGGCTCCGCCGTGGATCTGCTGGAGCATCGGGGTCTCGACCTCCAGGTACCCGCGGTCGAGCAGCCCCTGGCGCAGCGCCTGGACGGCCGTGGAGCGGGCGCGTACGACCTCGCGGGCGGCGGGGCTGGACACCAGGTCGAGATAGCGGCGGCGGACCTTGGCCTCGGGGTCGGCGAGGCCCTTGCGCTTGTCGGGCAGCGGGTGCAGGCACTTGGCGGTGAGCTGCCAGGCGGTGACGAAGACCGTGGGTTCGCCGGAGTCGCTCGCACCCGCGAGACCGTCGGCGCTGATGTGGTCGCCGATGTCGATCACCTGCCGGAAGCGGTCGAGCGCGGCGCCGGACTCCCCCCGGGTGAGGGCGATCTGCAGGTCGCCCGACCAGTCGCGCAGCACGGCGAACAGGATGCCGCCGAAGTCGCGTACGAGCATCACGCGTCCGGCGACGGTCACGTCCTCGCCGCCGCGGACCTCGGCCAGGACATGGGTGCGCGGCGGGATGCCGACCGGGTAGGGGTCGGTGCCCTCGGCGCGCAGCCGGTCGAGTTTGCGGTGCCGCACCCGGACCTGGTCGGGCAGGCCCGTGCCGGCGGCGCCGCTCTCGGCCCCGTCCCGCGCGTCGAGGCCGAGGGCCGCCAGGGACGGCAGCCCCGCGGTCGTGGCGGGTGCGGGTCCGCCCTTCGCGTGTCCCTTGCCCCACAGGCTGCGCAGTGAGGGCACGGAGACGAAGCCCTCGGCGATGGCGGACGCCAGGCCGATGCGGGCGAGGGCGCCGGTGTCGCCGTAGCAGATGAAGCGCGGGTACCACTCCGGGTGGTACTTGGCGTTGGAACGGTAGAGGGCCTCCAGCTGCCACCACCGGGAGAAGAACAGCAGCAGTCTGCGCCAGAGTCTGAGCACCGGGCCCGCGCCGATGCGGGCGCCCTCCTCGAAGACCGAGCGGAACACGGCGAAGTTGAGGGAGATGCGCCGGACGCCGAACCGCCCGGCGACCGCGCACAGCTCCGCGACCATGAACTCCATGACGCCGTTGGGCGCGCTGCGGTCGCGGCGCATGAGGTCGAGGGAGATGCCGTCGCGGCCCCAGGGCACGAAGGAGAGCAGCGCGAGGAGCTTGCCGTCGGAGCCGATCGCCTCGACGAGCAGGCAGTCGCCGTCCTCGGGGTCGCCGAGCCGGTCGAGGGCCATCGAGAAGCCGCGCTCGGTCTCGGTGTCGCGCCAGGCGTCCGCCCGGCCCACGATCTCCTCCATCTCGCTGTCGGACAGGGTGGAGTGCCGGCGGACCCGGCAGGTGGCGCCGGAGCGTTTGACGCGGTTGACGGCCTGCCGGGTGACGCGCATGTCGCGGCCGGACAGGTCGAAGCCGACGACGTGCAGGATCGCCTCGTCGCCGAGCTGCAGGGCGCCCAGCCCGGAGCGCGCGAACGCCTTGGCGCCCTCTTCGGAGGCGCCCATCGCGGCGGGGGCCCAGGCGTAGCGGCGGGCGATGTCGAGCCAGGCGGCGATCGCGTGCGGCCAGGCCTCCCGGTCGCCGACGGGATCCCCGCTGGCGAGGCACACTCCGGCCTCGACGCGATAGGTGACGGCCGCTTTGCCGCTGGGCGAGAAGACGACGGCCTTGTCGCGGCGGGTGGCGAAGTAACCGAGGGAGTCGTTTCCGCCGTACGCCTGGAGCAGGGCGCGGATCCGGGACTCCTCGTCGCCGTGCAGGGCCGCGACGAGACGCTGGGAGCGGAAGAGCGTGGTGGCCGCGTTGAGGAGGGCGAGAGCGCCGAACAGGCCGAGGACGAAGAACAGCCAGTGCGGCGGACGGCCGTCGAAGGAGCGTCCGGAGACCAGTCCGCCGCAGACCCGGTTGGCGGCCCACAGCAGCCGCTGGCCCTCCACCAGGGTGCCGGGGAACAGCTCGACCAGGCCCCAGCCGAGCAGGATCGCCACGACGAGCCCGGTGACCAGGACGAGCAGGGCCCGTCGTACGGCGGCGCGCCGCGAGTCGGCGTAGAACTCCCGGCGGGCCACGATCAGCAGCGCGAGCAGGAGCCCGCAGACGATCAGCGAGGGGATCGAGGCGGCGTACAGGCCGGCGGCGACGCCGAGGACGTCGGTCAGGACGAGCAGCCCGAGGTAGACGACCACGAGCCACCAGGCGATCTTCTTGCGGGCGGCCGTCGCGGCGGCGAGCAGGAAGAGGAAGACGGCGTACGCGAGGTTGGCGCTGACCGGGATGATCAGGAGGTCGAGGAAGCGCACGACCGGGCGCAGCACCGCGCGCACCGGGGGGACGAAGGCGAGCAGGGTGCAGAGCAGACCGATGGCGGCGAAGAAGGCGGCGAAGCCTTCGGGCACCTTGCTGAGGAAGCCGGTCCGGGGCGGCCGTGGCGGGCCGCTGGCGGTCTTCGGCGGGCGGGCCTCCACAGTGGCGCTCATGGTTCCGACTGTAGGAAGAGCGGCGGCGCCCCGCCCGTCGAGCGGATCGGCGCCGCTCCCCCGCGGCCGGGGGACCTGCGGGTTCCGATAGCCTCGCAGCCGTGACGGAAGAGCAGCACGCGCATCGGTTCGAACGCGGGACGGACGGTCCCAAGGTCATCGTCGTCGGTGTGGACGGCTCCGACTCCTCGCTGCGCGCCGCGGCGTACGCCGGTGGGCTCGCGCGGCGGCAACGGGCGCTGCTCGCCGTGGTCTACGTCCAGCCGGTGATGGCGGCGGGAGCGGCGCTCGGGGTGCCGGTCGCGGAGACGACCGACGAGATCGCCGAGGATCTGATCCAGTACATCCGCGACGCCGCCGAGCGGGTGAAGGACATATTCGACGTGCGCTGGGAGTTCCACACCTTCCGCGGCGACCCCTACAACGGTCTGGTCACCGCCGCGGACGAGCTGAAGGCGGACGCCGTGGTGGTCGGGGCCTCCGAGCAGGCCGGGCACCGGATCGTCGGTTCGGTGGCGATCCGGCTGGTGAAGGCGGGCCGCTGGCCGGTCACGGTGGTGCCGTAAGGCGTCCGGATGTCCGCGCCGCAGGGGCTCCGGATGTTCGTGCCGCGGTCGTCCGGACCGGTCCGGGTCCCGCGTCACCTGGCCATGACGAGTCCCTCCCGGCCCGCGCCCCTGCCGAGGACGACGCCGCGGATGCGGTCGCGTACGGCGCCGACGTCGGCGCCCTGCTCCAGCGCGGTGTCGAGATCGACGACCCGGCCGGCGTCGAGGTCGAAGGCCAGCGGGACGGACTCGGCCTTCGTCACCTCCCATCGCCGTGCGGGCCGGGCGGGCGGGGAGAAGGTGAAGCGGGCGAGGGTGCCCTGGTCGCCGCGCGGGTCCTGGACGCCCTGGTCGTCGTACATCTCGCCGGCGATCTGGTCACCCGTGCCGTAGACGACCCAGGTGCCGTTGACCTTCTCGTACGGCTGCGGGACATGGGAGCGGGTGCCGAGGATCAGGTCGATGTCGGGGCGGGAGCCGGTGCGGGAGGCCGTCAGCTGTCTGCTCAGGCCGAGTTGGCGCTCGTCCGGCTGGTCCTGCCATTCGGTGCCCCAGTCGAGGGAGACCACGACCACGTCGGCGCCCGCTCTCCGGGCGGCACGGGCGTCCGCGACGATCCTGGCGGGGTCGATCCGCCCGACCGCCCAGGGCTGTCCCGGCGGGAGCGGGAGCCCGTTCGTGCCGTCGGTGTACGCGAGGTGGGCGACGCGGGCGCTGCCCGCCCGCATGAGCGTGACGGCGCTCGCCTCCGGTGCGCTGCGGGCCGACCCGGTGTGCCGCACGCCCGCGCGGTCGAGTGCGTCCAGGGTGCGCCGGACACCGTCGGCACCGTCGTCGAGGGTGTGGTTCGAGGCGGTGGAGCAGGAGTCGTAGCCCGTCGCGGCGAGCCCCTCGGCCACCTGGGGAGGGGACTTGAAGGCGTACGTGCCGGTGGGGGCGCCGCCTGTGTCGTACACGGTCCGCATGTGGCAGAGCGCCAGATCGGCGCCGAGGACGAGGGGCCGGACGCCCGCGAGCATCGGCCGGAAGTCGTATCCGGCGCCTGACGCGTCGGAGCCGGCCCGTTCGAGGACCGAGCTGTCCGGCAGGACGTCGCCGGCGGCGACGAGGGTGAAGCCGCGGGCGGCGGCGGGGCCGGGCTGCCCGAGACGGTGGGGACCGGGCGTGTCGTGGGCCCGGCTGATCACCGCGGCCGCGATGAGGGCGGCCGCGAGGGCCAGATTGATCTGTCGCGCGCGTGTGATCATGCCGGGCCCCATGCGGTCGCATTTAATTACTAATTGATACGCATCCACGTACACGGGCCGTCGGCAGTCAAGGAGACACCACCGCGGCTCACCCGTCCGGCGCTCACCGGCCTGCCCGCCGGGCGAACGGGAGTACGGACACGGCCGCCCCGGAATCAGGGGCTCCACCTCGGCCGACCGTTCGGCGCACCGTTCACCGACCGCTTCGACCGCCCACCGCACAACCCTGTCCCCGGCCTGTCCGCGCGGAGCCCGGGGCGCTGACATACACGCCATGACGGCCGGAACCACCACCATCACCACCAGGACGACCGCCGAGCACGAGCTGGCCGCGCTGCAGCGCGAGCACGGCCGCCCCCTCTTCGCCCTGCTGCTGCGCCTGTCCGACGGGGACCGCCAGCGCGCCGAGGACCTGGTGCAGGAGACCTTCGTACGCGCCTGGCAGCACCCCGAGGCCCTGCGCGCCGACGACTTCGACTCCGTACGGCCCTGGCTGCTGACCGTGGGACGGCGGCTGGCCATCGACGCGCGGCGGGCCCGGCAGGCACGGCCCCCGGAGGTCGGGGACGCGGTCCTCGACAACGCGCGGGTCTGCGCCGATCACGCCGAACGGTCGGCGGCGACGCTCGATGTGCGGGAGGCTGTGAAGACACTCACTCCCGAACACCGTGAAGTCCTGGTGCTGGTGTACTTCCAAGGGGCGAGTGTGGCGGAGGCCGCCGCAGCACTGGGAATTCCACCCGGTACGGTGAAGTCCCGCGCGTACTACGCGCTGCGCGCCCTGCGCCGGGTCCTTCCGGGATACGCGGCCGACCTGCGGTGAAACCGATCGCTTGGTCAAACCTCCGTAAAGCGCCTTGCTGAGGACCATGGTTGAGCAATCAGCTTGCCTCATCCGTGTTCCGGACTGGGGCCCGGGGTCGGGCGACGCGCACGCACCGGAGGAAGGCAGGAAGGGATGCTGCACAGAGGGCAAGAGAGCACGGACGGCACCGGCGGGGGCGAACTCACCGTCCCCATGGCCTGGTTGTACGCCGAGTACATCGCCGACGAACTGCTGCGGACGGGCGACCTGATGCCGCCCACCTCCTTCGAGTTCCGCGCCGGGCGCGACGCCCTCGCGCTGACGATCTTCCTGTCCGACAGCGGCGGCGAACTCTCCGGGATCCGGGTCATCACCCAGCTGGAGACCTGGCTCTCGCTGACGGCGTACGACCAGCCCTGGCACACCTGGGTACGCGAACACCTGGAGCTGCGCGCGGCCGAGGCCACCGGATCCGTCGCGCCCGATCCCGATCTGGAGCTGGCGTCCGCGGCGTGGCGGTGGCTGGAGGAGACGGAACTGCTCGCTCCGGACCTGGACGCGGTGCCGGGCAAGGGCTCGGTGCCCGGTGAGGACGACGGCCCCAAGGTGTGGACGGCGGCCTGGCGGCTGGGCCTGCCGCTCGGCCATCTGGCCATCCACCTCTTCTGACGACGGCCGTGGCGCTCCGGGACGGCGCCGCGGCGGCGGCCCGACCGGACCCGGATCGCTCCCCGGCGGCGGCTCCGACCGGGCCGGGAACAATTTTCCCGGGCTCGCACCAATCCGCGAGGACCCGCGCTCCGAATGTCTTCACCCCGATTCCTGACGTGTCTTGAGTGATTCGACGGTCTGATGCGTACCCGTGGGCAACAGCAACACCACTCACAGTCCGCACCAACGCCACGAGGATTCGGTATTCGGTATGAGGTCCCTGGAACGGCATCGCGACGTCGGCGCCTATGCGCTCGGCGTACTCGGCGAGGCGGAAGCCTTCCGCTTCGAGGACCACCTCGTGGAGTGCGCTGAGTGCACGGCATTCGTCAGTGAATACCGGCCCGCCACACGGCAGTTGATGCTCTACCGCCGGTCGACACCGCGCAGCGTGCACCCCTTCGCCACCCCCGGGCCGCGACTGCTGGACCGGCTGCTCGGCGAGGTGGCCACCCGCAACCGGGCCGGGCGCAGGCGCCTGCTGTTCGCCCTGGCGGCCTCCGTGGCCCTCGCCGCGGGCGGGTCCGCGCTGACGCTCGTCGGGGGCCACGACTCCCCCTCGAACAGGGTCGTCGCGGACGGCCCCCCGTCGAGCCAGATGGCCAGGACCGACGCGGAGACCGGGGTCTGGGCCCAGGTGACCACCCGGGAACGGCTCTGGGGCAGCGAGATCGAGGTCGCGGTCAAGGACGCCAAGGGTCCCCGCTCCTGCGAGCTCGTCGCCATCGGCAAGGACGGCTCGGAGCAGTCGGTGACCAGCTGGATGGAGCCCGCGCACAACGACGCCGCCATCACCATGCAGGGCGGCTCGTCGATGAAGACCGACGAGATCCGCCGGTTCGAGGTGCGCACGGCGGACGGCGAACACCTCGTGACGCTCAACTCCCCCTGACCCGGGCCCGTTTCGCCGCCCGGGTCACCGAGGGTCCGCCCACGTGAGCAGCCGGGACATCCGCCGGTCCGCCGGCGGCTCGCCGCCCGTCCGGCAGGTCGGGCAGTACGGCGACGGGGAATCGCCGAAGGAGACTTCGCGGACGGCGTCCCCGTACACCGGACAGGCCTCCCCCGTTCTCCCGTGCACCCGCAGACCGCTCCTCCTCTCCGCCTTCAGCCGCCCGGTGGCCGGCCCGTGGGAGCGCTCCACCGCTTCGGTGAGCGTGCCGCGCGGTGCCTCGTGCAGCCGCCTGGCCACGCCGGGAATCCGCTCCGGGGCCTCGACGGCGTACGCGGGGAGCCGCTCCTGGGTGCCGGCCTTCGGCCCCGGGCAGTTCCGGCATGCGTCCGGGGTGCCGTCCGGCACCGGCGACGCCCGGGATCAGCTCCGTTCCCGGATCATGAACTCGCACCACACGACCTTGCCGCCGCCGCGCGCCTCGACGCCCCAGACGTCGGTGAGGCGGTCGACGAGGAGCAGTCCGCGGCCCGAGACACCGGACTCGCCCGCCTCGCGGCGCCGCGGCAGCGCGCTGGAGGAGTCCTCGACCTCGACGCGCAGTCTGCGTTCGGATCCGGCCAGGACGCGCAGGGTGACGATGGCCGAGCCCTCGGTGTGCATGAGGGCGTTGGTGATCAGTTCGTCGGCGACCAGCTCGACCTCGTCGGCCCGGTCCCGGGCTCCCCACGCGCGGACGGCGGCCCGGATCATGTGGCGGGCCGAGCTGAGCGCCTCGGGGTCTCCGGGCGCCACATGCTGCTGGAGCCGTCCGCCCGAGCGCTGGTCGCCCCCGCCGTGGCGGCGCAGGAGCAGCAGGGCCACGTCGTCGTCCCCGCCGCGGGCCTCGGCCATGTCGATGAGCCGGTCGGCGAGATCGCTCACGTCGTCCGGGCCGATGCGGACGCGTTCCCTGAGCGTGTGCATGCCGTCGTCGAGGTCGACGCCGGGTTCCTCGACGAGCCCGTCGGTGCACAGCAACAGGGTCTGGCCGGGTTCGAGTTCGATGATGGCCACGGGGTATTCGAGACGCCCGAACTCGGCGGACAGGCCGAGCGGCAGACCGCCCTCCACCGGCAGCCGGCGACAGGTCCGGTCGGTGTACCGGACGAGCGGGTCGATGTGGCCCGCCCGGACCAGCTGGGTCACTCCGGTGGACAGGTCGACCTCGGCGTACAGGCAGGTCGCGAAGCGGTTGGTGTCGAGTTCGTGGAGGAAGACCGAGGCACGGGCCATCACGGTGGCCGGGGTGTGGCCCTCGGCCGCGTAGGCGCGCAGGACGATGCGCAGCTGGCCCATGACGGCGGCCGCGTGGGTGTCGTGGCCCTGGACGTCGCCGATGACGGCGCCGACCCTTCCGCCGGGCAGCGGGATCAGGTCGTACCAGTCGCCGCCGATGTCGCGGCCGAGCGAGGCGGAACGGTAGCGGACGGCGATGTCGGCGCCGCTCACGCTGGGGATGGAGCGCGGCAGCATGGCCTGCTGGAGGCCCTGGGCGAGGTCCTTCTCCTGTTCGAAGAACATGGCCCGCTGGAGGCTCTGGGCGATGCTGCTGCCGAGGGCGACGAGGACGTTGCGCTCGTCCTCCGAGAAGCCGTGCCGGTCGTTGTAGAGCAGGCCGATCGCGCCGATGGGGCGGGCCTGCACGATGAGCGGCAGATAGGCGGCCGAGGTGATCTTCAGATCGGTGATGTTCGGCCACAGCAGCGGATACGACTCGGCGAACTCCTCGGGCGACTCGATGAAGTGCGGTACGAGGGTCCGTACGACCTCGTTCATCGGGTACTGCGCGTCCAGGCGCGTGATCCGGGTGCCGGGGACGTAGCTGTGCTCGGGGCCGGTGGCGACCATGCGGATGCGGCCGGCCTCCACCAGGCCCATCACCAGGCTGGCCGCCCCGAGATGGGTGAGCCCGTGGGTGTCCTGCAGCACGTCGATGACGTCCTGCACGGTGACGGCGTGCGCCAGCGCGGCCGTGGTCAGCTGGACGACGCTGGTCTGCTGGCGCCGTACCTCGTGCTGGGCGGCCTGGTCACGGCGCGCCACGCTCTCGTCGAGCTCCGCCGTGGCGTCGCGGACGATGCCGATGATGCGGCGCGGCCGGCCGTTCTCGTCGCGGCGGATGTAGCCCTGGGTGTGGGTCCAGCGCAGGGCGCCGTCGCGGCGGCGGATGCGGAAGTAGGCGCCGTAGTTCTCGCTGCCGTCCTTGAGGGCGTGGGAGACCATCGTGTCGAGCCGGCGCGACTCGGCCGGCGGGACACGCATGCCCAGGGTGCCGGGATGTCCGTCGTATTCGTCCGGGCGCACGTCGAAGACCTCGTGGGCCTGGGCGTCCATCTGCATCAGACCGGTGTCCAGGTCCCAGTCGAAGCTGCCCATGCGGTTGAGCGCCAGGATCGGATCCGGGTGGGCGGGCCAGTCGTCCGGGAGTGACAGGGCGCTCGCTCCCCGATCAACCATGGGGCCACCATGCCAGCATTTGCCCGATTGTTCGACTTCTGGGCAGCCGGGTTCCGGGCCCTGGGAGGAGAGGACGGCGTTCACGTGCCGGGGGCACCGGCCGATACGTCGAAGACGCTGTCCGGACCGGTCGGCCCGTCGGGGATCAGGCCGCCGTCGGGAGCCTCGGGGCTGTCCGGGACGGTGTCCTCGCCGGGGGTGCCCGGATCGTCGGACGGGACCTGCGGGGACGGGGGCTCCGGGGAGCCGGAGCGGTCGGGGGCGGACGGGTCCGGCCGCGGGACCGTGGTCCCGTCCGAGGGGGCCGGACTGGTCCCGGGCCGCGTCGTCGGCGGTGCCGTGACCGTGGCGCCGGGGCAGTGCGAGGGCTCGGGGCTCGAGCGCGCGGTGCGACCCGGTCCGGCCACGTCCATGACGGCGCCGTCCGTCGGAGCGCCGGTGGGCGCGGTGCCGGGTCCGGCGCTCTCGTCCGGGGTGCCCCGGCCGGTTCCCGGCGTCGGGGTCACCGTCGCGGTGGGCGTGGGGCAGTCGGAGGCGGAGGCGGAGGCGTCCGGGGACGGACTCCGGCCGCCCGGCGAGGCGTCGGCGGAGGGCTCGTGCGCGGAAGCGGAGCCGTGCGGCCTCGGGGCCGGGTCCGGGGGCGGCGGTACGACGTGGTCGTGACGGTGGCCCTCGTACCCGGCCGGCCGCTCGATCCAGGTGTTGTCGCCCGCGTCGACGATCGTGAAGTCGGTGATCACGTCGGGCGCCGGCGTCACCACGACGACCTGGGCGGCCCGGTACCCGCTCCAGGGCCTGCCCCGGGTGTCCGGGTTCCCGTCGATGACGGTGGGCCGGCCCAGCGGGTTGCCGCAGGCGCAGCGGACCCGGGGCACGCCCCGGTCGTCGACGAGGACGGCCGTACCGGCCTGGAGCACGGCCTGGAAGCCGGTCGCGGCTCCGGCGGCGAATCCGTGGTCGGTGACGCCGGTGTCGGCGCGCAGCACGACCGGGGTCAGCTGTCGCAGATAGTCCGGGACGGACTCCGGGGAGATGCCGGAGAGTTCGGCGAAGGCTCGGGCCTTGGCCCGGTCGGAGGCGAGGTAGCGGATCTGTCTCCCGACATCGCAGCTGCCGGCGTTCCGGGTGCCGCCGTACAGGCCCGGTGCGGCGCCCGAGACGGAGCGCACCCCCTGGGTGACGGTGGCCGACGGTTGCGGCGTTCGGGTGACGGGCGGCCGGGTCGCGGGGGTGGTGTCGGTGGGCGCCGTGAAGGGGTCGGGCCCCTGGTCCGCGAGGGGCTGGAGGAGCACCTCGCCGCCGGTGGATCCGTTCGGCGCCGTGCCGCCGCCACCGCCGTCACAGCCCGCGACGACAAGGAGTGCCGCCGCGAGCGCGCAGGCCGCGGCAAAGGTCCTGGTGGGTATGTGCACCACGTCTCTCCCGTTCGTCCCGGGCAGTTGGTGCCTCATTCTCTGCGTCACCCTCTTGGCGCACGCAAGCGGAAATCGGTCACCCAGCGTCACAATGGAGGGAGAGAAGTGGGAGAGGAGGGGAGAGGAGCACCCGCCATGGAGTGGTTCGTCGCACCCGGCTACTGGCTGAGCCGACTGGTGTTCCAGCGAGGGCTGGCCGTGCTGTATCTGGTCGCGTTCCTGGGCGCGGCCCTGCAGTTCCGGGCGCTGACCGGGGAGCGCGGGATGCTGCCGGTGCCCCGCTTCGTGCGGCACGTCGCCTTCCGTGACGCGCCGAGCGTGTTCCACTGGCGCTACTCGGACCGCTTCTTCGCCGCCTGGTGCTGGACGGGCTGCGCGGTGTCCCTGGCGCTGGCCGCCGGAATCGACGGCCGGCTGCCGCTGTGGGGCGCGATGCTGCTGTGGCTCGTGCCGTGGGCCCTGTACCTGTCGGTCGTCAACGTCGGCCAGACCTGGTACGCGTTCGGCTGGGAGTCGCTGCTCCTGGAGGTGGGCTTCCTCGCGGTGTTCCTCGGCAACGACGAGGTGGCGCCACCGGTCGTCGTGCTGTTCCTCATGCGCTGGGTCCTGTTCCGCGTGGAGTTCGGGGCGGGCTTGATCAAGATGCGGGGCGACGCCTGCTGGCGGAAGCTGACCTGCCTCTACTACCACCACGAGACACAGCCGATGCCGGGTCCGCTCAGCTGGTTCTTCCACCATCTGCCCAGACCGTTCCACCGGATCGAGGTGGCCGCGAACCACTTCACGCAACTGGTGCTTCCCGTCCTCCTGTTCACCCCGCAGCCGATCGCGACGGCCGCGGCCTCGCTGATGATCCTGACCCAGCTGTGGCTGGTGCTGTCCGGCAACTTCGCGTGGCTGAACTGGACGACGATCGTCCTCGCCCTGAGCGTGACCGAACTCCCCTCCACCGCGCCCCGGACCCCCGCGGCGCCGCTGTGGTACGAGGTGGTCGTGCTGGTCGTCGCCGCGGGCCTGGTGGCGCTCGGCTACCGCCCCGCACGCAATCTGGTCTCCCGGCGCCAGGTCATGAACCGCTCCTTCGACCCGCTGCATCTGGTGAACACCTACGGGGCGTTCGGCAGCGTCAGCAGGATGCGGCACGAGGTGATCCTCGAGGGCACGGCGGACGAGGTGCCGCGCGAGGACGCCGACTGGCGGGAGTACGAGTTCAAGGGCAAGCCGGGTGATCCGCGGCACTGGCCGCGGCAGTTCGCGCCGTACCATCTGCGGCTCGACTGGCTGATGTGGTTCGTGGCGCTCTCCCCCGGATACGCCGGCACCTGGTTCTCCGGCCTCGTGGAACGGCTCCTGGAGAACGACCGTGACACGCTGCGACTGCTGCGCCGCTCCCCGTTCCCCGCGGACGCGCCGCCCCGCTACATCCGCGCCCGTCTCTTCCGCTACCGGTACACGACCTGGCGCGAGCTGCGCGAGACGGGCGCGTGCTGGCACCGGACCTGTGTCCGCGACTTCCTCCCGCCGACCCGGCTGGAGCACGCGGCGGAGCGCCGGGGGCCGCACCGGTAGCGGCGGGGCGATCTCACGCGCCCTCCGGTTCGGGGAGGGACGCGGTGGCGGGGAGGGGTGCGGTGGCCGGGAGCAGGCCTTCCGTGCGCAGGTCCCGCCAGAAGGCCTCGGGCACCGGCGCCGCGAACTGCTCCGCGCAGTCCCGGACTTCGGCCGCCGTACGGGCCCCGGCCAGGACACTCGCCACGACCGGATGGGCGGCGGGGAAGGCCAGGGCGGCGGCGCGCAGGGTGGTGCCGTGCCGTCCCGCGATCTCCTGGAGCCGCAGCGCGCGGTCCAGCAGCGCGCCCGGCGCCGCGGCGTAGTCGTACGTCGCTCCGGGCCTCGGGTCCGCCAGCAGACCGGAGTTGAAGGCGCCGCCGATGACGACGGAGATGCCGCGGGCCCGGGCGGCGGGCAGCAGTCCGGTGAGAGCGTCCTGGTCCAGGAGGGTGTAGCGGCCCGCGCACAGCACCACGTCGACATCGGTCTCGCGCACGAACCGGGTCAACATCCGCGTCTGGTTCATGCCCACGCCGATCGCGCGCACCACGCCCTGCGCGCGCAGCTCCGCCAGCGCGGGGAAGCCCTCGCGCAACGCCTGCTCGCCGTGGTCGTCGGGGTCGTGGAGGTACACGACGTCCACGTGGTCGAGGCCGAGCCTCTCCAGGCTGGCGTCCAGGCTCCGCCGTACGCCGTCGGCGCTGAAGTCCCAGACACGACGGTGCGTGGCGGGCACGGCGAAGCCGTCGGCCAGGTCGTCGCCGCCCGTGTCCACGGGCTCCAGGAGGCGGCCCACCTTGGTGGACACGGTGTACCGCGCGCGGGGCAGGTCGCGCAGGGCCGCGCCCAGGCGCCGTTCGGAGAGGCCGAGGCCGTAGTGCGGGGCCGTGTCGAAGTAGCGGATGCCGCTCGTCCAGGCGGCGGTGACCGCCTCGTACGCCTGCTCGTCGGTGACCTCGGAGTACAGGTTGCCGATACCGGCGGCGCCGAAGGACAGCGCGCTGACGGGGACACCGCTCCCGCCGAGGGAGTTCACCGGACCACCGGGCACGGCCGCGGCCCCCGCGTACCGGGGGCGGTGCCGGAGCCGTCGAGCTCGTGCGAGGCGGGGAAGCGGACGTCCTGGGTGTCGACCGCGGCGACGCGCGCGGGCGTCGGGGACACGGCGGGCCTTTCCGTCGAGGGCACGGCGGGCCTTTCCGTCGGGACAGGGGTCGATGGCCGGGTGCGCAGAGGTGCTCGGTCCCGAGGATCTCTCCCCCCACCGGTCCGCGTACAGGGCCGGGGGCGGACCGGTGACGCGAGATCCGGGAGGCCCGGCCGAGGGCCGGGAGCCGTGGACCGCCCAAGGTCCGGGGCCACGGGCTCTCGACGCGGTGCCCCGGCCGGGGGCAGAGTGCTCCCGTAACTACTCACCAGTACGACACGAGTGAGGAGCGCCCGTGACCACCTGGGCCGGCCGGACCGCCACAGAGATCGCCGCAGCCGTGCGCGAGAAGAAGGTCACCCCCCGCGAGGTGGTGGCCGAACACCTCGCGCGGATCGAACGCCTCGACGGACGCGTCGGCGCCTTCCGCACGGTCCGCGCCGAGGCGGCCCTCGCGGAGGCCGACGCGCTGGCCGGCCGGGACCTCGACCGGCTCCCGCTGGCGGGAGTGCCGGTGGCGGTGAAGGACAACCTCGCGGTGCGCGGCGAGTCGACCCGCAACGGTTCCGCCGCGACCCCTGACGCGCCCGCCGCCGAGGATCACGTCACCGTGGCCCGGCTGCGGGCGGCGGGCGCCGTCGTGGTGGGGCTGACGAACGTGCCCGAACTGTGCGTCTTCGGCACCACGGAGGGCGTGTACGGCAACGCCCGCAACCCCTGGGACCTGTCCCGCACGGCGGGCGGTTCCTCCGGCGGCAGCGCGGCGGCCGTCGCCGCCGGGATGGTGCCGATCGCGCTCGGCAACGACGGCATGGGTTCGCTGCGCATACCCGCCGCCAACTGCGGTCTGGTCACCCTGAAGCCGGGTCACGGGGTGATCCCCGCCGGGATCGGTCACGGCGACTGGTTCGGCATGTCGGAGAACGGCCCGCTGGCCACGACGGTCGAGGACGCCCGGCTGCTGTTCGCCCTCCTCGCGGACATCGAGCCGGCACCGCCCGCGGAGCCCGCACACCGCCGGATCGCCGTCTCGGTGCGCAGCCCGCTGGCCGGCGTCCGCGTCACGCGGCCGTACACGAACGCGGCCCGGGAGGCCGCCGCCCTGCTGGCCGAGGCGGGCCACCGGGTGCGGACCGCGAACCCGCCGTACCCGCTCTGGCTGAGCACGGCCTCGCTCGCGCACTGGACGGCGGGCACCGCGGTGGACGCCGAGGATCTCGACCCGCGCAGGCTGGCCCGGCGCACCCGCGTGCACGCCGCGATCGGGCGCCGCTTCGTGACCGGCGTACGCAAGGGGGAGCGCCGCGAGCAGCTGCGCGGGCGCCTGGCCGCGTTCTTCGCGGAGCACGACGTGCTGCTCACCCCGGCGCTCGCCCGGCGCGCTCCCGCCTCCGTCGACTGGCACAAGCGGGGCTGGCTGCGCAATGTCCTGGCCAACACCACCTACTCGCCGATGACCCCGCCCTGGAACCTCACCGGCTGGCCCGCGATGTCGGTTCCGTTCGGAAAGCTGCCGAACGGTGCCCCTTGTGCCGTCCAGCTCGTCGGCCTGCCCGGCTCCGAGGAGGCCCTGCTCGACGTGGCCGGGCAACTGGAAGTGCTGCACCCGTGGCGGCGTACGGCTCCGCTCGGCTAGCACCGCGACAGGCCCCGGGGCCGTACGGAAGGCCTCGGGGCCGGCCGGAAGGCCGTGTCACATGCCGAAGCCGCGGCCGGTGGTCGGCCGCGGCTTCTCCTGTTTCGGCGTGAACGCGGGTCCGGCACTCCCGTGCCGTCCTCGATCGCGCCGACCCCTCGCGCCGGTCAGTCGACGCTGGGCAGGATGTGGGGCTCGGCGAGGTCGTCCTCGTAGCCCGCGAGGCGGATGGGAGCGGACCTGGCCCACACGTCCAGGCTTCCGAGCTTGGTGTCGGAACCACTGCCGAGGCGTTCCCCGCGTTCCTTGAGGTCCTGGTCGAGATTCGTCTTCTCCGGTGTCACCGCGCACTCCTTATGTGTCGGGTCACCCTCAGGACGCTAGGGCCCGGTGCTCTCGGGCCGCCTGACGTCCGCTCGGGTCTGAGTCGAAGCAGTTAGGGACGCGGTGGCGCCGGTAACTCGTGTGAGAGCAGGCCGTGGTGACCGGCTTGTCCCGGGACGGACCGTGGGTGTGGGTGGACCCCAGTGAGTCTGTCCGTCGGCTACAGCCTAACCATATGAGCGGCCCCCCGCTCTATGGGGCTGAAAACTTGAGGTTACCGTCACACGTCATCCAGGGCTCATCAGGCCTCGATCTGCGGTGATTTGAAACATGATGCCCTCTTCGCCACCACCCATTCGGCTCAATATCGCCCCCGGGCGGGGGCGTCGGGGCCGGCCGCGGGCACGACTGAGTCACCATCGGCCCACGGCCGTCGCCACGTCCGGCGCCGAAGACGTCACGCAGTTCAGGTCCCGTTGGCCGGTTCGCAAGGAGTCCATGCTCTGCTGTCGCACGGCAACGGCTTTTCCCGCGGGAGGACTGACGCATGGAGCTGCGCAGCGTCGAGGAGCTGATGGACCTGCTGCACGCCTGCCGGGGCGTCCACGAGCCACCGGAACTCCCCCGCCCCCGGCTTCGCCCGGGCGGAGGAACATCTCTCGGCGATGCCGTCGATCTGCACGACCACGCCCTGCAGACCGCCGCACTGCTGCGCCGGGGACATCCCAGCGACAAGGAGCTCCAGGTCGCGGGCCTGGTGCACGACATCGGACATCTGCTCAGGCCCGGTGACGACGCCGGGCACGCCGGGCACGCCGCCGACGCGGTACGGCCGCTCCTCGGCGAGCGGGTCTCCGGTCTCGTACGTCTGCACGTCGCGGCGGAGCGCCGTCCGGCGGCCGCCTCACCGGGACGCGGTCCCTCCCCGCGCGAGCCGATGGCGTTCGAGCACGACCCGCTGGCCGAGGACGCGGTGACCCTGCGGCAGGCGGACGACGCCGCTCATGTCCCCGGCCTGTACGCCGGGGACATGGAGGACTGGCGCACCCTGCTGGAACTGGTGGCGGAACGCTCCGCGCGCCTGGGCGCCACGGACTGACGGGCCTCTCCCGCGCGGCCGGGCACCACGGACCGGCATGACACCTCCCGCACGGCCGGGCGCCCCGGGCTGACGGCATCGGTGCCCCGGCGGGCGGCCGCGGTCGTCGCCGGGGTCTGTCGGCTGACGGTCCGTCATGAGACGGTACGCGGATGACGTCGCCGTACGGACTTCAGGGCAGGGCCGCCGTCGTCACCGGCGCCTCGCGCGGAATCGGTCTCGCCGTCGCCGAGGCGCTCGCCGGAGCGGGTGTCCGGGTGTGCGTGAGCGCGCGCGATCCGGACGCGGTGCGGCGCGCCGCCGAACAGGTCGGCGGGATCGGGCTCGCGGGTTCCGTCGCCGACGGGGCACACCTGGGCGAGCTGACCGGACTCGCGCTGCGCACCTTCGGACGGCTGGACATCGTGGTCAACAACGCGGCGACCAACCAGCCCTACGGCCCGCTCATGGACGCCGACCCGGACCGCTGGCGCGAGGCGTTCGCCGTGAACGTCGAGGCGCCGCTGCGTCTGGTGCAGTGCGCCTGGCGGGCCTGGATGAGCGAGCACGGCGGGGCCGTGGTCAACGTCTGCACGGAGGGCGCCGAGCACGTCGGCCCCCGGGTCGGCGCGTACGGCACCAGCAAGGCCGCCCTGCTCCATCTGACCCGGCAGCTGGCCGGCGAGCTGGCGCCGGGGGTCCGGGTCAACTCGGTCTCGCCCGGCCTCGTCCGTACCGAGATGGCCCGCTTCGTGTGGGAGGACGCGGAGGCCGAACTGGGCGCCTCGCTCCCGCTCGGCCGGATCGGACGGCCCGAGGACGTCGCGCGTGCCGTGACCTGGCTGGTCTCGGACGCGGCCGGGTGGATCACCGGTGCCGACCTGCTGGTCGACGGGGGAACGCGGGTGAGGGCGGCCCACCCGGGCTCCCCCGCCCACGCCGTCCACGAACGGCTGCGCCGGCGGACCCCCGACGGGCGGGAGTCCGCGCGGTAGGCGGAGGGGCCGCGCGGCAGCCGGCGGTCCCGTCGGAGAATCCGCGCGGCAGCCGGAGGTCCTACCACTTGCCGGGCGCGTAGTCCTTCATGAAGACGCCGTACAGGTCCTCGCCCAGCTCGCCGCGCACGATGGGGTCGTACACGCGGGCCGCGCCGTCGACGAGGTCGAGCGGGGCGTGGAAGCCCTCGTCGGCCAGGCGCAGCTTGTCGTAGTGCGGGCGCTCGTCGGTGATCCAGCCGGTGTCGACCGAGGTCATCAGGATGCCGTCGGTCTCGAACATCTCCTGGGCGCTGGTACGGGTCACCATGTTCATGGCGGCCTTCGCGGCGTTGGTGTTCGGGTGGCCGGCGCCCTTGTAGCCGCGGCCGAACACGCCCTCCATCGCGGAGACGTTGACGACGTACGCGCGCCCCGTGGACGCGGTGCGGGCGGCCTCGGCCATCTGCGGCCGCAGCTTGCTGATCAGGATGAACGGTGCCGTGTAGTTGCACAGCTGGGTCTCGAGCAGCTCGACCGGGGAGATCTGCTCGATGGTCTGCACCCAGGTGTTGCTGTCCACGACGTCGGGGAGCAGGCCGCCGGCGTCGATGGCGGTGCCCTCGCGGTGGCGGACCACGCTGGCGTTGCCCGCGACCAGGGCGAGGTCGGCCACCTTCTGCGCCTCCAGGCCCGAGACGCCGACGGGCAGCGCCTGCAGTCCGTCGACCGCGCCGGAGTTGAAGGCGCCGATGACGTGCTGGGCGGGCAGTTCACCGGCCGGCAGCGGGGCGCTCTCGCCCTCGACGAGCGCGGCGTAGGCGGAGGGCAGCCGGCGCACGGTCTGCGTGGCGTTGTTGATCAGGATGTCGAGCGGGCCCTGCTCGGCGACGCGGTCGGCCAGGGCGACGGCCTGGGCCGGGTCGCGCAGGTCGATGCCGACGACCTCCAGGCGGTGGATCCAGTCCGCCGAGTCGTCCATGGCCTTGAAGCGGCGGATCGCGTCGTTCGGGAAGCGCGTGGTGATCGTGGTGTGCGCACCGTCACGCAGGAGGCGCAGCGCGATGTACATGCCGATCTTGGCGCGGCCGCCGGTGAGCAGCGCCCGCTTGCCGGTGAGGTCGGTGCGGGCGTCACGGCGGGAGCGGTTCAGTGCGGCGCAGTCCTGGCAGAGCTGGTGGTAGAAGTAGTCGACCTCGACGTACCGCGTCTTGCACGTGTAGCAGGAGCGCGGGCGCTGGAGTATGCCCGCGATCTTGCCCTCTTCCGTCACCGACGACGGCAGGATGCCCTCGGTCTCGTCGTCGATGCGCTGGGCGGAGCCGGTCGCGGTGGACTCGGTGACCAGCTTGTCGTGGGCCGTCTTGGCGGCGCGGCGCTCCTGGCGGCGGCGCTGCTTCACGGTCCGGTAGATGCCCGCGGTGGCGCGGCGCACGGCGATGGCGTCGGGGTGGTCGACCTCGAGCTTCTCGAGTTCGTCGAGCACACCGAGGCAGACGGCCAGTCGCTCGGGGTCGATACCGGGACCGAACGCGACGGCCGCCACATCTGTCGTGTCCACGGCGGGGGTCGCCCGGCCGTCCTCTGTCACCGTCATCGCTGCCGTTCCTCGGGTTGTGCGCCGCGTTCGAAACCGCGCTCGCTTTCGAAGGCGGAATTTTACGGACCAATCGCGCGCGGCACCAAACCCGTGATGATCATGGCGTGCAGGCGGTGATCAGTACGCGCACCTCCTCGGCCAGGGAACGGGCCAGCAGATCGAGGTCGGGAACGGCCTCGGCGTCGGCCACCAGCCCGTAGTGGACCCTTCCCCGGTACGTCGAGACGGCCACGGCGAGGGCCTGGCCGCGGGCCAGCGGCGCGAACGGATAGACCTCGGTGAGCGGGCAGCCGCCGAGCTTCAGCCCGAGGCTGGGCAGCGGCACGCTGGTGACGAGGATGTCGAACAGCAGCCGGGCGGCCTGTCCCACGACGGGCCCGCCGAGGCGGTGTCCGAGCGGCGGGACGTGGTCGGCGAGCAGCGCGACGGCGCCCGCGCCCCGGTTGGGTCCGGCGTCCTTGTTGCGGTCCATCTCCGTGCGGACGGCACGCAGCCGGCCGAGCGGGTCGGCCTCGTCGACGGGAAGCCGTATCAGATAGCCGGAGAGCCGGTTGCCCTGTGGCTGCGCGGTGCGCGGCCGGCGCCGGGAGACGGGGATCAGGGCGCGCGGGGAGACTCCCTCGCTGCCGTCGCCGCGTTCGTCGAGCCAGCGGCGCAGGGCGCCCGCCACGACGGCGATCAGGACGTCGTTGACGGTGCCGCCGACGGTCTTGCGGACGATGTGCACCTCGTCGAGGTCGATGACGACCCCGGCGGTGCGCCGGGTGCCGGTGGGCGCGGAGGTGAGGGCGGGCGAGGACCGCGCGGTGAGGGTGGCGCGGGCCACCGAGGTGCCGATGTCGAGGGCGCGGCTCATGTCGGAGAGGGTGCCGCGGACCAGTCCGGGCAGTTTGCGGACGTCCGGGAAGAGCCCCCGGGGCGGCTCCGCGGGGCGCGGGCGGGGTTCCGGCAGGTCCATCGGGTCCATGATGGCGGCGGCGAGCATCAGCGCCCTGAGCCCGTCGGCGAGCGCGTGGTGGAACTTGAAGAGCACCGCGAAGGACGTGCCGTCCTCGCCGGGCAGCACATGCGCCTCCCACGGGGGCCGGCCGCGCTCCAGCGGGCGCTCCATGAGCCGGCCGGCCTCGGCGTGGAAGTCGGCGGTCGGCTTGTGCAGCAGGACGTGGTCCAGCGGCTCGAAGTCGGGCGCGCTCTCGCGGGCCGCGCTGCCGAAGGCGAGCGGAGCGGTCGGCTGCCACACGTCGCGGATGCGCATGCGCAGCCCGGGTACGGCGGCGGCGCGGGCCGCGAGCAGGTCCGCGGCGTGGGCGCCCGCGGTGGGCGAGTTCGCGGCGAAGACACCGAGGGCTCCGAGGTGCATCGGGTGCCGGTCGGACTCGATGTTCCAGAACGCCAGGTCGAGTGGTGCGAGGAAATCGGAGATCAAGGGCCTGCTCTCGCGTCGGCGACGGGTGGGTGGGTGGGCCTGCAGTCAAACCCGGACCGGTGATTACGGTCAAGTACGATCAAGTTACGCATAGTTAACAGCGGATTAAGTCCCGTCCCTCGGAGGAGGGACGGGACTCGCCCGTCTCAGGAACGACCGGGTGTCACTTCAGGACCGGGGGTGCCGCCGAGGCCGCAGTTCCCCACTCGGACGGCTCGGGGCCGACCGTGAAGCGGAGCGACCGGACGTTCTTCAGCGTGCCGGTGGTCAGGTACGTACGAGCGTACGGGGAACCGTCGAGACGGGCCGACCTGATGTACCGGTCGGTGTCCGAGGTGCCCGGCGCCGTGACGGTCAGGGCGCCGCGCGGGTAGTAGCGCCGGTCGAGGGTGAGGTCGACCCGCTCAAAGACGGGCGTGGACAGGCCCCAGGTGTCGTAGCCGGGCTGCACCGGGAAGATCCCGATGGACGACAGGACGTTCCAGGCGGACATCGTGCCGAGGTCGTCGTTGCCGGTCATGCCGGTCGGCGCGTCGGTGAACAGGGTCAGCGCCGCGTGCACGACGTCGGTCGTCTTCCACGGCTGCCCGGTCGACAGGTAGGTGTACGGGGCGATCAGGTCGGGCTCGTTCTGCGGGTTGTACTTGTCGGCGTTGTAGTACGCGTACGGGCCGTTGACCCAGACCTCGCGGGCGGTCTTCGCGGGGTCCTTCAGCAACCGGTCGTAGGCGAAGAACGAGTCGAGCCGGTCGTTCGCGGCCTGCTTGCCGCCGATCAGGCCGACCATGCCCGGCAGGTCCTGCGGCACGAGCCACTGGTACTGCCAGGCCGTGCCCTCGTGGAAGCCGACGCTCTGGGCCGGGTCGACGGGGCCGGTGAAGGCGCCGGAGGCGTCCCGGGCACGGAAGAAGCCGGTCGAGGGGTCGTGGATCGCGCGGTAGCTCCGGGACCGCGCCAGGTAGCGCGCCGCGTCCTCGTCATGGCCGAGCTCCCGCGCCATCTCGCCGAGCACGGCGTCCGACAGGGCGTACTCCAGGGTCGCGGAGGCGCCCTGGTCGAAGTCCGAGTCACCGGGCTTCGCGTGCGGACGGCTGCCCTTGAGGTACGGGGCGAAGCCGTTCGCGATGTACTCCTTGTTCGCCTCGCGGCCCAGTGCGGGCGAGTCGGCGGACGGCACGCCGTCCGCGTTCTTCTTCAGCGCGCGGTACGCCCGCTCCTCGTACCCCTCGAGCAGGCCCTGCTGGTAGGCGTTGGTGAGGAACGGGGTGACCGGGTCGCCCGTCATGATGTTCGTCTCGACCGTGCCGTAGCCCCACTTGGGCAGCCAGCCGCTCTCCTCGTCGATCTTGATCACCGAGATCGCCATGTCCCGCGCCTCGTGGGGCGCGAGCAGCGAGAGCAGCTGCGACTGGGTGCGGTAGGTGTCCCACAGCGACCAGTTCTGGTAGTACGTGAATCCCTTGGCCCGGTGGATCCGCTGGTCCCAGCCGGTGTAGCGGCCGTCGGCGTCACTGCCGATGTTGGGCGCGAGGAAGGAACGGTAGAGCGACGAGTAGAAGGTGCGGCGCAGGGCGTCGGTACCGCCCTGGGCGCGTACGTCGTCGAGCCGGTCCTCCCAGGCGCGGCGGGCGGCGGCGCGCACCGCGCCGAAGGAACGGCCGCCCTCGGAACGCAGGTTGACCTCCGCGCCGCGCGCGTCCACGTAGGACAGCGCGGTGGTCGCCTCGACCGTGCGGTCCTCGGTGGTGTCGAAGCGCACGAAGGCCCCGGTGCGCCCGGTGGTGCCGGACGCCTCGCTGGAGCCGGTGACGGTGTCGCCGTTCCAGGTGCCCGAGGTGGTGAACGGCCGGTCGAAGCGGGTGACGGTGTACACCCTGTAGGGCTTGGTGGTCTGGCAGAAGCCGCTGCCGGTGATCTCCGTGCGGACGGTCCGGTCGTCCAGGATCTCGACCTTCGTGGCGACCGTCTTGTGCAGCGACTGGCCGGCGTTCAGCAGCACGTTGGCCTTGTCGGTGGCCGGGAAGGTGTAGCGCTGCACTCCGGTGCGCGCGGTGGCCGTCAGTTCGGCCTCGATCCCGGACTTCAGGTCCGCCCGGTAGTAGCCGGGGTGCGCCTCCTCGGTCTCGTGGCCGAACTCCGCCGCGTACTGAGCGTCGTCCGTCCGGGTGATGTCCCCGGTGGTGGGCAGGACGGGCAGGTCGCCGCCGATGCCGCAGCCGACGCCCGAGAGGTGGACGAGGGAGAAGCCGCGGACGTGGTTCTGGGAGTGGTCGTAGCCGGTGTTGTGACCGGTGTCCGGCGAGAACTGGACCATGCCGAAGGGCACGGCGGCGCCGGGATAGGTGTTGCCCTCGCTCTGGGTGCCGATGAACGGGTTGACCAGGTCGGTGAGTCGGCCGTCGCGCGGCTCGGCGGCCTGTGCGGTGGGCAGGGCGAACAGCGCGGACGCTGTCACCAGCCCCGCCGTACACAGACGCAGGCGCCGGGTCCATCTCATGCGGGAGACCTCCGGTGGGTGATCGACATCGTTGTCCTCATGCATCGTCGGGGCGGGGGACCGGCTTTCCCGGCAACCGGAGGCGATCGCGCGGGACGCGTCGCGTCCGGGCAGCGCGCGACCCGGACCGCCCCGGGCGATGACATCGTTGTCAGAGCTGTACGACGTTGTCATCGACGACAGTTGGCATGACAGCACGGGATTCCGCGCTCCGTCCAGGGACATGACAAGCGAGGGCATGACAACGGCCGGAAGTCGCCGTGGCGCGCGGTTCGGCGGCTTCCGGCCGGCCGGTCGTCGTGGGTACGGGGGCTCGCGTGCCGTCGGGGGCTCGCATGCCCTCACGGGGCCGCGCGAGACGTGCGGCCCCGTGAGACGTGCGGCCTCAAAGGCGCGTGGCCCTGTGAGACGCGTGGCCCGGTCAGGGCACGCGCTGGCCCTTGCCCAGGGCGATCACGCCGCCCTGGGAGACCGTGTAGAGGTCGGAGTCGCGCTCCGGGTTGACGCCGATCGTCGCCCCCGGCGGCACCTCCACGTTCTTGTCGAGCACCGCGCCGCGCACGACGGCACCCCGCCCGACCTTGACGTTGTCGTGCAGGACCGATCCCTGCACCACCGCCCCGGGGTCGACGACCACCCCCGGCGACAGCACCGACCGCGTCACCTGCCCGCGGATCAGGCACCCCGCGCTGATGATGGACTCGCTGGCGATGCCCCCCGCGTTGAAACGCGCCGGCGAGAGCTGCCCCGAGCTCGTGTAGACGGGCCAGCTCCGGTTGAACAGGTTGAACGCGGGACGCTCGGCGATCAGGTCCATGTGGGCGTCGTAGTAGGCGTCGAGGGTGCCCACGTCTCGCCAGTAGCCCTGGTCGCGGGTGGTCTCCCCGGGCACGTGGTTGTCACTGAAGTCGTACAGCTGCGCCTCGCCCCGCTCGGTGAGCGCGGGCAGGATCGAACCGCCCATGTCGTGCACGGAGTCGTCGTCCTCGGCGTCCCGCTGGAGGGCCTCGACCAGCGCCTTGGTGGTGAAGAGGTAGTTGCCCATGGAGGCGAAGACGCACTCGGGGGCGTCCGCGAGGCCCGGCGGGTCGGCGGGCTTCTCCAGGAAGCCCCGCACGCTCTGGCCGTCGGAACCCGGGCTGATGACCCCGAACGAGGACGACTCGGCGCGCGGCACCCTTATCCCGGCCACCGTCACGCCCGCCCCGCCCTCGATGTGCTGGGCGAGCATCTGCCGGGGATCCATGCGGTAGACGTGGTCGGCGCCGAACACCGCGACGTACTCGGGCTGCTCGTCGTGGATCAGGTTGAGCGACTGGAGGATCGCGTCCGCGCTGCCGAGGTACCAGCGGGGACCGAGCCGCTGCTGGGCCGGAACCGGCGTCACGTAGTTGCCGAGCAGGCTCGACATCCGCCAGGTGGTGGTGATGTGCCGGTCCAGCGAGTGCGACTTGTACTGCGTGAGCACGCAGATGCGCAGGATGTCGGCGTTGACGAGATTGGAGAGGACGAAGTCCACGAGACGGTACGTACCGCCGAAGGTCACCGCGGGTTTCGCCCGGTCCGCGGTGAGCGGCATCAGCCGCTTGCCCTCGCCTCCCGCCAGTACGATTCCCAGCACCGAAGGTCCACCGCGCCCACCACGCCGCATGCTGCCCGCCCCTTCCACGCCCGGTGGGGCAACGCCCGGCTGCCCGGACCCGCCCCGCGTTCCGAAGTTCACCTGCCCGAGGTCGGCCTGCCCGAAGCCGCCCGTCCGAAGTAGGCCTGCCCGAAGCCGGCCTGTCCGAGGTCGACTTGGCCGAAGTCGCCCTGTCCGAAGGGTTACCCCGCTTTGAGGACTTCCTCGTACAGCCGGACCGTCCTTCGGGCCACCGTGTCCCAGCCGAACTCCCCCACCGCGCGCCGCCGTCCGGCCTCGCCCATGCGCCGGGCCGTGACGGGGTCGGCGAGCACGGAGTCCAGAGCCGTCGCGAGCCCCGCCTCGAAGTCGTCCCCGAGCGGCACGAGAAGGCCCGTCTCACCGTGCTCGACCACCTCGGGAATGCCACCGACGCGCGAGGCCACCACCGCCGTCCCGCAGGCCATCGCCTCCAGGTTGACGATGCCGAGCGGCTCGTACACCGAGGGGCACACGAACACGGCGGCGTGTGTGAGGAGTTGGATGACGTCGGGCCGGGGCAGCATCTGCGGGATCCAGTGCACGCCGTCGCGCACGGCGCTCAACTCCCGGTACAGCTCGCGGAACTCACGGTCGATCTCCGGGGTGTCGGGGGCACCCGCGCACAGCACCACCTGGGCGGCCGGGTCGATGTCCCGTACCGCGCGCAGGAGATGGGGCACCCCCTTCTGCCGGGTGATGCGGCCGACGAACAGGATGTACGGGCGCCCGGTGTCGAGGCCGATCCGCTCCAGGACGTCGGTGCCGTGGTCGGGGCGGTACAGGGAGGTGTCGATGCCGTTGTGCACGACGTGCACCCTGGCCGGGTCCAGGTCCGGGTAGCAGCCGAGGACGTCGTCGCGCATGGCGCCGGAGACGGCGATCACGGCGTCGGCGGCCTCGACGGCGGTGCGCTCGGCCCAGCCGGAGAGCGCGTAGCCACCGCCGAGCTGCTCGGCCTTCCAGGGCCGCAGCGGTTCGAGCGAGTGGGCGGTCATCACATGCGGAATGCCGTGCAGGAGCTTGGCGAAGTGTCCCGCGAGGTTGGCGTACCAGGTGTGGGAGTGCACGAGTTCGCGGCCTTCGAGCGCGGCGGCGATGGAGAGGTCCACGGAGAAGGTGCGCAGGGCGTCGTTGGCGCCGTCGAGTGCGGACCAGGGCCGGTGCCGGACGACTCCGCCCGCGGCGCCCTCGCCCCAGCAGTGCACGTCGAGTTCGGTGAGGGCCCGTAACTCCCTCGCGAGGAACTCGACATGGACGCCCGCACCGCCGTAGACGTCCGGCGGATACTCCCGGGTCAGCAGTCCCACGCGCACGCACAACCCCCGTCCTAGC
Organism: Streptomyces sp. NPDC021080; assembly: GCF_044333225.1. Classification (NCBI taxonomy): domain Bacteria; kingdom Bacillati; phylum Actinomycetota; class Actinomycetes; order Kitasatosporales; family Streptomycetaceae; genus Streptomyces; species Streptomyces sp. NPDC021080. The sequence goes on along the minus strand of NZ_JBIRQM010000001.1, from coordinate 267,514 downwards.
CGGCTGGTGCCCCTCATGGTCACTCAGTTGAAGCCGATACGGAAGACCGCGAGAAGCCCTGCCCCGCCGGGCCCGGCGGGGCGCGGGTGCCGAGTCCGGCGGGGCGCGGGTCCCGAGTCCGGCGGGGCGGCCGTACCAGGACCGGTGAGGTGGCCGCGCCGGATCCGGCGCGGCCACCGTGCCAGGACCGGCGGAGCGCAGGAGCCGGGCCCGGTGGTGCGACCGTGTCAGGAGCGGCGGGGCGCCGGGCGTGGTGGGCGGTCGAAGCAGCAGTCGCCGCAGACCCCGCCGCCGGGCACCCGGTAGTAGAGGCAGCAGCTGCGGCGGCGCAGCGTCCCCGGGTCCAGGGTGGCGGCCAGGTCGGGATGCGCGAAGAGCCGGCCGGCCAGCGCCCTGGCCCGCTCCCCCACGTCCGGACGTCCGTGGGCGAGGGCCCAGCGGTCCAGCTGGCGGACGGTCCCGGCCAGGGCGGAGCCCGCGTTGCCCCACAGCAGGCCCGGCGGGACGCGGTGGCGCGAGCGCAGGGCCGCGCTCAGCGGCACGAGCAGTCCGGCGCGCACGACCGCGTCGAGATCGCTCACGGGCCGGAAGCGGACCTCGCCGAGCCGGAGATCGTCGGGAGCACCGGCGTCCGGGTCCCAGAACAGCAGCTCCGGATCGAGGTCGGGCAGCCGGCCGCAGAGGGCGGCGGCACCGAGGGCGATCGACCAGAAACGGGCCGCCAGACCCTGCTGCGCCACCGAGGCCGCGACCCGCGATTCCGGCGCCCGGATACTCTGTGAAACTTTTTGGACACGAAAAGTTATCGGATCTCCGTAAACCTCCGAAGAGGTCGCGGACCACGGGTCCGCGAAGGCGCTCGCGAGGGTCGGCAGGGGGCCGCCCGGCGGTACGCCGGTGCGCAGTACGAAGAATCCGCCGAGCGCGTCGAGCGCCTTGAGTTCGGGGTCGAGGTCCACGAAGAGCAGTAGTACCAAGACCCCTAGGGGGAACCACCAGTGGATCAGGGCGTGGTGTCGCCCACCCTGGGGAGGACAGCGGGCGATTCGTACTCCATCGGCAGTAGGACCCAATGACTGCTCAGGGACGACGACGAGAACTAAATCGCACGGCATCGTTGTTTGCATGGAAGCCGACCGTTCGTCGCGCCGGGCCGCCGCTCCGCGCCGTACGCAGAGGAGGGACTCATGAGTGCCCTCGCTTTGTCCGTGGTGCTCTCGTTCGTCTCAGCCGTCGCGTACGCGGGCGGCGCGATCATCCAGGAGCGGGTCGCGGTGACCTCTCCCGGCCAGACCTACGCTCCCCTGCGCAGGCCGGGCTGGTGGGCGGCCGTCGCGCTGACCGGCCTGGGCGGGCTGCTGCACGTGGTCGCCCTCGCCTTCGGCCCGCTGAGCCTCGTACAGCCGCTCGGCGCGCTGACCATCGTCTTCGCGCTCCCGATGGCGGCCCTGTTCGTCGGCCGCCGGGCCGGAGCCGCCGCCTGGCGCGGCGCGATCATGGCCACCGTCGGTCTCGCGGGCCTGCTGTCCCTGGTCGGCGCGTCCGACGCGCAGTCCCTGAGCAATGCCCAGCGTCTGGCGCTGGGCGTGGTGTCGGGCGGCGCGGTCGCGGCCCTGATGACGGCCGGACGCGCGGCGCACCGGCACCCCGCGGTGCGCAGTGTGCTGCTCGCGGTCGCGGCGGGCGTCGCCTTCAGCATGTCCTCCGTGTTCACCAAGACCGTCGCGGTCGACTGGTCGCGGCACGTCTCGCTCGCCGACCTGTCGAGCCTCGCGGCCATCGGTGCCTTCGCGACGGCCGGCATGCTGATCTCGCAGGCCTCCTACCGAGGTGCCGGCCTGGAAGCGCCGCTGGCCACGCTGACGGTCGTGAACCCCGTCGTGGCGGCCGCCGTCGGCATCACGATGTTCGGCGAGACCTTCCGCTACGGAACGACCGGCACCACGCTCGCCCTGGTCTGCGGCGTCGTCGCGGCGGGCGGTCTGATCCTGCTCACCACCGAGCGCATCGGCTCCGAGCCCATCGGCACCGGGGGAACCGGCAGTCGCGACCGATCAGCGGCTCCCGTCCCCGAGCTCGCGGCCGTGCCGGAGGCGGACGCCGGGCAGCCGGCCGGGGAAGCGCACCGGGCGGCCGTCGCCGGCCCGGCTCCGGTCGCCGTCGCGGCCCCGTCCGAGCCGCTCCCCGAACCGGCCGTGTCGAAGCCGCGGCGTGCGGAGCCCGCCGTCCCGGTCGCCGCCGGTCTCGGCGTTCTCACGGAGGCCGAGGCCGCCGTGGCGGAGCTGCTGGCCGGGCTGCCCGCGGACGGCGCGGACGTGCTCGTACCGGCTGCGCAGCCCGGTGCCGGGAGCGTGCCGGGGCCCTCTCGGGCGGGCGGCGACAGCGTGTTCCCGTCGGCGGCTCCGCGGGCCACGGCCGGGGGTGCGTTCGCACCGGCTCCGGCCACGGTCGCCGCAGTGGCCGCTCCGGCCGCAGTCGCCGCAATAGCCGCTCCGGCCGCAGCAACCGCTCCGGTCACGGCCGCCGCGGTCCCGGCGATGGAGGTCGTCGCCGGACGGCACTCCGCGGCCTCGGAGGAGCAGGTGGCCTGCCTGACCGTCATGCTCGGTGTGCCCTACGTGCCGACGCCGTTCGTCAGCCACCACCGCACCCGAGTCAAATCCTGACGCCGCCGGCCCGGAGGTAGGCCACCGGGTCGATGTCGGATCCGAAGCCGGGCCCGGTCCGCACCTCGAAGTGCAGATGCGGGCCCGTGCTGTTGCCGGTGGAGCCCGAGCGGCCTATGCGCTGGCCGGACACCACGCTCTGCCCCGCCTTCACGGAGATCGCGGAGAGATGGCCGTACTGCGTGTAGCGGCCGTCGGCGTGCCGGATCACCACCTGGTAGCCGAACGATCCGCCCCAGCCCGCGCCGACCACGTGCCCGGCGGCGACCGCCGCGACGGAGGTGCCGGTCGGCACGGGGAAGTCGACGCCCGTGTGGTAGCCCTTCGACCAGTGGGAGCCGGTGGCGCGGTAGGGCGTTCCGGTCGCCGCGTGCACCGGGGCCACGAGTTCGTGCGTCCCCGTCCTGGCCGGGGCCGTCGCGTGCGAGGACGTCCTGCCGGCCGAGGCCTTCTTCGCCGGCGTCTTCTTCTCCGGCGCCCGGGGGTGCGTCTTCGGGGAACTCTTCGCCGGGGTGTGCGCGGGCGCCCTGGTCGCGCCGTCCAGGGTGAGCCGCTGGCCGGGCAGGATCAGGTCCGGATCGGAGCCGACGGTCGTACGGTTCGCGGCGTACAGCCCCTGCCAGCCGCCCTGGACGTGCCGGGAGCCGGCGATGCCGGACAGCGTGTCGCCGCGTACGACGGTGTACATCTCGGCGGTCCCCGCCCGCGACTGCGGTGTGGTCTGCGGCTTCACGTCCCGCACGGACCGCTGCTTCGCCGTCTGTGCCGCGGTCCCCTCCGGGCTGATGTCGGGGGTGCCACCGCCCCGGGTCAGCCCTCCGCGCACCGAGCACACCGGCCAGGCGCCGGGGCCCTGGCCCTTGAGCACCTTCTCGGCCACGGCGATCTGCTGGTCCCTGGTGGCGAGGTCCGCGCGCCGGGCGTAGGCCTGGCCGCCGTACGCCTCCCAGGTGGACCGGGTGAACTGCAGTCCGCCGTAGTAGCCGTTGCCGGTGTTGATGCTCCAGTTGCCGCTGGACTCGCAGGCGGCGACCTTGTTCCAGGTCCCGACGTCGGCCGCGTGGGCGCCCGTGGCCCCGACCAGCGGGAGCGCGATCCCTGCGCCGCCCGCCGTGACGGTGAGTGAGGCGCGGTTGATCCTGTTCGGCTGATACCGGCGGTGCCGACCGCGTACGGCCATGAGGGAGCCCCCTAGACATGCGTCAGGAGCGGCAAAAGTAAGCGCTGGGAACAGGACGGGACAAGACGGCAACCGGTCGCTCGGAAAAGGCGGTTGACCGGACCCCGGCCTGCCGCCCGAGTGGACGCGCTCCGCACGGCGGGTGACCGGACGGGCCCGGGACCGGGGTGCGCCGCCCGCCGCTCCGCAGCCCTCCGACATCGGGTTCCCGCGGCCGGCGACGGGCGTCCGGCCCGTTCGCCGGACCCGGCCGCGCCACGGCGGGGGCCGTGCGCGGGCCTGCGGGCACGGCCGCCGTCGGCGGCCCGCGCCGCCCGGCCTGTCCGAAATCCGCCCCCGCGACGCGGGGTCGTTCTTCTGCGTGGACACCTGCGACACGTCAGGATGGCCTGGGGCAATACTGGCGAGCAGCACGTACGAGCACGACCGGTGGCACCGGTACCGGAACATTTCCCGTACCGGCCAACGGACTTACCGCACTTCTTAGGAGCCAACCGAATGAGCACTTCAGCCCAGATCGGCGTCACGGGTCTCGCGGTCATGGGGCGCAATCTCGCCCGCAACTTCGCCCGCAACGGTTACGCGGTCGCCGTGCACAACCGCACCGTGGCGAAGACGAACGCGCTGGTGGAGGAGTTCGGCCACGAGGGCACGTTCGTGGCGGCCGAGACCGCGAAGGAGTTCGTGGCGGCGCTGGAGCGGCCCCGGCGTCTGGTGATCATGGTGAAGGCGGGCGAGCCGACCGACGCGGTGATCCAGGAGTTCGCCCCGCTCCTGGAGCCCGGCGACATGATCATCGACGGCGGCAACGCGCATTTCGCGGACACCCGGCGCCGTGAGCGGGCGCTGCGCGAGCAGGGCATCCACTTCGTCGGCACGGGTGTGTCCGGCGGCGAGGAGGGCGCGCTGAACGGGCCGAGCATCATGCCGGGCGGCTCGGTCGAGTCGTACGCCTCGCTCGGTCCGATGCTGGAGAAGATCTCCGCGAAGGCGGCCGACGGGGCGCCGTGCGTCACGCATGTGGGTCCCGACGGCGCCGGGCACTTCGTGAAGATGGTCCACAACGGCATCGAGTACGCCGACATGCAGCTCATCGGCGAGGCCTACCAGCTGCTCCGCGATGTCGCCGGGTACTCCCCCGCGCAGATCGCGGACATCTTCCGCACGTGGAACACCGGCCGGCTCGACTCGTATCTGATCGAGATCACCGCCGAGGTGCTGTCGCACGTCGACGCGGCGACGGGCAAGCCGTTCGTGGACGTGGTCCAGGACCGGGCCGAGCAGAAGGGCACGGGCCGCTGGACCGTGCAGATCGCACTGGACCTGGGGGTGCCGGTGTCCGGTATCGCCGAGGCGGTGTTCGCCCGCTCGCTGTCGGGGCACGCGGACCTGCGCGCCGCCTCGCGCGGCCTCGCCGGTCCGACGGCGCAGAAGCTCGACGAGTCCGAGGCCGCGGCCTTCGCGGACCGGGTCGAGCAGGCGCTGTACGCGTCGAAGATCGTCTCGTACACGCAGGGATTCCACGAGATCACCGCGGGCAGCGACGAATACGACTGGAACATCGACCTCGGTTCCGTCGCCTCGATCTGGCGCGGCGGCTGCATCATCCGGGCGGCCTTCCTCGACCGTATCCGTGCCGCCTACGACGCCCGGCCCGATCTGCCGAGCCTGCTGTCGGACGAGACGTTCGCCCAGGAGATCGCGGCGGCCCAGGACGACTGGCGCGAGGTCCTCGTCGCCGCGACCCGCCAGGGCGTGCCCACACCCGGCTTCTCGGCGGCCCTCGCCTACTACGACGCCCTGCGCGCCGAGCGCCTGCCGGCCGCGCTCACCCAGGGGCAGCGGGACTTCTTCGGAGCGCACACCTACCGCAGGACGGACCGCGAGGGGTCGTTCCACACGCTGTGGGGCGGCGACCGGTCGGAGGTCGAGGCATAGCGGTCGCCCCGCGGGGCCGCCACCGGGCGGCCCGGGTGCCGTACCCCCGCCGAAGCCGTCACGTTCCCGGAACGGGACTCGTGACGGCTTCGGCGCACTCACAGCGCCACGTGCCCGGCGGGGCCGGCTCCGCCGGGGCTGGCCCCACCGGGCGGCGAACAGTTCCAGGTGTGCGCAGTCGGGGCAGCGGAAGGCGTCGATCTGCCGGCGCGGCCGGCCCATCAGCTCGGCACCACCGAGCGGGCCCCGCTCGAGCATGCCCTCGACCCACCGCGCGAACCCGCGAGCGCCTTGCCCCGGGTCCTCGACGAAGCCCGGTTCCAGCCCGACGGCACCGCACTGGGTGCACCCCGTATGTCGTTCACACGCGAGAGTGCATGGAAACCGTCCGGGGCCCTGGTGACCGGGGCGATCGGTCCGCTGCGCCCGTCAGGACAGCGGCTCCGGCCGGGGCTGGGGCTCCGGCACCGGGTCGGGGCCCGGCGGCTTCGGGATCGGGGACGGGGACGGTACGGGCTCCGGACCGGGTACGGGTGCGGGACCGGGTACCGGATCGGGCCCGCCCGGGTTCGGGCCCGGGGCGGGACCGGGTGCCGGTCCCGGCGCGGGGTCGGGGCCGCCCGGATTCGGCACCGGATCGGGGAAGGGTGACGGCCCCGGGGGTTCGGGGCGCGGTCCGGGGGTGGGTCCCGGCGGCACGGGGTCGGGATACGGGTGTGTCATGACGGTCCTCCAGCCAGTCGGTACGTCGGCCCTCTGGACTTGTCTCCCGCGTACCCGGCACCCGAGCCCCCACTCACTCCGTCGCAGGGGAGGCAGCCCCCGGGTGGCCCAGTCCCGGTCGCGCCGGCGGCACCGCCGGGGGACGCCCGAGGCCGGGTCCGGCCCTGCCCGGGCCACCGGCCGGGACGCTACCCGGCGTGCACCGCGCGGGCCGCGTCCGCCGCGGCGGCGAGCCCGGGGCGGGGGCTGGACAGCACCGGCACCGGGGTCGTGGTGAGCCGCTCGGCCGGGGTCATGGACGCCTGGGCGAGGACGATGGCATCGGCGTCGGCGACCGCGTCGGCCGCGTCGGCCACCACGCGGGCGCAGCCGTCCGTGTCACCCGCCTCGAACAGCGCCCACGCGTGCTCGACCAGGGCCGTACGGACCTCGATGGGGCGACCCGCACGGCGGGCCTCCTCCTCGACCAGGGCGACGGTCGGTTCCAGCGTGCTCGCCACCGTCGCGAGGACGACGACCCGGGGTCCCGCGGCCACCGCGGCGGCGGCCATCGGACGGTCCACGCGGAGCACGGGCACCTCGGCACCGGACCGTTCGGCGACCGCGCCGATGGTCGAGCAGGTGCACAGGACGACCCGGGCACCGTCGGCGACGGCCCCGGCCAGCAGCGCCCGCACCTCGCCGGCCACCGCTTCGGGCCCCTCGCGCCGGGCTCTCGCGAGCAGTTCCTCGTCGACCAGGTGACGCAGTTCCAGACCCGGGTGATCCGCGTCCCGCAGGGCCTCGAAGACGGGGACATGCGCCGGTGAGGTGTGCAGCAGGGCGACCGGTCCGGACCGGGGCGGAAGCTGCCCCGGATCCGGGGCGGAAGCGGGAACCGGGGCCGGGGCGGGAGCGGGAACCGGGGCCATCAGAAGCGTCCCGGATGCGCCTTGAGCCACTCCGTCGCGGCGTTCAGCAGCTCCGGGTCGGCCGCCGGGGCCTCCTCGGGGTGCCGCTCGGCCCACCTCACGACGTACGGGCAGAGCGGGGCCACGACGACACCCTCGCGGGCGGCGATGCCGTACAGCTCGCGGGCGAGGGAGCCGGCGATGCCCTTGCCCTCGTGCTCCGGCTCCACGACGGTGTGCACCGGGACGAGGGCCCGCGCGGGCTCCTCCAGGACGAAGTACTCGATGTGTCCGACCACTTGGCCGTCGGCGAAGGCTTCGAGACGTCCGGCCGGCCGGTCGTCGCGGATCTCGATGTCGCTCACGGGCACTCCTCGGTCCTCGGTCCTGGATCCTGGGGTCCTGCGTTGCGGCCGCCCCGCCGCTCAGACGGTGACGGCCTGCGGGCTGCGCTCCTGGTCCGAGCCCGGTACCGGCTCGGACGGGTCGGTGCCGAGGGACACGATCCGGTTGTCGCGGTCCACGTGCACGACCCGCGGCCGCAGCGCGCGCGCCTCGGCGTCGGCGACCTGAGCGTAACTGATGATGATCACCAGGTCACCGGGGTGCACGAGATGGGCCGCCGCTCCGTTGATCCCGACGACCCCCGACCCGCGCTCCCCCTCGATGACGTACGTCTCCAGGCGGGCGCCGTTGGTGATGTCGACGATGTGGACGAGTTCGCCGGGCAGCAGGTCCGCGGCGTCGAGCAGATCGGCGTCGATGGTCACGGATCCGACGTAGTGCAGGTCGGCCTGGGTGACCGTGGCACGGTGGATCTTGGACTTGAACATAGTGCGAAACACGAAAAAACTCCCGATTCGTCCTGCTCCCTGCCTGCTTTTGCGGGTCAAGGGCCGTCTCCGGAGACTACTATCGCCGCGCCTGTCCGGTCAGCTGCCGCCAGGTGTTCGAAGGCCCACACCGCCCCGCTGTTGACCTTTTTGCGCCACATCGAGGTCTCGGCTCGGCAGACCGCGGTGGCACCGCCCGGCACACCACCGAAGAGTCCGGCTCCGCCGCTCACACGGCGGAGCCGGCACCCCGGGATCTTCATGAGTCCTCTAGGCGATGCGGTGCGGGACGCGTCCGCGGAGCAGGACCTCGAAGCCCGCCCTCAGGTCCTGCTTCAGGTCGGCCAGTGCCTCGAGGCCGACGTGCACCCGGATCAGGGGGCCCCGGCCCGCCCATGTCCCGGGCAGGCGCCGGGAGACGGGGTCGGCGGGGACGATCAGGCTCTCGTAGCCGCCGTAGCTGTGACCGAGCCCGAAGAGGCGCAGGTGATCCAGCATCGCGTCGATGTCCGGTTTCCCGAAGACCGGATCGAGTTCCACCCCGAACAGGCCGGCCGCGCCGGTGAAGTCGCGGCGCCACAGATCGTGGCCGGGGTCCCCGGGCAGACCGGGGTGCAGGACTGCCGCCACACCTTCCCGTCCCGCGATCCAGCGGGCCAGTTCCAGGCCTTGTTCCTGGTGGCGGGCCAGACGCACGCCGAGGGTGCGCAGTCCGCGCAGGCCCAGGTAGGTGTCGTCGGCGCTCGCGCACTGGCCGAGCCGCATCGCCGCGCCCCGGACCAACGGGTAGCTCTCCTCGGTGCAGACCACCGCCCCGAGGATGCTGTCCGCGTGCCCCGTCAGGTACTTGGTCGCGGAGTGCACCACCGCGTCCACGCCCGCGCCCAGTGCCAGCGGGCGGTGGAACATGGGCGTGGCCCAGGTGTTGTCCGCGATGGTGGCCACCCCGCGGGCCCGGCAGACGGCGGTGAGCGCCGGGACGTCCTGCACCTCGAAGGTCGTGGAGCCCGGGGACTCGAGGTACAGCAGCCGTGTTCGCGGGCGGATCAGCCGGGCGATCGCGGCGCCGTCCGCGGTCGGGCTGTAGTACTCGGTCTCCACGCCCAGCACGGCGAGCGAGTCGCAGAACTTCCGCGTCGGCAGATACACCGAGTCGCTGACGAGGATGTGGTCGCCGGCCCGGACGTACGCGAGGATCGTCGTGGTGATCGCCGAGAGACCGGAGCACGTCACCACCGCGGCGTGGCCGCCCTCCAGCTCGGTCAGCGCCTCCTCGAAGGCGCGGCTGGTGGGCGTGCCGAAACGTCCGTAGACCGGACCGCCCCGCTTGAGCGGGTCGGCCTGGGAGGCGTCCATCTCGGCCACGTCCCGGTAGAGGACCGTGGAGGCGTGGTGCACGGGCGGGTTGACGTAGCCGCCCTGCCGGCGCGGGTCCGAACCGGCGTGCACGTACCGTGTCTCCGGCGAGTCGAGGGGCTCCTTCACCGGCCCACCACCGCTTCGGGCAGCGGGGGTTCGGGCACCGCGGGCCGCCGGTGGCGGCCCAGCGCCAGGGCGAGCAGCGCCGCGATCGCGCACTGAGCCCCCACCACCAGCCAGAACGTGCCCAGTTGACCGCCGGACCTGTAGTGGGCGAAGACGAATCCGCCGACGACACCGGCGAGGAGTCCGCCGACACCGCCCGTGAGCCGCTGCACACCGAAGGCGAACGCGGCGTTGCGCGGCAGGAGTTCGACGAGTTCCAGGTCGCAGCGGAGGAAGAGGAAGATCTCGCCCATGGTGAACAGCGCGGTGCCGGTCAGCAGGGCCGGGGTGCCGCCGAGGGACATGACCGCCATGCCCGCCGCCATCACGGTGAACGAACCGGCCATCAGCAGGCGGTAGTCGGCCCGCGCGATACGGTCGGCGAGCACCGGCTGGAACACCACCACCATGGCGCAGTTGAGCAGCATCACCCAGCCCAGCGCCCGGATGTCGGACACCCCGGCCGCGTACAGGCCCATGAAGCTCTGGAAGAAGAAGTACAGGTAGTAGGCGAGGGCGGTGAACAGGACCGGCCGCAGCGCTCCCCGCAGCGCCGCCCACTTCCCGGTGGGCCCTTCCTCCCCCGCCGGCTCCGCGGCCGGCCGGCGTTCGGCCGGCTTCAGGGTGACCTGGTGGGCCGCGGTGATCAGCGCGAAGAGCCCGGCGAGACCGATGAGCAGCGCCATCGGGTCGGCGTCGACCAGCAGCGCGGCCAGCAACGGGCCGAGGCCCATACCGGCGTTGAGCGCGGCGCTGCTCACCCCGAGGAACAGCGGGCGCAGGTCGTCGGAGACGCTGGTGACGATGTACGCCTTGTTCGCCGGGAGGTACAGCGCCGGGCCGGCCGCCACGAGGACGACGGCCGGGTACGCCGCCCAGGGCACCTTGACGGCTGCCCCGAGCATCACCAGTCCGGCCGTGCGCAGGGTGAGCGCGAACACCATCGTCCGCTTGAGCCCGAGCCGGTCCACGACCGCGCCGCCCAGGATGCTGCCGCCGAACTGGATGAAGGTGGCCACCGCCACCAGTACCCCGGCCACCCGGACGTCCAGGTGGACGGTCTCGACCATGAGCACCCCGATGAACGGGGTGACCATGTAACTGCCCAGCGCGACGACGAACGACAGGACGATCAGTGCCTTGAGCGCGGACGGCAGACCGGTGAACGTCCGGTACTTCGCGGCGAGTCCGCCGCCGAGACGCCCCCCGCTCACGGTGAATCGCCCTCGCCGGTGGCCACCGGGCGCTCCGAGGGCAGGCCCCACTCGCTCCACGATCCGTCGTACACGGCGAGTTCGCGGTAGCCGGCCAGGGTGGCGCCGAGCGCGAGGACGCAGGCGGTGACCCCGGAGCCGCAGCTGAAGTACAGCTGCTCCCGGTCCCCGGCCGCCGCCTCGAACACCGTACGCAGCTCGTCCGCCGGACGCATCGCCCCGCCGTCGCACTGGAGTTCACCGAAGGGCAGGCTGACGGAGCCCGGCATGTGGCCGCCGCGCAGGCCCGGGCGGGGTTCCGGGGCGGTGCCCGCGTAACGCTCCCGGGTTCGTGCGTCGAGTACGGCGGCACGCGGGTCGGCGAGGGCGGCGGCGACGGTGTCGGCGTCCACGATCAGGCCGGACCGGGGCCGGGCGGTGAACGTGCCGCGCGGGCCGTCGTACGCGGCGGGCCCGGCTTCGACCGGGTGACCGGCCGCGGTCCAGGCGGGCAGTCCGCCGTCGAGTACGGCGACCCGGTCGAAGCCCATGGCACGCAGCATCCACCAGGCGCGGGCGCTGGAGTAGACGCCCTGGGCGTCGTAGACGACGACCGTGTCGGTGTCGCGCACGCCGAGTGCGCGCAGCGCCTCGGTCAGCTCCTCGGCGCCGGGCATGGTGTGCGGCACCGCGGAGGTGTGGTCGGAGAGGTCCCCGTCGAGGTCGAAGGGGCGGGCTCCGGGGATGTGCGGGGCGCCGCCCCGGCGGGCGCCGACGGAGGCGTCGAAGAGGACCAGACCCTCCTGTCCGAGCCGCCCGGCCACCCAGTCCGCCGCGACGAGCGGGCCGGGCACGCCGACGGCGTCGATTCCAGGGGGTGTTGGGGCGCTCATGCGATACCTCCGGAGGACCGGGCGGGCCGCCACCGGGAGTTGTCGGAGAACCAGCCCGCCACACGTTCGAGATTGGCGGCCACATCCTCCTCGCTGTCCCCGTCGACCACATAACCGGCCAGGAACAGACCGGACTTCACCCCGCCGTGGAACTCCTGGCCGACCGCCCCGGTGAACATCTCCTCGCGGACGCACCCGGGCCGTCCGGCCTCGGGGGGAAGCTGCTCCAGCACCCCGTTCCGCGGCGGGATGCACAGGGCCCCGGCGGGCCGGTACCGGGAGGTGTCCACCGTCGAGGGCAGACCGCACTCGGCGTACAGCCACTCCTTGTCCAGGTCGATCCCGAAGGCGTGCCGGACCATCGCGCTGATCATGCCCCCGCCGGTACGGCTGGCGATCTCGCAGAAGACCAGCCGGTCGTCCGGCGTGATCCAGAACTCTGCGTGGAACGCGGTCTGCGGCGGTGTCGGCAGCTCGGCCAAGACCGCCCGCGCCGCCTTGACCAGCCGGTCGTACAGCGGGTCCTGGGGGGTGAGCGGCAGGTTGGCCACCCAGTCGTTGCTCCGGAACGACAGGCAGTCGTTGAGGTAGCGGAAGGGGTGGACGAAGACGACCTCGCCGCCGGCCACCAGCCCGTCCACGTGGTACATCTGCCCGGGTACGAACACCTCGATCTCGCTGACGCCCTGCCACGGCCTGGCCAGGTAGGCGTCCAGCTCGGCCTCGTCGCGGACGATCGCCGCGCCCAGCGAGCCCGACTCGGACACCGGTTTGATCACGACCGGGTAGCCGTGCTCGGCGACGAAGTCCAGCACGGTGTAGGCGGAGTCGATCCGGCGGTAGGCCGGGACGTCGACGGGTCCGCCCGCGAGATGGTCCTTCATGACGACCTTGTCGCGGAAGGCCAGCGCGCTCGCGGTGTGCTGGCCCGGCATGCCGAGCAGTTCCCGCAACCGCGCGGCCCTTACGACGTCGGCCTCGGCCCGGGCGAAGACCGCCTCGACCGCGAACGCCCGGGCCAGCCGCAGCGCGGTCTTCTCGACCAGTTGGTTGGTGTCGTACGCGTCGAAGGCGTGCACGTGCGGGAGATGGGCGTAACCCTGCGCGAACTCGGACGTGGTCACGATGACCGGGACGATCCCCGAGCCGGCCAGCCAGCGGTCGTACGGGGTCTTGGCGTAGGGCGTCTTGGCGAAGACGAGGATGTGGCGCATTGCGGGGTCTTCTCTCGGTTCAGGACGCGGACTCGACGAGGAGCGGCAGCCGACGCCGCTCGGGAACCCGGGAGATCAGGCCGAGTTCCTCGGACAGTTCGGTGGCGAAGCAGCCGTCCTTGTACGTGCCGGCCATCCGCTTGGCGGTGAACGCCTCGATCTCGTCGTGGTCGAACTCCACGTCGTACGTGGTGCCTTCGGCGGTGACGGTGCGGGTCAGGACGCCGAGGTGCGGCTCGAAGGTGTTGACGCAGCCCACGATGTCGCCGATCTTCTCGCGGCGGCCCTCGGGTCCTTCGGAGAGGACCTCCTCCGGCGCGGGAATGGCGGCGAAGAGCTGACGGCCGGCCCGGCACCAGCCGACGTGGCCGGGGAAGCCCATGGCCTTGATGCCGAACGTGCCGAAGTCCTCGCTGACGCCGAGCTGGAACTGGAGCGGGACCGTCTCGTGGAGCCACTTGAAGTCGCGGTAGGCCTGCTCGACCTCCTCACGGCTCAGGCGCAGTTCGGGGTGGCGGTTGCCGTGGTCGGTGAAGTTGTTGAACCGGACGGTGGCCACGCCCAGCTTGTTGAAGTAGTGGGCGTAGCGCTCCAGGGAGGTGCGGCCGTGGTTGTGGCGGCCGACGGTGACGCCGATGTTGACGCGGAAGGCGTCCTCGGCGGCGACTCCCTTGTTGTACTCGCCGATGCGGCGCAGCACCTCCTCGGTGTCCGCGCCGGAGAAGACGCCCTTGATGGGGTACGTCTTGTGGTCGGTGACGTCGAGGTTCTCGTCGATCACGCCGTGGTAGGTGATGGAGATGGTGCCGTAGCCGTTTTCCACCGCCCGGTCGAGGAGTTTCCGCCAGTTGTCGGCGAGCAGGGGGCGGCCGCTGGTCCAGGCGTCGCCCTTCTCCATCGTCGCGGTCGGCGTGTGGTCCAACTCCTGGCGGAACTCACGGTTGTTGGCCGGTCCGTAGAGGTTCATGAACTCGCCGTCGTAGGCGAAGCTGTCCACGTAGCGGGGATAGACGTGGTACCCGTGCGACTGCAGGCCCTCCAGGATGCGGGGGCCTTCCTCCATGGCGAAGGACTTGTCGTAGACCTTTTCGTAGTTGACGAACCAGCAGTGCGCGCACTTCTGGCCACAGGTGTTCTTGCCGACCTTGGTGTCGAGGTCGAGGTAGATGTGGATGTCGTCGGGCTTGATGTCCTTGAAGGGCGTGGAGAACGGGACATCGCCATGGAAATCATAGGAAACCGGCGCGTTCTGAACAGACATGTGACCCCCGGGTGTGGTGTTGTCGTCAGGAATGAGGCACAAAAAATGGGACCGAGCGGGAATTGACCGGAGGACACGGAACCGCGGCGCGGTTCCGTGTCAGAGCTGCGGCTCGGGCACGGTGGTGACCACGGGCCGGGCGGTGAGTTCCGCGACGGCCGCCGCACAGGCTTCGGTGCCGGCCGCGGTCAGGACGGCCATGCCGAGCCGGTCGGCGGAGGAACGCAACGGGCGGGCCTCGTCGCCGGGCCGGACGGAGAGGTCCCAGGCATGGATCCGCCCGTGGGCGAGGGTCGGCGGCGGCGCGACGGCCGTCACGCGCCCGGGCGGGGCGGTGAGGAAGACGGTGGCGGCCGCGGCCGCCGCGGCGGGGCTCCGGTGGACCTCCGCACCGATCGCCCAGCCGAGGGCGGCGCGCCGCCACTCGACTCCGGTGGTGAGCTGGACCAGGTCCGCGATGCCGTCGCCGCCGAGCCGGGTGTGGGTCTCGATCACGACGATCTTGTCGCCGTCGACCATGATCTCGGTGTGACCGGGGCCGTCGGTGAGCCCGAGGACGTCGAGCAGTTCGCCGACCGCCCGGGCGACCAGTTCCTGGCGGTGCGGGTCCAGGGAGGGCGGCGGCATCATGTGGCTGACCTCGACGAAGCCGTCCGCGGTGCCCTTCTCGGCGATGCCGATGACGGTGTGCCGTCCGCCCCTGGAGAGGGTCTCGACGCTGAACTCCCGCCCCTCGGCGAACTGTTCCAGCAGGGTGGCGGCCGTACGGCGGTCCGCCGGGAGCGCGTCGACGCTTTCCACCAGGGCGATGGAGGCGCTGCCGACCCCGTCGACCGGCTTGGCGATGGCCTGCCCGTAGGCGGCGAACAACCGGTCCACCGCCTCGGCGTCGTCACCCGCCGCGAAGGCCGGGTTCAGATGCGGTGCCCGGCGTTCCAGGATCCGCCGCATGGCGAGTTTGTCGCGGGTGGCGTGGACGACGGCCGGGTCGACGCCGGTGACACGGAGCCGGCGGGCGGCCAGCGCGGCCGGCTCCAGGCCGAACTCGGTGAGCGAGACGACGGCGGTGGGCCGCAGGGGCCGCAGCACCTCGTCGGTGAAGGCCAGGAAGGCGGGCAGGTCCCGGAAGTCGGCCGTCAGGACCCGGGTGCCCGGGTCGAGGGCGGGGGCGCCCGGTAACTGGACGTGGATCAGCTCGCCGGGCAGGGACGCCGCCGCCCTCGCCACGGTCGGGTTGGCGCCGACGATCACGAGAACGGAGACGTCGCCCGTGTTCCCCGGACAGTCCTCGTCCGGCCCGCCCGTACTCACTGCGTCCACTTTTCCTCCCCCGTCCCGCGTCGACTGCTCGTTCGACCGACGCGGTCGGGCAAGACAATCGCAAGCGTTCTCAAAGGATGTCAACAGGCTTACGCACAGTGACAATTGACCCTCGCGACCCGACCTGACCTGGCAATCGCCCGCATTCACAGGGCGCGCTTGACAACTCGCACGGCCGATGGGACGAACCGCGTTCGTCCACGCACGGACACCCCGCCATGCCATTCCGGCCAAGTTTTCGACTGCTTGGAAACATTGCGTTCATAAAACAGCAGCACGACGTGCCGGTCGTCGGCGGTTTTTGGTCAACTACCGAGCGAGGGGTGCCACTCGGCGGCGATCCGGGGGAGCGGGCCAGGGTGGCGACAACGCCGGCCACTGCCCGCGCACCTGGGCAGGCGTCCGCGTGGAAGGGCGGGCAGGACTTCGCCATGGCCGGCCGGACAGCCGGTCCGGCCGTCGTGGTGGATCGCGATGACGGCGCGACTGCTCCAGGGCCGGCACGGCAGGCCGAGCCGGTAGGTGATCCCCGCCCGTGCGGAGGTCGCCGCGTGCTCGGGGCGCTCGGTGCAGAGCGCGCACGTGCGCCGGCCCCTGCTCGCGCGTTGTAGCATCGAACCGAGACCGATGATGTTCGCGAGGTCTTCCTCGAAGACCTCGTCGACGGCGTGACCGAACCCCTTCGAGTCGGCCGACCGTCAGGCCCTCGGGCTCTGCGTGGTAGCCGAAGTCGCAGAGCGAGAAATCCGCGCAGGAGGTCATGTCGATTCTCGACGAGGGCCTCGTCGCCGTCGAGTCGGGCTTCGATCTTGTCGCCTCGAACGTCCGGCGATCAGGACACCCGGCTGTCGCCGACGGACCGGTCGCCGACGCCGCACCACGCGACACCGCGGGCGGACAACGGAGGCCGTGGCAACCGGTACACGCCTTTCCCGATCACTTCAAGATCAACACATGGAATTTTCCCTCGCCCGTCACCCGAAGGGAAAGGGCGCCCCGATTCGGACATGCCGCACCGGAGAAAGTTCCTCATTCACCTATTGGCGTTTCGGTGATGCGTGAGGGGGGTGAACGGAACGGCACCACCAAGGAATTGATCCGGTTTCCGGCGCCCCTTCCGGCGTCCGCGGTTGACCGAATCAATACGCCCGCGCGTCGCCCCACTGGTTCAACATTGACCAGCCAGTAACAACAGGACTACCTTTCAACGCGTTTCGAGCAGGCTTTTCTCATCGGTGTTCCCGGGTTGTCCCAGATCCCGCTGGAATCCGACGCGCCGCCATCGTTGTCGTACCGCATCCCCCACCGAGCAGTCTCAGCTTGATTCGGAGAATCATGACGTCTGCTGTGCGTTCCGAGGACATGATCATCGGCATCACCCCGTTCGGCGAACCCGACGCCCGGCTCGCCGCGGCGGTGTGCCGGGCCGGCGGGCTCGGCGTGCTCGACCTGGGCGACGGGGACCGAAGATCCCGTGACGCGCTGGAACGCCTGTGCCGCCTGGCACCGGGACCGTTCGGGGTCCGGATCGGCGCCCGCTGCCGACTGGACCCCGCCGACCTCGCGCCGGGGACCGGCGGCACCGGCCGGCCGGACACGGTGGTGCTCGCGGTCGACGCGCCGTGGCGGGCCGACGACCTGGCCGACGGCCACCATGTGCTGGTGGAGGTCACGGACCTCGACGAGGCGCGGGCCGCGGTGCGCGCCGGAGCGTACGGACTGATCGCCCGCGGCAGCGAATGCGGCGGACGTGTCGGGGAGTTGAGCACCTTCGTCCTGCTCCAGCGACTGCTCGCCGCGACCGACGTGCCGCTCCCCGTCTGGGCCTGCGGCGGAATCGGCCCCCGGACGGCGGCCGCCGCGATGACCGGCGGGGCGGCCGGGGTGGTACTGGACGGCCAGCTCGCGCTGCTGGCCGAGTCGTCGCTGCCGGAGGCGGCCGCCGCACGATTACGGTCCCTGGACGGCTCGGAGACCGTCGTGCTGGCCGGTCACCGAGTGCTGCTGCGCCGTGGCCCGGACGCGCCGCGCGTCGACGGGACCGATCCGGCGGCGGTCGCGGCGGCGCTGGGCGCGCAGGATCCGCGGACCCAGTTGCTGCCGGTGGGTCAGGACGGCTTCCTCGCCGCCCGGTTCGCGCGCCGCTGGGGTGACGTGCGCCGCACGGTACGCGCTCTGACGGACGCGGTGCGCGACGTCGTACGCGACGACGTGGCCGCCGGGGCGCTGGCCGCGGGCTCCCCGATGAGCCGGGCGCTCGGCACCCGGCTGCCCGTCGCGCAGGGTCCGATGACCCGGGTCAGCGACCGCGCCGAGTTCGCCGCGGCGGTCGCCGAGGACGGCGCGCTGCCCTTTCTCGCGCTCGCGCTGGCGGACGGCGCGCGCACCCGGGCGATGCTGACCGAGACCCGGGCCGCCATGGCAGGGCGGCCCTGGGGCGTCGGCGTGCTCGGCTTCGCGCCGGAGGAGGTGCGTACCGCCCAGCTGGAAGCGGTACGGGAGCTGCGGCCGACGCACGCCGTCATCGCGGGCGGGCGCCCTTCCCAGGCACGGGCACTGGAGGAGGACGGGATCCGCACCTTCCTGCACGTGCCCTCACCGGGGCTGCTGCGGCAGTTCCTGGAGGCCGGGGCCCGCCGGTTCGTGTTCGAGGGCTCCGAGTGCGGCGGACACGTCGGTCCGCGCGGCAGCTTCCCGCTCTGGGAGGCGCAACTCGCGGTCCTGGAGGACTTCCTGGACACGGCCGACGGGAAAGGCGGGAACAGCAGGAACGACAGGAACGACAGGAACGACAGGAGGAACGAGCGGGGTGGGAACACGGCGGAGGCGCTGGAGGTGTTCTTCGCGGGCGGTGTCCACGACGAGCGCTCGGCGGCGATGGTCGCCGCGCTCGCGGCCCCGCTGACCTCGCGCGGGGCCGCCGTCGGGGTCCTCCTGGGCACCGCGTACCTGTTCACCGAGGAGGCGGTCGCGCGCGGCGCGATCCAGCCGCTCTTCCAGCGCCAGGTGCGGGCCGCCGAGCGGACCACGCTCCTGGAGACCGCGCCCGGTCACGCCACCCGCTGCGTGCCGAGCCCCTTCACCGAGGGGTACCGCGAGCACGAGGGGCGGCTGCGGTCCGCGGGCGTGGCCGACCGGCGGATCTGGGAAGAACTGGAGCGGCTCAACATCGGGCGGCTGCGCCTCGCGAGCAAGGGCGTGGAACGGGACGACGACGGGGCGCTCAGGTCCGTCGACGAGGACCGCCAGCTCGGCGACGGCATGTTCATGGCCGGGGAGGTGGCCGTGCTGCGCTCGGCCACCACCACCGTCGCGGCGCTGCACCGGGCGGTGACCTCCGGGGCCGCCGGCTTCCTCGCCGAGCGGGCGCCGGGCCTGCGTGACCGACTGGGCGAGCGGCCGGCCGGGTCCGGGACCCGGGAGCCGGTCGCACCCGCGCCACTGGACATCGCCGTCGTCGGGATGGCCTGCATGTTCCCGCAGGCGCCCGACCTCCCCACCTTCTGGGCGAACGTCGTCGGCGGCCGGGACGCGGTCGGGGAGGTCCCGCCCGAGCGCTGGGACCCGGCCGTGCACTACGGGCAGGGCGACGACGGCGCCCCCTCCAGCGGTGCCGCCCCCTCCGACGGCGCCCTCCCCTCGAGCACCGCCGTCCCCTCCAAGTGGGGCGGCTTCCTGCCCCGCATCCCCTTCGACCCGCTGCGCTACGGCATCCCGCCGGCGTCGCTCGGCAGCATCGAGCCGGTCCAGCTCCTGTCCCTGGAGGCCGCCCGGCGCGCTCTGGAGGACGCCGGATACGGAGACGGGGGAAGGGAGTTCGACCGGTCCCGTACCTCGGTGGTCTTCGGCGCGGAGGCGGGCAGCGACCTGTCCAACGCGGCCACGCTGCGCGCCGTGCTCCCGTCGTACCACGGGCGCGTCCCCGAGGGCCTCGACGGCCAGTTGCCCCGGCTCACCGAGGATTCCTTCCCGGGCATGCTCGCCAACGTGATCTCCGGCCGGATCGCCAACCGGCTGGACCTCGGCGGCGCCAACTTCACCGTCGACGCCGCCTGCGCCTCCTCGCTGGCCGCGGTGGACGTGGCGTGCAAGGAACTCGTCGGCAACACCAGCGACGTGGTGCTGTGCGGCGGCGCCGACCTGCACAACGGCATCAACGACTACGTCCTGTTCTCCTCGGTGCACGCGCTCTCCCCCACCGGCCGCTCCCGCTCCTTCGACGGCTCGGCCGACGGCATCGCGCTCGGCGAGGGCGTCGCCTGCGTCGTCCTGAAGCGGCTCGCGGACGCCGAGCGGGACGGCGACCGCGTCTACGGTGTGATCAAGGGCCTCGGCAGTTCGAGCGACGGCCGCTCACGGGGCCTGACCGCGCCCCGCCCCGAGGGTCAGCGCTCGGCGCTGGAGCGGGCCTACCGCAACGCGGGTGTCTCGCCGGCCGACGTCGGGCTCGTCGAGGCGCACGGCACCGGGACCGTGGTCGGCGACCGCACCGAACTGACCGTCCTCGGTGAGGTGTTCGGCGAGGCCGGGGCCGAACCGGGCAGCTGTGCGCTCGGTTCGGTCAAGTCGCAGATCGGGCACACCAAGTGCGCCGCCGGGCTGGCCGGGCTGATCAAGGCGGTACTGGCGCTGTACACCGGTGTCCGGCCGCCCACCCTGCACCTGGAGCGCCCCAACGCGGCCTGGGACGAGGGGAGCAGCCCGTTCGTCTTCCACACCCGGGCCCGGCCCTGGGCGGCTCCGGCCCCGCAACGGTTCGCCGGTGTCAGCGCGTTCGGCTTCGGCGGGACCAACTTCCACGTGGTGCTGGGCGCGTACGCGGACGGAACGGCGCCGGTGCAGACGTTGGACGTCTGGCCGGCCGAACTGTTCGTGTTCCGGGGCCGGGACGTCGCGGCGGCGCACCGGGCCGTGGAGGAGCTGCTCGGGGCCGCCGAGGCCGACGGCCGGCCGTGGCGGCTGCGGGACCTGGCGCTGAGCGCGGCCCGCCGGGCCGACGTCTGCCCGGATCCGGCGCAGGTGGCGGTCGTGGCCGCGGACGTGGACGAGCTGACCGGGCGGCTGCGACGGGCGCTGGCCGGGGAGCACGATCCGGCGCACGGCGTCCATCTCGCCCAGGACCCGGCCGGGGGCAAGGTGGCCTTCCTCTTCCCCGGCCAGGGCAGCCAGCGCCCGGGAATGTTCGCCGACCTGTTCGTCGCCTTCCCCGAGCTGCGCCACTACCTCGAACTCGGTGCCGACCAGGCGGGCCGGCTGTACCCGCCCGCCGCCTTCGGTGACGGCGCGCGCGAACGGCAGCGGGCGGCGCTCACCGACACCCGGGCCGCACAGCCCGCCCTCGGCATCACCGGACTCGCCGCCCACGCCCTGCTCACCACGGCCGGGATACGGCCCGACATGGCCGCCGGGCACAGCTACGGCGAACTGGTCGCCCTGAGCGCGGCCGGCGCCCTCGCCCCCGAAACGCTTCTCGCGCTCAGCTCCGAACGGGCGGCGGCGATCCTCGAGGCCGCCGGCGCGGACCGCGGAGCGGACCCGGGGACCATGGCCGCGGTCAAGGCCGGCGCCGCGGAGGTCGCGGGGACCCTGCGGACGGCCGGGGCGCCGGCCACGGTGGTCGTCGCCAACCGCAACGCGCCCCGCCAGACGGTGATATCCGGCCCCGTCGACGACGTCACGGACGCGGTACGGCTGCTGCGCGAGGCGGGGTACGGCGCCCAGCGCATCCCCGTGGCCTGTGCCTTCCACAGCCCGCTGGTCGCCGGTGCGGGCGCCCGGTTCGCCGAGGCACTCGCGGCCAGGCCGGTGCGCGCGCCGGAGTTCCCCGTGTGGGCCAACCGCACCGCGGCGCCGTACGCCGCCTCCCCGGACGGGGTACGGGCCGAACTCGCCGCACAGATCGGCGCACCGGTCGGGTTCGTCGAACAGATCGAGGCGATGTACGAGGCGGGCGCGCGGATCTTCGTCGAGGCCGGGCCCGGATCCGTGCTGACCGGGCTGGTCGGACAGATCCTCGGCGACCGGCCGCACCGGACGGTCGCCTGCGAGCCGCGCCCGGACGACGGCCTGCGCGGCTGGCTGGACGCCCTGGCCCGACTGGCCGTCGCGGGGCTGCCGGTGCGCACCGGCTGGCTGCTGCGGGGCCGCGACGCCGTCGACGCGGTGCGCACGCCGGTACCGGGACGGCCCGGCTGGACGGTCGACGGGCAGTTGGTACGCACTGCCGCCGGAGACCTCCTTCCCGGTGCGCTCGCACCGGCCCGACGAGTCGTGGAGGCCACTGTGCCGACGAACCCCCCGCACGCGGTCCCGTCCGGCCGGGACGACCGTCACGGCACGCGCGGCCGGGAGCGCCAGGACGCTCGAGGCGCCCAGGACGCGCTGATCGCCGATTTCCTGCGCACCAGCCGCGAGATGGTCGCCGCTCAGCGTGACGTGCTCATGACCTATCTCGGAGCGGGGGCCGGGGAACGGACGGCCGCGCCGCCCGCGCCCGTCGCCCCGCCGGCCTCGTGGGAGGCGACGGAGGCCGCGCCCCTGACGGAGCCGCCGCGGACGGCCGTGCCGTCTCCTCAGCCTCCGCCGGTCACAGGGTCGTCGGCCCACCAGGGATCCGCCACGGAGCCGCCGGCCCACCAGGCGTCCGGCACCGGGCCCGCACCGGTCCGGGGCGGCGACGTCCGGCAGATGGTCCTGGAGATCATCAGCGAGCGGACCGGCTATCCCCTCGACATGATCGAACCCGATCTCGACCTGGAGGCCGACCTCAGCATCGACTCCATCAAGCGGGCGGAGATCGCCGGTGAACTGGCCCGGCGCCTCGGCGCCGGGGACGGCTCGGACCTCACCGGGCTCGACGACGCCGAGCTGGAGGACCTGGCGAAGGCACGGACGGCCGCCGCGGTGACCGACTGGCTGACCGCGCGGCTCTCCGGCCCCGCGGAGCCGGCCGCGCTTCCCGCCGAGGACGCGGAGACCGAACCGGCGGCCGAGGCGGCCCATGCGGTCGAGACCGCCGAGGTCACCGGGGCGGCTGAGGCGGCCGGGGCACCGGAGGCGTCCGGGACGGCCGAGGCCGTGGAGGCGGGCACCGGCACGACGGTGAACGGCGAGGCGGTGAACGGCGAGGCGCCCAAGCGGTATCTGCCGCGGTCGGCGCCCCTCGGGCAGGAGGGTGGTGCGGCGGATCCGGCGGCCGTGCTGTCCGGGACGCGGTGGGCCGTCCTCGGCGACGCCCCCGAGATCGGCGCCCGGCTCGCCTCGCACGGCGCCGACGTCGTCGTACGCGACCGGGAGCATCTGCTCACCCAGGACGACGGCCGGGTGGACGGGGTCCTGTACCTCGTGACGGGTGGCACGCCGGTACTGCCGGACGCCTTCCCCGTCCTGAAGGCCGCCCTGGCCCGGGGACCGCGCAGGCTGCTGGCCGTGCGGGCCGCCGACGGGGACGTGCCGGACACGGTGGCGGCGGGGCTTCGCGGCTTCTTCCGTACCGTGGCGCGCGAGTACCCGGAGACGGTCGCGCGGACGGTGGAGGTGGCGACCGCGTCGGCCGTCGCGGACACTCTGGCCGTCCCGGACACGCTGACCGTCGCGGACGCGCTGCTGCTCGCGGACGCGGTGGTCGACGAGGTGTGCGCTCCCGACCGCGCCCCGGTCGTCCTGCGCCGGCCCGAGGGCCGGTTCGCTCCGGAGCTCGTCGAGTCACCGCTCGGGATCCTCGGCAGCACCGGCGCCGGACCGGCCGGTGCGGGGGCGGCCGAGGCAGCCGCGCTCGGCCTGGACCGGGACGCGGTGGTCCTGCTGGCCGGCGGGGCACGCGGCATCACCGCGCAGTGCGCCGCGGCCCTCGCCGCCGCCTCCCGGTGCCGGCTCGAACTGCTCGGCAGGACGCCCGCGCCGGACGGACCGGAGGACCCGGACACGGCCGCCGCCCGTACCCCGGCCGCACTGCGCGCGGCGCTCGCCGCGCGCGGCATGAAGGATCCGGCCGCGATCAACCGCGCCGCCGGACTCCTCCTCGCCCGGCGGGAGATCACCGCGACGCTGACGGAGCTCAGGGCGCTCGGCAGCCGGGTCCGCTACCGCTGCGTCGACTTCCGGGAGCCGGAGGCGGTGCTCCAGGCGGTGAAGGAGATCCACGCCGAGCACGGCCGCCTCGACGGTGTCGTCTACGCGGCCGGGGTGATCGAGGACCGGATCATCGCCGAGAAGACCGCCGAGTCCTTCCAGCGGGTCTACGGCACGAAGGCGACCGGCGCGAACGCCCTGCTCACCTCTCTGGAGGAGCTGCCCGACGGGCCCGCGTTCACCGTGCTGTTCGGCAGCATCGCCGGCGTCCTGGGCAACCGGGGTCAGGCGGACTACGCGGCGGCCAACGACGCGCTCCAGACCCTCGGCGCGGCCTGGGCCGCCCGCACCGGACACCGGGCGCTGACCGTGCACTGGGGGCCTTGGGCGCCCGCCGTCCGGCACGGCGGCATGGTCGGACCGGAGCTGGCCCGCGCCTACGCCCGGCAGGGCATCGGCCTGATCGACCCCGAGGAGGGCACCGCGGCCCTGCTGCGTGAACTCGCCTGGGGCGATGCGTCGACCACTTCCGTCGTCTACACGCCCTCGGGCTGGTGACAGGCTCCATGACGGGTCGTCACCTGCCGGTCGCCATCGTCGGTATGGCGGTCCTGATGCCCGGGGCCCGGGACCTGGAGGCGTACTGGCGCAACCTGCGGGACGGGGTGGACGCGATCGCAGAGGTGCCGCAGGGCCGGTGGGACGCCGGGTACTACCGCCCCGGCACGGCGTCCGAACCGGCCGTCGCCGACCGGGTGTACTGCCGCAGGGGCGGGTTCGTGGACGCGGCCGAGGTGGAGGTGACCCGGTTCGGGGTCATGCCGAACTCGGTGGCCGGCACCGAGCCCGACCAGCTCATCGCGCTGCACGTGGCCGCGGCGGCCCTCGCGGACGCGGGCGGCCCGGACCGGCTGCCCGACCCGCGGCGCGCCGGCGTCGTCCTCGGCCGGGGCGGCTATCTCACCCCCGGCCTGGTCCGGCTCGACCAGCGGGTGCGCACGGCCGGGCAACTGGTGCGCACCCTGGGCGAACTGCTACCCGAACTGACGGAGAGTCAACTCAGCCGTGTGCGAACGGCGTTCACCGAGCGGCTCGGGCCCGACAGTCCCGAGTCGGCGATCGGTCTGGTGCCCAACCTGGCCGCCTCCCGGGTGGCCAACCGGCTCGACCTGCGCGGCCCCGCCTACACCGTGGACGCCGCCTGCGCCTCCTCGCTGGTGGCGGTCGACCAGGCGGTGGGCGAACTCTCCTCGGGCCGCTGCGACCTGATGCTCGCCGGAGGCGTCCACCACTGCCACGACATCACCCTGTGGAGCGTCTTCTCCCAGCTGCGCGCCCTCTCCCCCAGCGAACGGATCCGCCCCTTCCACCGGGACGCCGACGGCATCCTCATCGGCGAGGGCACCGGGGTCGTCGTCCTGAAGCGGCTGGCCGACGCCCGGCGCGACGGCGACCGGATCTACGCGGTGATCCGGGGCACCGGGGTGGCGAGCGACGGCCGGGCCGCGGGCCTGGTCGCCCCCGATCCCGGCGGTCAGGCGAGCGCCGTGCGGCAGGCGTGGCGCGCCGCGGGACTCGACCCGGCCGCGCCCGGCTCGGTCGGTCTGCTGGAGGCGCACGGCACCGCGACCCCGACCGGCGACGAGGCCGAACTGGCCATGCTCACCGAGGTGTTCGGCCCGGCCGGCGGATCCGGCGCGGGCCGCGCGGTGATCGGCTCGGTCAAGTCGATGATCGGACACACCATGCCCGCCGCCGGGGTGGCCGGACTGGTCAAGGCCGCCCTCGCGGTGCACCACGCGACACTGCTGCCGACGCTGCACTGCGACGACCCGCATCCGGCGCTGGCCGCGACCCGCTTCCGCACGCTGGAAGAGGCCGCACCCTGGGAGACGTCGCCCGGTCACCCGGTGCGGCGGGCCGCCGTGAACGCCTTCGGCTTCGGCGGGATCAACGCGCACGTGGTACTGGAGGAGGCACCGGCGCCCGTCGCGACGGTGCCCGCCCCGCAGACCGGGCACCCGGTCGTACGGGTCGCCGAGCCCGAGCGGGTCCTGCTGCTCGCCGCCGACGGTCCCGAGCCGCTCGCCGCCCTGCTGGACGCCGACGACGGCTCGGTGCGCACCGCCGGACTCGACCCCGCGCTCCCCCACCCTGCCGCGGGCCGGGCCCGGCTCGCCGTCGTCGACCCGACCGCGAAACGGCTGGCCCTGGCCCGCCGGGCGGTCGGCCGGGGCCGCGCCTGGCACGGCCGGGGCGACGTCTGGTTCCGTCCCGGCCCGCTGCTCGGTCCCGGCCACGGCAAGCTCGCCTTCGTCTTCCCTGGCCTGGAGGGCGAGTTCGCCCCGCGCGTCGACGACGTGGCCGCGCACTTCGGGCTGCCCGGCGCGGTGTCCGAGGGCGACCGTGTCGGCGACGTGGGACGGCACGGCCTCGGCGTGGTCGCCGTCGGACGCCTCCTCGACGCGGCGCTGCGCCGCACCGGCGTCGTGCCGGACGCGGTCGCCGGGCACAGCGTCGGCGAGTGGACCGCGATGACGGTGGCCGGGCTGTACTCCGGGGACGAGGTCGACGCCTTCATGGCCGGCTTCGACCCGGACTCGGTGACGGTGCCGGGTCTCGCGTTCGGCGCCGTCGGCGCGCCCGCGGAGCGTGTACTGGCCGCCCTGGAGCAGGAATGGCCGAGCGCGGGCCTGGTGCTCTCCCACGACAACGCGCCCGGCCAGTCGATGGTGTGCGGGCCGGACGGCGCGGTCGAGGAGTTCGTCAGGTCGTTCCGGGCTCGCGGTGTGCTCGGCCAGGTGCTGCCGTTCCGGTCCGGCTTCCACACGCCGATGCTGGCGCCCTACCTCGGGCCGATCAGACGGGCGGCGCAGCGGTTCCGGCTGCGTGCGGCGACCGTACCGGTGTGGTCGGGGACGACCGCGGCGCCGTTCCCCGAGCGGGAGGCGGAGATACGTGAGCTGTTCGTCCGGCACCTGCTGGAACCCGTGCGCTTCCGGCAGTTGGTCGAGGCCCTGTACGCGGCGGGGCACCGGACGTTCGTACAGATGGGCCCCGGGCAGCTCGGGTCGCTCGTGGGCGACACCCTCGGCGGCCGCGATCATCTGGCCGTGGCCGCCAACTCCCCTCATCGCACCGGCCTCGCCCAGCTGCGCCGGGTGGCGGCAGCGCTGTGGACGGCGGGGGCGGCCGTGGCCCCCGCCCTGCCGGCCGGGAGCCCTGCGGACACCACCGCCGGGACCGGCCCCGGCCCAGCCGACGTCGACGTCGACGTCGACGTCGACGGCACACCGTCACCGCGTCCTTCCGTACGACACGACCTGGAGGGCGCGCCGTCGCCGCGGTCCTCCGTACGACTCGACCTGGACAGCGGGCCGATCTCGCTCGGCGGACCGGAACTGGCCGGTCTGCGCGCCGAGTTGCGGGCGGCTTCCGCCGCTCCCGGCTCCACCGCGGGGTATGCGCTGGGCGCGTTCACCGAGCGGTTCCCGGCCGCCGCCGAACTGGACGCCCTGCTGCGCGAGACCGCGGACACGGCAGCCGCGCTGATCACCGCGCGGACCGCCCGCCCGCCGTCCGCCGCACCCCCGTCATCCGTCCCCGCACCCGTCCCCACGTCCGCCTCCGCCCCCGTCTCCGTGCCCGGCACCGGGACGCGGACGGCGGGCGCCGACGAGCCGCCGACGACGACGAGCACCGGTGTACGCACGTCGGTCGTCCGCGTCTCGCCGGAGACCATGCCGTATCTGCTCGACCACTGCTTCTTCCCCCAGCGGCCCGGCTGGCCGGACGTTTCCGACCGCTGGCCGGTCGTCCCGGCGACCACGATCGTGCAGCACCTGATGGACGCGGCCCGGCGGGCGGCACCGGGCAAGGTTCCGGTCGCGGTGCACGGCGCCCGGTTCGAGGAGTGGCTGACGGCCACCCCCGCCGTCGACGTGCGGGTCACGGCGGAGCCCGTGGCACCGGACCGCCTCGCGATGTCCTTCGGCCCGCGGGCCCGCGCCACCGTGGAACTCGCCACCGGCTACTCCGCCCCGCCGCCCGCCCGTTGGCGCACCGACCCCGCCGTCGAGCGCACGCCCGACCACACCGCGGCCCAACTGTACGGTGAGCGCTGGATGTTCCACGGCCCGGCGTTCCAGGGGGTCACCGAACTGACCGCGCTCGGCGAGCGGCACATCCGCGGGATCATCACCGTCCCGGTCGCGCCCGGCGCCCTGCTGGACAACGTCGGCCAGATCCTCGGCTACTGGATCATGGCGACCCGCACCGAGCGGACGGTCGTGTTCCCGGTCGGGATGCGGGAGATGCGCTTCCACGGCCCGCATCCGGCCCCCGGGACGCGGGTGGCGTGTCTGGTGCGGATCACCTCGCTCACCGACACCGTGCTGGAGGCTGACGTACAACTGTCGGTGGCGGGCGTGGTGTGGGCGGAGCTGCGCGGCTGGCAGGACCGCCGGTTCGACAACGACCCGCACACCCGGCCGGTGGAGCGCTTCCCGGAGCGCAACACCCTGTCCGAGGCCCGTCCGGGCGGCTGGTCGCTGGTGCACGAGCGGTGGCCCGATCTGGCGTCACGTGACCTGATCATGCGCAACTCGCTGGGCGGACAGGAGCGTTCGGAGTACGCCGACCACGCGCCGCGCGGCCGTCGGCAGTGGCTGCTGGGCCGGATCGCGGCCAAGGACGCCGTACGGCAGTGGCTGTGGGACCACGGCGAGGGCCCGGTGTTCCCCGCGGAACTGCGGGTGCGCAACGACGACCTGGGCCGCCCGTACGTCACCGGGGTGCACGGGCGCGACCTGCCCCCGCTGGACGTCTCGCTCGCCCACTGCGCGGAGGCGGGCGTGGCGATCGTACGGCCGCACACGCCCGCTCCCGGGCCGGGCATCGACATCGAGGAGGTCACGACCCGCGACCCGCAGACGGTGGCGACCGCGCTCGGCGCGGACGAACTGCGGCTGCTGCGCGCACTGTGCGCCTCCGGCGGCGACTCCGAGGCGCTGTGGTTCACCCGGTTCTGGGCAGCCAAGGAGGCGGTCGCCAAGGCGGAGGGCACCGGCTTCGGCGGCCGACCACGCGACTTCGCCGTGCTGGAGGCGTCCCCGGCCGGCGACGCCCTGACCGTCTCGGGGCGCCTGGAACGCGCCTACGCGGTGCGGTGCGCACCGGCCGCGAACCCGCCCGGACCGACCGAGCGGGCCTATGTCGTGGCCTGGACCACAGGACCGATCGGACCGACGGGACACCCCCACGAGGAGGAGTACGCCCCATGAACGCCACCCCCCACCCCGCCGGCACGGACCTCGTGCTCGCCGACATCGCCGGACTGCTCGCCCGGCTGATCGAGGACGAGTACGGCCTCGACGACGTCGAGATCGGCATGGCGACCACGTTCAACCGCGATCTGGAGCTGGAGAGCATCGACCTGGTGACCCTGGCGGGGCTGCTGGAGGAGCGATACGGCGAGCGGGTCAACTTCGCCGAGTTCCTGGCGGGGATGGAGTTCGACGAGATCATCGAACTCACCGTGGGGCGGCTCGTCGAGTACGTCGTGGCCAGTCTGAAGGCGGCGGAGGCGAGCTGACGCATGGCGATGGTCGACACCGGTGGACTCCGGTTGCACGTACAGCGGATCGGCCCCCGGGACGGCCGGGCGGCCACCGCCACCGCGGTCCTGGTCCACGGTCTGCTCACCGACAGCCTGGCCAGCTACTACTTCACCGTGGCACCCGCCTTCGCGGCGGCCGGCCTCGACGTCGTCATGTACGACCTGCGGGGCCACGGCCGCAGCGAACGCCCGCCGGACGGCTACACCCTGGACCACAACATCGACGACCTCCGGGCGCTGCTGGACCGGCTGGCGGTGACCGGGCCGGTGCACCTGGTCGGCAACTCCTACGGCGGCACGATCGCCTTCGGATACGCGGCCCGTCACCCCGAACGGGTGGCCAGCGTGTCCCTGATCGAGTCCGAACCGGCCACCGCCGCCTGGGCGTCGAAGCTCGGCGGCATCCTCGACCGGGTGCTGACCCAGCTCGCGCACAACGAGCCCGACGCCCTCGCCTGGATCACGGCCAACCGGGGCCACAACACGGCACGTCTGGCCCGGGGCGCGGCCCGGCTCGCCCGGGACACCACCCTCGGAACGGACATCCCCGCCAGCCGGGTCCTGACGCCGGAGCGGATCGGCGCGGTGCGCTGTCCCGTGCTCGGCGTGTACGGCGGTGACTCCGACCTCGCCGAACTCGCGCCCCGGCTGCGGTCGTTGCTGCCGGACTGCCGGACGGTGGTGATCCCGGGACACGAGCACTCGGTGCTCGTGGAGGCGGCCGGGACCGTGGGCGGTCACATCCTGGCGCTGATCCAGGGGACTTCGGCGGCCCGACGGGTGGGGGCCAAGGCGCGGTGAGCGGATTCCTTTTCGTGGTACCGCCGTTGGTCGGGCACATCAACCCGGCCGTCGGGGTCGCCGACCGGCTGCTCGCGCGCGGGCACCAGGTGGCGTGGGCGTGCGCCGACCCCGGCCTCGTGGAACGCCTCGCGGGTGACCGGGCCCGGGTGTTCCCGTGCGCCGGGCCCGTACCGGGGGTGGGCGAGGCGCGACGGCCGCCCGACCTGCGCGGGCCCGAGGCGCTGAAGTTCCTGTGGGAGGGGTATCTGCTGCCGCTGGCCGAGGCGATGGCGCCGGGGGTACGGGCGGCGGTCGGGACGTTCCGTCCTGATGTGGTCGTCGCCGACCAGCAGGCGTTCGCCGGTGCGCTGGTCGCCGAGCGGTCGGGGCTGCCCTGGGCCACCTCGGCGACCACCTCGGCCGAGTTCGCCGACCCGCTGGCCGGGCTGCCGAAGGTCGGTGAGTGGCTGGCGGAGCGCCTCGCCGGACTGCGCGCGTCCATCGGTGATCCGGCGGGCGACACCGATCCGCGGTTCTCGCCGCATCTGGTGCTGGCGTTCAGCACCGTCGAGCTCGCCGGTCCGCGGGCCGCCGCGCGGGGCGGCCCGGTCCGCTGGGTCGGCCCGTCGGTCGCGGCCAGAGCGGCCACGGCCGCCTTCCCCTGGGACTGGCTCGACCCCGGCCGGGCCGCGGTGCTGGTGACCCTGGGCACCGCGAACGCGGACGCCGGCGGACGCTTCCTCGCCGTCTGCCGGGAGGCGCTGCGCGCACGGGCCGACCGGGTACAGGCGGTCGTCGTCGACCCGGGGGGCACCCTGGGCACGGACGGCACCCCGTCCCCGGACGCCGGCCCGTCCCCGGACGGCACCTGGACTCCGTACGGCACCCGGACTCCGGACGGCCACGACAAGGACCTGCTGGTCCTGCCGTCCGTGCCTCAGCTCGCCCTCCTCGAACGGGTCGACGCCGTGGTCTGCCACGCCGGTCACAACACCGTGTGCGAGGCGCTGTGGCACGGGGTTCCTCTCGTGGTGGCGCCCATCCGCGACGACCAGCCGGTGGTGGCCGGGCAGGTGGTGGAGGCCGGGGCCGGCGTCCGGGTCAGGTTCGGCCGGGTGACCGCCGCCGGGCTGGGTGCCGCGCTCGACGCCGTACTGCACGAACCCGGACACCGTGCCGGCGCCGAGCGGATCGGCACGGCGTTCCGTGCCGCCGGCGGTGCCGCGGCGGCGGCGGACAGCCTCGAACGACTCGCCAGGGAGTGCCGATGAGTGAGCAGACCGGGAAGCCGGCCGGGAACACGGCCGGGCAGGCCGACGGGAAGCCGGCCGGGGAGCCGGGCCGCGCCGAGCGGGTGGCCGCGCTGCGCCCCGGCTACCTGGCCGATCTGGCCGAGGGCCCGGAGCGCTTCTTCGAGCCGCCGCGCACCACCTGCCCCTGGTGCGGCTCCGGCCGACTGACCACCCGCCTGCGCACCACGGACCTGCTCCAGCACAAGCCGGGCCGGTTCGTCCTCGACCGGTGCGACGCCTGCGGGCACGTCTTCCAGAACCCCCGGCTGAGCGAGGCGGGGCTGGAGTTCTACTACCGCGACTTCTACGACGGGCTCGGCGAGAAGAAGCTCGGCGACACCTTCGGCGGCCGCACCAGGATGTACCGCGACCGCGCCGGGTCGATGCTGCCGTACGACTCCGCCCCGAAGACCTGGCTCGACGTCGGCACCGGGCACGGCCACTTCTGCGCGGCCGCCCGCGAGGTGCTGCCCGGCACGGCGTTCGACGGTCTCGACTTCACGGACGGCGTCGAACTCGCCGCCCGCGAGGGCCGCGTGGCGCGCGGCTACCGCGGGGCCTTCCCCGACCTGGCACCGGAACTCGCCGCCCGCTACGACGTGGTGAGCATGTTCCACTATCTGGAACACAGCACCGACCCCGACCGTGAACTGAGGGCCGCGTGGCAGGCGGTGCGGCCCGGCGGCCATCTGATCGTCGAGGTGCCGGACCCCGAGAGCCGCTACGCCCGGCTGCTGGGCCGCTGGTGGCTGCCCTGGCTCCAGCCGCAGCACCTGCACTTCGTGCCGGTCGCCAATCTGCGCCACCGGCTGGCGGAGTTGGGGTTCACGGTGGTGGCGGAGCAGCATGCCGAGGCGCACGATCCGGTGGACCTGCTCGCCGCCGTATGGCTGGCGCTGGACCACACCGCTCCGCGCGAGGACGCGCCCTGGCTGCCGCGGCCGCCGGGCCCGCTGCGCCGGGCCGGGCGTACGGCCCTGCTCGTCGCGGGGATCCCCGCCCTGATCCTGGGCACGCTGCTGGACCGCTTCGCGGTCCGCCCGTTCGCGCGACGGCTCGGCGTGTCCAACGCCTACCGCCTGGTGGCCCGCCGGGACTGACCCGCGTACGGCCGTGAAGCCGCGGGCCGCGTCCGGCGAGCCCGTCGTGCGTCACTTCACACGTGCCGGCCGGGGCTCAGGCGGCGGTGCCGTCGGCCTCCATGGTCATGCGGGCCACGTGGAGCGCCAGGTAGGAGACCTCGTCCTCGCTGAGCTGCCGGCCCAGACGCAGCTCGACGATCGTGGCCAGCTGCTGCGCGGTACGGGTCGCCTCCGGGTAGTACTGGCGGATGCCCATGCCGATCGTGGCCTCCTGGCCCTTCAGCTGCTGGTGCTGCTGGATCCGTACGAAGAGGTAGCGCACGTGGGTGATGAACCGTGCCACGTTCATGGACTCGTGGGAGACGTCCACCCCGTACCGCTCCCGTACGACGGCGAGCATCTGCTGGATGACCCCGGTCATCGTGTACGTGAAGGACAGGTCGCCCGAGACGAAGCCCGCGTTGACCAGGTGCAGCGCGAGCGCGGTCGCCTCGGAGGCGTCGAGCTGCGGGACCATGTGCGCGTTGATGGCCTTCAGCAGGAGCTGCGCCTGGGCGTACTCGGTGGCGTACAGCGTCTGCACCTCGGCGCGCAGCGGGTACTCGATGACGATGCCCCGCGCGGCCCGCTCCAGCGCGCCGGCGACATGGTCGGCGATGGCGATGGCGAGGGTGGGACGGGTGGACTCGCGCCCTTCGATGCCGACGTCGCCGAGGGCGGTCACGACGGCGTGCAGGACCTCCTCGCTGATCAGGGCGAGGGCCTCGGCCATCTGGTCGGCGTCCGGGTCGTGCGGGCGGTCGTCGGCCGGGACGAAGACGCGCTCGATCAGCGTGGGGTCGACGGGCTTGCCCTGGTGGGAGCTGAAGCCGATGCCGCGCCCGGTCAGGATGACCGGCCGGCCGTTCTCGTCGTTCGCGAGAACCACGTTGTTGTTGAGCACGCGCAGAGCCTTCACCGCCGCTCCTCCTTTCCGTTCGTGCCCCATCCTCCCCCGAACCCGCGCGGCGCGCGCACGCCTCCCACCAGGGGAGGCGTGCGCGCGCCGTGCGAAAGGCGGGTCGTCACCGCCGTACGGTCACCACCGGGGCGCCGACGACGACGTCCTGTCCGGTGTGCGGCTCGACCGAGTCCATGTCCGCGGTGTTGAGGACGGTCACGAGGACGACGGTCGGGTGCCCCGCGGCGCGCACGGCGCCGAGGTCGACCTCGGCGAGGAGGTCACCGGCGGAGATCTTCCGGCCGGCCTCGACGCGCACGTCGAAGCCCTCTCCCTTCATCTGCACCGTGTCGATGCCGATGTGGACGAGCACCTCGACGCCGTCCGCGGTGCGGATGCCGAAGGCGTGGCCCGTGTTGGCGACGCTGATCAGCTCACCGTCGACCGGGGCGACGACGTGGCCGTCGGCCGGTTCGATGCCCACGCCCTCGCCGAGCGCGCGGGAGGCGAAGACCGGGTCCTCGACCTCGCCGAGGCCGACCACACGACCCGCGACCGGCGCCGCGAGCTCGAGGCCCTTCCCGGCGGCGGGAGCGTCGGCCGAATCGGCGGACACGGCGGCCGAACCGGTGGCGGTGGCCGAACCGGTGGCGGTGGCCGAACCGGTGGCGGTGGTCACCGCGGCGCCGACGGCGACGAGCTCACGGTCCTCGGCCACAGCGGCCTCGGCGGGGGCGGCAGGAGCGGCGACCTCACCGCGGGCGGCGGCCTCGGCCGCGTCGCGCTCGGCGTTGGCCTCGACGCGCTCCTCCTTGGTGCGGTAGTCGGAGAAGTACACGAGCGCCATCGAGGTGAAGAAGGCGGCCGAGATCGCGATGATGTACTTGATCATCGGGTCGAAGACCGGGATGGTCAGCAGCGAGGTGAAGGCGAAGGCCTTGGTGTTCACGCCGCCCAGGATGCCGATGATCACACCGCCGACGAGGCAGCCCACGAGCATGCGCGGGTAGATCCGCTTGAAGCGCAGGTGGATGCCGTACAGCGACGGCTCGGAGATACCGCCGAGCAGACCCGCGGCCAGGGCGCCGGTGGCGGTCTGGCGCATGTCCTTCTCACGGTGACGGATCGAGAGCATCAGGACACCGGCGGTCGCGCCGAAGCAGGCGAAGTTCCACGTGCCCATGGGGCCCTGGATGAAGTCGTACCCGAGGGTGTTGATGTTCACGAGCATGAGCGCGTTCAGCGGCCAGTGCAGACCCAGCGGCACCAGGAACGGGTACAGCATCGGGATGACGATCGCGAAGACGATCGGGGCGTTGCCGTTCAGCCAGGACAGACCCGTGCCGAGGCCGTTGCCGGCCCAGACGCCCATGGGGCCGATGAGGAAGGCGGTCAGCGGGATCATGATCAGCATGCTGAAGAACGGCACGAAGACCATCTGCACGTTCTCGGGGAAGATCCGCTTCAGGCCCTTGTAGACCAGGGCGAGCAGCGCGACCATCAGCAGCGGCACGAACACCTGGCCGCCGTAGTCGTTGAGCTGCATCGGCAGCCCGAAGACGTGCGCCACGGACTCCGTGGTGCCCAGCGTCGTGTTGGTGTGGGTGACGACGCCGGGGGTCTTGGAGCCGATCATGCCGGTGAAGTTCGGGGTCATCACCGCGGCCATCACCGAGGCGCCGACCCAGGGGTCGATCTTCAGCTTCTTGGCCGCGTTGTAGGCGACCATGATCGGCAGGAAGTACAGCACCGAGCGCCACATCGAGTCGACGAAGACCCAGCTGGCGGACTTGTCCGCGGAGCGGAAGTCGACCACGCCGAAGGCGTCGAGCATGGAGGCGATCGCGATGATCAGCGAGGCGCCGAGCAGCACGCCCAGGAGCGGGCGGAACGAGTCCGAGAGGTACTCGAAGAAGTTGTCGAGCCAGGCGTAGCGGCCGCGGCCCTTGGCGCGGATCTCGGCCTTGACGTCGGCGTCGGACTGCGGGCGGGGTGTCCCGGCGGCGCTCATCGACGGCAGGTTCATGATGGTCGAGTAGACGCTCGCGACGGCTCCGCCGATCACGATCTGGAAGCGGTCGCCGGACTGGGGCACGGTGCCCATGACGCCGTCGAGGGCGTCGAGCGCGGCCTGGTCGACCTTCTTGCCGTCGTGGAGCTGGAAACGCAGCCGCGTCGCGCAGTGCGTGAGGCTCTCGATGTTCTCGGGTCCGCCGATGCCACGGAGGATCTCCTCCGCCAGCACCCCCGGCTTTGATGTGTTCATGCTGCGTCCCTGCATTCCTGATTCGTGCGATCCTGCATCGGTCCGCGATCTCTCACGCACGGACCGAGGCAACAAAAAAGGCCCGGGCAGCGCACGGGGCGCCACCCAGGCCTTGCCTCCCTCAGCCGGACACCGGCGCATCGCACGGGGCGACGACGATGGCGTCCATAGGGAGTAACAATCCTGCGATCGAGATCGATCGAAAATGACTATAGCACCGGCACGGCGGCGCCGAGCACCTCCGAAACCCGGCTCCCTGCCTCCGTATGTGCAGGTCAAGGGTGCTTTGAGGCTGTACGGCGAACCATCCGCCCGGCCAGTCGGACGAGGTTCGTGACACTCGCCACAGCAGGCCGCCCGCCTGTCGCCCTCGTGGGCTGCCCCACCGGGCCGGAGTCGCCCCCTCCCGTGCACGCCGAACGCAGGACCCCCGGCATCCCACCGTCACCGCCGTCACCTCCGTCGAGGACACCTGCGGCGGATCCCCGGCCCGGCCCCCGCACACGGCGGTCGCCTCAACGCGGTACGGAGCCTCAACGCGGTGCGGAGCCGCGGCGACGTGCCGCGGACCGCGCCACCGGGACCCCCGCGGCCGCCAGGAGCAGCAGTACGCCGCAGACGACGGCCGCCGTCCACGCGGCATCCGGGGCGTGCGCCGCCGCATCGGCGGCCGGTGCCCCGTCCAGACTCAGTACGGGTGCGGGGTGCTCGGGTTCGGCCTGCCCCGCCACCGTCTCCTGGTCCCAGGTGACGACCTCGCCGTCGTCGTACTCCTGCCGCGCCACGAAGGCCAGCTCCGACACCCCGGTGGGCACGCGGTCGATGTGGACGACGAAATCGACTCCGTTCTCGCCGCTGATCGCCCCGCCGGACCAGCCGACGGTCCGGCCCGCGTCACCGGCGGCCGCCTGCTCCGCGGTCCAGCCCGTCACCTGCTCCGCGCGCACTCCTCGCACGCCCTTCGGTGCCTCGATCCGTACGCCGACGGTCCGCGCGGAGTCCTTCTCGTTCGGCACGTGGAACGTCATGCGTACGTCCGTCGCGCCCGGGGTCACCGCCTGGTCTGCGTGCACGTGCACGTGAGCCTGGGCAGGGGTCGCCGTCGCCAGCAGCAGTCCCGCGGCGATCAGGGCCGCGGCTGTGCGGGCCGGGGGAAGCAGCTTCATGGGTCGGTTCCTCTCGGGGGTCCCGGCGGTGTGCGTGCGGCGCGGGAGCGGGACGGGGACGGCTTCGGTGCTGCGGGACCGGGCGTGGCCGGACCGGCGGCGGGATGCGGTCACACGGGCGGGGCGGTCGTGACCAAGGCGGCGGTGACGGCCAGCACGACGGCCGCGACGAGCAGTTCGGCCAGCAGGCCGCGCCTGAGGGTTCGTACGAGAGCGGCGTCCGGCGGCGCGGGCGGGGCCGGTGCGGTCAGGGTGAGCGTCGTACCCGCTTCCCTGCCCGCCGGCGGGGCAAGGGGTGCCGGGCGGGTGGCGTGGCGGTGGACCCAGCGGCGGGCCGTGCCGCCGAGCGCGACGACCACGGCGACCCCGGCCGTCTTCAGCAGCAGCAGCCGGCCGAACCGGGTGTCGAGGAGATGCCCGGCGGAGCCCACCTCCCGCCAGGCCTGACAGGTCCCCGTGACGACGAGGGCGACGACGGCGGTGAACGCCAGCCGCGAGAACCGGGGCAGCACGACGGCCAGTTCACGGAGGTGAGCGGGGCGCGACAGGACGGCCGCGACCAGCGCGAGTCCGCCCAGCCAGAGCGTCATGGCGGCCAGGTGGACGAGATCGACGGCCACCGCGAGCGGTGCGTACCGGCCGTCGACGGCGTGCCCGGTCAGCGGCCAGGTGCCCCAGAGCACGGTGACCGCGGCCGTCGTCGCCAGGACCAGCGGCTTGGCGGGGCGGTCCCTCCCGGCCGACGCGGTGGCCACCGCGGTCGCGGCGCCGAGCGCCAGCAGGGAGTAGAAGCGCACCGCGTAGGCCAGGTCGGCCGTCGCCGAGTACGGATGGGCGTGCGCACCGGACCAGGCCTCGGCCAGTGGCCGGCCGTCGGCCCAGACGGTGTCGACGGCCAGGACAGCGAGCGTGCCGGCCGCCAGCAGACCGGCCCCGCCCCACACCAGGACGCGGGTCCTGCGGTCGCGCAGCCCGGCGGGCCACAGCCACAGGGCGACCAGCAGCACGCCCGGCCCCAGGGCGAGTCCGGCGTAGCCGGTCCCCCGGGCCACCCCCAGGAGCCGGCCGGCCCAGGCGGCGTTCGCACCGGCGAGCGGGGGCACGGCGCCCACGACGTGAGTGGCCGCGCCGATCGAGAACCGGTAGGTGCCCGCCACGGGGTGTCCGTCGGCCGACGTCACCTGCCAGGCGACGGAGTAGGTGCCCGCGCGCAGGCTTCCGGGCAGGGCCGTCCGCAGGGTCCGGCGCCGACGGTCGTCGGGGTGGCCGCCGAGGTCCACCCGGCGCATGTGGTCGTCGAACACGCGCACCGCGTCGGCGCCCGCGGTCACCGGCCGGCGGAACGTCAGCGCGACCTTGGCCGGCAGGCGCGGCAGCACCTGTCCTGCCGCGGGCTCGCTCGACAGCAGACCGGTGTGCGCGGCGGCCGGGCCCGCGGACACGGCCTGCAGGAACAGGGCGCAGAGAACAAGGCAGAGCGTGGTGACGATGCGGCGCATCCGTTTCCCCCCGGGTGCACTGGTCGGACGGCACGTCCAGGGTGCCGCTCCGCCACCGCCCCCGGCAGCCTCGCCCTTGGGGGGTGGGACCCCCTCAAAACGAGGGGGTCAGGACGGGACCGGCAGCACGGTGCGTACCTCGGTGCCGCCGTCGGGGCGCTCGGCGACCGTGACCTCGCCGCCCAGCTCGCTCGCCGTGTCCCGGATGAGCTGCAGTCCGAGATGCCCGGTGGTGCCGAGGGCGGTGCCCGGCCCCTTTCCGTCGTCCGTCACCACGACCAGCAGCCGCTCCTGGCCACCGGTGACGTCGATCCATGCCCGGTCCGCCTCGGCGTGCTTGAGGATGTTGGTCACGCACTCCCGTGTGCAGCGGTAGGCGGCGGCTGCCAGGTCCGGCCCCAGCGCGGCCCGCACGTCGACGGTCGTGGTGACGGCGACCCCCTCCCGGCGCAGGCGCTCGGCGAGCAGTTCGACCGCCTGCGGCAGCCCGTCCTCGGTCAGGTCCGGCGGGTAGATGTCCACCATCAGCGTGCGGAGCGAGCCGACGGCGCCGCGCAGCACCTCGGAGACCCTGTCGAGCATGCCGCCGGTCGATGCCGGGGTGCCGGGCGGCAGGTCGGCCCGGACGGCCTCCAGCGCGTACCCGGCACCGGCGAGGTCCTGGACCACGCCGTCGTGCAGGTCACGGGCGATCGCGCGCCGCTCGCGCTCCGAGGCGGTGAGCGCGTTGGCGAGCAGTCGGCTGCGCTCCGCGTCGGCCTGGCTGACCCGGCGCAGCAGCTGCACGGAGACCGGGAGCTGGGTGACCAGCAGAAGCAGCAGCGCCAGGATCGAGAACGGTACGAGGGTGCGCATCAGCTCGTCGCGTGCGATGGCCACCCGGTCGTCGGTGAAGTACACCTCCAGCGCGAGCCGTTCGCCGGAGGCCAGGTCCAGGGGAACGTAGACCTCCACGAGACGGCTGTCGCCGTAGGGTTCGGTGATGTTCTCCTCGTCGGACAGGTCGGAGAGGTCCGCCCAGCTGGCGTGCCCGTCGATGGTCTTGCGCACGTCGTCGTTCAGGGGGAAGGACATGCCGATGGCGTGGTGCTCGTTGGAGTAGAGCACCACGCCCTGCCGGTTCCACACCTTCACGCGTACGACGCCGGCCTCGCTCTCCCGGGCCGCGACCGCCTCGTCCAGCTGCGCCCGCGCGGTGCGGTCGCCGCGGATCAGCCGGGGCACGGCCGGCTTGAAGATCACGTTTCCCATCAGCTGCGCGGACCGCGCGGCCTCGGCGAGCGCGGTCCGCTTGGCGATCGACTCGGCGGCGAACAGGGTCGCCGCGCCGACGACGGTGAAGGAGCTCAGCCCGATCAGCACCATCGCGACCACCGCGCGCCGGACCGTTCTGCTGCCGCCGGAATCCCGTGCCGGGACCGTGCCCTCTCGGTCAGCCATCGCTGTGCGCCTCGACGAGACCGAGCTGCTGCGCCTTCACCACGGCCTGCAGCTGCGAGCGCACCCCGAGCTTGAGGTGGATCGCCTTCACGTAGCCGCGGCAGGTGTTGACGCTGATGCCCAGCAGTCTGGCGATCGCCGCCGGAGCCAGCCCCTTGCCCATCAGGGTGAGCACCTCGGACTCGCGCGCGGTCAGAGCGGCCACGGCGGGGTCGTCCGTGGCCCGCGGCCGGGGCGGTTCACCGAACACGGACGCGGACACGAGCATCGATCCCTGCCGTACGTCGCGCAGGACTCTCAGCATCTCCTCCAGCGACCCGGACTTCGGCACGAACGCGCTGGCGCCCGCCTGTGCGGCGCGCACCACCCAGTCGGGATCGCGGTGCGCGGAGACGATGACGACGGTCGCGTCCGGCGTCGTCTCCCGGATCCGCCGGGTGACCTCGAGCCCGCTCTCCGTGCCGAGCGAGATGTCCATCACGACCATGTCGGGTTGTTCCCTGGCCGCCAGCTCGACGGCCGTCGCCCCGGTGCCCGCCCAGCCCGCGCAGTCGAAGTCCGGCTGGGACCCCAGCGCGAAGGCCAGCAGTTCCGCGAAGGTCCGATGGTCGTCGACGATCAGTACCCGCGTCTTCGGCGACCCCTCTTGTCCCGGCATGCTCTCCCCACCTCAGCGGACCGCCACCGTGGCCGGAACGCATGCGCCATGCAATCACGACGTGGTGGAACGGAGAACGGGTTGTGAAGGAATCGTGTCCTTGCGGGCTGTCGCCCCCTCCGGTTTGGGGGTGGCTGTACCGCCTCGGGACGGGCACCGTTGGACCATGCCGATTCGCCTGCTCGTCGTCGACGACCACCCGCTCGTGCGGGACGCCCTGGCCGGGGCGCTCGGCCGCAGCACGCTCGTGGACGTGGTGGGGGTGGCCCGCGACGGCGCGGAGGCCGTCGACGCGGTGGCACGGCTCCTGCCGGACGTGGTCCTCATGGATCTGGTCATGCCCGTCATGGACGGGGCCGAGGCGACCGGACGGCTGCTGACGCTCCGGCCGGGGACCCGGGTCGTGGTGCTGACCTCCGCGGTCGGCGGCCGGCTGGAACGGGCGGCCCGGGACGCCGGAGCCGCCACGGTCCTGCGCAAGGACACCGGGATCGACGCGGTGCTCGACGCCGTCGTGGCGGTCTCCCCGGGCACATGAACCCGTGGCGGGGGGGGGGGCGGGGCGCCCCCCCCCCCCCGGCCCCCCGGCCCCCCCCCCCCCCCCCGCCCCCGCCCCCCCCCCCCCCCCCCGCCCGGTCCCCGCCCATCTACCGCGGGGGGGGGGGGGGCCCGGGGGCGGGGGGGGGGGGCGGCGGGGGGCCCCCCCCGGGGGGGGGGGGGGGGCCGGGCCCCCCCCCCCCCCACGGTCCGCCGGGCCCGCGCACCCTCACGGTCTCCCGGGCCCGCGCACCCTCACGGTCTCCCGGGCCGTGGCCACCAGCGCAGGATCACCCGTCCGGTCACCTTCGTGACGGGGACCGGTCCGAACTGCCGGGAGTCCACGGAGTGCCGACGGTTGTCGCCCAGCACGAAGACGGTGCCGTCCGGTACCCGCGCGGGCCCGTAGTACATCCCGTCGACCGTCTTCGGATCGACCGCCGGCTCCTCGACGGCACGGCCGTCGACCTCCAGGACCCCGTCCTCGATCGCGACCGTGTCCCCCGCCACCGCCACGACCCGCTTGACCAGCGTCGCGCCGGACTCGTCGAACACCACGAGATCGCCGCGCCGGGGCGGGGCGCCGCGGTACGCGCGGTCGTCGACGAGCAGATGGTCCCCGGCCGACAGCGTCGGCTCCATGCTGGTCGACTCGACCCGCACCGGCTCCACCAGGAAGGTGCCGGCCACGAACGCCACGGCCGGCACCACGAGCAGGGCGGCGGGGGGGGGGGCCCGCCCCCGGCCCCCCCCCCCCCCCCCCCCGCGGCCCCCCCCCCCCCGCGGGCGCCCCCCCCCCCCCCCCCACCCCCCCCCCCCCGCCCGGCGGGGGTGGACGGCCGC
>NZ_JBIRQM010000001.1:220887-225676 GCF_044333225.1 Streptomyces sp. NPDC021080 | reverse complement strand
CCGCCGCCCCCGGCGCGCCGCCGGCCCCGCCCGCGGTCCCGCCCCGGGCCCCC
Organism: Streptomyces sp. NPDC021080; assembly: GCF_044333225.1. Lineage (NCBI taxonomy): Bacteria > Bacillati > Actinomycetota > Actinomycetes > Kitasatosporales > Streptomycetaceae > Streptomyces > Streptomyces sp. NPDC021080. Next base: position 225,623 of record NZ_JBIRQM010000001.1, on the reverse strand, counting down.
GCGCCCCCCCCGCCCCGGCCGTGTCACCCCGGCAGGCCGGTCAGCCCGAGCGTCCACACCACCGCCCCGATGACGAGGAGTGCGTTGACGGCCCAGGACCGCCCGCGGCCGGACAGGGCGCGCACCAGGCAGAACAGCGCGGCGAGCCGCAGGAACAGCGCCACCGTCACGAGCGGATCGGCCCGCAGCGGCTCCTCGCGCGGCCCCAGGGACATCGCACCGCTGCGTACGGCGACGGCCTGCAGACCGATCACCAGGCCCAGCACGAGGACCGCGGACAGGGCCGCGGCCGTGCGCGGCGAGGCCCACACCCGCCGGGCGAGGACGAGCTGGACGACGGCCGCCGCCAGGAACGGCAGTGACACGGCCAGGCCGCTCGCCAGGTTCTGCTGGAAGACCACCAGGTCCCCGGCGCTCGCGGCGGCACAGAGCAGCGACCCGAGGCGCCGGTCCGTGAGGTATCGGCCGGATCGCGGGCCCGGCACCTCCGCGGCCACCTCGGCGGGGCGCGCCTCAGTCGATGGAGTCATCGTCGTACCCCAGCGTCGGGGCGGTCCCGGACCCGGCGGGCGCCGCGTACACCGGGTGGTGCCCGTCGGTGGGCGGCCCGACCCGGAACTGGGCCATCATGTCGTGGTCCTCGTGCACCAGGTTGTGGCAGTGGATCATGTAACGCCCGTTGTTCGGGCCGAACTTGACCACCATGCGCACGGTCTCGTTCTCGCCGACGTACACGGTGTCCTTGCCGCCGAGTTCCCACGGCGACGGCGCCTTGCCGTTGCGGTCCAGGATCTTGAAGTCGACCAGGTGCACATGGACCGGGTGCCACCAGCCGCCGGACTTGTTCTCGAACTCCCAGATCTCGACGTCCCCGAGCCCCGGATCGGCCCAGACGTACTCGTAGTCGGAGGCGACCACGTCGGCCCACGTCTTGCCGTTGACGGTCCAGATGCCGTCCTTGCGGATGAACTCGAACTTGCGGGTCTTCTTCGCCATCGCGGCGGTCAGGTCCATCGCCGGCGCGTTCGGGTTCAGCCGGTCCGGAACGCTGTTGCCGGACAGGTCCGTGGGATCGCCCGCGACGTCGAAGGCCATCACGTCGCCGGTAGTGTCGAAGTCCTCCGAGTTCGGCACGCCGAGGTTCTTCAGCACCACCCGCTGGCCGACCTTGTACTTGGCGAAGTCGATGACCACCTCGTAGCGCTCGGCGATGCCGTGCCGGTAGCTGGTCACCGAGCGGGGCTCCGGCATCAGGCCCGCGTCCGTGCCGATGAAGACGAACGGATCGCCGGTGCTCAGCGCGAACTTGAAGCCCCGCGAGATCGAGCCGTTCAGGATGCGGAAGCGGTACTTGCGCCGCTCGACCTTCATCACGGGCCAGGGCCGCCCGTTGACCAGGATCACGTCCCCGAAGATCCCGGAGTGGCCGCCGTCGTCGTACAGCAGCTGTCCGTCGCGGTCGAACATGGCGTCCCGGACGATCAGCGGCACGTCGTAACGGCCGTGCGGGATCGGCAGCGACTGCTCCAGGTCGTCGTGCATCGTGTACATCGCGGCAAGGCCCATGTACGCGTTCTCGGCCGTGTGGTGGACGCCGTGGTCGTGGTACCAGAGGGTGCGCGCGTCCTGGGAGTTCGGGTAGTGGTAGTCCTTGTACTCGCCCGTGCGCGTCACATCGCTGGCGTAGCCGTCGTACTCCGGCAGCGATGCCGAACCGTGCAGGTGGACCGAGGTCCACGACTCGTACCCCAGGCGCGGATGCACCCGGGGCAGCGCGTTGATGTGCCGTACGACGGCCGGCCGGCCCCGGGTGGCCCGGATCGTCGGACCGCCGAACGACCCGTCGTACGACCAGGTCTCGGTCTTCATGCCGGGCAGGATCTCGGTCATGGCACTGCGCATGGTGACGCTGTAGTAGTCGGTGGTGCTCGACCGTTTGACCGGTACGGCCTCGGGCGGCACCGCGAACGGCACGGTGAACGGCTTCGGGAACTTGCTGACCGCGATCCGGTCCGAAGCCGTCTTGGCGCGTACGACGTGTTCGAGCGGCAGCGCCAGGGCCGCCGACGCGAGGACGCCGTACTTCATCAGGTCACGCCTGGACAGCGCGTTGTCGTGCATGTGCGGGTTCACCCCCATGGTGGGCCGCCGCGACGGCGGCTCGGGCACCCCGCTCTCCCCCATGGAGTCGCGGATGCCCTGGTCTTCTCGGGTTCTCGGTACTGCGGTGTGTGCCGGCTCCGGCCGTGCTCCTCGGCCGCGGGGCGGCTCGCGGTGTTCCTGAATGCACCGCGGAGGAGAGGTGACCGGACGGTCGGGAAAGGCGCGGGCGGCCGGTGGAGGGGGTCCACCGGCCGCCCGGCCGGACCGGGGCGGCCCTTGAAGGAGGGGCTTCCTTCGACCGCGCCGGTCCTGGCGGGCGCCCCGGCGGGGGGCGTTCGAGGCACGGCGAACGCTCCCCGCCGGGGCGCGGGTCGGCCGGTCCTAGCCGTTCGGCAGGGTCACCTTTTCCAGGATTCCGCCCTTGTCGGACGAGATGTGGACAGGGCTCGGGTTCGTGACCGTGCCCGGGCCGGTCCGCAGGCGCAGGCTCCAGGTGCCGTTGACCGCGCCCGCCGCGGGCGGCTGCACGATCACGTTGGAGGCGAAGACCTGGCCGTCCGGCCCGCCGATGCGCAGCGTCAGCGACGCCCCCGGAACGGACCCGGTGCCTTCGAGCCGCAGGTCCCCGGACTTCCACTTGGCGAGCGTGATCGCGAGCTTGTCGACCGCGGGCGCCTTGGGGGTGACCTCGACCGGCGTGGACGAGGCGCCCTTGCCGACCGCGTTCACGGCGACGACCGTCACGGTGTACGCCGTGTCGTTCTTCAGCCCGGTCAGCAGCACGCTGGACGCGCCGGCTCCGGCCGTGGCCGTGACGGGCGCGCCGGAGGCGGGGGTCGCGGTGATCTCGTAGCCCGTGATCGGCGAGGTGCCCGGGTCCTCGGGCGCCGTCCACCGGACGGTGGCACTCGCGTTGGAGCCCTGCGCGGTCACCGGCCGCGGAGCGCCCGGCTCCTTCGCCGACCCGAACGTGTACTTCTCCAGCCGCGCCTGCGAGGCGTTGCCGGCCGCGTCGAAGGCCACGAACCGCACGGTCCTGGGCCCGTCGGAGGCCTTCAGCTCGAACGGCCCGGTGTACAGCTTCGCCGCGGGTCCGGTGGTGCCCGCCTCCAGCGGGTCGGAACCGTCGAGCGTGTAGTAGATCTCCGAGCCGGCCTCATTGGCGGTCAGCGTGACCTGGGTGTCGGCCGTGTAGAGCCCGCCGGCGGGCTTGGCCGTGACGGTCGGCGGCGTCGAGTCCGCCGCCGGGTCGCCGCCCGGCAGCGCGGGCGGCCAGGATTCACCCGCCTCGCCGAACGACCTGACCTCGACCCGCTTGCCCTCGACGGAGCCCGGCAGGGTCACCGAGGTCGCGTCGGGGTCGTTGACGCGGACGCCGGTCTCGCCCTGCACCCCGTTCTTGCTCAGCCGGTCGACGGCACGCACGGTGTATCCGAGGATCGGCGCCGTACCGGGGGTCGGCTTGGGCGGGGTCCAGCTCACCGAGGTCGAGCCACCCTCGTCGTGCACCACGACGCCGGTGGGCGAAACCGGCCCCTGCTGGACCGCCCCGGCCGGGCAGCCGCCCATCCCGGGACCGCCCACCTCACCGAACTCCGAGATCGTCACGCCCTGGGTGTTGCCGTCGGGGTCCTGGTCCTGCCAGCTCGTCACGGTGTAGAGACCATCGGCCGCGACGGCCGCCGTGTCCGCGCTCCCGAACTTGTAGGTGGCGGTGAAGATGCCGTCGGCCACCTCCATGCCGGAGGAGTAACCGCCCTTCGGCGCGTTCACCACGGCACCCGGGACAGCCCGCGCGTCCCGCCGTGCCACCTCGGTGTCCCGCAGGGCCGGCTGGATGATCCGCTCCTCCAGGAACGCCGGGTCGACCTCGGATCCGAGCCGCCCCTGGATCACCAGGGTGGTCGGCGTGGTCAGGGCTCCGCCGGTGACGCCGATGTCGAGGGCCGTGGCATCGGCGGCCACCGTTCCTCCGAACTTGACCGACACGACGTCACCGGCCCGGATGTCGGGAGTCACCTGGAGGCCGCCGCCGGCGCCCCAGCACAGACCGCCGGGGTGGTTCACCTCGATGGCCGGGTTGCCCGCCGCGATCGAGGCCGCCGACGCCATCGTGCCGGTGGCCGAACCGATGAGCCCGACGTGCGGGCGCTGCACCTCGATCGTCACCTGCTCCCCGGCGTGCTCGGAGAAGCCGTCGATCGAGACGAAGTCCCGGTCCGGGAAGATGGTGATGTTGTCCGGGAAGGCCGGAACGGCCGCGTGGGCGGTGACGGGCGCGACCGAGGCACTGATCACGATGCCGGAGATGGCGAGGCCGGCGGCGGTGACCTTCCGCTTCCCCACGCCCCGCGCGAACTTACTCATGACGACTCCCCTCCTTGGCCGTACCCGGACCGGGCTGCACCGGGCGGTCGGCAGCGATGAGCGGACTCCAGCCTGTCCAACTCCTCGCCGCCCCGGCAGCCTTGTCTTGGGCACCCCCCGCATCCCCAATCTGGAGGGGTCGGGGGGGGGCCCCGGGGGGGGGGGGGGGGGCCCCCCCCCCGGCGCCCCCCCCCCCCCCCGGGGGGCGCCCGCGCCCCCCCCGGGCCCCCGCCCGGCCGCGCCCCCCGCCCCCAAACCGCGGACCC
>NZ_JBIRQM010000001.1:0-220877 GCF_044333225.1 Streptomyces sp. NPDC021080 | reverse complement strand
GCCGCGCTCGCCAGCGCCGCCTTCCCCCCCCCCCCTCCAGGCCTTGTGGGGGGGGCGCCGGGGGGCCCCCCGGGGGGGGCCCCCCCCGCCCCCCCCCCCCCCCCCCCCCGACCCTCTGAGGCGGCTGATGGCCGCGTCAGAGGGCCGGCCGTACGGCCGGGAGCCGTCCCGTCAGCGGTCGTCGCCGCCGTGACCGCCGTGACCGCCGCGGTGCCGGTCGCGGTCATGTCCACCGTCGTCACCGACGTGGTCGTCACCCGCGTTCAGGTGGTCGTCCCCGCCGGCGTGGACACCGTGGTCGTCACCCGCGCGGTCGTCGCCGACGCCCGTGGAGCCACCGCGGTCGTCCCCCGGCAGGTCGTCCCGTCCGCGGGTTCCGCGCCCCCGGTCGTCCCCTGCCGCGTCGCGCGCGCCATGGTCGTCGGCTCCGGTGCGCCCCCCGTGGTCGTCACCCGCGCGGTCGCCGCCGCCGCGCCGGTCCAGGACGACGGCGCCCGTACTGATGTCGACGCGCACTTCGCGGAGGACGTGGTCGGCGCCGACGATGTGCACCTCCCAGTAGCCCGGGTGGTCGTCGTCGGGTCCGACCTCGACGACGGTGCCCGGGTACGCCTTCCGTGCGGCGGCCTCCGCCCGGGCGGCGGTCAGGGAGGCCGACGACGGTGACGGTGAGGATGCCGGCGCGGCCGTGGCGGAGGGCCGGTCCTCGGGACCGCCCCCGTGCCGGTCGGTGCCGCCCGTGGCGAGCGCCGAGTACCCGCCGCCGCCGACGAGTACGGCGGCCACGAAGACGGTGGCGATGGAAGCGGTGCGCTTCATGTCGAACCTCCCCGGCCGGACGGCTGTCCGGCCTGTGTCGTATCTGTGTCCTGCCTGTTCGGTGACGCCCAATGTGCCGAGGGCAAGCTGAAGGGGACCTGAAGCCACCTGAAAATCGCTTCAGGTTCCGTCTGGGAGGCTGGGCACATGCGCCTGTTGATCGTGGAGGACGAGAAGCGGCTCGCGCTCTCGTTGGCGAAAGGCCTGCGGGCCGAGGGTTTCGCCGTGGACGTCGTCCACGACGGGAACGAGGGCCTGCGTCTGGCAGCCGAGGGCGTCCACGATCTGGTGGTGCTCGACATCATGCTGCCGGGCCTCAACGGCTACCGCGTCTGCGCGGCCCTGCGCGCGGCGGGCCACGACGTGCCGATCCTGATGCTCACGGCCAAGGACGGTGAGTACGACGAGGCGGAAGGCCTGGACACCGGCGCCGACGACTACCTGACGAAACCGTTCTCGTACGTCGTGCTGGTGGCGCGGGTGAAGGCGCTGCTGCACCGCAGCGGCTCCGCCGGCGCGTCGCCGGTCCTGCGTGTCGGCAGTCTCGTCGTCGACACTGCGGCCCGCCGCGTGTGCCGGGACGAGACGGAAGTGACGCTCACCGCGAAGGAGTTCGCGGTGCTGGAACAGCTCGTGACACGGGCCGGACAGGTGGTGGGCAAACCCGAGATCCTGGAGCACGTCTGGGACTTCGCCTACGACGGCGACCCGAACATCGTCGAGGTGTACGTCAGCACGCTGCGCCGCAAACTCGGCACGGACACGATCCAGACCGTGCGCGGCGCCGGGTACCGACTGGTGGCCTCGTGAGGCGGCGGCGGTTCGGTTCCGTGAAGGCCACGATGGTCCTGTGGGCCACCGCCGTGGTGACGGTCGCGCTGGTGGCCGCCGGGATCGCGGTACTGATGTCGCTGCGCGTGAACCTCACCGAGCAGGCGCAGAGCGAGGCCAACGACACGGCCCGCAGGATCGCCCTCGGGGTCGCCACCTGGCGCGGGGGTGACGCCCGGCTGACGCTGCCGGAGGGCGCGCGGGAGGGAATCCCGGTGCAGGTGACGGACGAGGACGGCCGTCTGCTGGCGGTCGGCGCGGGGCTGGAGAGCGTCAGCGGCACCGGCGTGACGGCCGTGCGTGTGCCGCGGACCGCCGCCTCCCCCACTGCTCCTGCCCCGTCGCCGTCCCCGTCCGTTTCCCCGGCGCAGGCCCCGAACACCGCCACCCAGCTCGGCACCGGAACGGCCGACGACCACGGCGGCCGCGGCCGGGACAGGAACCGCGGCAGCGACGACAGCGGGTCGGGCAGCCACGGTCCGGACGACCGCAGTACGGACGACGATCACGGCGCGGACGACCACGGCTCCGTCGGCAGTCCGGCACCCCGGGCGAACGATCCGGCCATCGGAACCATCGGCGACACCGTCCTGGAGGGCTCCGGACACGCGGTGGTCTACGGGCGCGGTGCCCCGTACCGGTTCGCCACCGTCAAGGCCACGGATCTCGGCGGCCGGACGGTGCTCGTCCACGCGGGCGCCTCCCTGGCGGCACGCGAGAGCGCCGTCCGCAGCGCCGCGGTGGCGATGCTCGCGGGACTGCCGCTGGTGCTGCTGGTCGTCGGCGGCGTGACCTGGCTGGTGACACGGCGCGCTCTGGCCCCCGTGGAGGGCATCCGGCGGGAGATGGCGGCGATCACCGCCTCCGAGGACCTCTCCCGCCGCGTACCGGAACCCGCCTCGCACGATGAGGTGGCCCGGCTGGCCCGCACCACCAACGAGACGCTCACCGCGCTGGAGGCCGCCGTCGACCGGCAGCGCCGCTTCGTCGCCGACGCCTCCCACGAACTGCGCAGCCCCATCGCCTCGTTGCGCACCCAGCTCGAGGTCGGCTCGGCGCACCCCCAACTGCTGGACGTACCCGGCGCGGTCAAGGACACCGAGCGGTTGCAGCACCTCGCGGCCGATCTGTTGCTGCTCGCCCGGCTCGACGCCGGGGAGCGGCCGGGGCAGGGGCGGGTCGACCTGGGCGAGCTGGTCCGCGAGGAGCTGGAGCGCCGCCCCGCCGACCGCGCGCCGGTGTCCTTCCGGACGGACGGTGTACCTCAAGTGGCGGGTTCACGCGGTCAGTTGGCCCGGGTCATCGGCAATCTCCTGGACAACGCCCAGCGGCACTCGCGCGCCGGGGTCGTCGTGCGCGTAACGGCCCGGGGCGACCGGGTCGTCCTCACCGTCGCGGACGACGGAAGCGGTGTGCCGGCCTCCGAACGAGAGCGGATCTTCGAACGGTTCGTACGGCTGGACGACGCGCGCGCTCGCGACGACGGCGGCGCGGGTCTGGGTCTGGCCATCGCCCGTGACGTGGCGCGGCGTCACGGTGGCACGCTCACCGTGGGCGAGGCGCCTTCCGGAGGCGCGCTCTTCGAACTGCGCCTGCCCGTGGCGGCCGTCCCCTCCCCGGCGCACACGGCCCCGGAGCACTCCCGGGAGTCCTGACCCGGCCGACGCCCTGCGCGGCGGAGCCCGGCCGATGAGACGCCTGTCGGCGCCTCGAGAAGCACGACGGCCTCGCGACGGCCCGACAGCTCGCGGAATCGTCCGTTCCGAAAGGCCCCCGGGCAGGCGCTGCGGCCGCTCCCCCGGACCGCACCCACAGCCGCCCACGCGGACGTGCGGGCTTGCCGGGCGGGCGTCCGGATCCGTCGGGCTTCCATTGAAACCGTTCAATGTTCGGGGACGCGAACCGGCCGGATTCCGCGATGACACGGATCAGCATGGCCGAATTCAGGAAAATACAGCCGCACTTGTTGACCTCAGCCTCCCCCCACCCTACCTTCACCGCCGTGAATCGATTCATAACTCCTAGGTGAGGGGCCGCAGTTGATCAGCAGGAGGAACATCCTGGCGGGTGCGGCGGGCGCCGTTGCCGCGACGGCCACCGGAGCGGGACCGGCCGCAGCCGCACCCGGGTCCGCATCCGCGCCCACGTCCGGACCGGCCGGGGCGCGCGCACGGCGCGGAGCCCCGCGCATCACCGCTCCGACCGTCGAGTACGTCCAGAACCCCTTGGGGCTCGACGCGCAACACCCCCGGCTGAGCTGGCCGATGGTCTCGGACGAGCCGGGGACGCTGCAGAGCGCGTATCGGATCAGGGTCGCGTCCAGTGCCTCGGGCCTGTCCCGGCCCGACGTGTGGGACAGCGGGAAGGTGACGTCCGATCAGTCCGTCCTCGTCCCGTACGCCGGTCCGCGGCTCGCCCCGCGGACGCGCTACTTCTGGTCCGTGCAGGTCTGGGACACCGACGGCTCGGCCTCCGACTGGAGCGCTCCGTCCTGGTGGGAGACCGGGCTCATGGACGCGGGATGGTCTGCGGACTGGGTCTCGGCTCCCGCGGCCCTCACGGACGCGCCCTCCCTCGAGGGCAGTTCCTGGATCTGGTTCCCCGAGGGGGATCCGGCGAGCAGCGCTCCGGCGGCCACGCGGTGGTTCCGGCGGGTCGTCGACGTCCCCGAGGGTGTCACGGCGGCGAACCTGGCCATCAGCGCCGACAACGTTTTCTCCCTCTCCCTCAACGGTGCCGAAGTGGCCCGCACCGACCTGGCGACGGAGCACGAGGACTGGCGCCGTCCGGCCGTCGTGGACGTCCTCGGACGGCTGCACCCGGGGCGGAACGTCCTCGCGGTCGCGGCGGCCAACGCGACGGTGGGACCCGCCGGCCTGGTCGCCGTTCTCACCCTGGGCACCACCTCCGGTGAGCTGCGGATCGTCACCGACGCCTCCTGGAGGAGCACGGACACGGAGCCCTCGGGCGACTGGCGCGGGGACGGCTTCGACGACAGCGGCTGGCCGGCGGCGAAGGTGGCCGCCCGGTGGGGGGCGGGCCCCTGGGGCAGGGTCGTGCCGGTGTCGTTCGCCGCCAACCAGCTGCGGCACGAGTTCACCCTGCCCCGCAAGAAGGTGGCCCGCGCACGCCTGTACGCCACGGCCCTCGGCCTGTACGAGGCCCACCTCAACGGCCGCCGGGTGGGCCGCGACCAGCTCGCCCCCGGCTGGACCGACTACCGCGAACGCGTCCAGTACCAGACCTACGACGTCACCTCGCTCCTGCGGCCCGGCGCCAACGCCATCGGCAGCTATGTGGCGCCGGGCTGGTACGCGGGCGACGTCGGCATGTTCGGGCCCCACCAGTACGGCGAACGCCCCGCGCTGCTGGCGCAGTTGGAGGTGGAGTACGCCGACGGGACCAGTGAGCGCGTCACTTCGGGCACCGACTGGCGGGCCGCGGCCGGGCCGATCGTCTCGGCCGACCTGCTGAACGGGGAGACGTACGACGCGCGTGCGGAGAACGCCGGCTGGACCTCACCCGGTTTCGACGACCGGACCTGGCTCGCGGTCCGCGCCGCAGGCGACGGCACGCCCGCCCGGATCGTCGCGCAGGTCGACGGCCCGGTGCGCGTGGCCGCTGAACGGCCGGCCGAGAAGGTGACCGAACCCGCGCCGGGCGTCTTCGTCTTCGACCTGGGCCAGAACATGGTCGGCTCGGTCCGGCTGCGCGTGTCGGGCGACGCCGGGACGACCGTGCGGATGCGTCACGCCGAGGTCCTCAACCCGGACGGCACCCTGTACACCGCGAATCTGCGCTCGGCCGCGGCGACCGACACGTACACCCTCAAGGGGGGCGGCGAGGAGACGTACGAGCCGCGGTTCACCTTCCACGGGTTCCGCTACGTCGAGGTCACCGGGTTCCCCGGCACTCCCACCGCGGAGGCCGTGACCGGCCGCGTCATGCATACGTCGGCGCCCTTCACCCTGGAGTTCGAGACCGACGTCCCGATGCTCAACCAGCTGCACAGCAACATCACCTGGGGGCAGCGGGGCAACTTCCTCTCCGTCCCGACGGACACGCCCGCGCGCGACGAGCGGCTGGGCTGGACCGGTGACATCAACGTCTTCGCCCCCACGGCCGCCTACACGATGGAGTCGGCCCGCTTCCTGGCCAAGTGGCTCGTGGACCTGCGGGACGGCCAGACCGCCGAGGGCGCGTTCACCGACGTGGCGCCCATGGTCGGAACGGTCGGCAACGGTGTCGCGGGCTGGGGTGACGCGGGTGTCACCGTGCCCTGGGCGCTGTACCAGGCCTACGGGGACAGACAGGTACTGGCCGACGCCTGGCCGTCCGTCCGGGCTTGGCTGGCCTACCTGGAGCGCCACAGCAACGGCCTGCTGCGGCCGGCGGACGGATACGGGGACTGGCTGAACGTCTCGGACGAGACGCCCAAGGACGTCGTCGCCACCGCGTACTTCGCGCACAGCGCCGACCTCGCGGTCCGCATGGCCACGGCGCTCGGCGAGGATCCCGCGCCCCACGCGCGTCTCTTCGAGCGCGTCCGCGAGGCGTTCCGGAACGCCTATGTCGACGCCGGCGGGAGGGTGAAGGGCGACACGCAGACGGCGTACGTGCTCGCCCTGTCGATGAACCTGGTGCCCGACGCCCTGCGCACGGCGGCCGCCGGACGTCTCGTCGACCTGATCCGCGCGAAGGACTGGCACCTGTCGACGGGCTTCCTCGGTACTCCCCGGCTGCTCCCGGTCCTCACGGACACCGGGCACACCGACGTCGCCTACCGGCTGCTCCGGCAGCGCACCTTCCCCAGCTGGGGCTACCAGATCGACAGGGGCTCCACCACGATGTGGGAACGCTGGGACTCCATCCGGCCCGACGGCGGCTTCCAGACCCCGGACATGAACTCCTTCAACCACTACGCCTACGGCTCGGTGGGCGAGTGGATGTACGCGACCGTCGCCGGTATCTCGCCCGGCCGGCCCGGCTACCGGGAGACCGTCGTCCGCCCCCGGCCGGGCGGCGGCGTCACCTCCGCGCGGGCCACGTTCACCTCCGTGTACGGGCCGGTGTCCACCCGGTGGCACCAGCGCCCCGACGGCTTCGACCTGACCTGCGCCGTGCCCGCCAACACCACGGCCGAGGTGTGGATTCCGGCGTCCGGCCCGGACGCGGTCTCGCACACCGGCGCGGCCTTCCTGCGTACGGAGGACGGCTGCGCGGTGTACCGCGTGGGCTCCGGCAGCCACCGGTTCACCACCTGACCGGGTGTTTTCGGGGGAGACAGGGTGGCCGCCCGCCGACAGCGGCGGACGGCCACCCGGTCGCTACGGCGTCGCGTCCACGGTCACCGGGATCTGCTCCTCGTCCGGCCGGCCGGTCCTGAACTGGGTCCGGTACAGCTCCGCGTAGCGGCCGTCCGCCGCGAGCAGATCCTCGTGGGTGCCGCGCTCGACGATCCGGCCCGCCTCGACGACCAGGATCAGGTCGGCGGCCCGGACCGTCGACAGCCGGTGCGCGATCACGACGGCGGTGCGGCCCTCCAGTGCCTCGGTGAGCGCCTCCTGGACGGCAGCCTCCGAGGTGTTGTCGAGATGGGCGGTGGCCTCGTCCAGGATGACGACGCGCTGGCGGGCGAGCAGCAGCCGGGCGATGGTCATGCGCTGGCGCTCGCCGCCGGAGAGCCGGTAGCCGCGCTCGCCGACCACGGTGTCGAGGCCGTCGGGCAGGGACCGGACGAGTTCGTCGAGACGGGCCCGGCGCAGCACGTCCCACAGCTCGTCCTCGGCCGCCCCGGGCCGGGCGAGGAGCAGGTTCTCCCGGACCGAGTCGTGGAAGAGGTGCCCGTCCTGGGTGACCATGCCGAGGGTCGCGCGCATCGACGCGGCGCTGAGCTCGCGGACGTCGACGCCGCCGATGCGTACGGCCCCGGCGTCGGTGTCGTACAGCCGCGGCAGCAGTTGGGCGATGGTCGACTTGCCGGCGCCGGAGGAGCCGACGAGCGCGATCGTCTGGCCGGGTTCGGCGCGGAAGGAGATGCCGTGCAGGACCTCGTCGCCGCCCCGGGTGTCGAGGGCGGCGACCTCCTCCAGGGAGGCGAGGGAGACCTTGTCGGCAGACGGGTAGGCGAAGCGGACATCCTCGAACTCGACGGCCGCGGGCCCCTCCGGGACGGTGCGCGGCTCCGGCTTCTCCTCGATGAGCGGCTTCAGGTCGAGCACCTCGAAGACGCGCTCGAAGCTGACCAGGGCGCTCATGACCTCGACGCGCGCCCCGGCCAGCGAGGTGAGCGGCGCGTACAGACGGGTGAGCAGCAGCGCCAGTGAGACGACGGCGCCCGGCTCCAGGGTGCCGCGCAGGGCGAACCAGCCGCCGAGCCCGTAGACGAGGGCGAGGGCGAGGGCCGACACCAGGGTCAGGGCGGTGATGAAGGCGGACTGCGCCATCGCCGTACGCACCCCGATGTCCCGCACCCGCCGGGCGCGCGCCGCGAACTCGGCGGACTCCTCCCCGGGCCGCCCGAAGAGCTTGACGAGGGTGGCGCCGGGCGCGGAGAAGCGCTCGGTCATCCGGGTGCCCATGGAGGCGTTGAGGTCGGCCGCCTCCCGCTGGAGCTTGGCCATGCGGCTGCCCATCCGCCGGGCGGGGATCACGAACACCGGCAGCAGGACCAGCGCGAGCAGGGTGATCTGCCAGGACAGGGTGAGCATCACGACCAGGGTGAGCAGCAGGGTCACCAGATTGCTGACCACCCCGGACAGGGTGTTGCTGAACGCGCGCTGGGCGCCGATCACGTCGTTGTTGAGTCGACTGACGAGCGCGCCCGTACGTGTACGTGTGAAGAACGCGACCGGCATGCGCTGCACATGATCGAAGACAGCCGTCCGCAGATCGAGGATGAGTCCCTCGCCGAGCGTCGACGAGAGCCAGCGGCCCAGGATCCCGAACGCCGCTTCGGCGACCGCGATGACGGCGATGAGCACGGAAAGACGGACGACGGTGCTCTCGTCACCGTGGGCCACGATCGTGTTCACGACGTGCCCCGCGAGCACCGGCGTCGCGACGGCCAGCAGCGCGGTCACCACACTGAGGAGGACGAACTGCGCGATACGGCGGCGGTGCGGGCGGGCGAAGGCGGCGATGCGGCGCAGCGTCGCGCGGTCGAAGGGTCGACGCTCCTGTTGGGCGTTCATGACACTGTGCAACTGTGTCCAGGCTGTGGTCTCCATGCTCATGGGAGAGACAGTAGGACCTCAAGCTTTGTTGAGGTCAATGGATCCGGGCGCCGGAACCTGCGCGGGCGCTCTCCCGCGCGCGCCGGGGCGGACATCGCACCCGGCACCGGAGTCGGCACCGTGGTCGGCGTCGAGGTGCACGGCCGGGGCGGCACGCGGCACCCGGGGGCCGTCCCTCCCCCGGCTTGCCCGGCGTGTCAGCCGCCGTCTCCGTGCCCGCAACCTCACGTTGGCGCGGCGCGGAAAGCCTCTCCCGATGTGACAGCCGTACGACTTCCCCGGGCGCTGCCCCGGCTCCCCCGCCGCCTCACCCTGCGGCCCGCCGTCCGGCCGGTCCTGTGCCTGCTCCCGCTGGTGCTGGTCCTCGTGGTGGCCGTGCGCCACCGCTCCGTGCTCGCCGAGGGTTTCGGTCAGCTGCGGTCGGCCGAGTGGCCCTGGCTCGTCGCCGCGGCCGCCGCGACCTGTCTGACCTGGGTGGCCGCGGCCGTGACCCGCCAGGGGGCGGTCGTGGAACGGCTGCCCGCGCGCCGGCTGCTGGCCGCGCAGTTCGCCGCGGGCGCCGCGAACCATCTGCTGCCGACGGGGCTCGGCGCCGGGGCGGTCAATCTGCGGTTCATGACCGTGTGCGGGGTGCCCCTCGCCCGTTCCTCGGCCGCGCTCGCGCTGTACCTGCTGGCCGAGGCCGTCGCCCGGCTGACCCTGCTCGTCGGTCTGCTGATCGCGTTCCCCGGGGCGCTCCGGGTCGACGGTCTGATCCCGGACGGCGCGGTCGGACCGCTGCTGCTCGGAGCCGGCCTGGCCGTGTGCGCCGCGCTGGCCGTGCTCGCTCTCGTACGACGGCTGCGCGCGGCCGTCCTCTCCTTCCTGCGCACCGCCTTCGGCGAGGCCCGCTCGGTGCACGCGCGCCCGTCCCGGGCCTTCGCCCTGTGGGGCGGCTCGCTGGCCTTCCCGCTGCTCCAGGCCGCAGGACTGGCCTCGGTGGGACGGGCACTGGGCCTGCCGGTGTCCCCCACGCACATGATGACCGCCTACCTGGCGGCGACGGTCGCGGTCGCGCTGGTACCGACACCCGGCGGGCTCGGTTCGGTGGAGGCGGCGCTGATCGTGGCCCTGGTCGCCGCGGGCGGCCCGGTGGCCGTGGCGACCGCGGTCGTGCTGGCGTACCGGATCATCACGGTGTGGCTGCCGCTGCTGCCGGGGGCGCTCACGCTGGGCGCGCTGGTCCGCTGGAAGGTGATCTGAGGCGAAGGGCCCCGGGGGATCCGGGCGCCCGTCCGCCCCGGGCCCGCGCGTCACGCCGGGCGCTGTGCGTTCCGCCGTGAACCATGGCTGCGCCCGGTGCCCCGCATGCCGCCCGTCCCGGGCCGTGCGTTCCACCGCCGACCGCGCGTTGCTCGGTGAGCCGTGCGCCGTGTCCGCTCCGCGCCGTGCGTTGCGGCGCATGCCGCGCGTTTCGCCGCGGGCCGTGCGTTTCGCCGCGGGCCGTGGTTGCGGCACAGGCCGTGCGTTCCGCCGCCGGCCGTGATACCGATGAGTAACTACGGCGTGCGGTGGGGCGCGTCGGCCGCGGAAAGGGACAGCACGATGCCGGTCCGTATCGAACGTCAGGGTCACGTCACCACCGTCGTCCTTTCTCGGCCCGCGGCCCGCAACGCGGTGGACGGGCCGACCGCCGCCGAACTCGCCGACGCCTTCCGCGCGTTCGAGGCGGACGAGACGGCCCGCGTCGCCGTGCTCTGGGGCGAGGGCGGCACCTTCTGCGCGGGGGCGGACCTGAAGGCCATCGGCACCGAGCGGGGGAACGCAGTCGCCGAGGACGGTGACGGGCCGATGGGGCCCACCCGGCTGCGCCTGACCAAGCCGGTGATCGCGGCGGTCGCCGGGCACGCCGTGGCCGGTGGTCTGGAGCTGGCGCTGTGGTGCGATCTGCGGGTCGCCGAGGAGGACGCCGTCTTCGGGGTGTTCTGCCGCCGCTGGGGCGTACCGCTGATCGACGGGGGCACGGTACGGCTGCCCCGGCTCATCGGCACGAGCCGGGCGATGGACATGATCCTCACCGGCCGTCCGGTCGCCGCCCGGGAGGCGTACGAGATGGGGCTCGCCAACCGTCTCGTCCCGGTCGGCCGGGCCCGCGCCGAGGCCGAGCGGCTGGCCGCCGAGATCGCCGGCTTCCCGCAGTCCTGCCTGCGCAGCGACCGCGCCTCGGTCCTCGACCAGGAGGGGCTGACCGAGAGGGAGGCCATGCGGACCGAACTCCGTCACGGCACGGGCGTGCTGGCGGAGAGCACGGAGGGCGCGGCCCGGTTCGCGTCCGGTGCGGGACGGCACGGTTCCTTCGGCGGGCTCTGACCTCCGCGCACCCGCCGATGCGGGACGGCGGGGCCTGCGGCGGCCCGGGGACGTCGGCGCCGTGCACCCCGTCCGAGCAGGCCGGTCGCGGCAGTTGGGCAGGGGGCTGTCCATGGACCCCCAAGAGTGGTCCCCCGTGGGGCTGGTGACGGAGGGGCAGCCGGATGCGGCAGGATGAGCGGTCTCCCCGGACGACGACGGACACCCGTCCGGGCATGATCGCGCGTTCCCGGATTCGAGCAGGTGGCAAGTGACGACACAGCACATTCGGCCCGCGGGCCCTCACCCCGGCCCCGGTCCGCGAGGAGGTCACCGATGAAGCGCTCCGTCACCCTGGACGACCTGATGATCGCCGGAATAGCCGTGGCGGCCGGGCTGCTGGCGGCGTTCCTGCTGCGGATGCTGCTGCGCTGGCTGGGCAAGCACGCCGAGCGCACCCGCTGGAGCGGCGACGACATCATGGTGGACGCGCTGCGCACCGTCGTCCCGTGGTCGGCGGTGGCCGGAGGTGTCGCCGCGGCGGCCGCGGTGCTTCCGCTGACCGCGCCGATCGGCAAGACCGTCAACCGGTCGCTGACCGTCCTGCTCATCCTGGTCGCGACCATCACCGCGGCCCGGCTGATCACCGGCCTGGTCCAGTCGGTGACCCAGTCCCGCTCGGGCGTCGCCGGTTCGGCCACCATCTTCGTCAACATCACCCGGGTCGTGGTGATGGCGATCGGCTTCCTGATCGTCCTGCAGACCCTGGGGATCTCGATCGCGCCCCTGCTGACGGCCCTGGGCGTGGGTGGTCTGGCCGTCGCCCTCGCGCTCCAGGACACCCTCGCCAACCTCTTCGCGGGCGTGCACATCCTCGCCTCGAAGACGATCCAGCCGGGCGACTACATCCAGCTGAGCAGCGGGGAGGAGGGGTACGTCGTCGACATCAACTGGCGCAACACCACGGTCCGTCAGCTCTCCAACAACCTGGTCATCATCCCCAACGCCCAGCTCTCGGGCACCAACATGACCAACTTCACCCGGCCCGAGCAGCGGATGACGCTCACCGTGCAGGTGGGCGTCGGCTACGACAGCGACCTCGACCATGTCGAGCGGGTCACGAACGAGGTCGTCGCCCAGGTGATGACCGGGATCGACGGCGCCGTCCCGGAGCACGAACCCGCCGTGCGTTTCCACACCTTCGGCGACTCGCGCATCGGTCTCACCGTGATCCTCGGTGTGGGTGAGTTCAGCGACCAGTACCGGATCAAGCACGAGTTCATCAAGCGCCTGCACAAGCGCTACCGGGACGAGGGCATCCGGATTCCGTCGCCCGCCCGGACGGTCGCGCTCCAGCCCGGCGGCGCGGGCTTCCTGGAGACCGCGATCCCCCATCAGCGCGAAGCCGCGAAGCGGCCCTGAGGAACCGGCGGGGGCCGGGCGGAGTGTTCCGCCCGGCCCCCGCTTCCCTGCTCCGGTCCTGCCTCGGGGCTCCGGCCCGCCTCTCGGCTCCGGTCCCGCCTCGCGTCTCCGGCCCCGCCGGTCGCGGCCGACGGGGCCGGTCGCCGGCTCGGTCAGAGCGTGGCGGTCGAGTCCGGGTAGTGGCCGGGCGCGCGGTGGCGCGGCGCGACCAGGCTCGACACCACCGGGGTGACCGTCCAGTCCGGGTGGTTCGGCATGCGCGGTGTCGTCGTCCCGTAGAGCCAGTCGTTCAGGAAGCCCGACTGGTCCGTTCCGGAGATCTCGGTGGCGACCGCGATGTAGTCCGCGGTGGTCGCCGAGCGGTTGCGGTGGCGGTCCAGGAAGGTGCGCTCGATGCGGTGGAAGACGTCCTCGCCGACGAGCTCGCGCAGCGCGTAGAGGACCAGGACGCCGCCCAGGTAGCGCTGGTTGTCGAACAGGTTGACGGCGTTCGGCGCGGCCACGGGCCCGGAGGACTGGCGCCACTGGTCGCCCCTGGCGTACGTGTCCTTCATCCGGGCTTCCATGGTGGTCAGCCCCAGCGAGTCGGCCCAGCCGCGCTCGTAGCGGTAGAGCAGCCCGTAGAAGTCCGCGTGGCCCTCGTTCAGCCACAGATCGGCCCAGTTGGCGGGGCTGACGCAGTTGCCGAACCAGGAGTGGACCAGCTCGTGCATCATGTGCGAGCCGATCTTCTTCTCCTCCTGGAGCAGGAAGTTCGGCTTGTAGAGCGTCAGGGTCTGGGTCTCCAGGCCCGTGAAGTCGAAGGCGTTCGGGTCGTCGGAGTTGCAGGGCAGCAGCCCGTACGTCTCGAACGGATAGGCGCCGAGCCGCTGCTCCAGCCAGTCCAGCAGGCCGGGCGTGAGCGCGAGCGCCGGCTCCAGCGCGGCGGCCCGCGCCGTCGGGACGACGTCCCGCAGCCCCAGCCCGTTCGGACCTTGGCGCTCCTTGACGGTGTAGTCGCCGACGGTGATCTGCACCAGCTCGGTGGCTATCGGGTCGGCCGAGCGGTAGATGTACGCGGTCCGGTCGCCGTCCAGCTTCTCGGTGCCGATCAGCGAGCCGTTCGCGACCCCGCGCAGGGTGTTCGGCACGGTGATGCGGAAGCTGAAGTCCGCCTTGTCCGTCGGGTGGTCGTTGCACGGGAAGACGGTGTGCGCGGCGTCCGGCTGGGGACACACCGCGAAGCCGTCGGGGGTGGGAACCCAGGCGGTGTGCGTGAGCTTCCTGGCCGGGTCGGCGCCGTACTCGACACAGACCGCGACCGCGCAGTCCTTCGGCAGGGTCCGCGCCGGGGTGATCCGCAGCTTCTCGTCCGCCTGCTCGAAGCCGGCCGCGACGGCGCCGACCCGCACCGCACGGACGTCCAGGCCGAGCGCGTCGAGGGAGAAGCGCGAGAGGTCCTGGGTCGCCCTGATCATCAGGATGGCCTTGGCGTCGACCAGCCGGGTCGTCGCGTCGTACGAGAAGTCGAGGTGGTACGCCTCGACGCGGTAGCCGTCGTTGCCGAGGGCCGGGAAGACGGTGTCACCGAGGGTCTCCGCACCCGGGGTGCCCTGAGCAGGCTTTAAGGCCAGCGGCCGGGCCGAGGCGGTGGGGGCGACGGCGAGCGCGGCGGCGGTGCCGAGCAGCGCGGCCGCGGGGGCCGTCACTCTGGTGCGATATCTCATGGTTCGCTTTCGTTCGGGCGACGGAGGGCCGGAAGGTCCGCCGCAAGATCAAGTGCCGGGTCACTCTCAGGTACGTCCGGGCGGGCCGTCCGGTTGCCTCCGGAGGGCCGTTCCCGTTTTCACATCGGCCGTCGTGTTCACATCCGCGGGACCGGCCGGACGGCGTGTTCACGTCCGCGGGCGCGACAGGACGGCGACGGCGGTGGTGGTCGGCGCGGGGGCCCGCTGCGGCACGGAGGGCGTTTTTCCACCACGCCCGGCCCGACGCGGAACGGACCCCTGTCGAGCCGGGGGCGCTCACGAGATATCTTGATGTCGAGCAATGTTGCAGACGTGGAGCGGAGCACCCGGTGACTGACTCGACCATCATTTACACGCACACTGACGAGGCCCCGGCCCTGGCGACGTATTCGTTCCTGCCGGTCGTCCAGGCGTACGCCTCTCAGGCGGGTGTCACTGTGGAGACCCGTGACATCTCGCTGGCCGGGCGCATCATCGCCCTCTTCCCGGAGTTCCTCCAGGAGGACCAGCGCATCGCGGACGCCCTGTCCGAGCTCGGTGAGCTGGCCAAGACCCCCGGCGCGAACATCATCAAGCTGCCGAACATCTCGGCCTCGATCCCCCAGCTGAAGGCCGCGGTCGCCGAGCTGCAGGCCCAGGGCTACGCGCTTCCGGACTACCCGGACGACCCGAAGTCGGACGAGGAGCGCGACATCCGCGCCCGGTACGACAAGGTCAAGGGCAGCGCCGTGAACCCGGTCCTGCGCGAGGGCAACTCCGACCGCCGCGCCCCCGCGTCGGTCAAGAACTACGCCAAGACCCACCCGCACCGCATGGGCACGTGGTCGTCCGAGTCGAAGACGAACGTCGCCACGATGGGCGTCGACGACTTCCGCTCCACCGAGAAGTCCGCGGTGATCTCCGAGGCCGGCACGCTGCGCATCGAGCTGGTCGGCGACGACGGCTCCACCACCGTGCTGCGCGAGTCCGTACCCGTCCTCGCGGGCGAGGTCGTGGACGCGTCCGTCATGCACGTCGCGCCGCTGCGCGAGTTCCTGACCGCGCAGATCGCCCGCGCGAAGGCCGAGGGCGTGCTGTTCTCGGTGCACCTCAAGGCCACGATGATGAAGGTCTCCGACCCGATCGTCTTCGGTCACGTGGTGCGCGCCTTCTTCCCGAAGACGTTCGCGGCGCACGGTGAGACGCTCGCCGCCGCCGGTCTGACCCCGAACGACGGTCTCGGCGGCATCTTCAAGGGCCTCGAGGCGCTCCCGGAGGGTGCCGAGATCAAGGCGTCCTTCGACGCCGAGCTCGCCGAGGGCCCGGCCCTCGCGATGGTCGACTCCGACAAGGGCATCACCAACCTGCACGTGCCGTCCGACGTCATCGTCGACGCCTCGATGCCGGCCATGATCCGCACCTCCGGCCACATGTGGGGCGCGGACGGCCAGGAGGCCGACACCCTCGCGGTCCTGCCGGACTCCTCCTACTCCGGCGTCTACCAGGCCGTGATCGAGGACTGCCGCGCCAACGGCGCCTACGACCCGTCGACCATGGGCTCCGTCCCGAACGTCGGCCTCATGGCGCAGAAGGCCGAGGAGTACGGCAGTCACGACAAGACCTTCGAGATCCCGGTCACCGGCACGGTCCGCCTGGTCGACGCGGCCGGCGACGTGGTCCTGGAGCAGGCGGTCTCCGCCGGCGACATCTTCCGCGCCTGCCAGACCAAGGACGCGCCGATCAAGGACTGGGTGAAGCTCGCCGTCACCCGCGCCCGCGCCACCGGCTCCCCGGCCGTGTTCTGGCTGGACGCGACCCGCGCCCACGACGCCAACCTGATCGCCAAGGTCGAGCAGTACCTGACGGAGCACGACACCGAGGGCCTGGACATCCGCGTCCTGGCCCCCGTCGAGGCCACCAAGCTGTCGGTGGAGCGCATCCGCCGCGGCGAGGACACCATCTCGGTGACCGGCAACGTGCTGCGTGACTACCTGACCGACCTGTTCCCGATCCTGGAGCTGGGCACCAGCGCCAAGATGCTGTCGGTCGTCCCGCTGATGGCGGGCGGCGGCCTGTTCGAGACCGGCGCCGGCGGCTCCGCGCCGAAGCACGTCCAGCAGCTCGTCAAGGAGGACTACCTGCGCTGGGACTCGCTCGGCGAGTTCTTCGCGCTGGTGCCGTCCCTGGAGCAGCTCGCGAACACCACCGGCAACGCCCGCGCCCAGGTCCTCGCCGACACCCTCGACCGCGCCACGGCGACCTTCCTCGACGAGGACAAGTCCCCGACCCGTCGCGTCGGCGGCATCGACAACCGCGGCAGCCACTTCTACCTGTCCCTGTACTGGGCGCAGGAGCTGGCCCGCCAGACCGACGACGCCGAGCTCGCCAAGGCGTTCGCCCAGTTCGCCGAGACGCTGACCGCGCAGGAGCAGACGATCGTCGGCGAGCTGAACGCGGTCCAGGGCAACGCGGCCGACATCGGCGGCTACTACCAGCCCGACCCCGCCAAGGCCGCGAAGATCATGCGTCCGTCCGCCACCTGGAACGAGACGCTCGCGACCCTCGCCTGATCCACCGCACCACCCCGCACGACTCCGCGGGCACAGCTCCGCACACGCCGCCCCGGCCGGATCCTCCGGCCGGGGCGGCGCCGTCGCGGGGGTCTCCCGGCGCGTCACGGTGACGGAGCGGGCCACCTGGGCGAGCAGCGGTGGCGGGGCGGAACGCCCCTTCATAGCTTCGGCCCATGACCAGACAACAGATGGCCTACCTCGCGTGCACGGCGGTCGTCGTGGCGTCGGGCGTGGGCGCCGCCCTGCCCTCCGACCACCCGTCCGTGCACCTGGTACGGCCAGGTGAATCCATCCAGAAGGCCGTGGACTCGGCGCGAGCGGGTGACACCGTCGTCGTCTCCCCCGGCACCTATCGCGAGAGCGTCACCATCACGGTGAAGGATCTGACCCTGCGGGGCGCGAGCGCGAGGTCCACCGTCATCGTGCCGAACACGGCCGCCACCGACGCCTGCGCCAAGGCGGGCAACGGCATCTGTGTGACCGGGACCGACAGCAAGCGCCTCGGCGGCGTCACCGTCGCCTCCCTGACCGTCAGGGGCTTCTCCAAGCAGGGCCTGTGGGCGACCGGGACCGACAGGCTGACCGTGCGCGGGGTGACCGCCGAGAAGAACGGCCAGTGGGGCATCGCCGAGGAGCGGTCCGTCCGGACCAGATTCGTGCGCAACATCGCGAAGGACAACGGCGACGCCGGTGTCTTCCTCTCCAACACGGTCGCCACCGAGGAGGGCGCCCGCGACACCCGGGGAACGGTGGTCGCCCACAACCAGCTGAGCGGCAACCGGATCGGCATCACGGTGCGGCGGCTGCGCAACCTGACCGTCGCCCGCAACGACGCCACCGGCAACTGCACCGCGGTGTTCGTCGTCGGTGACGAGAACAAGCCGCGCGTCGGCGACCTGTCCGTGCGCGGCAACTACATCCACGCCAACAACAAGTCCTGCCCCAAGACCGCCCGGCTGCCCGCCCTCCAGGGCTCGGGGATCGTCCTGACCGGCGCGGAGGACACCCGGGTGACGCACAACAGGGTCGAGGACAACGTGGGCACCTCCCCGCTCTCGGGCGGCATCGTGCTGTTCAAGAGCTTCGTCGGCGCGCTCAGCGAGCGCAACGAGGTGCGCGACAACGTGCTGCTGCGCAACGGCCCGTCCGACCTCGCCAACCGCGACACCGCCGGCAAGGGCAACACGTTCCGGGGCAACTCCTGCAAGGTCTCCGAGCCCGCCGGCATGTGCTGAGCACAGCGCGACATCAGAATCGAGGCACTGAATGACAACGGTCGAACAGAGTCCCCCGCCGTCCTCGCAGCTGCGGGAACTCGTCTTCGGCGCGGCCCGCGCCGCCGCCGTACGCGCCGCCGCCCGGCTGGGTGTGGCGGACGCCCTGGACGACGTCCCCATGAGCGTGGAGGACCTGGCCTCCGCGGTGAAGACCCAGCCGGGCACCCTGCGCCGGCTGCTGCGCGCCCTGACCTGCCAGGGCGTGTTCACCGAGCGTCCCGACGGCACGTTCGCGCACACGGAGATGTCCCGGCTCCTGCGCGAGGACGATCCCAACAGCCTGCGCTACATCGCCCTGTGGTGCACCGAGCCGTGGACGTGGAACGTCTGGCCGAAGCTCGACGAGGCGGTCCGCACCGGCGGCAACGTCTTCGTGGACGTGTACGACAAGGAGTTCTTCCAGTACCTCAACGAGGACGCTCCCGAATCCGCGTACGTCTTCAACCGGGCCATGACGACGTCCAGTTCGCAGTCGGCGCAGGACGTGGCGAAGCTGCTGGACCTCAAGGGCGTGACGTCGGTCGCCGACATCGGCGGCGGCCAGGGTCACGTCGTGGCGAGTCTGCTGGAGAAGCACCCGGGCCTGCACGGCACCCTGCTCGACCTGCCGGGCGTGGTGGAGAACGCCGATCCGCGTCTGCGTGACGGCGGGGCGCTGGCCGGCCGGGTGCGGATCGTGGCCGGGGACTGCCGTGAGGACATCCCGGTCCAGGCGGACGTGTACATCATCAAGAACATCCTGGAGTGGGACGACGAGAGCACCCGCAGGGCGCTCGCGAACGTCCGCGCGGCGGCCCGGCCCGGTGCCCGGGTCGTCGTCATCGAGAACCTCGTGGACGACACCCCGTCGATGCGGTTCACGACGGCCATGGACCTGCTGCTGCTCCTCAACGTCGGCGGTGCCAAGCACACCCGGCAGAGCATGGTCGACCGGCTCACGGCCGCGGGCCTGGTCATCGGCGAGATCCGTCCGGTGAACCCCTATCTGCACGCCTTCGAGTGCACCGTCCCCGGCTGACCGGGCGGCGCACAGGACACGACCCGAGGCCGCCGGTTCCGCTTCGTCGCGGAGCCGGCGGCCTCGGGTCGTGTCACAGGGTCCGCTCAGGAGGCGGTGTCCCGCTCCCAGCGGTAGAAGCAGTGCGCCATGGCGTCCTTGGGGCTGCGCCATGTCTGCGGGTCGTACGCGCTGACGTACGCCGACAGTTCCTCGCTGATGCTCCGGAACTCGGGGTGCCCGGCCACCTTCGCGATGGCGGGACCCGGGTCCCGTTCCGATTCGATGAGGTGCAGGTACACGTCACCGAACTGGAAGAGGCTGCGCCGGTTGACCCCGATGAGGTGCGGGAGCTCACCCCGGTCGGAGGCGGCGAACACGTCGGAGATCGCCGGAGCCGAGTCGGGCGCCATGCGGGCGACGATCAGGGCGTGGTGCATCGGGTGTCCTTTCCTGTGCCGGTTCCGGCGGTCAGCGGGGCATCGCGGCGGGGCTGCGGCGCTCCCGGGCGGCCTGTTCGATCCGGTCCCGGATGAGGGCCATCTGGACGACGGAGTTGCGGTTGATGTTGTCCGTCATCCAGTCGTCGTCGACCGGGGCGTCGGGCTTCATCGCGAAGTCCTGCACCCAGCGCATGTGGGTGCCGGCCGGGGTCTCCTCGTACTCCCACCGGATGTTCATGTGCGCGAACGGTCCCGTCTCGACGCGGCGCGCCCGCACGGTCCGCCCGGGACGGTCGACGGTGCGCTGCGAGACCCAGCTCCACACCTTGCCGTTGTCGTCCGGGTGCATGGTGAGGCGGAAGGTGGTCGTGTCGCCGTCCCGGGTCAGGACTTCGAGGGACGCGTACTCGCTGAACAGCTGTGGCCAGTTCTCGATGTCGTTCGTGATGTCCCACACGAGGTCGAGCGGGGCGTCGATGACGATGCTGTTCTCGGTGTGTCCGGGCACTTCAGGCTCCAGCCTTGAGGGTGTCGTTGACGAGATCGAGGAACTCCCGCGGGGTCTTGCAGCGCTCCGCGTCGGGGGGCAGGGGCCGGCTGTACCGGTTCTCCAGTTCGCCGACGATGCCGAGCAGACCGAGCGAGTCGAGTCCGAGGGTGCCGAACGGCGCGTCGAAGGACTGCGCGAGTTCGAGGGGGTCGACGGTGATCCCGGCGGCCTTCTTCATGAGCGCGGCCAGTTCGTCGACGGTCACTTCGGTGGTGATCATGCGGTTGTTCTCCTCACGTGCGGCCCGGGCTACCGGGCGTGTTCGCCGCCGCGGCGCACGACCAGGGCCGCGTTGGACCCCATGAGTCCCCTGCTGAGGACCAGGGCCGTGCGCAGTTCGGCGGGGCGGGCGTTCGACGTCACCAGGTCGATGTCGTGGCAGATGTCGAACACGTTGGGGGTGGGAGGGACCTGGCCGTGTTCCATGGCGAGGACCGCGGCGGCGGTGTCCAGCAGGGGTGCCCCGCAGTAGGCCCGTCCGATGCCCGTCTTGGGTGCGGTGACGGGGACCCGGGTTCCGTGCGCGCCGAGGGCGTCGGCGATGGCCAGGGCTTCGGCGCGGTCGGCGGCCGGGACGCCCAGGGCGTCGGCGAAGACGACGTCGATCTCCTCCGGGGCGCAGCCGGCCTCGGCGAGGGCGCCCCGGATCGCGTGGGCGAGCCCTTCCCGGGACCGCTCCCACTGCGAGGCGCCGGTGAACGTGGCCGCGTGTCCGGCCACCAGGGCCCGGATCTCGGCCCCCCGCTCGCGCGCGCGCCGCTCGTCCTCCACGACGAGCATGGCACCGCCTTCCGCGGGCACGAAGCCGCAGGCTCCCTCGGTGAAGGGGCGGTAGGCGCGGCCGGGGTCCTCGACGGTGCTGAGTTCGGGGTAGCCGAGCTGGCAGACCATCGAGTACGGGGCGAGCGGCGCCTCCGCGGCGCCGACGAGCATCGCTCCGGTGCCGCGCCGTACGCCGCGGGCGGCGTGGGCGATGGCGTCCAGTCCCCCGGCCTCGTCGCTCGCGACGACTCCGCAGGGTCCCTTGAATCCGCCGCGGATGGAGATCTGGCCGGTGCTGGCGGCGTAGAACCAGGCGATGGACTGGTACGGGCCGACGAACTTGGAGCCCTGGCCCCACAGTTTCTGCAGTTCGCGCTGGCCGAACTCGCCGCCGCCGGATCCGGCGGCGGTGACCACGCCGACGTCGTACGCGTCCTCGGGGGCGCCCGCTCCGAGGCCCGCGTCGTCGAGGGCCAGGACGGTCGCGGCCATCGCGAAGTGGCTGAAGCGGTCGGTCTGGACGAGGAAGCGCTCCTCGATCAGGTCGGCGGCGTCGAAGGCCCGTACCTCGCCCGCGACGCGCAGCGGAAGGTGTCCGCAGCCCTCGCGGGTGATCCGGTCCAGGACGCCGAGGCCTTCCCTGACGGACTTCCAGTAGGCGTCGGCGCGCAGTCCGTTGGGGGCGATGACACCGATTCCGGTGATGGCCGCGTTCCGGGGGCGCTGAGTGCTCATCGTGTCCTCCCAGCCGGCTCGGTCAGGAGCACCGCGGACTGGAATCCGCCGAACCCGCTGCCGACGGAGAGCACGTTCCTGAGCTTCCGCGGGCGGGCGGTGCGCGGCACGTAGTCCAGGTCGCACTCGGGGTCGGGGGTCTCGTAGTTCGCCGTGGGCGGCACCACCTGGTGCTTCAGGGCGAGGACGCAGGCGACGACCTCGATCGCGCCGATCGCGCCCAGCGAGTGGCCCACCATGGATTTGATGGAGCTCATCGGCGTCCGGTGGGCGTGCTCGCCCAGGGAGCGTTTGACGGCGGCGGTCTCGTGCCGGTCGTTCTGCCGGGTGCCGGAGCCGTGCGCGTTGACGTAGTCGATGCGCGTGGGGTCGAGCCGGGCCTGGCCGAGCGTGCTGTCGATGGCCCGGGACATCTCCAGGCCCTCGCTGGTCAGACCGGTCATGTGGTAGGCGTTGCCGTAGGTGGCGTAGCCGCCGAGCTCGCAGTAGACGTGCGCGCCGCGGGCCCGGGCGTGTTCGTACTCCTCCAGGACCAGGACGGCCGCGCCCTCGCCCATGACGAAGCCGTTGCGGTTGGCGTCGAAGGGCCGGGAGGCGTGCTCGGCGTCGTCGTTGTCGGGCGACGTGGCCTTGATGGCGTCGAAGCAGGCCATCGTGATCGGGGATATGGGCGAGTCGGACGCCCCGGCTATGCAGACGTCGGCGCGGCCTTCCTCGATGGTGTGGAAGGCGTATCCGACGGCGTCGAGTCCGGAGGTGCATCCGGTGGAGACGGTCTGCACCGGTCCCTGCGCCCCGAACTGTTCGGCGACGACCGAGGCGAGCGTGCTGGGCGCGAACGCGAGATGGAGTTTCGGGTCGGCCGCGTGGTGGTCCACGTCCCACCGCCGGCCCGACTCGCTGACCTGGACGTAGTCGTGTTCCAGACGGGTGGTGCCGCCGACGGCGCTGCCCAGGGAGACCGCGACGCGCCAGGGGTCCTCCCGGCCCGTGTCGAGGCCGGAGTCGCGGACGGCTTCCCCGGCCGCGACCACGGCGAACTGGATGTACCGGTCGGCGTGTTCGATCAGCTCCGGGTCCAAACCGTGCGCGAGCGGGTCGAAGTCGCATTCGGCGGCTATGCGTGAGCGCAGGCCCGCCGGATCGAAGAGCGTTATCCCCCGGGTCGCGGTGCGGCCGCCTTCGAGGAGGTCCCAGAACGCCTTTGTCCCGATACCTCCAGGAGCGACCACACCGATGCCGGTGACGGCCACCCGCCGCGTCACTTTATGGCCCCGCTTCGTTCGGACGGCTGTCCGTGGTCCGGCGTGGACAGGTGGGGCACGGCCGTCATGAACTCGGGACTCGGCACGGTGTCGTCGGTGGCCTCCGTGTCGACGTGGCCGAGGCTCGGACGGGGGGCGAGCGGGCCGAGGTGGAAGACCATGCGGGCCTCCTCGTCGCCGACGTTGCGGAAGCGGTGCCGCATGTCGATGGGGATCAGCAGGCCCTGATCGGGCCGGAGCGCGAACGCCTCACCGTCCAGGTCCACTTCGAGGGCGCCGCTGACGACGTACACGAACTCCTCGGAGTACGGGTGGTAGTGCTCGCCGATGCGCTCGCCGGGCTGGATGATGGCCAGGCCCATGAAGCCGCTGGTGGACCCGGCCGTGGCGGGTGTGAGCAGGGCCCGGATGTCTCCTCCGCGTCTGCGGTTGGGCTCCGTCTCGCTCAGGTCCACGATGCGTGGATGGTGCTTGATCATGCTTGAACCTCCGGGTGTGGCGAGGACGTCGGATGGACGTCCGGGAACGCGGGCTGCGGCGGTCCGTCAGGCGGGACCCGAGCTCCGGTCGGTGATGGGCAGCATGTCGGCGTGCGACAGGAGGCGGTTGATGTTGCGTTCCGTCCCCAGGGAGCCCTCGACGCCGATCGCGGCGCCGTCGAGGAGACGCTCCAGCTCGGCCGCCTTCTTGGGGCCCTTGAGGCCGAGGGAGGCGACGGGGTCGAGATCGAGGTCGCCGGTGATGTCGATGAGCCGCACCACGATGTCGTCGCGCTGGAAGACGGTGCTGCTGTACACCGGGCTGTTCCTGTCGTCGGCCGCGGCCTCGTCCTGGTGGGCGAGCAGCCGGGCCAGTTCCATGCCGCAGCCCTTGCGGGCCGGGTAGAACAGCGCGTGCCGGGTCACCTTCGCGGGTTCCTCACCGCCGGAGACCACGTGGTGCACGGCGGGGAGCGCCGCCCGGGTGAAGAAGACCCGCGCGGATTCGGGGTCGCTCAGGTCCCGGTCCTGCTCCAGGTAGGGGTTGATGGCTTCCTCGACCGCCCGCACCTCGGGCTGGCGCGACACGTGGCGCAGTGCGGCGAGCAGGTCGCCCTCGACCTCCACGGCCCGCACGACGCGGTTGCCGTGCATGAAGAGCGAGGTGCGGCGCAGCCGGGTGGTGTCGTCGACCTGGGCCTGCGGCGACTGGTAGCCGGCCAGGATCTCCGCGACCTTCGACTCGGATCCGGGCTTGACGGTGAAGGTGAGGGCGTGGCGCGCCACTCCGGTGCCCACGCGGGCCTCGACCTGCCGGGGCCTGGCCGGCCGGGCGGTCTGCTGTTCGGCGGGGCTGGTCTCGCGCAGGATGCTGTAGCGCATCGACCGGGTGTCCCGGACGCAGCTGTGCATGGGCCGGACGGTTTCGACGTGCTCCTCGCTGTTCACCCAGGCCAGGAAGGGCGGGGCGCTCTCCCACTCGCTGGTGATGAGCCACTGCGAGGGGTTCTCGATCGACTGGCAGAGCTGGTCGCTGAGGTGACCGGGGACCGAGGCGACCTGGTTGCGCATGAGTTCGTAGGCGTCGAGGAACTGCTGCTGGGCGCCTTCGTACAGGTCGAGCAGCAGGATCACCCGCAGCTTCGAGCCGTCGAAGGCCGACTGCGCGATACGTCCCGAGTTGGACATTGCGGCACACCTCTCCTTTTCGTCACGGAAGTCAGGAACGACCGCGGTATCCGAAACGCCGGGGCCGCCATGAGCTGATCGTTGCCGGGTGCCCCGGACTGCGCGAGCCCCGCGGGTCAGGCGGGTGAACCGCGCGCCATCCGGGTGCCCCTGCCGCGCGAAGGGGCCCGTACCGGGCATGGAATCTGCATCCCATCCCTGACTCGCGTCCCCGGAGGCGCTGGAGGCAATCGATGAACCGATTCGAAGAGGCCGGCGAGAACGGTCTCCACACGCCTGTCCTCATCGTCGGCGGCTCACTGGTGGGCCTCTCGACCTCACTGTTCCTGGGGCGCCTCGGAGTGCCGCACGTCCTGGTCGAGAAGCACGCGGGCACCTCGATGCACCCGCGCGGGCGCGGCAACAACGTGCGCACCATGGAGATCTTCCGGGTGGCCGGCGTGCAGCGGCGCATCGAGGAGGCGGCGTCCGTCCTCGCGGACAACCACGGCATCCTGCAGACGCCGACCCTGGTGGGCGACGCCGGGGAGTGGCTGTTCAAGGAGATCGACCCCGGCGGCGGGCTGGCCCGCTTCAGCCCGGGGGCCTGGTGCCTGTGCAGCCAGAACGACCTCGAACCGGTGCTGCTGAGGAGCGCGCGGGAGCTGGGCGGCGATCTGCGGTTCTCGACCGAGCTGATGTCCTTCGAGCAGGACTCCGACGGGGTGACGGCGAAGGTCAAGAGCCGGGAGACCGGCGAGCACACGACGATCCTCGCGGACTACCTCGTCGCGGCGGACGGTCCGCGCAGCCCGATCCGCGACACGCTCCGCATCGGCCGGACGGGTCCGGGCGACCTGTTCCACAACGTGAGCCTGACGTTCACCTCGCGCGGTCTCGCGGAGGTCGTCGGCGACCGCCGGTTCATCGTCTGCTACCTGACCGATCCGGCGGCCGACGGGGCTCTGCTGCCCGTCGACAACAAGGAGCACTGGGTCTTCCACGCGCCCTGGCACCCCGAACACGGGGAAACCCTCGAGGAGTTCACCGACGAGCGCTGCGTGGAGCACATCCGGCGGGCCGTCGGCGTACCGGATCTCGATGTGGAGATCACCGGCCGGGCGGCCTGGCACGCGGCCGAGCGGGTCGCCGAACGGTACGCGCAGGGGCGGGTGTTCCTGGCCGGCGACTCGGCCCACGAGATGTCCCCGACCGGGGCGTTCGGCTCCAACACCGGTATCCAGGACGCCCACAACCTCGCCTGGAAGCTGTCCGCCGTGCTGGCCGGCTGGGCGGGCCCGGGACTGCTGAAGTCCTACGACGCCGAGCGCCGGCCGGTCGCGGAGGCGACGAGCGCGCGCGCCTCGTCGCGTTCGGTCGAGCACAGCCACCCCGGGTACACCCCGGAGCCCGGAGCCGGCGGGCAGGGCGGCCCCGGCGGCAGGAAGGGCGGGATCCTCAACGTGGCGCTCGCCTACCGTTACCCGCGGGGCGCGGTCCTGGGCGCCGACACGGCCGCTCCGGTCGTGCCCGAGGGCGTACGGCTGACGGGCGAGCCGGGAAGCCGGGCGCCGCACATGTGGCTGACCCGGGCCGGCTCCCGGATCTCCACCCTCGATCTGTACGAGCGGTCCATGGTGCTGCTGAGCTCGGCGGACGGCGCCGGTGCCTGGCACGCGGCGGCGAAGGACACGGCCCGGCAGTTGTCCGTCCCGGTCGACTCGTACCGGATCGGCGACGGCCCCGAGGCCGACCTGGTCCCGGCCGGCGACGCGGACTGGGCGCAGGTCCACGGCGTGAGCGCGGAGGGCGCGGTGCTCGTGCGCCCCGACGGCTTCGTCGCCTGGCGGTCCGAGGGGCCCTCCAAGGACCCCCGGACGACCCTGCGGAAGGCCTTGGCCACCCTGCTGGACCAGGCCTGATCCGCACCGCACGGGCGGCGGTCCGCGGCCGGCGGCAGAGTGCGGGGCCCGCCGCACCGGCGGCGCACGGAGGAGAAGAACCGGAGGCCGTATCGGAATCCCGATACGGCCTCCGGTCATGATTTCGGTGCCGACCCCGGTCACCCGCCTCGCACCGCCTCGGGAAGAGCCCTCCCCGGCCGACCTGGCTCCATGCGCCGTCCGTCGTGCGCGTGAGCCGATATTCCCCGGCGCTCCGGGCGAGGTGGCCGCGATACTGGGGCGGTGATCGTCATACACGCCGTGCTGGAGACCAGAGCCCTGCCCGACTTCTCGTTCTGGCCGGTCGCCGAGCAGCCGCCGTACCACCTCATGTCCTTGAGCGGTGCCCTGAGCCCCGACCGGATCGGCACCGCCATGGCCACCCTCGCCGACTACAACAGCCGCCGGGCCGACGTGAGGCAGGCCGGGCCGGCCGCCGCGTTCCTGAGCTCACTGCTGCACGAAGAGGGCTTCGTCGCCCCCGGCGGCCTGCGGGTCCAGGACACGGAAACCGGTACGGCCGTCACGCCCGGGTGCTGCTGCGGGCTGGAGGACTGGCGGGAGTGGCTGGAGATCGCCGACGGAGGGGAGACATGGCTCGGCCACGACCCCACTCCGTGGACCGAGCAGCTCGGCGAGACGGTTCTGCTGCGCCCGGACGACAGGACGCCTGAACCCGTGATCGAGATTCCCCGAGCGGAGCTCACCCGGCTGCTGCTCCGCGTGCAGCAGGACCTCGCCGACTTCCTCCTGCTGGTCTCGGCCTGGGCCGCCCGGCACGCCCCTGAGTCGGCCGAGGCCGTGGTCGAGGCGTTCGACCGGTCCCTGGCGATCACCGCACCCTTGCGAACGGCCCGCGTCCGACGGCCGGCTTCCTGACTCGTCACCGCATCGCCCTCGACTCGACGCTGCCGGTCCGGCGCCGCCGCGCGGCACTGCGGACCTGTCTCACGCTGCACGCCCCGTACGGCTTCCGGGCCCAGCCTTCGGTGTCCCGTTCGACCGGTCACGGATTCATCGACATGTGCCGCGCCTGCGGGGCGGTGCCGCGCTCCTGCACGTGCGGCCGAATCCACCGTCCGCGTCCCCGGGAGAACACCCCGCGGCTGTCACCGACGAGCTGTTCACCGGCCGGACAGGACGGCAAGTGCCACCGCTTCACAGGGGTGTTGACGCACGCGGGTGGTCAGGGCGACGGAGTGGCCGTTGAAGACCACTTCCCCAGGCGGTGTGCGAGGTGGAGCAGATCCGCCAGGTGCAGTACTCGCCCGTCGAATCCGGGGAGGGGAACGTGGAGGGGCCGGGTCCAGTGGGCGGGGATCGCTTCCAGGCCGTAGTACGCCCCCGCGAGGCCCCCGGTCACCGCGGCGACGGTGTCCGTGTCACCGCCGAGGTCGATCGCGGCGCGCAGCGCGTCCTCGAAGCCGGTGGTGGTACGAAGGGCCCATACGGCGGAGCCCAGGCAGGGCCAGACGGCGCCGTTGAACTCGGTCGCCCGATCGGGGTGCCAGTCGGGCGCGAGGACCGTCGCGTAGCGCACGCGGTGGTCGGGATGGACGAGGGCGAGGACGTCCGGGAGCGCGGCGAGGGGGTCGGTGCCTTCGAGCACGACACGGATGAGTTCGTGGAAGATCGCGGTGCCTTCCCAGGCCGCGCGGTCGCCGTGGGTGAGGGCGGCGATGCGGCGGGCCGCGTCCATGGTGGCCTCCCGGCCCGCGGGAGCGAAGTGGACCGCGGACGTCGACGCCCGCATCAAGGAGCCGTTTCCGGCGGCTCGCCGGTTGACCTGGAAGTGGACCGCGGCGGCGAGGTCCCAGGTCATGCCGTTGGTGAGGACGTCCTCGGTCTGCAGGCCGATGTCCTTGGGTTCCGACGCCGCCCACCGCTGAAAGCGGGCGAAGATGTCCGGCGGATCCAGTCCGCCCCGCTCCAGCAGGGACTCCGCGACCAGGACGGCCATCTGCGTGTCGTCGGTGGCCTCCCCCGGGTCCCAGCCGCCGCCTCCGCTCATCTCGTCACCGGCGCCCGGCACGGGAAACCGTGCGGTGAACACTCCCGGGAGGCCGAACTCGAAGGGGGCGCCCAACGCGTCACCCACCGCCGAGCCGACGACCGCGCCGGCGACCCGCTGGATCCGCTTCATCCGCTCTTTCCATGCGGGCTGTCCGCGCTCAGGGTGTCGGCCGCCGTCCGAGGCATGAACTGTTCCCGCGCAGGCGGCCTCTCCTCCCGGACGTCGGGCGCTTCGGCCGGGGCGGATACCGTGCGCAGGAATACGCGGTCGTCGGGAGCGACCAGGTCCCGTGGGCCGGCGGCCCGCAGAACGACCTCCAGGACGCGGTCGGGATCGGCCGCGTAGCCATGGGCGAACCAGGGCATGTTCGCCTCGACCACCGCCCACCGTTCGCCACCGGTGTCGGGATCCTGGCTGAGGCCGACGTCGACGGCCACGGCGCCGGGCAGCGAGCCCCGCCGGCTGCGCAGGAGCAGATCGGTGAACGCGCGGACCTCCCGCTCGTGGGCGTCGTCCTCCAGTGCCGCGACGTCGAGCCGCCCGAAACGGGCATAGCGGCTGCCCGTGACGATGCGCCCGTCGAGGACGAACAGCCGGTACTCGACGGCGAAGGTCACCACCTCCGAGACCAGCACCGGGGTGTCGGGGCCGATCCGCTCGCCTTGCCGCGGCAGCCGGGTGCCGTCTGGGTAGACGGCCGCGGGGAACTGCTTGTCGCTCGGTGGTTTGACGAACAGCGGGCGACTCGCGGTCCACGCCTGCGAGAGCGTGGTCAGCGTGATGCGTCGGCCGGTGAACTCCTCGGGCAGCTCGGCGAGCCAGGCGTCGGCCGGCTCCAGCAGCGCCAGGCCCAGCCGGGCGGCGACCCGGTCCGCCGCCAGCGGCCCGCCGTACCAGTGCACGGCGCGCCCGGCCAGGGCATCCACCACGTCCGGGCCGTCCAGTACGACGTGCTCCAGACCGCGCCTCCGCGCCGCTTCCGCGAGGAGCAGTGCGGTGCTGGTCTCCTGGGCCGTGGTGAGGAACACCGGCCGCAGCGCCGTCGCCGTCGCCGTCTCCGTCTCGGTCATCGCCGTCCCTCTCCAACATGGCCGGCCACCCACCGTAGCCACTCCTCGACCGCCGGGACCAGCGGATATCCACCACGGCGGCGGACCGCCCACCCCGCGCCCTTCACGACGGCGCAGGGTGCGGGAGTCAGTTCCCCGGAACGCCGGAGGCCGCTTCCCCGTGAACGAGGAAACGGCCTCTTATCTGCGACAACGGGGCGAACCCCGGTCGGGACGACAGGATTTGAACCTGCGACCCCTTGACCCCCAGTCAAGTGCGCTACCAAGCTGCGCCACGTCCCGATGCGTCTCACTCGCGGTTGCCCGCGTGTTCGCGCACCCGAACCTTACCGCACGTCGGTGGACGACCGCACACACACGGTCATCGCCGCAGCGCAACGGGGGTCATCGCCGCAGCGCAGAAGGGGTTGGTGCCGGACGGAACGGAGGCTCGGCGCCGGGCGCGACGCACGGGGTCGGTGTCCCGGGGCCGGTCAGGCGTTGGGGTCGAAGGCGATGCCGGCCGGCTTCGCCTTCGCCAGGTGGGAGTTGAAGCTGTCGTCCCTGAGGCCGAAGTGGGCGCTGCCGAAGTCGTACGAGGTCAGCTTGTCGCGGAGTCCGGCGGGGTAGCCGTTCCAGCCGACCAGGGTCGGGAACTGCCAGGTGTGGTGGGCGTTCTCCGGCGGCTCGTCGTTGGTGTTGGCGGGCCGGAAGCAGTGCGTGCCGATGCCGTCCTTGTGGTAGACGACCTTGGGGTGGGTTCCGTCCCAGCGGATCCGGTCCCGGTCGTAGATGTTGAAGTTGCCGTGCGCCGACGTGGAGACGTACTTGGCCTCGTTGTCCTGGACCCACACCACGACGTGTTCCCAGTCGTTGCGGTGCCCGCCGAGGCCGCTGCCGACGACGGCCTGGTCCTTCTCCATGTAGAGGCCGTAGATGATGGCGCACCAGCCGTTGTTGCACTTCTCCCGGGAGTACCCGTTGGTGTTGTCGAGGTCCCAGGGGTCGTGACAGTGGCCGTTCAGGGCCCCGGAGGGCTTGAGGCCGGGGTTGACGGTCCCGTCGGGGCCGATGGCGGGGGTCGGGTAACAGCCGTCGGTGTCGTAGTCGAAGGCCGGCTGGAACGTGCTCTCCAGCGCGTCCGCGTTCCCGGGCAAGGCCGCGGGCGGGTCGGCGAGGGCGCTGCCCGGGAAGGCGACGACCAGCGCGACGGCGCTGCCGAGGACGAGCGAGACCTTGCGGGTCCGCGAGCTTGATGTCACTGCTTTCCTCCAGATCGACCGCTGCGTGGGGGCAGGGCAGACCAGGCGGTCATCTTGGCATGCCCAGATCAGACTTCCGGGCGGGCGGGAAAAGCGCCAGAGGCGGCGGGTCTCGGAGCGGTGAAGGATTCACCGACAGGGAGGAAAGGGCAGCCGACCGAAGGGCTCCGCACCGCGCGCGGAGCCCGACTCCCTTGTCCCACCGCCTGGTTACGCGTCCTCGGCGCGCGGCTCCCAGCCTTCGTACGCGGCCGTCAGCAGCCCGAGGACACCGTTCGCGGTGACCTCGCGGGGGTTGGGGTAGGACTCGGCGGCCACCTGGGCCGCCGCACGGGCCAAGTCGGCCTCCTTCAGGCCGAGTTCGGCCAGGGTGCGGGGAGCACCGAGGCGCCGCGCGAGCTCCTGGAGGGCGCGGGGGGCGTCGGGGGCGTCCAGGGCCCGCGCCAGGACGGCCATCGCCTCGGGCGCGGCGGACGCGTTGTGGGCGAGGGTGTACGGAAGGACCACGGTGTGGGTCTCGGCGTGCGGCAGACCGAAAGTGCCGCCGAGGACATGGCACAGCTTGTGGTGCAGGCCCATGGTCGTCGCGCCGAGGCAGGAACCGCAGAGCCAGGCGCCGTACAGGGCCCGGCCGCGCGCCCACGCGTCACCGGGGTCCGCGGCCACGCCGGGAAGCGCGCCGGCCATCGCCCGTACGCCCTCCTCCGCCATGAGGGACACGAGCGGGGAGGCATCGGGGGCGTACAGCGCCTCGGCCGCGTGCGCGAGGGCGTTGACCCCGCTGGTCACCGAGAGCGGGACCGGGAGGCCGAGGGTGAGGTCGGGGTCGTAGACGACACAGCGCGGCTGTACGGAGGAGTCGCGCCCGGTGCGTTTGACGCCCCGCTCGGTCAGGCCCCACACGGACGTCATCTCGGAGCCCGAGTAGGTGGAGGGCACGGCGATCAGCGGCAGGCCGGTGCGCAGCGCGATCGCCTTGCCGAGGCCGATCGCGGATCCGCCGCCGACGGCGACACACCCGTCGGCGCCCGCGGCGCGGGCCACCTCGACGGCCCGGTCGGCGACCTCGACGGGCACGTGCATCCGGGCGCCGTCGTGCACCCCCACACAGCTGTCGCCGAGCGCGTCGGCCACCGAGCGGGCGGCCTCCGCACCCCGGCCGCCGCACACCACGAGCACCCGGTGCAGCCCGAGCCGCGCGGCCTCCCCCGGCGTCGCGGTCACCGAGGCACCGGACCGGAAGACGACCCGGACGGGCCGGGTCTCGTGGGTGAAGTCGAGCGGGGCGCTCGGCGGGGTCGTCATGCGGGCTCCAGTACGAGGTCGAAGCGGGCGTGCCTGAAGGGGTTCGGGACGCCGAACTCGCGTGCCAGGGAAGGGTCGTCGGTCTCGGCGAAGTCCTGGACGAGACTGCTCTTCACGGCGAAGACGGCGTCGGAGTCCAGGTAGGGGCTGCCCGCCACGAAGATGTGCGTGGTGACGGGGGCGTGGCCCTCGGCCGAGACGATGAAGTGAATGTGGGCGGGGCGCCAGGGGTGGCGGCCGGCGGCCCCGAGCAGGGCGCCGACCGGACCGTCCGTGGGAATCGGGTACGGGCTCGGTACGCAGGTGCGGAAGCGGAAGCGGCCCTCGGCGTCCGCGGTGAACAGCCCGCGGCCGTTGCCGGGCGGCTGGACGTCCGGCCGCTGGACGTCGTAGAAGCCCTCGCCGTCCGCCTGCCACACGTCGAGGACCGCGCCCGGCAGCGGACTACCGTCCCGGGACAGCACCCGGCCGCTGACCACACACGGCTCGCCGGTGCCCACCAGGTCGACGGTCGCGCCGAGTTCCCGCGCCGGCGACCGGGTCATGTGGAACGGTCCGAGGACCGTCGACTCCGTCGCACCCGGGCCGCCGTGCCCGTTCAGGGCCTCCACCAGCATGGACACGCCGAGCACGTCCGACAGGAGGATGAACTCCTGCCGGGTGTCCGTGCACATGTGCCCGGTCTCCGCGAGGAAGGCCATGGCGCTCTCCCACTCCCCCGTCGTCGGCCGCGTCTCGCGGACGAAGGCGTGCAGATGGCGGGTGAGCGCGCCGAGCAGCTCGCGCAGCCTCGGATCGGCCGCGCCCGCGAAGCTGTCGACGACCGCGTCGGTGATCTCGGTGGTGCGTTCCCTGGCCATGCCGCTCCCGTGGTCCAGCCCG
This sequence comes from Streptomyces sp. NPDC021080, assembly GCF_044333225.1. Classification (NCBI taxonomy): domain Bacteria; kingdom Bacillati; phylum Actinomycetota; class Actinomycetes; order Kitasatosporales; family Streptomycetaceae; genus Streptomyces; species Streptomyces sp. NPDC021080. The sequence goes on along the minus strand of NZ_JBIRQM010000001.1, from coordinate 187,833 downwards.
TCGTCCGCCGGTCGTCCCGTTGATCGTCCCGCCGGTCGTGCACCAGGCTACGAGGCCGGCGGGGCGCTCCGCCCGGAGTCCGCGGACCTCCGCGCCACGCCCGGCCTCCCGGGGCCGAAACGTCGCGGCCGAAGCCGAAGAACACACAATGACCCTTTCCGTGAGTCATCGTTGACCTGGAGCATCACGCCCGCACCGGACGCACGGAAAGTATGATCAAGCAATGTCTGACTTGACCGATACCACGCCCGGCTGGCTGTCCCGCGACGATCTGGAATCGGCCCGCGCCCGCATGCCGATCCTGTACGTCGAGGCCGTTCCGGTGCGCGTCGACGACAGCGGCGAAGTCACCCACATCGGGCTCCTGCTCGGCATCGGTCCGGACGGGACGGTCACCCGCTCCCTCGTCTCGGGCCGGGTGCTGCACCACGAACGGGTCCGCGACGCCCTGCTGCGCCATCTGGAGAAGGACCTCGGCCCGGTGGCCCTCCCCCGGATCCCGGCCTCCCTGCAGCCCTTCACCGTCGCCGAGTACTTCCCGACGCTGGGGGTCACGCCGTTCCACGACCCGCGCCAGCACGCGGTGTCCCTGGCGTACATCGTGCCGGTCACGGGCGACTGCCGCCCCCGTCAGGATGCCCTGGACCTGGTGTGGTTCAGCCCGGAGGAGGCCGCGTCCCCCGTGGTCACGGACGACATGCCGGGCGGTCACGGTGTACTGCTGCGGCAGGCGCTGGCGCACGTCGGACGGATCGCCTGAGGCGGGTGCCGGTGCGAGGCCCCCGGACATCGAGGGCGGGAGCGATCCCGCCCGCAGCGGCGGCCGGGGCGCCCGCTCACTCCTCGTCGCCCGCCTCCCGGCGCGCCGGGAGGCGGACCGCACCGGCGGTCAGACCGCCGCGGCCGCGGCATGCGGGCGCAGGACCATGAGCGAGTCCTCCGCGGCCGCCACCATGGCGAAGGGGAAACGGTCGAGCTCCAAGCAGAGCGCGACGTCATCGGGATGAACTCCTTGACGCACGCCCGTCGCCAGCTCGGCCGCGGCGCGCGACCCGGCGGCACGGCGGAGGAACCCGGCCGCGTCCGTCCCGGCCTCGCCGGCCCTCCGGGCGATGTACTGGGCGCACGCCAGATCCTCGTCGGCTCGCCCGTCCTCGCCGGTGACCACGAACGTGACGCTGTCGCACCCGCGTGCCCGCAGGAGCCGCGCCGTCGCCTCCGCCACCACGAAGGCGGCGCACAGCACCAGCGACGCGTCCTTGACCGCGAGGGCGCCGACCGTCCCCGCCGTGGTCTTCTGCACCACGGTCCGTCCGCCGAGGTCGAGGGACCGCAGCAGGCCCGGTGAGTTGACGGTGTCGAAGCCGGGCGCGGGCGGACCGTCCTTGAGCGCCACCCAGTCCGGGTGGCGGGCCTTGAGCGCCAGGACCTCGTCCGGCGACTCGGCGAGAACGATCTTCTCCGCCCCCTGGGCGAAGGCCCAGGCGGCCACCGTGAAGGCGCGCATGACGTCGACCACGACCGCCACGGACGGGGTTTCGGCCAGCTCGGCGATGCCGAGGAAACGGGCGTCCATCCGGTCATGATCGCGCGGATCCGACCCGGAACACCGGGCGAGTGACCCGCATCACATCGACGGACCCGGGGATCCGGGCCGAGGCCCGCGGGCGCCCCACAACCGTGCGGGCCGGGGGCGTCCGGCGTCGGCCACGTCTCCCGGAACAACGGAAAAGGCCGTTCCCGCATCTGCGGAAACGGCCTGCGACCTGCGTCGAGCAAGTCGGGACGACAGGATTTGAACCTGCGACCCCTTGACCCCCAGTCAAGTGCGCTACCAAGCTGCGCCACGTCCCGGTGCCTTCACCCGCGGTGACCCGCGTGATCGTGCGAACAGAACTTTACCCCACGCCGGGCGCTGCTCCGCCGGGGGACGGGGCGCGCGACAATCGGCGTATGACCGGGACACCGAAGACGCGACGGGCCGACGGACGCGACCGGGACGCCGAGGGACGGGCTCGCAACGCCCGGCCCCGCGACGGACTGGGGCGCCCGCTGCCCTACGGCGCGGCCGGGGTGGAGCGGGCGCCGGAGGGCGTCGTGCGCCGTCCCGAGGAGACGGTCGCCGAGGCGCAGGCGCTGCTGGACGCGGGCAGGCCGTTCCACGCGCACGAGGTGTTCGAGGACGCCTGGAAGTCCGGTCCCCAGGACGAGCGCGGGCTCTGGCGGGGGCTGGCCCAGCTCGCTGTGGGACTCACCCACGCGGCGCGGGGCAACGTGACGGGCGGGGCACGGCTGCTGCGGCGGGGAGCCGGGGCGGTCGAGGAGTGGACGGCGCAGACGGGACGGCTCGGGCCGTACGGCCTGGACCTCGCGGACATCACCGGCTGGGCACGGGAGTTGGCGGCCGTCGTGGAGCGCGACGGCGGACGGATCGACGCGGCGGAGGCGGCGCCACGGCTGCGGGGCCGGACCGCCTGACGAGGGCGTGCCGCCGGCTCCCGAGCAGGCACGCGTTCCGGTGACGCTCGCGCACCGACGGGCGGTGCGTCCACTGTCAGTGGCGTACGGCAGACTCCCGGTGTGCGAAAGATTCATGTCATCGGCATCGGAGCGGGCGACCCCGATCAGCTCACGCTGCAGGCGGTCAAGGCGCTGAGGAGCACGGACGTGTTCTTCATCCTGGACAAGGGCGAGGTGAAGTCGGACCTCGTCCGACTGCGCCGCGACATCCTCGACGCGCACGTACCCGAGGGGGCGTACCGCCTGGTCGAGGCACGGGACCCGGACCGGGACCGGACCGCGGGCGGCTCGGCGTACTCGCCCGCCGTCGGGGACTGGCGCAGCGCCCGCGCCGCCATCTACGAACGGCTGATCGCCGAGGAGCTGGGCGAGGACGAGAGCGGCGCGTTCCTCGTGTGGGGCGATCCGGCCCTGTACGACAGCACGCTCGGCATCCTGGAGGAGATCCTGGACCGGGGCGCGGTGACGTTCTCGTACGACGTGATACCGGGGATCAGCAGTGTCTCGGCGCTCGTCGCCCGGCACCGCACGGGGTTGAACCGGGTCGCGCGGCCCGTGCAGATCACCACCGGGCGGCGCCTGGCCGAGGGCTTCCCGGACGGGGTGGACGACGTGGTCGTGATGCTCGACGCCCATCAGACGTTCCGGCGGTACGCGGACGAGGACATCGACATCTACTGGGGCGCCTACATCGGCACACCCGACGAGATCCTCGCCTCCGGTCCGCTGGCGGAGGCCGCCCCCCGCATCGAGCGGCTCCGCGCAGAGGCCCGGGAGCGCAAGGGATGGATCATGGACACCTATCTGCTGCGGAGGAATCCGGGAGGCTGAGCAGGGGCCGGGGGCCGGGAACACGCCGGGGGACCACGAGCGGGGCCGGGAAGCCGGGATCGCGCCGCGAAGCCGGGAACGGGCCGGCCGGCCCGTCCACCGGGCGGATCGCCCCGCATGCACCGGGAGCCCACCGGTGTGAGGGTGGCGATGTGACGATCACGGAGGACACCGCGCCGGCCCCGGCGGGGGCGCCCGGACCGCCGGTGCTGGACAGCCGCCGCCGCAACGTCGTCTTCGCGACGATCTCGCTGGGTCTGCTGCTCGCCGCCCTGGACCAGACGATCGTGGGCACCGCGCTGCCGACGATCGTGTCGGATCTGGGCGGCGCCGCGCACATGTCCTGGGTGGTGACCTCGTACCTGCTGGCGGAGACCGTGGCCACGGTGCTCGTCGGCAAGTTCGGCGACCTGTTCGGCCGCAAGGTGGTCTTCCAGGCGTCGGCGATCATCTTCATCACGGGGTCGTTCCTGTGCGGGCTCGCCACGAACATGTCGCTGCTGATCGCCTGGCGGGGTCTGCAGGGCGTCGGCGCGGGCGGTCTGATGGTGACCTCCATGGCGCTGATCGCCGATGTCATCCCGCTGCGCGAGCGGGGCAAGTACCAGGGTGCGATCGGTGCCGTCTTCGGTGTGGCCACGGTCATCGGGCCGCTGCTCGGCGGCCTGTTCACGGACCATCTGACCTGGCGCTGGGCGTTCTACATCAACGTGCCCCTCGCGATCCTCGTGGTGATCACGGCGGCGCGCACCATTCCCGTGGTCAAGTCGGCGACCCGGCCGGTCATCGACTATCTGGGCATCGCCCTGGTCGCGGTGGGGGCCAGCGCCCTGATCCTGGCGACGAGTTGGGGCGGCAACGAGTACGCCTGGGGATCGCCGGTCATCATCGGCCTGTTCGTCGGCGGTCTGGTCGCGCTCGGTCTGTTCTGTCTGGTGGAGACGCGTGCCGCCGAACCGATGCTGCCGATGCGGCTGTTCTCCAACCCGGTCTTCTCGGTCTGCTCGGTCCTCAGTTTCATCGTGGGCTTCGCGATGCTCGGCGCGATGACGTATCTGCCGACCTATCTGCAGTACGTCGACGGGAACTCGGCCACCGTCTCCGGGGTGCGCACGCTGCCGCTGGTCATGGGGCTGCTCATCGCGTCGGTCTTCAGCGGCAACGTGGTCAGCAAGACCGGGCAGTACCGGATCTTCCCCATCGTCGGCTCCCTCGTGATGGCCGTCGGGCTCTATCTGATGTCGCGCATGGGGCCGGGCACCGGGGCGTGGCTGGAATCCCTGTACATGTTCGTGCTCGGCACCGGGATCGGACTGTGCATGCAGGTACTGACGATCGCGGTGCAGAACACCGTCGAGTACACCGACCTCGGCACCGCGACGTCCGGGGTCACCTTCTTCCGTACGCTGGGCAGTTCGTTCGGCACGGCCGTCTTCGGCACGATCTACACCAACGCGCTGAAGCCCAACCTGGCCGAAGGGGTCAGGGCCGCCGCCGAGACGGGTGCGGCCCCGCCCGCCGTCATCGCCCGGGCGGCGCAGAGCCCGGAGGGGCTGCACAAACTGCCTCCGAGAGCTGCCGCGCCCATCGTCGACGCGTACGCCGACACCATTCACACGGTGTTCCTGTGGACGGTCCCGGTCGCGGTGCTCGGCTTCGTCGTGGCCCTGTTCCTCAAGCAGGTGGAGCTGCGCGACAGCGCGCGCATGGGGTCGACGGACATGGGCGAGGGGTTCGCGTCGCCGTCCACCGCGGACTCCCGCAGGCTGCTGGAGGCCGCGGTCGGGAAGATCATCGGCACCACGGAGATGAACACCGCGCGCCGGATCGTGCTGGACTCCGACACCCGGCTGGATGTGGCGGGCGCCTGGGCCGTGATGCAGGTGGAGCTGTTCACCCGCATGGTCGGTCACGCCAACCTCGCGCTGATCGCCGCCCGGCGCCGGCTGCCGCCCGAGGTGCTTCTCCCGGTCTTCGACCGCATGGTCGAGGAGGGCTATCTGACCCGGCACGGATCACTGTTCTCGCACACGACGGCGGGCGAACGCGAGGCACGGGTGATCAGTGAGGCCTGGGGCCGCTGGCTCGCCGCACGGGTGGAACGGGACCTCGGCCGCCCGTCGGGCACGGAACTGCGCGCCGCCGTCGACACCATCGCCAAGCGGCTGCTCGTCGAGGACCTGACACAGGGTCTGCAGCCCGACCGGCCCCCGGAGCTGACCTCGGCCACCACGGGCTGACCGGCGCCGCGCCGCCGAGGCGGGGACGGCCGAGCAGGGGCGGCGGTCAGCGGAGCAGCAGCTGTACTCCGCCCACCACCGTCGCCGCGATCACCAGACGGTCGAAGAGCAGCTGGTTGATGCGCTTCACCGCCCACTTCCCGAGGAACGCCCCCGGCACCACGAAGACGGCCAGCGCCGCGTCCAGCAGCAGCGAACGGCCGTCGATCAGGCCGAGGCCCGCGCTGAACGGCAGCTTGGAGACGTTGACGATCAGGAAGAAGAAGGCGGAGGTGCCGAGGAAGCCGAGCTTGCGGAAGCCCGCCGAGAGGAGATACATCGACATGACCGGGCCGCCCGCGTTGGCGACCATGGTGGTGAATCCGCCGAGGACGCCGTAGGAACGCGCCCTGACGCGGCCCGCGCGGGTCACGACGGCGTCGGGTTCCTCGTCCTGGACGGCCGCCCGGCGGCGCCACAGCGTGATCCCGGTCATCAGCAGCAGGGTCACGCCGATCGAGGCCCGTACGACGGCGTCGTCCGCCCACACTAGGAACACCGTGCCGAGCACGACACCGGCGGCGACCGCCGGGAACAGCCGCCACAGCGTGGGCCAGTGGGCGTGGCGCCGGTAGGTGGCGACGGCGAGCACATCGCCGACGATCAGGAGGGGCAGCAGAACGCCCGTCGAGGCGCGAGCGGGCAGTACGGCGGCGAAGACCGCCAGACTGACCGTGTTGGCGCCGCTGACGGCGGTCTTGGAGAAGCCGACGAGCATCGCCGCGGCGGCCAGAGCGGCGAACTCCCCCATGGATATGTGCCAGAGCGTCATCGTGTTCATGCGGGGGTCGATGCTATGCCCACGCTTCTCGCCGCCCCGACGAGGGTCCCGCGGGGTGTTCGATCCGGGCCTCCGGCGGACCGGGGCGACCGGCGGACCGGGGCGGGCGGGTCCACCCAGGTCGGCCTGTCCACCCGGGTCAGCCGGTGTCCGAGGTCGTCCGGTGTACCGGGCGGACCCGGCCGGGCGGGCGCGCGCGAGGGCGTACGGCCACCCGTGACGTCCCCGCTCCGCGTAGTGACGCCCCCGCGTACGAGACCCGCGGCCCGGGATCCGGAGCCCGGGACGTCAGTGGCGCTCCACCAGGACCGCGCTGCCCTGCCCCACACCGACGCACATGGTGGCCAGTCCGCGCTCGGCGCCCGTGCGGCGCATGCGGTGCAGCAGGGTGGCGAGGATGCGGGCTCCCGAGGCGCCGAGCGGGTGCCCCAGCGCGATGGCGCCGCCGGTCGGGTTGACGAGGTCGGGGTCGATGCCGAGCTGGTCCACGCAGGCGAGGGCCTGGGCGGCGAACGCCTCGTTGAACTCGGCCTCCTGGATGTCGGCGACGCTCCAGCCGACGCGTGCGAGCGCCTTGCGGGTCGCGGGCACCGGGCCGATGCCCATGACGTCGGGATGGACACCGGCCGAGGCCCCGGCGACGTAGCGCCCGAGGGATTCCAGCCCGAGGTCGTTCAGGGCTTCCTCGCTGACGAGCAGCACGCCCGCGGCGCCGTCGTTCATCGGCGAGGCGTTGCCCGCGGTGACGGTGCCGCCGGCTCGGAACACCGGCTTGAGACGGGCCAGTTTGTCGAGCGAGGTGTCCTCCCGTACGCATTCGTCGCTGTCGACGATCACGCCGTCGGCACGCTCCACCGGAAGGAGTTCGGCGTCGAAGCACCCGTTCTTGCGGGCGTCCGCCGCACGCCGGTGGCTGCGCAGCGCGAACGCGTCCTGCCGCTCGCGCGAGACGCCGTAGCGCCCGGCGACCTCCTCGGCGGTCTCCCCCATGGACAGGACGCCGTGCAGGTCCTTCATCGCCGGGTTGACCAGGCGCCAGCCGAGCCGGGTGTCGACGGTCTCGATGCGGTGCGGCAGCGCCTCGTCCGGGCGGGGCAGCACGAAGGGGGCCCGGCTCATGGACTCGGAGCCGCCGGCCAGCACGATGTCGGCCTCGCCGGAGGCGATGGCGCGGGCCGCCGTCGTGATGGCTTCGAGGCCGGAGGCGCAGAGCCGGTTGACGGTGGCGCCGGGCACGCTGTCGGGCAGTCCGGCGAGCAGCGCGGCCATCCGGGCGACATTGCGGTTGTCCTCGCCGGCCTGGTTGGCCGCGCCCCAGTAGACGTCGTCGACGCGGGCCGGATCCAGTGTCGGCACCTCGGCGACCAGAGCGCGGACGACGCCCGCGGCGAGGTCGTCGGGCCGTACGGAGGACAGGGCACCGCGCAGCTTGCCGATGGGCGTGCGGCGGGCGGCCGCGAAGTGGACGGGACGCACGACAGGACTCCTGACGGACACCGGCGACCGGGCACCGGACGTTGACGAGGACAAGCCAGCACCAGCATTAATTAGCACTGCTAGTTTTGGACTATATCGCCGCACCGGCCCCTTGGGAAGATCCCCTGCCGCCGGTATCCGCTCATCCACCCATCCGCCCCGAACACCCGAGTCCGTACGGATCGTTCCACGGCCGTGGCGACCTCGGCGGTGGCCGGGGATCGACGGCCGCCGGCTCCGCCCCGCGCACGGATGGCAGACTGCTCGCGCACCCCGCCGGACCCAGGCCGACGGGGCGAACAGGCCCAGTGGAACGGGGAGTTGTCGCATGACGGGGACGGGGTCCACCGCGGACGGGATCGACACCACCCGGCCGCATCCGGCACGGGTGTACGACTGGTATCTGGGCGGCAAGGACAACTATCCGGTCGACGAGCGGCTCGGGCAGCAGATCACGGCGCGTGATCCCGGGGCCAAGCGGGCCGCGCGCAGCAACCGGTGGTTCATGCAGCGGGCCACCCGCCACCTGGTCCGCACGGCGGGAATCCGCCAGTTCCTGGACATCGGCACCGGCATTCCCACCGAGCCCAATCTCCACCAGATCGCGCAGGGCACCGCTCCGGACGCGCGGGTGGTGTACGTCGACAACGACCCGATCGTGCTCGCCCACGCCGAGGCGCTGCTGCGCGGCACGGACGAGGGCATGACGGCGTACGTCCAGGCGGACGCGCGCGAGCCGCGGAAGATCCTCGACGAGGCCGCGCGCGTGCTGGACCTCGACCGGCCCGTGGCCCTGTCGCTGATCGCGCTGATGCACTTCATCGCCGACGACAGCGGCGCGTACGAGCTGGTCGGGACTCTGGTCGACGCGCTGGCGCCGGGCAGCTACCTGTCGCTGTCCGCGATGACCGCCGACTTCGAGCCGGAGGAGGTCCGGCAGGGCATCGAGGCGTACGCGCGCGGCGGCGTCACCCTGGTGGGCCGTTCGCACGCGGGCGTGAGCCGCTTCTTCGAGGGGCTCGACCTGGTCGAACCGGGCATCGTCTCGGTGAAGGACTGGCGTCCCGAGCTCGCGGAGGGGGAGCACGCGATCGGCGACGAACCGGTGTCCCTGTACGGCGGGGTCGGCCTCAAGAGCCGGTGAGGCCCGGGCCGGGAATGCCGGGACCGGATCCGTGGACCTGCCGGCCGGGATGCTCCGGCCCCCGCTGAGGACGCTCCGGCCCTCGGCCGAGGACGGTCCGGCCCCTAGCCGAGGACGATCGGCCCCTGGCCCCGGACGCGCCGGCGCGGAACCATGGAAAGCCGTCCGAGCAGGAAGCGAGGTGGCGAGATGACCCTCATCGTCGGGCAGGTGATGACCAGCGAGGTCGTCGGGGCGCATCGGAGGATGTCCTTCAAGGACGTGGCCCGGCTGCTGGACCGGTACCGGATCAGCGGGCTGCCGGTCGTGGACGACGACGACAAGGTCGTGGGCGTGATCTCGGAGACCGATCTGCTGCGCCTGCAGGCGGCCCGGTCCGGGCGCGGTCGGGAGGCGCGCCGCCTGCTGCCGTCGCTGCGCCGCGCGCTGCCGTGGCCGCCCCGTCCGGAGCGGGCGGCGCGCCGCGCGGCGACCGCCGGGGCGGAGCCCGGCCGGTCCACGACCGCGGAGCAGCTGATGTCGTCGCCCGCGGTCACCGTGCATCCGGAGCTGCGCGTGGCCGATGCCGCCCGGGTCATGGAACGCCATGGCGTCGAGCGGCTTCCCGTGGTGGACGAGGAGGACCGGCTGATCGGGATCGCCACCCGCCGCGATCTGCTGCGGGTGTTCCTGCGGACGGACGAGGAGATCCGCCGTGAGGTCGCGGACGACGTGATGGGGCGGGCGCTGTCGCTGCCGCCGCATTCCGTGATCGTCTCGGTCGGCGACGGAGTGGTGACGCTGGAGGGGCGGCTGGAGCACCGCAGCGAGATCCCGGAGGCCGTCCGGCTGACGTGGCGGGTCGACGGCGTGGTGGGGGTCATGAACAGTCTGACCTTCCGGATCGACGACACCCGCCCGGCGGAGCGGCACCCCTCGCACCGGATCGACCACCAGTGGCTGCCCGAACGCTGAGCCCGAACGCCGAGCGCCGCGCGGGCCACCGACGGACGGGACGCACGGCCGTCGGTGGACGGGACGCGTGGGCCGTCGGCAGACGGGACGCACGGGCCGTGGACGGATCGGGACGCATGCCCGTCGGCAGACGGGACGCACGGCCGTCGGCGGGCGTGCGGACGCCTCCTGAACCATTCGCGCGTGTTCCTCCCTTCCGCTCTCCAAGCCGTCGCCGCATTCCGTACAGGTGCCCGCCCTCGGGCACGGGCGGTCGGGCATCATGGCTTCGACGGGCGGTAAGTGGAGGGGATCTCGAATGGACCAGAGCGCGCACCTTCCGGAGGAGGCGTCGGCCCCGCAGTTCCGGCTGGACGCCCTGCTGGAGGACCTGCAGGAGCAGGTGCAGCGTGTGCGCGGCACCCAGAACCGGGTGCACACCCTTCTCGAGGCGGTTCTCGCGATCGGCAGCGACCTTGACCTCGACGTGGTCCTGCGGCAGATCGTGGAGTCCGCGGTACAGCTCGTGGACTGCCGCTACGGGGCGCTCGGCGTCCTCGGTGACGAGGGCGGCATCAAGCAGTTCATCACGGTGGGGATCGACGAAGAGACCATCGCGCGCATCGGGAACTACCCCCGGGGAGAAGGCATCCTCGGCCTGCTCATCCGCGAGCCGCACGCACTGCGGCTCCCCGTTCTGAGCGACCACCCGGACTCCGTCGGCTTCCCTGCCGGTCACCCCCCGATGACCACGTTCCTCGGCACCCCCGTACAGGTCCGCGACAAGATCTTCGGCAATCTGTACCTCACGGAGAAGCACGGTGGAGCCGAGTTCGACGCCGAGGACGAGGCGGTCCTGCGCACGCTCGGCGCGGCGGCCGGTGTGGCCATCGACAACGCCCGGCTCTACGACGACGCCCGGCGCCGTGAGCGCTGGCTGGCCGCGAGCAGCGACCTGACCCGCACCCTGCTGTCGGGCGCCGACCCAGTGGAGGTCCTGCACGCGTTCACGGCGACGGTCCGAGAGCTGTCCGACGCGGATCTGGTGACTCTGGCACTGCCGGTGACCGGCACCACGGACCTGGTCATCGAGTCCGCCGAGGGACGCGACGCCGACCGGGTGCGAGGCCTGACCCTGCCCGAGGGAACGAGCCTGGCGGCCAAGGTGTACGCCTCCGGCGAGACGATCGTCAGCCCCTCGCTCAGTCAGGACCCGCGCACCGGCACGGGCAGCGCGTCGGTCCTCGACCTCGGTCCGGCGTTCGTGATCCCGCTCGGCACCCCTGAGCGGGTGCGGGGCGTCCTCCAGGTCGCGAACCGGCAGGGCGCCCCCGCGTTTCCCGACGCCACCATCGACATGATCGCCGGGTTCGCCGGCCACGCCGCGCTGGCCCTGGAGATCGCCGAGCACCGCCGCGACGCGGAACAGCTGCTCGTCCTCAACGACCGTGACCGCATCGCGCGCGACCTGCACGACCTGGCCATCCAGCGGCTCTTCGCGGGCGGCCTCAGCCTGCAGTCGGTCCTCAACCGGCTCGCCGACCGGCCCGACGTGGCCGAGCGCGTCCAGCGGGTGGTGGACGATCTCGACGACACGATCAAGGTCGTACGCTCCACGATCTATGCCCTGCGGGAGAGCGACCGCTCGGACGCCGACACCGGTCTGCGCGCCCGGCTGGTCACCGAGGTGGCCCGCGCGGCCGAGACGCTCGGCTTCGCCCCCGCGCTGCGCATGAGCGGCCTGCTGGACACCGACGTGTCCGTCGAGCAGCGGGAACACGTGGTGGCGGTCCTGCGCGAGGCCCTGTCCAACACGGCCCGGCACGCCCACGCCACCGCCGTGGAGGTCACCGCCGAGGCCACCGCCGACACGCTGCGGCTGCGGGTGGCGGACAACGGCCGCGGCATGGGCCCCGACGTCACCCGCCGCAGCGGTCTCGGCAACATCGGCACCCGCGCCGAGCACCTGGGCGGCAGCTGCGCCCTGACGTCCAACGAGCCGAGCGGCACCGTCCTGGAGTGGACGGTACCGCTGCACCACGACGACCCGGCCTGAACCGCGACGGACCGTCCCGGCCCCGGACGGACCGGCCTGATCCCGGACGGACCGGCCCGGGTTCAGCGCCGGTCGGCCGTGGCGGGGCTGTCGTCGATGAAGCCGCCGGACTGATGGCGCCACAGCTTCGCGTAGGCGCCGTCCGACGCGAGCAGTTCCTGGTGCGTGCCCTGTTCGACGATCTTTCCGTGGTCGAGGACGACGAGCCGGTCCATGCCGGCGACCGTGCTCAGCCGGTGCGCCACGACGAGCGCCGTACGCCGTTCCATGAGCCGCCACAGCGCCGACTGGACGAGGATCTCGCTCTCGGAGTCCAGGGCACTGGTCGCCTCGTCGAGCAGCAGGATCGGCGCGTCGCGCAGGATCGCGCGGGCGAGGGCGACCCGCTGGCGCTGGCCGCCGGACAGCTTGATGCCGCGCTCTCCGACCATGGTCGCGAATCCGTCCGGCAGGGCGTCGGCGAACTCCGTGACGTGTGCCGCCTCGGCCGCGCGGCGGATCTCCTCCTCGGTGGCGTCCGGGCGGGCGAAGGCGATGTTGTCCCGCAGCGTGCGGTGGAACATCGCCGGGTCCTGCGGCACGTACGCGATCAGGCTGCGCAGGTCGGCCTGGCGCAGCCTGCTGATGTCCTGGCCGCCGATCAGGATCCGGCCGCCCTCGATGTCCGTCATCCGCAGCAGCAGCCGGGTGAGCGTGGTCTTGCCGCCGCCCGACCGGCCGACCAGACCGACCTTCGCCCCGCTGGGCACGTCCAGTTCGAGCCCGGTGAAGAGCGGTTCGGCGCCGCCGTGGGTGAAGGTCACCTGTTCGAAGCGGACATCGGCGTCGCTGGAGCGCAGCGGCTCCGGGGCGACCGGGTCGAGCACGGTAGGCGGTGTCATCAGCAGCTCGGTGAACTGGGCGGCCTCCGTCATCGAGCTCTCCAGACGCCTGTAGATCTGGTTGAACTCGAACATGATGCGGGTCGCGTTGGCGTAGTAGGTGAAGGCGACCACCACCGCCTCCACGCCGTGCGCGCCCCCGCCGAGCGTGACCGCGAGCAGCAGGCCGAGCGCGTTGGTCAGGACGGACATCGGCGCGACGAACGTGTCGATGCGCAGGTTGCCGTAGTCCCAGGAGCGCAGGGTGAGCCGCCGCGACACCGCGACCCGGGAGCGGTGCTCCGCGGCCTCGCGCTTCTCGGCCGCGAAGGCCCGGACGGTGTCCATGTTCATCAGGCTGTCGGCGACATGGCCCGAGACCCGGGCGATCGCCTCCTCGCGCTCGTCGACGAGTGCCTGGCGGCGGCGGATGAGCGGCACCACGCACAGCCCCGTCACGGCGATCATCACCAGGAGTCCGACGACGAGCAGCGGTTCGTAGCGCCACAGGACCACCGAGCCGAAGAGGAGCGGTACGAGGCTGCCCACGACCTGGAACGTCATCGTGTCGACGAACTCCTCGTAGCGGGAGGCGAAGCTCAGCACCCGTTTGGTCAGCGAGCCGGCGAAGTTGTCGTGGAAGAACGAGGCGTCCTTGGCGAACAGTTCGTCCATGCCGATCACGTACAGCCGCTCGATGCCGAGGGCGTCGAGGCGGTTCAGACAGTGCAGACCGAGGCGCCAGAACGCCTCCGCGAGGAGCAGGATGCCGCCGAAGGCGAGGACGTAGGGCAGTGCGGTACCGGCGGAGACGCCGCCGTCGCCCGCGATCCGGCCGACGAGCTTCGCGACGACGAGCGGCGCGACGTAGCTGATGCCGATGTTGCCCAGCGCCGGCAGCAGCATGCCCGGCACGGTCAGCCGCCGGAGCCTGCGCAGCTCCCTCCCGTAGTAACGGAGGGCGAGGAGCACCGGCCCCTTGCCCGGCAATGCCTTGCGTGATTCAGGAGACGTCATCACAACCCTGTGTCGTCGTACGGCTGCCCGCCGCGTCGTCCGAGGGCACATCGCCTCGGCTCCCCAAGGCGTCGATGTCCGGACATGGGAAGGCAAGAAGTCACATCGTCCCGTGGCGGCGGCCGCACGGTCCAAGCGTTTTTCTCGGCCATCGACGGCCCCGCTCCGGTGGGGGCGGCCTCGCTCCGGTGGCAGGAGCCCGCCGACGGAGGTTGGATCGGTCCGACGGATCGTTGCCGACCCATCGAGGTGTTCCGTCGTGACCGATGGATACCGCCCGAAAGCCGACCCGGCGGGCGAGGAACTGGGGGACGCGCTCCTGGACGCGCTGTTCTCCCGGTCTCCGGCCGGTCTGCACGTCTACGACCGGCACCTGCGACTCGTACGGGTGAACCCCGCCGCGCGCATGATGCGCGACTTCCCCATCCACCACATGGTCGGGCGCTCGCTGTCCGAGATACTCCAGGCCTTCGACATCCCCGACCGTGGTGTCATCGAGCGGACCGCCCGGCAGGTGCTGGAGTCCGGCGGCCCCGTGTTCGACCTGCTCGTCCGGCTCCGCAGCCGGAGCGGGCCCGCCGTCGAGGCCGTTGCCTCGGTCGACATCCTGCGGCTCCAGCACGCCGACGGAACCGTGCTCGGGGTCGCCGCCGCCCTGACCGACGTCACCGCCCGCGTACGGGCCGAGGCGGGTCTGCGTCTGCTGAACGAAGCGGCCACCCGGGTCGGCACCACTCTGGACGTGTTCCGCACCGCCGCGGAGTTCAGCGACCTCGCCGTCCCCCGTCTGGCCGACACCGTGACCGTCGACGTCTACGACACCGTCGTACGCGGCCACGCGCCCACGCCGGAGTCCCGCGACCAGGGGGCAGCCCTGCGGCGCGCGGGATTCCGCTCCGCGGCCGGTCCCGACTTCCAGGGCGTGCCCAGAACGGGCGAGGTCACCTCCTACCCGCCCGCCACGCCCTACCGAGCCGCCCTGGACACCCTGGCGCCCAGGCTGATCAGCCGGCTGAACCCGGACGCCACCTGGCTCGACCCGGACCGGCGACGCGACGCCCGGATCCTGACCACCGGGGTGCACTCGATGCTGCTCGTCCCCATCCGCGCCCGGGGCCTGGTGCTCGGACTCGCCTGTTTCTACCGATGGCGCAATCCGACCCCGTTCGACGACAAGGACCTGGCCCTGGCGGAGCAGCTCACCACCCACGCCGCCCTCTGCCTGGACAACGCCCGCCAGTACGGACGCGAACGCTCCACGGCCCGCATCCTCACCGGCCGCCTCACCCATCCGGCGACGCCCGGAGCCGCCGCGATCGACCTCGCCCACACCTACCTGCCCGCGGGGACGGGCGGAGCCTGGTTCGACGTCATCCCCCTGTCCGGCGCCAGGATCGCGCTCGTCGCCGGGGACACGGCCGCGGAAGCAGGCACCGCCGACCCCGCGGCCATGGGCGAACTACGGGCCGCGATCGAGGCGCTGTCCGACCTCGACCTGCCACCCGACGAGATCCTGGAACGCCTGCACGACCTCGCCAGCCGCCCCCAGCCTGTCCCGCCCGGCACGCCCGGCCTCCCGCCCGACACCGCCCCGGCGAGCTGCCTCTACGTCGTCTACGACCCGGTCACCCGTCTCTGCACGGCGGCGAGCGCGGGACACCCGGCACCCGTCCTGATGCACCCGGGCGGTGACACCGAAGCCCTCGACGTCGACCCCGGCCCCCCGCTGGGCCAGGGCATCGCCCAGTACCGGTCGACCGAACGCGCCCTGCCCGCGGGCAGCACCCTGGTGCTCTACAACACCGCTCTCCTGGCCGATCCCCCGGTCATGGAGCGGTCGCTGCCGAGCCGGATCGGCGAGGCCGCGCCCGGCCTCTCCCTTCAGGCGCTGTGCGACTCGCTCGCCCTCGATCTGGTTCCCGACCGGCTCGACCACGACGCCTTCCTGCTCCTGGCCCGCACCCGCACGCTCGGCCCCGACCGGACCAACACCTGGACCTTCCCCAACAACCCCGCGATCGTCTCCATGGCGCGCAAGGCCGCGACCACCCAACTGGCCCACTGGGACATCGACGCCGATCTCGTCGACAACACCGCGCTCATCGTCAGCGAACTGGTGACCAACGCCGTCCGGTACGCCGAGGGACCGATCCGGCTGCGGCTGATCCTCGGCGACACCCTCACCTGCGAAGTCGCCGACGACAGCAGCACCGCCCCGCATCTGCGCCGGGCCCTGGACACGGACGAGCACGGGCGCGGGCTCTTCATCACCGCACAGCTCACCCGCCGCTGGGGCGTCCGGGGCGTCGACCGGGGCAAGGCGATCTGGGCCGAACAGGACCTCGTCCCGTCACCTCCGCCGCCGGTGCCGGAGAGGCAGGCACCCGTCGGAGCGGGGACACCGTGAGACATGCGGGTCCGGGGCAGGCCCGAAAGACGCCGAAGGCCGTCCTCTCGTGAAACGAGAGGACGGCCTTCGACCTGCGACTTCGGAGAAGACTCCAGTCGGGACGACAGGATTTGAACCTGCGACCCCTTGACCCCCAGTCAAGTGCGCTACCAAGCTGCGCCACGTCCCGATGCCCGTCTGACCTGGGGTTTCCCCTGGTTGGACGCGCACGGAAACAATACCGCACTCACGCCCGTGGTCGCGCACCCGTTTTGCGCGGGCCGGGTCGGTGACCGGCCCGTTCGAGCGGCGCGCCGGCGAGCGGCGACCGGGGCGCGGAGACGTCGACCCGCACCAGGTCCCGTATCGCGGGCACCGAGAGCAGGGCCATGGAGACGACGAGGGACATCACTCCGGCCACGAGAAGGACGTTGCCGGCGCCGAGGGCCGCGGCGGCCGGCCCCGCGAGCGCCTGGCCGACGGGCATCATCGCCAGGGAGCCCGCCACGTCGTAGGCGTGGATGCGGTTGAGGACGTCGGGCGCGACCTGCGTCTGCACACTGGTCGCCCACATCACGCCCCAGAACGAGGTGCCCGCCCCGGCGATCACCGCGCCCGCCGAGATCGCCGCCAGGCCGAACCCCGCCCCTACGGACGCCGGGAAGCAGGCGAAGGCCAGGAGGGCGAGGGAACCGGCGCGCAGCATGCGGCGCGGGCGCAGCCGCAGGGCGGTGAGCCCGCCGAGGACCGTGCCCGCGCCGAGGGCGGAGTTGATCAGGCCGTAGGCGCGCGGGCCGTGCCGCTGCACCACCTCGGTCGCCACCAGGGGAACGGTGGGACCCCAGACGGAGATCATGTACACGCACCAGATCACGATGACGGCCCACAGCCACGTACGGGATCTGAACTCCCGCCATCCTTCGGCGAGGTCGGCCTTGAAGCTGCCGCTGCGGGTCCGGCTTCCGGGGGCGGCCGGGGGCAGCCGGAGCAGCAGCAGGCACAGGGCGCTCAGCGCGTAGGTGCCGGCGTGGGCCACGAAGACCCCTCCGGCGGAGGCGAACGCGACCAGCAGACCCGCCAGGGCGGGTCCGGCGAGCTGGGCGGCGGACTCGGCGATCCGGATGGCGCCGTTGGCCCCCTGTATGTCGGTGGCCAGGCGCGGAACGGTGCTGGCGACACCGGGCTGGAAGACGGCGCCGGCCACGCCGTTGACCGCGCCGATCACGCAGATCTGCCAGAGGATCACATGGCCGGTGAAGAAGAGGGCGGCGGCGATCGACTGGGACACGAGCCGTACGAGGTCGGCGCCGATCATCAGCCTGCGGGTGCTGAACCGGTCGGCGATCACTCCGCCGAAGACGACCAGTCCGGCGAAGGGGGCGGCCGACGCCGCCATCGCGAGGCCGACGGCCCCCACTCCGTACCCGTACCGCAGCAGCCCCGCGGCGAGCGCCACCGGCAGCATGGTCTCGCCGAGCCGGGCGAGGGCCCGTGCGACGAAGAACAGGGCGAAGTCCCGCGACCAGACGGGCCGCGGAGGCCGGTCGTCGGGGAGATCGGCCCGTGAGCGGTCCGGGCCCGGCACCCCGGGACTCTCGGACCCGCGCCCGCCCGAACCGCCCCCGCCGTCGCCGGCGTCCGCCGTGCGGCCCCCCGCCGCACGCTCCGAAGGCTCTCCCGTCCACGGCTCCTCGCCCGATGACGTCCTGGACATCCCGCTCGTGCCCTCCCCCAGCCCCGGCCGCTCCCCCACGAAGCAGCCCGCCCCACGCTTCGTTCCCGTTCCGGATCACTCCGCGATGCGGATCATTCCACGGGGCACCGGCGGCGCAGAGGGTATTTCAGTCGGCGGACGGCAGGCCCAACTCGGGGTGGGCGTCGACGAGTCGGGGCGGGGCGGCCTGGCGCCAGGAGTCGGCGAGGACGGCATGGAGTTCCTCGTCGTCCTCCAGGGCCGCGAGCCGGGCCCGGACCCAGGCGAAACCGGCCTCGTGGTCGGCGATCCAGAACTTCTCCGGCTCGGCCAGGACCAGTTCGTCGCGCTCCTCCTTCGGACACCGCACCGCGATGGAGGTCTCCGCCTCGGGCAGCGTGGCGAACATCTTTCCCGCGACCCTGAAGGTGGGCATGCTCCAGGCGATCTTCTCCGTCGTGTCCGGCAGGGAAAGGGCGATACGGCGTACGTCTTCGGCATCCGGCATGAGACGCACGCTAGTCAATGCCACTGACATCGACGCGGCGAAGCACGACGTCAGCGGTGGACCGGCGGTACCGCCCGGGCATCCGGCGGCAGTACCTGCTCACGACCTCACGGGCCCGCGGCCTCCGCAGGAGTCCGGGCCCCGTCAGGCACCGTCGGCGAACGCTCCCGGCCGCTTGTAGAAGATCGTCGTCGAACGCAGTTCGCCCGACGGCGCCGCCGCGTAGTCCGGTATCGCCCCGATCCGGGTCCAGCCCGCCGAGAGGTACAGCGACTCGGCGGGGCTGCCGGTCTCGGTGTCCAGGTGGAGGAGGGTGATGCCCGCGGCGGCCGCTTCCGTCTCCGCGGTCGCAAGGAGCGTACGGCCGACGCCCTGTCCGCGGGCGTCCCGGTGGACCATCAGCTTGACGAGTTCGGCGCGGTGGCGGCTGTTGGGCTTGTCCGGGAAGGCGAGGGCGACCGTGCCGAGCAGCCGGCCCTCGGCGTGGGCCACCCAGACCGTCTGGTGCCCGGCCGCGACGGCGTCCACGCGCTCCCGCCAATGGGCGACGGCGTCCGCGCGGCCGAGCGGGGCGAGGAATCCGACCGAGGCGCCGCCGGCGACGGTGTCGGCGAGCAGGTCCGCCAACTCGTCGGCCACGTCATGGAGTTCGGCCGCGGTGAGGCGCGTGACGGTGATCACGGCAGCACCACCGCCAGCACGTAGCGCACGTCCGCGGGGCCCGGGCAGTGGAAGCGGGTCGGCCCCCATACGCGCAGCCGGAGGCAGTCACCGGTGCCGAGGCTGTGCCCGATGTCCTGCGCGGTCACGTCGAGCCGTCCGTCGAGGACCCAGATGTGCTGCTCCAGGCCGGGTACGGGAGGTCTGTCGTACGCGATGTCGGCGCCGGCCGTGAGCCGCCCCTCGACCAGTTCGCCGCGCAGTCCCGGGTACGGCGGCGACACCGATCGCCGGACGAATCCGGAGGCCCGGTCCGTCCAGACCGTCTGGTCGGCGGCGCGCACCAGGAGCGCGGCTTCCCGTTCGACCTCGCTGAGCAGCTGGGACATGGTCCGCCCGTACACGTGGCAGAGGCGGTTGAGGAGGGAGGCCGTGGGGCTGATCTCGGCACGCTCGGCACGGGAGAGGGTCGATCTGCTGATCCCGCTCCGCTCCGCCAGTTCGCCCAGGGTCCAGCCGTGTTCGGCCCGCAGCTCGGCCAACCGCGCCCCGAGCCGGACGTCGACGGCGCCATCGTCCTCGATTCCCATATCCGGGATGCTATCCCAGATGCGGGAATCGGTGGGGTCAGTCGACCGTGGCCGCCCGCGCCAGCGCGTCCAGGACGGGACGGATCAGGGGGTGGTCCTCGGCGCCGCGGCGTACGGCGGCGAAGACGCGGCGGGTGGGGGCGACGCCGTCCACGGGACGCACGACCACGCCCGCGAGCTCCATGCCCCGCAGCGCCGAACGGGGGACCAGGGCGACGCCCGCGTCCGCGGAGGCGAGGGCGACGACGGCCCGGAAGTCGTCCGAGGAGTGTTCGAGGCGTGGCTGGAACCCGGCGTTCTCACAGGCCAGGACGACCACGTCGTGGCAGGGGTTGCCCGGGTACGGGCCGATCCACGGGTCCTTGGCCAGCTCGGCGAGCGGCACCTCCTCGGCGTCGGCCAGGCGGTGGGTGACGGGGACGACCGCGTCGAAGGGCTCGGCGTAGAGCGGGACGTGGGTCAGGCGCGGGTCGTCCGCGTCCGGGGCGCCCCGGTACTCGACGGCCACCGCGATGTCGACCTGCCGGTCGAGCACCATCGGCAGACTGGCGTCGCCCTCGGCGTCCTGGACGCGGACGAGGATGCCGGGCGAGGTGACGGCGAGGCGGGCCAGTGCGGGGGCCACGACCAGGCCGATGCCGGTCGCGAAGGAGGCCACCGTGACCGTGCCGGCGGAGCCCGCGCTGTACGCGGCCAACTCCGCCTCCGCGCGCTCCAGTTGAGCCAGGACGGCGTTGGTGTGACTGAGCAGGATCTCGCCGGCGGGCGTCAGCCGTACGCCCTTGGCACCCCGCTCGACGAGCCGGTGGCCCGTCTCCTGTTCGAGCGCGGTCAGCTGCTGCGAGACCGCCGAGGGGGTGAGATAGAGCGCGGCGGCCGCCGCCGTCACCGTGCGGTGGTCGGCCACCGCACGGAGGATGTGGAGCCGCCGCGCTTCGATCATGCGACCGATTCTCTCAGGTCACACGCGTTTTCCGGCCATCGGACCGGTGTGCGCCCCCGGTGTGGGGGGGCGCGTGTCCGCCGTCAGGCGGCGAGTTCCGCCCGCGCCGCCACGAAGGCGTCCACGGCCCGGTTCACGTCCTCGGTGGAGTGCCCCGCGGACAGCTGGACGCGGATACGGGCCTGCCCCTGCGGGACGACCGGGTACGAGAAGCCGATCACGTACACGCCGCGCTCCAGGAGCAGCTCCGCCATGCGGCCGGCGACGGACGCGTCACCGATCATGACGGGGGCGATCGCGTGGTCGCCGGGGAGGATGTCGAAGCCCTCCTCGGTCATGCGGGAGCGGAACAGCGCCGTGTTCTCCCGCAGCCGCACCCGCAGGTCGTCGGCCGACTCCAGCAGGTCGAGGACCTTCAGGGAGGCCGCGGCGATCACCGGGGCGAGCGTGTTCGAGAAGAGGTACGGGCGGGACCGCTGGCGCAGCAGGGCGACGATCTCGGCGCGGGCGGCGACATAGCCGCCGGAGGCGCCGCCGAGGGCCTTGCCGAGGGTGCCGGTGATGATGTCGACGCGGTCCATGACCCTGTGCAGTTCGGGGGTGCCCCGGCCGCCGGGGCCGACGAAGCCCACGGCGTGCGAGTCGTCGACCATGACCATCGCGTCGTAACGCTCGGCGAGGTCGCAGATCTCCTGGAGCGGGGCCACGTAGCCGTCCATCGAGAAGACGCCGTCGGTGACGATCAGACGGCGGCGGGCGCCGGAGGCCTCCTTGAGCTGCGCCTCCAGGTCGGCCATGTCGCGGTTGGCGTACCGGAAGCGGCGCGCCTTGGACAGCCGGATGCCGTCGATGATCGAGGCGTGGTTGAGGGCGTCGGAGATGACCGCGTCCTCGGCGCCGAGGAGGGTCTCGAAGACACCGCCGTTGGCGTCGAAGCAGGAGGAGTAGAGGATCGTGTCCTCCTGGCCGAGGAACGCGGACAGCCGCGCCTCCAGCTCCTTGTGCACCTCCTGCGTACCGCAGATGAAGCGCACGGAGGCCATGCCGTAGCCCCAGCGGTCGAGCGCCGCGTGGGCGGCGGCGACGACCTCGGGGTGGTCGGCGAGACCGAGGTAGTTGTTCGCGCAGAAGTTGAGGACCTCACCGGGGCGGCCGCCCGCGGTGACGTTCACGGTCGCGGACTGCGGGGTGCCGATGACCCGCTCGGGCTTGTGCAGCCCGGCGGCGCGGATCTCGTCGAGGGTGGTGCGCAGGTCGTCACGGACGGAGTCGAACATCATCAGTTCCTTAAGTCCTCAGAGGGTCCAGTCGAGAATGACCTTGCCGCCACGGCCGCCGGCCGCGTCGTCGAACGCCGCCTCGTAGTCCCGGAACCCGTAGCGGCCGGTGATCACGGGCATGAGGTCGAGGCCGCTCTCCAGGAGGACCGACATCGCGTACCACGTCTCGAACATCTCACGGCCGTAGATGCCCTTGATCGTGATCATGGAGGTGACGATCCGGGCCCAGTCGACCGGGAACTCCGCGGACGGCAGACCCAGCATCGCGATCCGCCCGCCGTGGGTCATGTTGGCGATCATGTCGCGCATCGCCTCGGGGCGGCCGGACATCTCCAGGCCGATGTCGAAGCCCTCGCGCAGGCCGAGGGTGCGCTGTCCGTCGGCGATCGTCGAGCCCGAGACGTTGAGGGCGAGGCTGACGCCGATCTTGCGGGCCAGCTCCAGGCGCTCCTCGCTCACGTCGGTGATGACGACGTTGCGGGCGCCCGCGTGACGGGCCACGGCGGCGGCCATCAGGCCGATCGGTCCGGCACCGGTGATCAGGACGTCCTCGCCGACCAGCGGGAAGGACAGCGCGGTGTGGACGGCGTTGCCGAACGGGTCGAAGATCGCGGCGACGTCGAGGTCGACCGGGACGCGGTGCACCCACACGTTGGTGGCGGGCAGCACGACGTACTCGGCGAACGCCCCGTCGCGGCCGACGCCGAGGCCGACGGTGGCACGGCAGAGGTGGCGGCGTCCGGCGAGACAGTTGCGGCACTTGCCGCAGACCAGGTGCCCCTCGCCGCTGACCCGGTCGCCGATGTTGATGTCGGTGACGTCGCGGCCGGTCTCGACGACCTCGCCGACGAACTCGTGGCCGAGCACGAGGGGCGTCGTGATGGTCTGCTGGGCCCAGCCGTCCCAGTTGCGGATGTGCAGGTCGGTGCCGCAGATCCCGGTCCTGAGGACCTTGATCAGTACGTCGCCGGGACCGGCCTGCGGCTCCGGGACGTCCTTGAGCCAGAGTCCGGGCTCCGCCTTCTCCTTGACCAGCGCCTTCACTCGTGCGGCTCCTGTGCGTGCGGCCCGGGAAAGGGCACGCCGAAGCGGGCCCGCACCGGGGAGAGGGGTGAATTCACCCAGGAATCTGCCGTACGACGGTGCCCTGGGTCCATCGAGGATTTCTTAAGCGCGGCCCCAGCTTTCCTTCACGCCCGCGTTCTCCCGGCCGTCCCGGGGACGGTCGCCGGGCCGCCGAAGCGGCACGGAGGCAGGCGCACGAGGTGGGGACGGTGGTGTCAGGCACGACTACGCGGCCATGCGTCACCCCCGTTCCACGGGAGCTCGTCACCTACGTCTGGGTCGGGATCCGGCATACGTCACAGGATGGGTCCCGGGCGGCCGACAAGGCCGGACCCGCGCCCCGGCGCGTCGTCAGATCCCGTGGACCTCTTCCCGCCTCTCGAGCTGTCCGGTCAGCTCGGCCGCCATCGCCTTGATGGTCTCCAGGCCCGCCCTTCCCCAGGGGCGCGGCTCGATGTCCACGACACAGATCGTGCCGAGGGCGATGCCGCTGGAGTCGAGCAGCGGGGCGCCGAGGTAGGAGCGGACACCGAACTCGTCGACGACCGGATTCCCGGCGAAGCGCGGGTAGTCGCAGACGTCCTCCAGGACGAGCGCCTTGCGGCGCACCACGACATGGGGGCAGAAGCCGTGGTCGCGGGCCATGTAACGGCCCAGGTCGAGTTCGCTCCCGCCCGCGGACGCCGCGGGACCGCCCCTGGCGAAGCCGTCCGGGGTGTGCAGACCCGCGAAGAACTGCTGTTGCTCGTCGATGAAGTTGACCATCGAGTACGGCGCCGCGGCGACGTGCGCGAGACGGTCGGCGAAGGCGTCGAAGGCGGGCTCGGAGCGCTCCCCGAGCCCCAGTCGGCGCAGCCGTCTCACCCGGGCCGGAGCGTCCTTGTCCTGCGGCGTCAGCAGCAGACGACCGGCCGGCCGCGGCGGGTCGTACCTCATGCACGGGCTCCATGGCTCGGGGAGTGGGCGGGCGCGTGGGCGAGAAGGTGCCGGACCAGGGTGAGCAGGGTCTGCACGCCCGAGCTGGAGATCCGGGCGTCGCAGCACACGACGGGGATCTCGGGGTCGAGATCGATGGCCGCGCGCACCTCGGCCGGGTCGTAGCGGTACGAGCCGTCGAACTCGTTGACCGCGACGATGAACGCGAGACCGCGCTGCTCGAAGAAGTCGACGGCCGCGAAGCAGTCCTCCAGGCGCCGTGTGTCGGCGAGGATCACCGCGCCGAGCGCGCCGTCGGACAGCTCGTCCCACATGAACCAGAACCGCTCCTGCCCGGGTGTGCCGAACAAGTAGAGCACGTGTTCCGGGTCCAGGGTTATGCGGCCGAAGTCCATGGCGACGGTCGTCTCGACCTTGTTCTCGATGCCGTCGAGCCGGTCGGTCGAGGCGCTGACCGTGGTGAGCAGCTCCTCCGTGCTGAGCGGCGCGATCTCGCTCACCGCGCCGACGAACGTCGTCTTGCCGACCCCGAACCCTCCCGCCACCAGGATCTTCAGTGCGGTGGGGAAGGGGTCAGAGCTGTCGTCGTAGTCCATCGAGCACTGCCTCCAAAAGGGATCGGTCAGTGGGGTTGTGGTGGAACTGCGGCGGCTTCGTGGTCAGCGCCCCGCAGTCGACGAGGTCCGACAGCAGCACCTTGGTGACCGCCGCCGGCAGCTTCAGATGGGCGGCGACCTCCGCGACCGAGACGGGTGCCCGGCAGCGTTCGAGCGCCTGGCCGTGCTCGGGGCCGAGGTAGCCGAGGGGTGTGGCTCCCGTGGCCATGACCTGGGAGAGGAGGTCGAGCGCGGTGCTCGGCCGGGTCCGGCCGCCGCTGACGGTGTAGGGGCGCACCAGGCGTCCCGCCGCGTCGTCGAGCCAGGGCCCGTCGCCGGCCGCGGCCCCCTTCAAGACCTCATCGCCGAGGGTTCGACGGCGGGCTGCCGGGGCGCGGTGACCAGATAGGGCCGGACGCTCTTGACCAGCATCGCCATCTCGTAGCCGAGGACGGCCGCGTCGGCCTCGCGGCCGGCGAGCACGGCGAGGCAGGTGCCGGAGCCGGCCGTGGAGACGAACAGCAGGGTCGAGTCGAGTTCGACCACGACCTGGCGCACCTCACCGCCGTCCCCGAAGCGCACGCCCGCGCTGCGCCCGAGGGCGTAGAGACCGCAGGCGAGCGCCGCCATGTGGTCGGCGCTGTCGGGGTCGAGGCCGTGGAGCGACTTCACGAGCCCGTCGCTGGAGAGCAGGACGGCGCTCGTGGTGTGGGGTACGCGCTGGACGAGACCGCTCATCAGCCAGTCGAGATCGGACACGTGGCCGGTCGGGGCATCGCTCGCCATGGGGGATCGACTCCTTGAGGTACGAAGGTCTGCGGGAGCGGTGGGGGTGGGTACGGGGATGGTCATCCGGCCGGTGCGCTCCCGTCGTGCCGGGTGGTGCGGTCGCGGTCGTGGCCGGACGCGATGCCGGGGGCTCCCCGCGGCGCCTGTGCGTGCGTCGCGGGCGACAGACCCGGGTGGGCTGTCGGTGTGCCGTCCTCCGGGGGGACGTCCAGGGGTGCGCGGCCGGTGGCGGGCGTGCCCGTGGGCAGCTCCCCGCGGGCCGGGACCGCGCCGTCCTCGCGCGCTGCCTCCAGGTGCGCCCGGTCCGGGAACGAGGCCGGGGCGGCCGGCCGGAGCGCGGGCGAGAGCTCCCCGGACGGCTCCGGGAACTCCTGGCCCGCCGGATCCGCGTGGGCGGCCTCCGCGAGCCCGATCCCGCGCTGGAACGCGGCCATGAGGCCCGGGTCGTGGCCGACGAGGTGCTCGGTGTCCGGGCGGGGCGCCTGTCCTTCGCGCAGCTGGGGGACGAGGTGCTCCTGGGCGCGCCGCTTGGGCAGGTTGGGCTTGCCCATGGTGCCGCGCACGACACCGGCGCGCGGTGTGGGCGGCATGGCGGCGTTCCCGGCGGCGGCGAGCCGGTCCTCGGGGCGGATGCCGGGCACGGCCTCGGCCGGGTTGGGCCGTTCGGCACGGGCGCCGCGCACCGGAAGGGGTGTGGCGGCGCGTCCCGGGGCCGGCACGTCCGCGGCACGCGGAGACGCCCGTTCCGCTCGTACGGGCTCGGGCACCGGCCCACGCGGCGACTGCCGTGGCACCACGGGAGCCGCCGGGCGGCCGCCGGGCAGCACCGGGACCTGCGCGGGCGGCGTGTGTGCGGGCCCGGGGCCGAGGGCCGACCGGTGCCCTCCGTTCGTGCCGTTCGGTGGCGCCTGGGTGACGCCCGCGTCCTCGGCGGCGTCCTGTGCCGAGCCCAGCACGCCCTGCGGAACCACGAGCACGGCCTGGACTCCGCCGTAGATGTTGTTCTGGAGCCGTACGTGGATGCCGTGCCGGCGGGCGAGCTGCGAGACCACGAACAGGCCGATGCGCCCGTCCTGGAGCAGACCGGCGACGTTGACCTGGTCGGGGTCGGCGAGCAGGGCGTTCATCCTGTCCTGTTCGGCCGCCTGCATGCCGAGCCCGCGGTCCTCCACCTCGATGGCCAGGCCCGAGGTGACGTGGTCGACGCGCAGCAGCACCTGGGTGTGCGGGGCGGAGAACAGGGTGGCGTTCTCGACGAGTTCGGCGAGCAGGTGGATGACGTCGGCCACGGCGTGGCCGCGCAGGGTGCCGTCGATCGGAGGCACCAGCTTGACCCGTGAGTACTGCTCGACCTCGGCGATCGCGGAACGCAGCACCTCGGTCATGGAGACGGGGTTGCTCCACTGGCGGCGCGAGACGGCGCCGCCGAGCACGGCGAGGTTCTCGGCGTGGCGCCGGATGCGGGTGGCGAGGTGGTCGACGTGGAAGAGGCCCTTGAGGAGGTCCGGGTCCTCGATCTCGTTCTCCAGCTCGTCGAGGATGGAGATCTCGCGGTGCACGAGGGACTGCAGGCGCCGGGCCAGATTGACGAAGACCTCGACCTTCTGTTCGCTGCCCGTCCGGCTGGAGAGCCGCGAGGCCTGCACGACGGCCGCGACGGCGCCGTCGTGGGCACGGGAGAGGTCGGCGGCGAGCAGGTCGAAGTCGTCGGCGTCCACGGGCGGGCGACGGCGCTTCTTGCGCGCGGGCGGGTCCTCGCCGCGGCGCAGCGCCTCGACGACGGCGTGCAGGTCGGTCTCGGTGCGGGCACTCGTGCGGCGCAGGGCTCCTATGCGTTCGCGTACGGAGGTGGCGGCGCGGTTCGCGGCCACGGCGGCGATCAGGATGCCGGCCAGGGCGACGCCCGCCGCTCCGGCGAGGACGGCCCACAGCGCGGGGCCGGGCCGGGCGCCGGTGGAGCGGACGGTGAACAGGACGGCGGCGCACGCGCTGAGGGCCACGGCGGTCGGCGGCAGGACCGCGAGGCGCAGCAGCTGGGGCCGCAGGTGCGTCTCGGGCGGCGCGAGGGTGGCGCGGGCGGCCGGTCGGCCGTGCCGCCCGCCCTCGCGGCGGTCTGCGCGTGCGGCCGGTGCGCGGAGATGAGACATCGGCGTCCTCGTACTGGATGCGTCGGGGGCGTGGAGCTCCCGCGGTTCCGCGACTCGGGCGTGCGCCATCGCGGTGCCGGTCGAGAGAGCCGAAAAAATCGGCCCTGCGTCGCCCGTCGGCAACTGACAGTAGTCGCCAACGCATCATGTGCGGTGGGCTGTTGACAAACTCCCCCTGGTAGCGTCCCGCTCTGGTATGAGGCGTCGTACGGCTGACCGATAACCCTGCCGGACACGCGTTCGCACCGACCCCGGGATTCGATCAGAGCTGGTCGGAAGCGGTCGCGAGCAAAAGGCGAGGGCCGGGGAGCGTCGCGCTCCCCGGCCCTCGCCATCGGTCGGCGGATCAGCCCGCGGACACCGTCTCGGGCTCTCCGGTGCCCTCCGTCGAGCTGTCGGCGACGTCACCCGGCGTGTCGGTGACGGCCTCCTCGACGGCCGGCCAGCCGCCCCTCGGCGCACGCGCCACACCGCGCCACCACGGTGCGGAGGGGACGGCCTCGGCCGTGGGCTCGAAGGGCTCACCGGGGCGGGGCAGCGCGACGCGCGCCCCCGCCGCGCGGGCGGCGGCCAGCGTTCCCTCGCCCGGGTCGGCCCAGGCGTGGGTGGACAGGTTGAAGGTCCCCCAGTGGATCGGCAGCATCACGCCGGAGGGCTGCCCGCCCTGGAGGTCCAGGTGGGAGCGCATGCCCTCCTGGGGCGTCATATGAATATCGGGCCAGAAGTCACTGTATGCACCGATTTGGATCATCGTGGCGTCGAACGGGCCGTGGGCGGCACCGATGTCCTTGAAGCCCTGGAAATAACCGGTGTCACCGCTGTGGTAGATCCGGTGCGCTTCGCCCTCGGCGACCCAGGAGGCCCAGAGGGTGTGCTGGGTGTTGCGCAGACCGCGCCCGCAGAAGTGACGCGCCGGTGTCGCCGTCAGGGTGATCCCGCCGACCTTGGTCGACTCGTTCCAGTCCAGCTCACGGATCCGGTCGGCCGGGATGCCCCAGTGCTCCAGATGTGCGCCGACGCCGAGCGGAACGGCGAACACGGTGTCCGTGCCGCCCAGGGTCTTGATCGTGGTCATGTCGAGGTGGTCGTAGTGGTCGTGCGAGATGACCACGACGTCGACCGGGCCGAGCGCGGCGAGCGGCAGGGGAACCGGGTGCAGTCGCTTGGGACCGGCGAAGGCGAACGGGGAGCAGCGCTCGCCCCAGACCGGGTCGAACAGCACGCGGTGGCCGTCGATCTCGGCGAGGACGCTGGAGTGCCCCATCCAGGTGAGCCGCAGCCCGGTCGCGGCGGGCCGGGCCAGGTCGGCCAGTGTCGTCGCGTGCACCGGCACGGTCCCGGCCGGGGAGCGGTGGGCGCGCTCCTCACTGCGGAAGTAGACCTTCGCGAACTCCACCATGGAGCCGTCGGGACGGGTCCGGGCGGTCTCCGGGTTCTGGAAGACTCCGTCCGCGAAGTTGGGCGAATTGCGGATGCGCCGCATGCGCGCACCAGCCGGATCCGCGCCGAAGGCGGCGGGCCGCAGCGCGCGGAGCCCGGAGCTCAGGGTACGGAAACCGGTCACGGATACCTCCAGATGGAGTCGGTCAGGCCTTCATTATGGTCGTCGCCTCTGACAGCGCCGGGTCACCCCGGCCACAACGCGGCGTCCGTGACCCTGGGTCTGTAAGTGCTCAACCCCGCCGCGCCCCCGCTTCTTCCGCAACACGGAAGTGCGTCCGCTCACCACCGTGCCCCGGCGCCCGCCGGCGGCCCGCCCGCGCCCGGTGCGGGCCGGTCCCACGAAGCCGGCCCGACCCTTCGCGCCCGGCTGACCGGGCCTCTCGCACGCACCCGGCCGACCCCTCCGGCGGTGGTCGCCCCCGTACGTTGACACGACCCGGCACCCCTTCCGATACTGACTCATGGTTCAGTAGCCAGGTATTCGTCCCGCCGGCCCGCCGCCCTGAGGGGCGCGCCGGCCCGTCCACGTCTGGAGACACCGTGTCCGACCTCCACGCCGAACCGGCGACGGCCGAGGGCGCCTCGTACGCCGTACGGCGCGCCGTCGTGCGGAGCCTGTGATGGGCGAGAGGCTCACCGGCGGCGAGGCCCTCGTCCGCGCGCTGTGCGGGCACGCCGTGACCCGGGTCTTCGGCATCCCCGGCACGCACAACCTGGAGATCTACCGCCACCTGTCCGCGTACGGCATCCGGCACGTCCTGACGCGCCACGAGCAGGGCGCCGGATACGCCGCCGACGGCTACGCGCGCGTGACCGGACGCCCCGGTGTCGTGATCACCACGACCGGGCCCGCCCTGCTGAACGCGGCGGCCGCCGTCGGCCAGGCCTACTCGGACAGCGTGCCGCTGCTCGTCGTCTCCCCCGGGATGCCGCTGCGCCACCCGCGGCTGGCCACCGGCCTGCTGCACGAGACACGCAGCCAGACGGAGGCCCTGCGGGGCGTGGCCGCGTTCAGCCACCGCGTGTCCTCGGTCGCCGAGATCGACGCGGCGGTGGCACGCGCCTTCACCCTGTTCCGCACCGGCCGGCCGCGGCCCGCGCACATCGAGATCCCCCTCGATCTGCTGGAGGCCGCCGAGGAGACCGGCCCCGTCCGCGTCACCCCTCCCGTCGCTCCCCCCGCCCCGGTCCCGTCGGCGGTGAGGCGGGCCGCCGAAGCCCTGCGCGAGGCCCGGCGTCCGGCACTCGTGCTCGGCGGCGGAGCGCGCGGCGCGGCCGCCGAGGGCCTGGCCCTGGCCGAGCGGCTGGGCGCTCCCGTCCTCACCACGGCCAACGGCAAGGGGACCGTCCCGGAGACCCATCCGCTGGCCCTCGGCGTCTGTCTGCACAGCCCCTCGGTCCGGCGCTGGCTCACGGAACGCGACACCGTCCTCGCCGTGGGCACCGAACTCGCCGAATCCGACTTCTGGTCCGCGCCGCCCGACCTGAACGGCACCCTGATCCGCGTGGACCTGGACCCGGACCAGATGTACGCGGGCCTCGCCGCCGACATCCCCGTCGTCGGCGACGCCCGGCTCTCCCTCACGGCCCTGCTCGCCGCCGTCGACGAGGGCG
The DNA here is from genome assembly GCF_044333225.1 of Streptomyces sp. NPDC021080. Classification (NCBI taxonomy): domain Bacteria; kingdom Bacillati; phylum Actinomycetota; class Actinomycetes; order Kitasatosporales; family Streptomycetaceae; genus Streptomyces; species Streptomyces sp. NPDC021080. Next base: position 157,283 of record NZ_JBIRQM010000001.1, on the reverse strand, counting down.
AGGGCACACACGGGCACGCGCGCGTGCCCGACGAGGACCCCGCCCGGCTGGCCGGAGAACTGCGGGCCGCGCGGAACGCCGAGACCGCCGGGCGCGACGCCCGCTGGATCCCGTACCTGCGGGCGATCCGTTCGGTCCTCCCCGACGACGCCGTGATCACCTCGGACAGCGCCCAGTGCTGCTACTACGGAGCACTCCCCCACCTCCCGCTCGGCCCCGCGGGCCGCTATCTTCACCCGACCGGCTACGGCACGCTCGGCTACGCTCTGCCCGCGGCGATCGGAGCCAAGGCGGCGTGCCCCGGCCGTGAGGTGGTGGCGCTCAGCGGGGACGGCGGCCTCCAGTTCACGGTGCAGGAGCTGGCGACCGCCGTACAGCTCCAGCTCCCGCTGCCCGTCGTGGTGTTCGACAACGGCGGCTACGGGGAGATCCGCGACGAGATGGCCGCCCGGGGCGACACCCCCACGGCCGTCGACCTCGCGCCGGTCGACCTGCCCGCCCTGGCCCGCGCCTACGGAGGTCAGGGCACGCACGCGTACACCCCCGACGAGCTGAGCGCCGCGCTCGCCGAGGCACTGCGCACCCCAGGCCCCACCCTGATCGCCGTTCCCGAGGAGACCCCATGACCGCCGCCCCCCTGATGACGCTCACCTGGACGGACCACGTCACCGGCCGTCAGGGATTCCTCGTCGTCGACCGGCTCGTGCGGGGTGTCTCCAGCGGCGGTCTGCGGATGCGGCCCGGCTGCACGCTGGAGGAGGTCGCCGGGCTCGCCCGTGGCATGACCATGAAAGAGGCCCTGCACTACAACCCCGAGGGCCGGTACATCCCCCTGGGCGGTGCCAAGGGCGGGATCGACTGCGATCCCCAGGACCCGGCGGCGTACGGCCTGCTGGTGCGCTATCTGCGCGCCATGCGCCCCTACATCGAGTCCTTCTGGACCACCGGTGAGGACCTCGGGCTCAGCCAGGACCTGGTCGACCGGGCCGCCGCGGAGGCCGGCCTCGTCTCGTCCATCCAGGCCGTGTACCCGCTGCTCGACGACGAGACGGCGGCCCGCGAACGGCTCGCGGACGCCTTCGCGGTCGAGGTGGACGGCATCGGCCTCGACGAACTGGTCGGCGGCTGCGGCGTCGCCGAGTCGGTGCTCGCCGCCCTGGACCGGGCCGGGACACCGTACGCGGGAACGCGGGTCGCCGTGCAGGGACTCGGCACCATGGGCGGGGCCACCGCGCGCTTCCTCGCCCGCGCCGGCCTCAGGATCGTGGCCGTCGCCGACATCAAGGGAACCGTCGTGAACCCGGACGGCCTCGACGTCGAGGCACTGCTCGCGGCCCGGGACGCGTACGGGACGGTCGACCGCGCGGTGCTGCGCCCAGCGGACCGTGAACTCCCCGGTGACGCCTGGCTGTCGGCCGATGCCGAGGTGCTGGTGCCCGCCGCGGTCTCGTACGCGATCGACGCGGCGAACCAGCAGGCGATCAAGGCCCGTTGGATCGTCGAGGCGGCCAACATGCCCGTCCTCGCGGACGCGGAGGAGCTGCTCGCCGCGCGCGGGATCACCGTCCTGCCGGACGTCGTGGTCAACTCCGGTACGAACGCCTGGTGGTGGTGGACCCTGTTCGGTGACATCGGCGCCGACGCGGAGGAGGCGTTCGCCCACACCCGGCGCTCCATGCGCGCCCTGATCGACCGGACCCTCGCCCGCGCGGAGGCCGACGGCACGACCCCGCGGGCCGCCGCCCACGCCATCGTCACCGACCGGCTGCCGGTCATCGCGGAGCGGTTCGGCTGGTACCGCTGAGAGGGGCGGAGCCACCGGGCGTCCGCTCCAGCGGGGGAGCCGCGCCGGGTACGGCGATTCCCCGGCGGGAATTGAGGAGCGGGGCCGGGCCGAAGCAGAGTCGGTGACGTCACAGGAACCGCGCGAGAGCGCACACCGACCCGCACGAGGAGCAGCATGTCCGCCATCGACGCGCAGGACCTGATCGAGCGCTACATCGGCGTCTGGAACGAACCCGACCCCGCGATCCGCCGCAGGACCGTGCACGAGCTGTGGGCCGAGGACGGCGTGCACCTCCTGCGTCCCCCGCAGGAGGTGCACGACAGGGCCGTGTCCCTCGGCTTCGGCACCGCCGTGCTGCAGGCCCGCGGTCACGCGGAGCTGCACGCGCGCGTGACGCGTGCCCACGAGGAGTTCGTGGCGCCCGGGACGTACGTCTTCAGGATCCGGGAGGCCGCCCGCAGGCTGGACGACGTGGTCACGTTCCGCTGGGAGTCCTTCCACACCGGGGACGGACAGGTCACGGGTGGCGGGCTGGAGTTCCTCGTCCTGGACGAGGAGGGCCGTATCAAGGCGGACTATCAGTTCGTCGACTGACGGCGGGCGGGCGGTGGGGCGCCCTCGGCGGAGGCGGGGCGCCGGGAAGGCGTCAACTCCTGTCGGGTCCTGTTCCGCGAGGGCTGTGTAGGGTTGCCGCGTGGCGAGAGTCCGGTTGAGCGTGGCGGAGCGGCGCGAGGAGTTGCTGCGGGCCGCCGTCGAACAGATCGAGGCGCGGGGCGTCGCGGCGGTACGGATCGCCGACGTGGCCTCGGCCCTCGGCGTGAGCAACGCGCTGGTGCTGTACCACTTCTCGACGAAGGAGAAGCTGGTCGCCGCCGCGTTCACCTACGCGGCCGAGGACGACCTCGCCCGTCTGCGCAAGCTGCTCGGCCGCCGTACGACGGCACTGCGCCGCCTTCGGGCCGCCGTGCGGTGGTACGCCCCGACAGGGCAGGCGAAGGGCTGGCGCCTGTGGATCGAGGGCTGGGCGGTCGCCCTGCGTGAGCCCGCGCTGTGCGAGGTCACCCGCGATCTCGACCGGCAGTGGAAGGCCGCGATGACCGAGGTGATCGCGGAGGGCGTGGCCGCGGGCGAGTTCCGCTGCCCGGACCCCGAGAGCGCGGTCCTCAGGCTCACGGCGCTGCTGGACGGACTGGCGGTCCAGATGACGGCGTACTCCGGAGCGGTGTCGCGGGCGCGGACCCAGGAATGGGTGGACGAGGCCCTCGCCCGCGAACTGGGCCTGGAGCGCCAGGCGTTGATGGCAGCGATCCGCTAGCGGCCCGGCCTCCCGCTCACCGGCACGAGGGGGCACGGTCTCCAGCCCCACCCCGCCGACACGACAGCACGGTGTCCGGCCCCGCTCCACCGGCACCGGGTACGGTGTCCGGCCCGCGCACTCCGCTTCGCTCGCTCCTCCGGTTCCGCCGACCGCCGGGAGGACGGTCGCCCCGGGTCTCGCCGGAGCGACCGGCGTTCGCGACCCGCCCTGGCTCAGGGCGGTCGCGGCGGCCGGCGCTGGCCGCCCCGAAGCCCGGCACGGGCCTGGCCCGTCCGTGAACCGGCACGGTCACACCGCTCGGGCCCGGCCTCCGGCCCCGCCGCCCGACCGGGCCGGTCCCGGCTCAGGGCACCGGTCGGATCGCGAGCAGCCCTCAGGCCACCGACTCGATGCGCAGCTTGATGTCGTCCGGGGAGAGGGCTCCCTTGGCGGAGACGTGATCGCCCGAGGACTCCCCGCGCAGTCGCCGTCCGATCCACGGGACCAGGTATTCGCGCGCCCACTGGATGTTGTCGCGGCGCACCTCGAGCGTGCCGCGCGGCGGGAGGGGCGGCCAGGGCTGGTCCGGGTCGGCCGGCACCTCGAGGCCGAGCACCTGGCCGGCACGGAGCGCCACCCGGGTGTGCCCCTCGGGCGAGAGGTGCAGCCGGTCGCCGTCCCAGGCCCTGCGGTCCTGGACCGTCTTCAGGGACCAGAGGTCGAGGACCGGACAGCCGTAGCGGTCCGCGATGGCCCGCACATGTCCGTTGTACGTGGCGATCTTGCCGCGCAGGTGCTTGAGCACGGGAACGCCACGGGTGTCGAAGCCGGTGGTCACCATGACCGTGCCGATGTTGGAGGTGAGGTCGGCGACCGCGCGCTCGAAGCGCTCCGCGACCTCGTCGGGGTCGGTGCCGGGGCGGATGATGTCGTTGCCGCCGGCGCAGAACGAGACCAGGTCCGGGCCGAGTTCCTTTGCCCTCTGGAGCTGGGACTCGACGATCTGGTCGAGCAGTTTGCCGCGCACGGCGAGATTGGTGTAGTTGAAATCGCCCTCGGGCCTGCGGTCCGCGAGAAGTACCGCGAACCGGTCGGCCCAGCCGACGAACGCTCCGTCGGGCCCAGGGTCGCCGACGCCCTCGGTGAAGCTGTCCCCCACCGCCACGTACGACCCGATCACTGATCTGTTGTCACTCTTCGAATCGTCTGCCACATCGAGCCATGATTCACCTTTCGATGTGAGCTACGCGACCGTAGGGAAGGGTTGACGGACGGTGAGATAAGCCACGCGCCAAGCATTGGTCAACTCCGGAATAAGGCTCGCATCAAGGGTGTTGAAGCAGCGATCACCCGGAAGCCCCCGGAATCCGGCCCCACGGGAACCCCGAAGGCCCCACCGGAACAGCGGAAGTCCCGCGGGAACGCCGAAGGCCGGACCCAGGGAATCACGGGGTCCGGCCTTCGGGGCGATCCTGCCGTCAGGAGCAGGAGGCTGGGGGGGTCAGCCCACGGCGACACCGTGCGAGCGCAGGTACGCGACCGGGTCGACGTCGGAGCCGTAGTCCGGCGTGGTGCGGATCTCGAAGTGCAGGTGCGGTCCGGTCACATTGCCGGTCGCACCGGAGAGACCTATCTGCTGGCCCTCGGTCACGGTCTGGCCCGCGGAGACGGACAGCGACGACATGTGGGCGTACTGGGAGTACTTTCCGTCGGCGTGCTGGATGACGACCTGGTTGCCGTAGGCGCCGCCCCAGCCCGCGGAGACGACGGTGCCCGCGGCGATGGACTTGATCGTGGTGCCGGTCGGGACCACGAAGTCGACACCCGTGTGGTAGCCGCTGGACCACATGCTGCCCGCCACCTTGTAACCGGTGCCGACGGTGCTGCTGTCGACCGGCAGGGTGTACCCGGAGGAGCTGCTGCTGGAAGCAGTGGTGGGGGCGGTGGTGGGGGCGGCCGTGTCGGCGGCCGGGGTCGCCTGCTCGGACTTCGCCGCGGTGGACGTCCGGGTGGCCGCGTGGGCGGCGTGGGCGGCGTGGGCGGCCTTCTTGCCGAGCGAGAGCTTCAGACCGGGGTGGATCAGCGACGGGTCGCCGCCGATGGCGGAGCGGTTGTCGGAGTAGATCTTCTTCCAGCCGCCGCTGACGTTCTGCTCCTCGGCGATCTTCGAGAGGTAGTCGCCGGACCTCACCGCGTACGTCTTCGTCGTGGCGGCCGGGGCGGCCTTCTCGGCGGGGGCGGCGGTCGCGGCCTTCTCGGCGTGCTGCGCGACGGCGGTGGCCTGGGTCGCGGCGTGGGCGCCCGTGGCCCCCATCAGCGGCAGCGCGAGTGCGGCGCCACCGGTTCCGGCCACGGCGATCGAGCGGCTGAAACGCAGGGACTTGGGACGGCGGTGCTTACCCTTTGCGGGCATGGCGAATTCCTCTCCGTCGCCTGCGGGGTGAGCTGTCGGGTGCGGGCTGGAGATGCCCGGCCACGCTGCTGCGCGGCTGTACCCCAAGCCTGTTCCGGGAACCGGACCAGGCACGGAACCTGTGGGTCCCCCGCTCCTGCCGTGTGCGGGTGAGTGTGCGGATTCCGGGCGGCGGCAGGATTGGGCGTCCGTCCGGATTGAGGCAGAACGTAAGCGACATGAGAGCGCGTCGACAACCGAGTCCGGTTTCTGTGCGCTCGCCCTTCTTGATCCATGCGGAATCCACCGTCACCCTCCGTGGAACCACGATCTTCCGGACCTCCCAACGCGCCCGGAAAAGCGGACCGGTTGAGAAGTGGCGACGGCAACGCATCGTCACGAATATGACGCTCCTCACGCGACTCGCACCAGGACGCCTTATTCCAGGGCCAGTTGTAATGAAGGTGCTTATTCGGACAGAACAGCCAGATGCGACACGGGCGGATAACCGACACATCCGGCCCTCCGCCCGGAACGGCACACAAAACGGCACGCATCAATGCCCCATATCGATGCAATTCGCCCGCACGGTCGACGCGACCGGGGCGCGCGACCGACCCCTCGATCGATATGAACACCAGTTCGATATCGAAGGTCGATGAAGCGGCACCGAAACGTCATCGTCGAGGGCGTCCCCGGCCGGTGAACCCGCGCCTGTGGACAACTCATTGCCTCAGGAACCCATGTCGTATCGTCGAGAGCGCGAGCCGGTACAACTGCCGACGAGCGGCGCCACGTCCAGGTCGGCGACGCCGGCGGCCGAACGAGAGGAGCCCCCGTGACGCAGCAGATCCCGTCGACCGAGCCCGAGCTCGGCGGAGTGCGCAACTTCCGCGACGTGGGCGGACTGCCCACCGTGGACGGTCGGCGAGTGCGCTACGGGCATCTGTTCCGCAGCGGCCACCTCGCGCACGCCACGCAGGAGGACGCCGCGTTCCTGTCCTCCCTGGGACTCCACACGATCTTCGACTTCCGCAACGCCGCGGACCAGAAGCTGGAGGGCCCGGACGTCGAACTGCCCGGCGTGCGGAACGTGAACCTCCCGCTGAGCGACCCGGCGGACGGCAGTGAGTTCTGGAAGATGGTGCGCGACGGCGATCTCGACCAGCTGCGGGCGCTCCTCGGCGACGGCAAGGCCGCCGACCGGATGATCGGCTCGTACCGCACGATCATCAGGGAGCGCACGGCCGAGCACTCCCAGGTGCTGCACGCCCTGGCCGAGGACAGTGTGCCCGCGCTGATGCACTGCGCGGCGGGCAAGGACCGCGCCGGGCTGTCCATCGCGGTCACCCTCCTCGCCCTCGGAGTCGAGCGCGAGGCGATCGTGGCCGACTACCTGGAGTCGAACGCCGCGCACCGCCGTTACAAGGTGCACCGCAACGGCTCCTCGGCCGGCACCTACTCCCCCGAGGTGATGGAACTGCTCAGCCCGCTGTTCGACGCCCGCGCCGAGTACCTGACGGCCGCGTTCGAGACGATCGAGGAGACCTGGGGCGGCGTCGAGGCCTACCTGGAGCAGGGGCTGGGGCTGACCCCGGAGCTGCGGGAGCGCCTGCGCGCGCGGCTCCTGGACTGAGCCGGGCGACGGGACCGGCCGCCTACTGGTTCTGCGCGCCCAGAGCGAAGAGCAGGTAGATGAAGGCCGCGAAGAGATGGCCGACGGCGATGTAGATGATCAACCGCACCCACAGGGCGCGCGGGAACCTGTCCTCCATGGACCGGCGGGGCTCTGTGGGTTCGGTCATGACGTCTCTCCCGAGGTGGGGTGGCCCGTCGCCGGGCCGAGGCACAGCGCGGCGACGGGGCTCTGCAGCAGGGTGTGTACGAAGAGGAGCTCGGCTCCGTCGCGCTCGGCGGCGGCGATCCGGTGCGGGGTCAGCGAGTCGAAGTGGGCGCTGTCCCCCGGCGCGAGGACGTGCGCGGTGTCCCCGAGGCGCAGACTGAGCCGCCCCTGGAGGACGTACAGCCACTCCTCGCCCGGGTGGACGCGCACGATGTCGCCCTGCGAGCCGTACGGGACGCGCACGCGCAGCGCCTGCATCCCGCGGCCCGCGGAGCCCGCCTGCCAGTAGGTCCAGCCGCCCGCGGGGGCCGGTTCCATGTCGGCGGCCCGGACGATCGCGTCACGGTCGGCGACCGTCTCGCCGAGCAGTTCGGAGACCGTCGTACCGTAGACCCTGGCCAGCGTGAGCAGCATCGGCAGCGAGGGCTGGCGCTGCCCGGTCTCCAGCCGGGAGAGATGGGCGGGCGAGAGCCCGGCGGCGCGCGCGGCGGCCTCCAGCGTGAGGGAGGCGGTGCGGCGCAGGGCGCGGAGCTGGGGCGCCACGGCGTGCAGCTCGGCGGACGGCTCGTCGGCCGCCCCCGGATCGGCAGTGCTCATGGGACCATTGAGCCAAACAATTGCCCCCGGGGCAATTTCCTTGCCCCAGAGGCAAAAGTCTCCGTGGGTCCGGCGCGTCCGACGGGGCCCGGTGTCCGCGAGCCACCACGGTGCGCGGCTTTCAGCGGTTCGCCACCGCCTGCTTCACCAGCGTCTTCCCGAAGTCCCACATCAGCCCGCCGCCGCTGTGCGCGTCCTCCATCACCGCGGTGAAGGCCTCCACGAACCGGTCGACGTCCCGCTCGTCGACGACCAACGGCGGGATCAGCTTGATCACCTCCAGGTGGTCGCCGGAGACCTGGGTGAGGATGCGGTGCCGCTGGAGCAGCGGTACGACGACCATCTGCGCGAACAGCCCCTTGCGCGCGGCCTGCAGCATGGTCCATCGGCCGCGCAGCTTGAGCGACACGGGCCGGCCGAACTCGATGCCGATCATCAGACCCCGCCCGCGCACCTCGCTGAGCAGTTCGTACCGGTCGACCAGGGCCGCCAGCCGGGACTTCAGCAGTTCTCCGGTGACCCGCGCGTTCGCGACGATCTGCTCGTTCTCCATCACGGAGAGCACCGCGAGCCCCGCCGCCATGGCCTGGGCGTTGGAGCCGAAGCTCGCCGAGTGCACGAGGACGCGGTCCATGGAGGAGTAGACCTTCTTGAAGATCCAGTCCTTTCCGAGGGTCGCGCCCACCGGCACATAGCCGCCGGAGAGCGCCTTGGCCACGCACACCAGGTCCGGTTCGACACCCTCCTCGTGCTGATAGGCGTAGAAGTCGCCGGTGCGGCCGAGGCCGGTCTGCACCTCGTCCGCGATGAGCAGCGCCTTGTGCCGGTGCAGCAGTTCCTGGGCGGCGCGCAGATATCCGGGCGGGGGCTCGTGGACGCCCTTGCCCTGGATGGGCTCCACGATGAGCGCGGCGACGTCGCCCTTCTTCAGCTCCTTCGCCAGGGCGTCGAGATCGCCGAGCGGGACGGCCGTGTCGGGCAGCAGCGGTGCGAAGCCGTCACGGAAGCCGGCCTCGCCGTTGACCGACAGGGAGCCGGTGGTCAGCCCGTGGAAGGCGTGCGCGCAGTACAGGATCCTCGGCCTGCCGGTGGCGTACCGGGCGAACTTCAGCGCGGTCTCGACCGCCTCCGTACCGCTGTTGCCGAAGAACACCCGGTCCAGGTGCGGGCTGTGGGTGAGCAGCCGCTCCGCGAGCAGACCCGGCAGCGGCTGGCAGTCGAAGCGGGTGAGGTCGGCGAGCGAGGCGTCGAGGACGTCGTGCAGCGCCTGCCGGACGACGGGGTGGTGGCGGCCGAGGCCCATCACCCCGAAGCCGGCGAGCATGTCCAGGTAGTCGTTGCCGTCGGCGTCCCAGAAATGCGCGCCCTCGGCCCGTTCGTAGACCTTGTCGAAGCCGATGGTGTGCAGCATGCGCGGGAGCTGGTGGTTCAGGTACTTCGTGTGCAGTTCGTAGCGCTCGGCTCCGCGCTCGGCAAGGAGTGCGCCGAGGTCGAACTCGCCCTTGCGGGCAGGGTCGGTCATTCCTGTTTCTCCTTGGACGACTCGTCCTCGGCCGGCCGGTCGGCGGCCGTCGACAGCACGTACGCGGCCTTGGCCCGCTCGTCCCCGACGGCCAGGGCGGCGCTGATCCGGCCGGCGACCTCCACGGGCGTGAGCCCGATGTCGGCGAGCACCTCGGACCGCTTGGCATGCGCGAGGAACTGCTCGGGGATGCCGAACCGCCGTACGGGTACGTCGACCTCCGCGTCCCCGAGGGCCAGCGCGACGGCCGCGCCCACGCCCGACGCCCTGCTGTTGTCCTCGACGACGGCGACGAGCCGGTGGCCGGCGGCGAGGCGGGGCAGCTCCGGGTCGACGGGCTTGACCCAGCGCGGGTCGACGACGGTGCAGCCGATGCCGCGGGACTCCAGCAGGTCGGCGGCCTGGAGGCAGACCGGGGCCATGACGCCGACCGCGACGAGCAGGACCTCGGGGCGCTCGCCGCGGTGCAGGACGTCGAGCCCGCCCACCCGGTCCACCGCGGGGATCACCGGGCCGACCGATTCCTTCGGGAAACGGATCAGGGTCGGCGCGTCGTCCACGGCGACCGCCTCCCGCAGCTGGGCCTTGAGCTGGTCGGCGTCGCGCGGCGCGGCGATCCTGAGGCCGGGCACGACCTGGAGGATCGACATGTCCCACATGCCGTTGTGCGAGGCGCCGTCGACCCCGGTGACCCCGGCCCGGTCGAGGACGAAGGTCACGCCGCAGCGGTGCAGCGCGACGTCCATGAGGAGCTGGTCGAAGGCCCGGTTGAGGAAGGTCGCGTACACGGCGACGACGGGATGCAGGCCACCGGTCGCGAGTCCGGCCGCGGACACCGTGGCGTGCTGCTCGGCGATGCCGACGTCCCACACCCGGTCGGGGAATCTCTCGGCGAACTTCCCGAGCCCGACCGGATGCAGCATGGCCGCCGTGATGGCCACCACGTCCGCGCGCTCCTCGCCGATCCTGACGATCTCGTCGCCGAACACGGAGGTCCAGGAAGGGCCGTTGGAGGGTGCGAGAGGTTCGCAGGTGAGCGGGTTCATCACCCCGACGGTGTGGAAGTGGTCCTCCTCGTGCGCGAGCGCGGGTTCGTAGCCGCGTCCCTTCTCCGTCAGACAGTGGACGAGCACGGGTCCGTGGAAGCGTTTGGCGCGGCGCAGCGCGGACTCCACGGCTCCCACGTCGTGACCGTCGATCGGGCCGACGTACTTGAGCCCGAGGTCCTCGAACATGCCCTGCGGTGCGAACGCGTCCTTGAAGCCCTTCTTCGCGCCGTGCAGCGACTCGTAGACGGTGTTGCCGACGAGGGGGGTGCGCAGCAGGACCTTCTTGCCCCAGGCGAGGACCTGCTCGTAGCTGTCAGTCGTCCGCAGGGTCGCGAGATGGTTCGCGAGTCCGCCGATGGTGGGGGCGTAGGAGCGTTCGTTGTCGTTGACGACGATGATCAGGGGCCGGTCCTTGGCCGCGGCGATGTTGTTCAGCGCCTCCCACGCCATGCCGCCGGTCAGCGCGCCGTCGCCGATGACCGCGACGACGTGGCCCTTCTCGCCCTGTACCTGCCGGGCCTTGGCGAGCCCGTCCGCCCAGCCGAGCGCCGTGGAGGCGTGGCTGTTCTCGATGACGTCGTGCTCGGACTCCTCGCGGGAGGGATAGCCGGACAGGCCGCCCTTGCCCCGCAGCTTGGAGAAGTCCTGACGTCCGGTCAGCAATTTATGCACATAGCTCTGATGGCCGGTGTCCCACAGGATGCGGTCGACCGGCGACTCGAAGACCCGGTGGAGGGCGATGGACAGCTCCACCACTCCCAGGTTGGGTCCGAGGTGTCCGCCGGTCCTGGCGACCGCCTGCACCAGGAACTCCCTCACCTCTTCGGCCAGTTCACCGATTTCCGCCTCGGACAGCGCCTTCAGGTCGCGTGGTCCCCGGATGTTCTCCAGAATCGTCACGTCGGGCCCCCTCTCGGTCCGTGCTGATCAGCTCACGGTGACGGCCGGTTCCCCGGACGCGACGCCGTCGTTCTCCATCTGCTCGGCGAGCTTCATCGCCTCGTCGATGAGGGTCTCGACGATCTTCGACTCGGGGACGGTCTTGATGACCTCGCCCTTGACGAAGATCTGCCCCTTTCCGTTGCCGGAGGCGACCCCCAGATCCGCCTCCCGCGCCTCGCCGGGACCGTTGACGACGCAGCCCATGACGGCGACGCGCAACGGGACCTCCATCCCCTCCAGACCGGCCGTGACCTCGTCGGCCAGCTTGTAGACGTCGACCTGGGCGCGCCCGCAGGACGGGCAGGAGACGATCTCCAGGCGCCTCTGCCGCAGTCCGAGCGACTCCAGGATCTGGATGCCGACCTTGCACTCCTCGGCGGGCGGCGCGCTCAGCGACACCCGGATGGTGTCGCCGATGCCCTCGGAGAGCAGGGCGCCGAAGGCGACGGCCGACTTGATGGTGCCCTGGAACGCCGGCCCCGCCTCGGTCACGCCGAGGTGCAGCGGGTAGTCGCAGGCGGCGGCCAGCTGACGGTAGGCGTTCACCATGATCACCGGGTCGTTGTGCTTGACCGAGATCTTGATGTCCCGGAAGCCGTGCTCCTCGAAGAGCGAGGCCTCCCACAGCGCCGACTCCACGAGCGCCTCGGGCGTCGCCCTGCCGTACTTCTCCAGCAGACGCCGGTCGAGCGAGCCGGCGTTCACCCCGATGCGAATCGGGATCCCGGCGTCGCGGGCGGCCCGCGCGATCTCCTTCACCTTGTCGTCGAACTGCTTGATGTTGCCGGGGTTGACGCGGACTGCGGCACAGCCTGCGTCGATCGCCGCGAACACGTACTTCGGCTGGAAGTGGATGTCCGCGATCACCGGGATCTGCGACTTCCTGGCGATCGTGGCGAGCGCGTCGGCGTCGTCCTGCGTGGGACAGGCGACCCGGACGATCTGGCAGCCGGACGCGGTCAGCTCGGCGATCTGCTGGAGCGTGGCACCGACGTCGGACGTACGGGTCGTGGTCATCGACTGGACGGACACGGGAGCCCCGCCGCCGACCGCCACCGGCCCGACCTGGATCCGCCGCGAGACGCGGCGCTCCGCGATCGGCCGGACCGGTACCTCGGGGAGGCCCAGGGAAACGGCGGTCATGACATCACCCGCGGCTTTCCGTGAAGGTCTCGCGGGCGGCGCGGATCGACTCCTTGAGGGAGCCCATGGTGGCGAGGACCGCGGTCGGCTCGTAGCCGCAGTGGGCCATGCAGTTCGCGCACCTCTCGTCCTTGCCGCGGCCGTAGGAGTCCCAGTCGGTCTCCTCCAGGAGCTGCTTGTACGTCTGCACGTACCCGTCGCTCATCAGGTAGCAGGGCCGCTGCCAGCCGAAGAGCGAGTAGCTCGGGATCGCCCACGCGGTGCACGGGAAGTCGACCTTGCCCTCCAGGAAGTCCAGGAAGAGCGGGCTCTGGTTGAGCCTCCAGCGGCGCCGGTTGCCGCCCGCGAAGGCCTTCTTGAACAGTTCCCGGGTCTGCTGGACGCCGAGGAAGTGCTCCTGGTCGGGAGCCTTCTCGTAGGCGTAGGCGGGCGAGAGCATCATCTCGTCGACCTTCAGGTCGTCGTTGAGGTAGTTCAGCACCTCGATGACGGTCTGCGGGGTGTCGGTGTTGAAGAAGGTCGAGTTCGTCGTGACGCGGAAGCCGCGCCGCTTGGCCTCCTTGATCGCCTCGACGGCCTCGTCGAAGACGCCTTCCTTCGCGACGGACTCGTCGTGCCGTTCGCGCAGCCCGTCGATGTGCACGGCCCACGCGAAGTACGGCGAGGGCTTGAACTTGTCCATCTTCTTGCGCATCAGCATGGCGTTGGTGCAGAGGAAGACGAACTTCTTCTTCGCCACCAACTGGCGGACGATCTCGTCGATCTGAGGGTGCATCAGCGGTTCGCCGCCGGCGATGGACACCATCGGCGCGCCGGATTCGAGGACCGCGCCCACCGCCTGGGCGACCGGCATGCGCTGCTTGAGCACACCGGCGGGGTGCTGGATCTTGCCGCAGCCCTCGCACGCGAGGTTGCACGCGAAGAGCGGCTCGAGTTCGACGAGCAGGGCGAACTTGTCCCGCTTCCTGAGCTTCTGTTCAAACAGGTATGCAGCGACCTTCATGGACTGCCGAAGCGGCATGGCCATACGGCTCACCTCCGAGGGAGCGACAAAGAACGGTGCCATTCGAAAAAAGCGGGAAGCACGGAACGAAGAACGCGGAAGGCTGATATTCCACCGCGGAACGTGCCGATTCGGACGAGTTCATGTTCTGGAGCATCCACGACCACCCGGACGGCCGCAACGGGACGGGTGCCCGAGCGGACGGCGCCGAGCAGCGTGGCCGCCGACTCCATGTCGACGGCGATGGCGCCGGTGGCGAGCAGATCGGCGCGCTCGTGACCGCGGACCACGTGGTCGGAGCCGGTGAGCGGCCCCGTGTGGACGGTGCGCCCCGGCACGGCGCGGACGAGTTCCTTGACCAGCAGATCGGTGCCCACGCACGGCGTGGTGCCGCCCGGGTCCCGGGTCTCCTCGGCGACGACCAGGTCACCGGGGTGCATGCCCGGGGCGAGCCCCGCGCAGAATCCGGTGGCCAGCACGGCCGCCCCGGTCAGCGCCGGGTCGGCGAGCACCCGGGTGACCGACCGGTCGGCGGCCCTGGGTCCCATGCCGGTGCGCAGCACGGTGACCGGCCCGCCCGCGCCGCTCCGGTCGCCGCTGCGCAGGGCGAGGTGCTCGATGCCGAGCGCGCAGGCGATCAGGAGCGGGTCCGGGGCGGGCGGCCTGTCCATCAGCCCCCCTTCGCCGCGGAGAAGGGCTCCCCGTGGACGTAGCGGCCGAGTGCGGTGAGCGGGAAGACCTGGCGGTAGAGGTGGTAGTTGATCGAGAAGTCCCACGGGAAGCCGGTCCCCGTGAAGTACGGCTCGTCCCAGGTGCCGTCGGACAGCTGGGTCTCCGCGAGCCAGACCACCGCGCGCTCGACGGCCTTGGAGTCGCGCTCCCCCGCGGCCAGCAGGGCGAGCAGCGCCCAGCCGGTCTGCGAGGCGGTCGAGGCGCCGCGTCCGCTCCAGCCGGCGATGTCGTCGTAGGAGCGCATGTCCTCGCCCCAGCCGCCGTCCTCGTTCTGCACGGACTCCAGCCAGGCCACCGCGCGGCGGATCGCCGGATGCGAGCCGGGCAGGCCTGCCGCCGTGAGCGCCGGGACCACCGACCCCGTTCCGTAGATGTAGTTGACGCCCCAGCGCCCGAACCACGAGCCGTTCGGCTCCTGGTGGGCGAGCAGCCACTCGATCCCCCGGCGGGTGCGCGGGTCGTGCGTGAGCCCCTCGACCGCCAGCATCTCCACCACGTGCGCCGTGACGTCCGCGGAGGGCGGGTCGATCACCTCCCCGAAGTCGCAGAACGGCAGCCGGTTGGGAAAGGCGCTGGTGTTGTCGACGTCGAACGCGCCCCAGCCGCCGTCCTTGGACTGCATGCCGAGATTCCAGCGGACCCCGCGTCCGATGGCGTTCTCGACGCGGTCCGGGTCGTGATGCCGGACGCGGCGCAGTGCGAGGACGACCTCCGCGGTGTCGTCGATGTCAGGGTAGTTGTCGTTGTGGAACTCGAACGCCCAGCCGCCCGGAGGCAGTTGGGGCCGCTTGACGGACCAGTCGCCGGGCCGGACGATCTCCTCCCCGAGCATCCAGTCCACGGCCTTGACGAGCTGTGGATGGTCGGCGGGCACGCCCGCGTCGGCCAGCGCGATGGTGGCCAGGCAGGTGTCCCACACCGGCGACTGACAGGCCTCGATCATCCGGGCGCCGTCCTCGCGCCACACGGCGAAACGGTTTAGCGAGGCCAGCCCCTCGCGCATCACCGGGTGCTGGAGGTCGTAGCCGAGCAGATGCAGCGCGATGACCGAGTAGACGGCCGGAGGCTGGATGCCTCCCCAGCAGCCGTCGTTCTCCTGGCGCTCGATGATCCATCGGCCCGCGGTGTTCATCGCCGCTCTGCGCAGCGCGCGCGGTGCGACTCTGCGGTACTGGTGCAGTGCCTTGTCCAGGCGCTGGAAGACCCCGTCCCAACTGGCCACGGGCGCAAGGGGCCTGACGGGATTGGGGTGACGGGCGTCGGTGTGCAGTTCGTCCAGCGCGAACGGCGCTGGCCGCACCGGACGCTTCGCCGAGACGACGGTGAGCGGCACGATGGTCTGCCGCGCCCAGCATCCGAAGTCGTAGATGTTCAGCGGCATCCACTTGGGCAGGTAGATGAGCTCCGGCGGGAGTTCGGGCAGGTCGTCCCACTTCCACCAGCCGAACAGGGCGAGCCAGATCCGGGTGAAGACACGGGCCGCGGCGATGCCGCCGTGCCCGCGGATCCACGCGGCCGCCCTCGCCATGTGGGCCTCGTCCGGGGCGTCCCCGGCCAGCCGCAGGGCGACGTACGCCTCGATGGTGGTGGACAGCTCGCCCGGACCGCCGTAGAACGAGGCCCAGGTGCCGTCCTCGCGCTGCTCACCGCGGATGAACAGCGCCGCGCCACGGGTGGTCGGCTCGTCGCGGATGCCCAGGAACTGGCGGAGCAGCAGGTCCTCGGCGTCCATGGTGACGTTCGTCTCGAGGTCGCCCTTCCACCAGCCCTGGGCGTCCTGCCGGGCGAGCAGGAAGTCCGTGGCGCGCTCCATGGCGCGCGTGGCGGCGTCTCGGGTCTCGACTGTCCCGGCCGCCTCGGGAGTCGTCTCGCGTACGGTCTCGTTGGCCGAGGCAGCGCGGGGAGGAAGTGCCCCGGTGCTTCCGTCGGTCGTCGCTGTCATGGCTTCCCCTTCGTGCAGTGGTGTGTCTCTGCTGTGGGTCCGCCGTCGGCCGGTGCGTTCGTTCGGATGGATATCCCCCCGCTCGAACGAGGTTCGAAGCTTGGGGAAGGCACCGGCCGGCGACTACGCGAGGTTTATTCGACCGATAACGATCATCTCTTCCGCACGACGACGAAGTCGGCCAGCGCCACGAGCTGGGCGCGGACCTGTTCGGGCATCGGTACGGCGTCCAGCGCCTCGATGGCGATCGCGTGCTGGCGGCGTGCTTCCTGGGCGGTCCACTCGCGGCCGCCCGCCTCCTCGATCAGCGCGGCGCGCACGGCGAACTCCTCCTCGGAGAAGTTCTCGAAGTCGCTGGCCTTGGCGTCCTCGGCGAGCAGGGCGCCGAGCCGCTCGGAGGCGGCGCCGCCGGCGGCGAGCGCGGCCACGACCGGCAGGGACTTCTTGCGCTGGCGCAGATCGCTCCAGGTCTGCTTCCCCGTGGCCTCCGGGTCGCCCCAGATGCCGAGGAGGTCGTCGACGGCCTGGAAGGCGAGGCCGAGGTGGTAGCCGTAGCGCTCCAGCGTGTCGGCGGTGAGGTCGTCGGCGCCGCCGAGGACCGCGCCGATGGAGCAGGCGCAGGCGAGCAGGGCGCCGGTCTTGTTGCCCTCCATCTCCAGGCACTCCTCGACGCTGACGCGGTCGCGGTGCTCGTAGGAGATGTCCTGGGCCTGGCCGTCGATCAGGGCCCGGGTGGCGGTGGTCAGACGCCGGGTGGCCCGGCCGGCCTCGACGGTGCCGAGTTCCAGGAGGACCTCGCTGGCCAGCGCGAACAGGGCGTCGCCGACCAGGATCGCCTGGGCGGGGCCGTGCACCTTCCAGACGGTGTCGCGGTGGCGGCGCTGCTCGTCGCCGTCCATCAGGTCGTCGTGCAGCAGCGAGAAGTTGTGCACCAGTTCGACGGCGACGGCGCCGGGGACGCCCACCTCGGGAGCGGCGCCGGCGGCCTGTGCGGAGAGCACGGCGAGCGCGGGGCGCACCGCCTTGCCGCCGTCGCCGTCCGCGGGGTTGCCCTCGGCGTCGATCCAGCCGAAGTGGTAGGCGGCGACGGTGTCCATGGGCGGTGCCAGACGGTCGACGGCCGCCTTGAGCACCGGTGTGGCCAGGGTCCGGCCGCGCTCCAGGAGCGCGGTCACGTCCACCGCGTCGGCAGCCGTTTCGGCCGGGGGCACAGTGGGCACAATCTCTCCTCTTGTTGCGGTACCGGGGGTGCGGGGGCCTGCCAGGCTCCGGTCGAGCGTCATGCCGCCTCCTCGAAGAGTCCGAGGAGATGGTCGCGGGGCCGGCCCAGGGCGCTCAGCGCGGCGTCCGCCGCACCGACTCCACTGCGAACCGCACTCTCCATGGTTGCGGGCCACCCTGTGGCGGTCCACGCTCCGGCCAGGTACAGGCCGGGGGCTTTGGTACGGGCGCCGGGCCGCAGCCGCCCGACTCCCGGGGCGGGGGCGAACGTCGCGGTGCGCTCCCGGGTCACGAAGAAGTCCTTCACGCCGGCGCCGCGCGCACCGGGCAGCAGTCGCTCCAGTTCCGGCAGGTAACGCTCCCGGAGCACGGCGACGGGCTCGTCGATCTCGTCCTGCGCGGCCGACTGCGACAGCGCCACGTACTGTCCCTCGCGGAGCCCCGACGCCTCGGTGCGGTCGAAGACCCACTGCACCGGGGAGCCGAGGGCCGCGAAGAACGGCGCGGTGAGGACCTTGCGGTCGTAGACGACGTGGATGTTGAGGATCGGCGCGGTGCCGATGTCCAGAAGCCGCTCGGGGGCGTCGAGCGCCCCCTCGGGCAGCAGGTCGTACGCCTCGCGCTGGGGTACGGCGAGCACGACGGCGTCGGCGTCGATGCGCTCGCCGGGAACCTGAACGCTCCAGCGGCCGTTCTCGTAAGGGGAGACGGAGGTGACGCGTGTACGGATCTCGGTACGTACGCCCGCGGAGTCGAGAGCCTTGCGGGCCAGGGTGTCGTGCAGTTCGCCCAGCGGGACGCGAGCCCAGCCGATGTCGGCCGCGCCCGGGTCGGACAGCAGACCCGTCTTGAACACCATCGCGGCGAGCCCCAGCGAGGAGTCCTGGGCCACCGCGTTGAGGGTGGCGACCCCCACGAGGTCCCACAGTGCTTCGACGGCACGTCGCGACTGACCGTGCCCAGCGAGCCAGTCGCCGAAGTTCTGCTCGTCGAGTGCCGGATCGGTGAGGTCCAGGCCCTTGAGCGCGAGCGCGGCCCGGCCGACCCTGGCGCGTTCGGCGAGCGAGAGGTGCTGGTAGGTCGCGAGGCTGCGCGCCAGGTGGAGCGGTACGGGCAGCGCGGAGCGGCCGATCCTGCCGAGCCGTCGTCCCTCGGGTGCCTCCAGGTCGAGAACGGGCACGTCGAGACGATCCTGCAGGGGCGCGAGTGCGGTCGCGTCGACGCGGTCGAGGAACCAGCGGTAGGCGGTGCAGCAGCGCAGGAAGACGTGCTGTCCGTTGTCCACGGTGAGCTCGCCGCGCTGGAAGGAGAACGCGAGACCGCCGAGGCGCGGCCGGCCCTCCAGCAGCGTCACCCGGAGCCCGGCGTCGGCCAGCGCGAGCGCGGCGGTGATGCCGGCGAGCCCGCCGCCGATCACCACGGCGGTGGACCGGCCGGAGTCGTCCGTGGACTCGACCTCGCTCATCACGCACCCTCCCCTGCGGCCGCGCCGTGCCGGCCGGACCATCCGCGGCAGGCCGTTGCAGTCAGGGACGCCGCCCGGCACCGGAGGGTTGCCCGCCACTTCTCGCCGGCCGCATCGCCTGCGCCCCTTTCGTCCATCAGACACGCGTCCATTCAGACACGCCTCCGGACGGTACGGCGGGAGACGTTCCGGGCGTCGAGACCGGAGAGGCCGCGCACGGCGACGTACGCCTTCTCGCGCCCCGGCAGGGACACCCGGCCGCGCAGCACGGCCTCCGGCTCGCGCTCGATGCGGTCGAGGAGACGCCGGTAGATGCCCGCCATGGCCGCGACACAGGCGCCGCTGCGCCGGTCCAGCATGGGCAGCAGCCGGTAGCCCTCCGCGAACAGGGCACGCGCCCGTCGCACCTCGAAGTGGACGAGGCCCGCGAAGTCGGAGCCCTCGGGCGGGGTCGGCCCGTCGAACCCGGCCGAGCAGCCGAACTTGGCCAGGTCGTCGGAGGGCAGATAGGTGCGCCCTCCCTCGGCGTCCTCCCGGACGTCCCGGAGGATGTTGGTGAGCTGGAGCGCGAGCCCGAGCGTGTCGGCGTACTCCGGGGCGCGCTCGGCGCCGCGCGCTCCCGGTTCGGTGCCGAAGACCCCGAGCGAGAGCCGCCCGATCGCTCCGGCCACGCACCGGCAGTAGACCTTCAGGTCGTCCCACGTCTCGTACGTCTCACCGCGTACGTCCATGAGCACGCCGTCGATGAGCTCGTCCAGGCCTCCGAGGGGTACCGGGAAGTACTCGGCGGTGTGACTGAGGGCGACCGCGACCGGGTCGGTGTCGTCCTCCTCGACCTCGCCCGCACGGACACGGGCGAGCAGCGCCCGGGTCTCCTCCAGGCGCACCCCCTTCACCTCCGGTGCCAGCGTGCCGTCGCCGATGTCGTCGACGCGCCGGGAGAACGCATAGAGCGCGGACATCGCACGGCGCTTGGACGTCGGCAGAAGCCTGATGCCGTACGCGAAATTACGGGCCTGCTGACCGGTCACCGCCTCGCAGTAGCTGTACGCGGCGAGTACCGGTGCGGACACGTGCTGGTCCGACTCCACGGTCCGGATCACCCCTCTCCTCGCAGAGTCACTCCCACCTCGCGCAGCAGCTGGAGCTTGCCGGGCTTGGGCGGGCCGGGAAGTACGTCGTATTCGGCGGCGGCGATCGCGCGGACCGCCGCCCTTCCCCCTGCGACGAACCCCGCGAGCAGCAGTTTCAGCCTGCCGTGGACGCTACCCACGAGGGGGGTGCCTTCATTCAGGAGGTTCAAGGCGCGTTCTGCTTCGTATGCAACCAGTGCTCGCACCGATGCGCCTGCTGTGGCGACGGCGAGATCCGCTTCGACGACGTGAAAGCGCTTCATGTCCTCGGCGGGCAGGTAGACGCGGTCGCGGCCGAGGTCCTCGGCCACGTCCTGGAGGTGCTCGACGATCTGCAGCCCCGTGCACACCGCGTCGGAGCGGCGGACCCGCTCGGGCGTGGACGTTCCGGTGACGGAGAGGACGAGACGGCCGACGGGGTTCGCGGACAGTTCGCAGTAGGCGAGCAGATCGTCCCAGGTCTCGTAGCGCTGGACGAGCTGGTCCTGGCGGTTGGCCGCGATCAGGCCGAGAAAGGGCTCGGGGGTCAGGCGCGCGCGGCGGGCCGTGGGCCGGAGCCGGCGCAGCAGGGGGTGGCGCGGGACCGAGTCGAACACCCGGTGAAGATCGGCTTCGAGCGCGTCGAGGAGGACCAGGCGGTCACCGGCGTCCGCGTCCGCCACGCCGAGGAGGCGCGCGTCGGCACCGCCGGGGGCGAGATCGCCGTCACCGATGTCGTCCACGAGCCGGGCGAAGCCGTACACGGCCATCAGGTCGTCGCGCCAGGCCCTGGGCAGGAAGAAAGGGGCCACGGGAAAGTTCTCGTCCGCGGCTTTGTCGAGGGTGCCGCGCTCCGGATCGCCGGTGCGGGCCGTCCCGGCTTGGATCACCGCTGGCCGCCCGGCGCGAGGACGGCACACGCATCGCGGAGCTGGAGAGTCACCGTAGCCATTGCCGTCACATCTCCCGTTCTACACTGCCGACCCAACACTGCCCATTTCGGACACGCCGCCCGGAGATCCGCCTCGGCGTGACGGTGCCGGGTGTCGCGTATTATCGCCCTACTTGACGCGTTTCAGCACCGGTACAGCTTACGTTGTACAACGCGGCACACTCCGCCGGGGTGTCCTGCACATCACAACAACACACCGATTGGCGTCAAGATTCCTCACGCTGACGGGAGTTGGCGTTTCCTTTGCAGACGCGGGGCCCCACCGGAGAGTTCCGGCGGGGCCCTGGGCGAATCGGGCTACTTGCCCGTGAACTTCTCGTACTCCTTGAGGACGTCCTCGGTCGGGCCGTCCATGCGCAGCTCGCCGCGCTCCAGCCACAGCACGCGGTCGCAGGTGTCGCGGATCGACTTGTTGTTGTGGCTGACCAGGAACACCGTGCCCGCGCTCTTGCGCAGCTCGCGGATACGGGCCTCGGACCGCTTCTGGAAGGAGCGGTCACCGGTCGCGAGGGCCTCGTCGATCATCAGCACGTCGTGGTCCTTGGCCGCCGCGATGGAGAAGCGCAGCCGCGCCGCCATGCCGGAGGAGTAGGTCCGCATCGGCAGCGTGATGAAGTCGCCCTTCTCGTTGATGCCCGAGAAGTCGACGATCTCCTGGTAGCGCTCCTTGACCTGCTCGCGGGACATGCCCATGGCGAGCCCGCCCAGGATGACGTTGCGCTCGCCGGTCAGGTCGTTCATCAGGGCCGCGTTCACCCCGAGCAGCGAGGGCTGGCCGTCCGTGTAGACCTTGCCCTTCTCGGCGGGCAGCAGACCGGCGATGGCCCGCAGCAGGGTGGACTTGCCGGAGCCGTTCGAGCCGATCAGGCCGATGGCCTCGCCGCGGTAGGCGGTGAAGGAGACGCCCTTGACGGCGTGCACCTTGCGCACACCGCGTTCCTCACCGCGCTTGAGGATGCGGCTGAGGGCCGCGGTGGCGCTGCCCTTGCCGGTCTTGGCGCCGTTCACGCGGTAGACGATGTGCAGTTCGTCCGCGATGACGGTCGGGATGTGCGACCTCTTGTCGAGCTCAGCCACGGCCGTACCTCTCTTCAGCCTTCCAGAAGTAGACGAAACCGCCGACGGACGTGACCACGGCCCAGAAGACGGCGATGGCCCACACGTGCGACGGCAGGTGGGAGGCGCCGTAGCCGTCGATGAGCGCGAAGCGCATCAGGTCCATGTAGACGGCGGCCGGGTTCGCCTGGAGCGCGCGGGCTACCCATTCGGGGCTTTCGGCCAGCATGGTGCTGATGGAGAACATGACACCGGAGGCGTACATCCAGGTGCGCAGGATGAACGGCATGAGCTGGGCGAGGTCGGGCGTCTTGGCACCCATCCGCGCCACGATCAGCGCGAGGCCGGTGTTGAAGAGGAACTGGAGGAACAGCACCGGGACGATCAGGAGCCAGGACAGGCCCGGGTAGCTGCCGAAGCCGATCGCCACGATGAACAGCACGATCATCGAGAACAACAGCTGCTGGAGCTGCTGGAGGGCGAACGAGACGGGCAGCGAGGCACGCGGGAAGTGCAGCGCGCGCACCAGTCCCAGGTTGCCCGAGATCGCCCGGACGCCGGCCATGACCGAGCTCTGCGTGAAGGTGAAGACGAAGACACCCGTCACCAGGAACGGGATGTACACGTCGTGCGACATCCCGCGGTCGGCCTTCAGGATCAGGCCGAAGATGAAGTAGTAGACGGCCGCGTTGAGCAGCGGCGTCGCCACCTGCCAGAGCTGGCCCAGCTTGGCCTGGCTGTACTGGGCGGTGAGCTTGGCCTGCGAGAAGGCGAGGATGAAGTGCCGCCGGCTCCACAGCTGACGGACGTACTCGGCCAGTCCGGGCCGGGCACCGCTGACCGCGAGGCCGTACTTGGCGGCCAGGTCGGCCGCGGACAGCCCGTCGTCGGGCGAAGGTCGGTCGCTCACGGCGATGCCGCCGTCTTGCGTCGTACTCACAAGGGGAAACTTTCGTCTTCGAGAGGCGCACGGCCGGCCGGTCACCCGGCATCGGCCGGGGACCGGGTTGTGCCCGGGTGCTCTCAGGATCGAGCTTGTCAGATGACCGGAGGTCGGCCCAGTCGGGCTTGTCAGATGACCGGAGGCCGGCCCAGTCGGGTCAGCCGCCACACCGTGCGCCACCTCATGGGACGCCTCGGTCCGCACGGACTCCTCCAGCCTTCCCGGAATCCGCCGAACCAGGCCCGCAGCGCGGCCCGCGAGGGACGGCGCAGCAGCGTCAGGAGCAT
Organism: Streptomyces sp. NPDC021080; assembly: GCF_044333225.1. Classification (NCBI taxonomy): domain Bacteria; kingdom Bacillati; phylum Actinomycetota; class Actinomycetes; order Kitasatosporales; family Streptomycetaceae; genus Streptomyces; species Streptomyces sp. NPDC021080. The sequence continues at coordinate 133,999 of NZ_JBIRQM010000001.1, read as the reverse complement.
CCAGACGCCGAGGTAGACCGGGACGAGAGGCGCGGGAAGGTTTCGGCGTGCCAGCCAGACCCGGTTGCGGGCCACCATCCGGTGGTACACCGCGTGCCGTGACGGGGCGGTCGTCGGGTGGTACAGCACCATGTCGGAGCGGTAGTCGATCATCCAGCCAGCGTCGAGGGCCCGCCAGGCCAGGTCGGTCTCCTCATGGGCGTAGAAGAAGGCGTCCGGGAGCCCGCCGACCTCGGCGAGGACCTTCGTACGGACCGCGTTGGCGCCGCCGAGGAACGTGGTGACGCGCGAGGAGCGCATCGGGTCGGAGGCGCGCAGCCTCGGGACGTGGCGGCGCTGGGTCTCGCCCGTCTCGGGGTCGGCGATCCGGAAGCTGACGATGCCGAGCTCGGGGTCGTCGGCGAAGGCGCGGCGGCACAGTTCCGCCGTGTCGTGGCGGGCCAGCAGGCCGTCGTCGTCCAGGAAGAGCAGGACGTCCACGTCGGTGCCGCCGGGGCCGAAGGCCTCGATGCCCACGTTGCGGCCGCCGGGTATGCCGAGGTTCTCGGGCAGCTCGACGGTCCGGACGCCCGCGGGGACGTCCGGGACGGGTGAGCCGTTGCCGACCACGACCACCTCGACGCGGTCGCCGTCCTGCTTGGCGACCGAGTCGAGAAGGGCCCTGAGCTCGTCGGGGCGGTTGCCCATGGTGATGATCACCGCACCGACCTTCGTCGCCGTACTCACTTGAGCCTGCTCGAGGCGAGGATGGACACCAGGTGCAGCACGGTCTGCACCAGCGCGATGCCGGCGAGCACGGCGGTGCCGAGCCGGGTGAAGAACAGGTCGCCCCTGATCTGGTCCGCGATCGCGAGGACCAGGATCAGCAGGGTCGCCTCGATGCCGAGGATCAGCCGGTGGAACTTGAGCGCCGCGGCGGCCCTGCGGGCCAGCGCCACGCCCGACGAGCGGGGTTCGGACGCGGACTCCTTGACCGGCGGCAGCCCGCCCTGGTGGCGGGCGACGCCGACGAGATCGGTCTCCGCCTTGACCAGGATCGCGCCGAGGGCGGCCAGCGTGCCCAGGAAGGCCCACAGCCAGTCGACGCGTCCGCTGCCCCACAGGTCCGCGGCCCGCAGGCCGAGGCCGACGAGGACGGCCGCGTCGGTCAGGTAGGCGCCGACGCGGTCGAGGTAGACCCCGCCGAGGGAGTACTGCTTCTTCCAGCGCGCGACCTCGCCGTCGACGCAGTCGAGCAGCAGGTAGAGCTGGACCATCACCACGCCGAGCACCGCGCCCGCGATCCCCGGCACCAGCAGGGCGGGGGCCGCGAGCACGCCGCAGAGGGTCATCAGGTACGTGAGCTGGTTGGGCGTGATCCTGGTGTTCACCAGGTAGCGGTCGCAGCGCAGCGAGATCTCTCGCATGTACAGGCGTCCCGCCCAGTGCTCACCGCTGCGCCGGTCCTTCACCCCGGGGGGATGGACGACAGGGCGGAGTTCAGCTACCGATGGCCTTGGCATAGTCGGAGTAGATGTCCTTGATCTGGTGGGTTTTCAGGTCGAGATGTTCGAGGATCGTGTAGCGGCCGGGCCGGGTCTGCGGAGCGAACTCCACGACCTCGACGAACTCGTCCACGGTGAAGCCGATCTCCTCGGGCAGCACCGGCAGTCCGTGCCGCCGCAGCACCTCGGCCATGAAGGCCGCGTCCTCGTGGGCGCCGCGCAGATACATCGCGAAGGCCGCGCCCAGGCCGCACTGCTCGCCGTGGCTCGCCGCGCGCTTGGGGAAGAGGAGGTCGAAGGCGTGGTTGATCTCGTGGCAGGAGCCGGAGGCCGGACGGGAGTCGCCCGAGATCGACATCGCGATGCCGGTGAGGACGAGCGCCTCGGCGAGCACCTGGAGGAAGTCGTTGTCGCCGACCCCTCCGGGGTGCCTGAGCACGGCCTCGCCGGCCTGGCGCGCCATGGCGGCGGCCAGCCCGTCGATCTTCTCGCCCGTGACGCGGTTGGACAGTTCCCAGTCCGCGATCGCGTTGATGTTGGAGACGGCGTCCCCGATGCCCGCCCGGACGAACCGGACCGGCGCCTCGCGGATCACGTCGAGGTCGATGACCACGGCGATCGGGTTCGGCACGCCGTAGGAGCCGCGGCCCGCGTCGTTGTCGAGGGTGGCGACCGGCGAGCACAGTCCGTCGTGCGCGAGGTTCGTGGGCACCGCGACCAGCGGCAGCCCGACCCGTGCCGCGGCGAACTTGGCACAGTCGATGATCTTGCCGCCGCCCAGGCCCACGACCGCGTCATAGTGTCCGGCCTTTATGTCGCCGGCCAGCCGGATGGCGTCGTCGAGCGTGCCGCCGCCGACCTCGTACCAGGTGGCGCCGGGCAGCGCCGGGGCGATGCGGTCGCGCAGCCGCGCGCCCGAGCCGTTGCTGACCGCGACGGCCAGCTTGCCCGAGTGCGAGATGCGCTGGTCGCTGAGTACGCCCGCCAGGTCGTCCAGGGCACCGGGACGGATGTCGACGACGACCGGCGAGGGGATGAGCCTCGTCAGTACTGGCACGCGATCTCACGTCCCTTGGCGAGGTCGTCGTGGTTGTCGATCTCGACCCACTTGACCTCGCCGATCGGCGCGACGTCGATCCGGAAGCCGCGGTTGACGAGCTCCTGGTAGCCGTGCTCGTAGAACTGCTGCGGGTCGGTCTCCCACACCGTCTTCAGGGCGTCGGCCAGCTCGGCGGCGGCAACGCCCTCGATGAGGGTCACACCGATGTACTCGCCGGTGGCCTCGGAGGGCTCCATCAGCTTGGTGATCTTCTGGACGCCCTTGTCGGGGTCCACGACGACCTTCATCTCCTCGTCGGCGAGCTTCTTCACCGTGTCGAGGGCGAGGATGATCTTCTTGCCGTCGCCGCGGGCGGCGAGCAGCGTCTTCTCGACGGAGACCGGGTGCACGGTGTCGCCGTTGGCGAGGATCACACCGTCCTTGAGGGCGTCACGACCGCACCACAGGGAGTAGGCGTTGTTCCACTCCTCGGCCTTGTCGTTGTCGATGAGGGTGATCTTGAGGCCGTACTTCTCCTCGAGGGCGTCCTTGCGGTCGTAGACGGCTTCCTTGCGGTAGCCGACGATGATGCCGACCTCGGTCAGACCGATCTCGGCGAAGTTGCCGAGGGTCAGGTCCAGGACCGTGATGGAGTCCTCTATGCCCGCGGGGCCCACCGGCACGAGAGCCTTCGGGAGGCTGTCGGTGTAGGGGCGCAGACGCCGTCCGGCGCCGGCCGCCAGCACGAGGCCGATCATGCGGGTTCTCCTTCATCGTGTACGGCGGGGGCCCCGGAGGACACCCAGAAGCGGATGCTCTCGACGAGCACCAGCAGCGCCACGGCCACGGCGAGAGCCGTGAGCGCGACCTTGAACTGTGCGGCGGCGAGCAGCGCGGCCAGGACGGTGACCAGCAGCGTTCTGCCTTCGTGCCCGCCGATCGCCCGCACCAGCCAGTGCGGGGGGGCTCCGGCGTTTCCGCGAATGCGGTACACCGTGTCGTAGTGATGGTAGGCGACAGCGGCCACGAGGCCGAAAGCCGCCGGAAGCACTCCGTTCATCCCGGCGTTGACCGCCAGTGCCAGAACGGTGAGGTATTCGGCCGCGCGGTAGAACGGCGGGACCAGCCAGTCCAGGGCGCCCTTGAGCGGCCTGAGCAGGGCGGCCGGCGACAGCAGGACGTACACGACGGCACCGAGCACGGGCAGCCAGCTGCCGTACGGGGCGAGTGCGGCGGATGTCACGACGGCCGCTCCGGCGGCGAAGGCGACCACGGCCGGGGCGACGCGCGGGAGGCGGCCCGCGTGGCGGGTCAGGTACTCGGCGAGCGCGCCGGAGTCGGTGAGGTCCGCCAGGGCCCGGGCGGCGCGGTCCGTGCGGCGCGCCTTGCGGGTCAGCGAGCGCAGGACCCGGCCCGCGGTGGTGTAGGTGGCCGCGAAGGCACAGCCCACGAGCAGCGCGTAGAAGGTGATACGGGGGGTCGTCAGCGCCGTCAGGACGGCGATCATCGCCCATCGCTCGCCGATGGGCAGGACTATCATCCGGCGCACCCAGACCGTCCAGCCGACGCTGTCGAGCTTGTCGGAGAGGGCCGCGGTGGGGCTGGTGTTGGCCGTGGCGTCGTGGTTGGCCTCGTTGAAGGAGAAGTCCACGACGTGCCGGCAGGTCTGGAGGATCATCGCGCCGAGGGCGAGCGCCCACACGTCGTCGCCGCCGCGGGCCGCGCCGAGCGCGAGTCCCGCGTAGTAGGCGTACTCCTTGGCGCGGTCGAAGGTCGCGTCCAGCCAGGCGCCGAGCGTCGAGTACTGCAGGGAGTAACGGGCGAGCTGTCCGTCCGTGCAGTCCAGGACGAAGGAGAACAGCAGCAGCAGACCGGCCGCGACGAAGCCGACGCGGGTGCCGGTGGCGGCGCAGCCCGCGGCGATCAGCGCGGTGATCAGCGACGCGGTGGTGACCTGGTTCGGGGTCAGACCGCGGCGGGCGCACCAGCGGGCGATGTAGCGCGAGTACGGGCTGATGCAGTACGTGGTGAAGAAGCCGTCGCGGGCCTTGACCGCGCTGCGCAGCCGTACGGCCTCGTCGTCGACGGCCAGGACGGCCTGGCGGACGCCGTTGCGCTCCTGCGGATCGGCGGGAACCGCGGCCACGAGGGTGCCGAGTTCCGGCCGGTACACGGTGAGGTCGTCCGCCTCGAGTGCCTCGCCGAGGCGCTCGGCGAGGTTCTCCGGAGCCACGGCGGTGTTGCCGGCCGCCACGTTCTCCCGGGTCACGGCACGGGTCAGGGCCCGCCGGGCCTCGGGCTGCACGGACACGGCGCCGGGAAGGGCGGAGGCCGCGAAGCGGGGGTCGGTCAGCCCCAGACGCAGGGCGTGCACATGCCCGACGAAGCGGGCGTCGACGACGGCGACCCGATCGTTCGCCGGCACGGCGGCGAGCAGGGTCTCGGTCTCGCCCGCGTCGAGCGCGTGGCGCACGTCGAAGCCGAGCGACCGCAGATCGCCTTCGAGCGACGATCCGGGGACCGGCTGGCCGGTGAGGATGGCGGTCGGCAGCGAACTCACTCCCTGGGTGCCGGCGCGACCTGGCGCCCGGCGTGTGCGTGGTGGGATGGCCGCCGGCTCATGGCGACGGCCCCGGCGGCATGTCGGCAGAGGCTATCGGATGAACGGAAGCGGGGGTTCACCGCCTGTTCACGGCCCGATCAACCGATTTTGTCCGGCGGCGCCGCGATCATCATCGGGGATCCCGGGCCCGCGTCACAAGCGCGGCCCTGCGGACCGGCACATTCCCGGCACCGCGCACGGCGCCCGGCCTTCTCCGGAACGGGGCACACCGGACACGGCCGCGGACCCGCATAGGGTGTTCGTCCATGACATGGCTGATCACAGGCGGGGCCGGATACATCGGGGCACACGTGGCGCGGGCGATGGCGGAGGCCGGAGAGCGCGTCGTCGCCCTCGACGACCTGTCGTCCGGGACACCGGACCGGCTTCCGGGGAGCATTCCCCTCGTGCAGGGGTCGTCGCTGGACGGTGATCTGCTCAAGCGGGTCCTGGCGGAGCACGGGATCACGGGTGTGGTGCACCTCGCCGCCCGCAAGCAGGTCGGCGAGTCCGTGGCCGAGCCGACCCGCTACTACCAGGAGAACGTGGGCGGTCTCGCGACGCTGCTGGAGGCGGTGGCGGAGGCGGGCGTCCGGCGGTTCGTCTTCTCCTCCTCAGCGGCCGTCTACGGCAATCCCGGCGTGGACCTCATCACGGAGGGCACCCCCTGTGCCCCGATGAGCCCCTACGGCGAGACGAAGCTCGCCGGCGAGTGGCTGGTGCGGGCGGCGGGGCGCGCGCACGGGATCGCCACGGTGTGCCTGCGCTACTTCAACGTGGCGGGCGCGGCCGCGCCCGAGCTCGCCGACACCGGGATCTTCAACATCGTCCCGATGGTGTTCGACCGCCTCACCCGCGGCGAGGCCCCGCGGATCTTCGGTGACGACTACCCGACCCCGGACGGCACCTGCGTACGCGACTACATCCATGTCGCCGACCTCGCCGAGGCGCATCTCGCGGCGGCCCGGCTGCTGACGGACGGGGCGAGCGGAGATCTGACCGTGAACATCGGCCGGAGCGAGGGCGTCTCGGTACGGGAGCTCGTCACGCTCATCGCCGAGGTCACCGGGAACTCCACGCCGGCCCTCGTCGAAGCGCGCCGCCCCGGGGACGCCCCGCGCGCGGTCGCCTCGGCCGCGCTGGCCGCCCAGGAGCTGGGCTGGGGCGCGCGGCGCGACGTGCGCGAGATGGTGGAGTCGGCCTGGCGCGGCTGGCTGCTGCACCACCCGGAGGCCGCCGGCGCATGATCGCGCCGGTGCTCTGACCTGCGCATCGTTTCCGCAGGTCAGAGCATATGACAACGGTGTTCAGTGCCGCGTTGCCCGATACCCCCCGCCCGTAGTTGACTGGCACGACCGAGCGAAACACAGGAGGCGGCTTTCATGGGGGCTGGGCAGGACCACGGGCACGCGCACGGCGCGCCCCCGGCCGGTACGGCGACGGCCGCGTACCGCGGGAGGCTGCGTGTCGCGCTGGCGATCACGCTCACCGTCATGGTCGTCGAGATCTTCGGCGGTCTCCTCGCCGATTCGCTCGCGCTCGTCGCGGACGCCGCGCACATGGCGACGGACGCGCTGGGGCTCGGCATGGCCCTGCTCGCGATCCACTTCGCGGCGCGCCCGCCGAGCGAGAAGCGGACCTTCGGCTACGCGCGGGCCGAGATCCTCGCCGCGCTCGCCAACTGTCTGCTGCTGTTCGTCGTCGGCGGTTATGTGCTGATCGAGGCGATCCAGCGTTTCATCACGCCCGCGGACACCCACGGCGGGCTGACGATCGCGTTCGGCGTGTTCGGTCTGGTCGCCAACACGGTCTCGCTGACGCTGCTGATGCGCGGGCAGAAGGACAGTCTGAACGTACGCGGCGCGTTCCTGGAGGTCGCGGCGGACGCGCTGGGCTCGGTGGCGGTCATCCTCGCCGCCGTGGTGATCATGACCACCGGCTGGCAGGCGGCGGACCCGATCGCCTCGATCGCCATCGCGCTGATGATCGTCCCGCGTACCTGGAAACTGCTCCAGGAGACCCTCGACGTGCTCCTGGAAGCGGCGCCCAAGGGGGTCGACATGGCGGAGGTGCGCGCCCACATCCTGGCCCTCGACGGCGTCGAGGACGTCCACGACCTGCACGCCTGGACCATCACCTCCGGCATGCCGGTGCTCTCCGCGCACGTGGTCGTCAGCTCCGACGTCCTGAACGCGATCGGCCACGAGAAGATCCTGCACGAGCTCCAGGGCTGCCTGGGCGTCCACTTCGACGTCGAGCACTGCACGTTCCAGCTGGAGCCGAGCGGACACGCCGAGCACGAGGCGAAGCTCTGCCACTGACACGAATCCGGAGGCGGCGCCCGGGCGGGCGCTGCTAGCGTGGCGGAGGGTCCCAGGAGGTGGGTTGATGACGGCCGTGACAGGCGCTGCCGCGCGCAGCGACTTCGGTGTCCCCGTCTCCCGGGCCCGGGGCTGACCCGCCGGCATCGTCGACGCGTCGGCCGGGCCCGTCACCCAAGGGTTTCCACGATGACCGACCACACAGCACACAGCACTGCCTGGCGCATCCGCCAGGAGACCTCCGCCGACGTCGCCGAGGTGCACGCCGTGACCGCCGCCGCCTTCGGACGGGCCGAGGAGGCCGACCTGGTGGACGCGCTGCGCGCCGATCCCGGGGCGTGGCTGCCCGGCCTGTCGTACGTCGCCGAGGCACCGGACGGCACGATCGCGGCGTACGCCCTGATCACCCGCTGTCATGTCGACGAGGCCCCGGCCGCCGCGCTGGCGCCGGTCGCCGTCCGTCCCGACCTGCATCGCCGTGGCGCCGGATCGGCCGTCGTCCGCGCGGTGCTGGAGGCGGCACGCGCGCGGGGCGAGGCGCTCGTCCTCGTGCTCGGGCATCCCGGGTACTACCCGAGGTTCGGCTTCGGGCCCGCCGCCGGCCATGGCATCCGGCCCGGTTTCGACGTGCCCTCCGAGCATCTGATGGCCCTCGTCCTCGACGATTCCGTGCCGGTGGCGCCGGGCACGATCAGGTATCCGGCCGCGTTCGGCGTCTGACCCAGACCGGCCGCGTGTCCCGCCCTGGTGCCCCGGGGCGGGACATGCGGAGAGACGAAGTGCCGGGAGTGCCGGTTTCGTACGGCAGACTTGGGGCTGGAAAACCGATGCGAAGGATGGGTATGCCGATCACACCTGCCACCGCGACGCACAGTTCGTCGAACGGCACCGCTGACGCGATCTTGCTGGAGCTGGTCGACGAGGACGGCAATACGATCGGTACGGCGGAGAAGCTCGCGGCCCATCAGGCCCCGGGACAGCTGCACAGAGCGTTCTCGGTGTTCCTCTTCGACGAACAGGGCCGGCTGCTGCTGCAGCAGCGCGCGCTCGGCAAGTACCACTCCCCCGGTGTGTGGTCGAACACCTGCTGCGGCCACCCCTACCCGGGCGAGGCACCCTTCGCGGCGGCGGCCCGGCGCACGTACGAGGAACTCGGGGTCTCCCCGACGCTGCTCGCCGAGGCGGGCACGGTCCGTTACAACCACCCGGACCCGGACTCGGGCCTGGTGGAGCAGGAGTACAACCACCTGTTCGTCGGGATGGTGCAGTCCGTGCCGCGGCCCGACCCCGAGGAGGTCGGCTCGACGGTCTTCGTGACCGCCGCCGAGCTGGCGGAGCGGCACGCGAAGGACCCCTTCTCGGCGTGGTTCATGACGGTGCTGGACGCGGCCCGTCCGGCGATGCGGGAGCTGACGGGTTCGTCCGCGGGCTGGTAGCCGGTCCGCCGGGCGCTCAGAGGCCCGGAGCGAGCGGCAGGGCGGCCCAGATCACCTTGCCGCCGCCCGCGGTGTACTCGACGTCGCACCCTCCGCCGAACTCCCTGGTCACCTCGCGGACCAGCAGCAGGCCCCGGCCTCCGGTCTGCCCGTGGTCGGCCTCCAGCGCGGTCGGACGGTAGGGGTGGTCGTCCTCGACGGACACCCGGACCCAGTCGGCGCCGACCGCGACCTCCACGGCGAGCATCGGCGACAGAAGTGCCGCGTGCTTGACGGCGTTCGTGACCAGTTCGGAGACGATCAACAACAGTCCCTGAACGACATCGTCCGAGACCGGCACCGCCTGGCGGACCAGCAGATCGCGGACGGCGTGCCGCGCCTGCGGCACCGAGGCGTCGACGGCGGCGGCGGTGAACCGCCACACCCCCTCGTACGGCAGCGGTTCCGGCGATCTGACGTCGGGAGTCACGACTCCACCTTCGGGGCTCGGGTCGGACCCCCGCCCGAGGTTCTCCATCGTCCGGTCGCCGCCCTTGCGCTCGATTGTCACCACACGTCGAGTGTTGGTAATGCGCCGGTCCGTACCGGTTGACTGAACAGAAGTCAGCAATTATCGCCGATAATTGATCGCCTATGCATGAAAAAGAAAACTTTACGACAACTCCAGTCGCTTTCGCGTCGACTTCCGAAACTATTCGGGTTGTACGGGTTTGCCCGCCCAGTGACCCGATTCGTTCCTCGCGCCTCCGGCACCCGCGCGAGGGCCCGGGAACGGGTCCGGGACAGTCCGGGAAACGGGTCCGGGACCATGATCGGAGTCCGGCCGGCCCGTGCGGATAGCATCCGGCTTATGGAGCCGCAGCTGTTGCACCACGTCGGCGACGGAGTCGCCACCGTCGTCATCCATCACCCCGCCAAGCGGAACGCCATGACGACGCCGATGTGGCGCGCGCTGCCGCCGCTGCTGAACGCCTTGAGCGCGCGAGCCGATGTGCACGCGCTCGTCCTGACCGGCGAGGGCGGCACGTTCTGCGCCGGGGCGGACATCTCGACGCTGCGGGAGTCCCCGGACGAGGCGCAGGGCCTCGCCGTGCTCGCCGAGGAGGCCCTCGCCGCGTTCCCGAAGCCGACGCTGGCCGCGATCCGCGGTTACTGCGTGGGCGGCGGGTCCCAGCTCGCGGCCGCCTGCGATCTGCGTTTCGCGCAGGAGGGCGCGCTGTTCGGAGTGACTCCCGCGAAGCTCGGCATCGTCTATCCGGCCTCCTCCACCCGGAGGCTGGCGGAACTGGTGGGTCCGTCCGCCGCCAAGTACCTGCTTTTCTCGGGTGAGTTGATCGACACCGAGCGCGCGCTGCGCACCGGCCTGGTGGACGAGGTGCTGCCCGAGGGCGAACTCGACAAGCGGGTCGCGGAGTTCACCCGTGTGCTGGCCGCCCGCTCACTGCTGACACAGGCGGCGGCGAAGGAGTTCGTGAACGGGCGCACCGACCGCGACGCCCACTGGACGCAGCAGGCGCGCGCGGGCGGCGACACCGCCGAGGGGGTCGCCGCCTTCCTGGAGCGCAGGCAGCCGCGCTTCACGTGGGCTCCGTGAGCGCTCGCCGGACCCTCTCGGCGCGGTGAGCGGCACCGGGAGTCCCCGCGTCTACGTCAGCAGGAAACGGCTCTTGCCCCGGAACTCCTCGACGAGGTGCGCGGGTGCCTTCTCCGGGGACCCGGCGTCGTAGGGCGGCTGCGGGTCGTACTCCGTCAGCAGTTGGACGGCCTGGGCGTGTTCGTCCCCGGCGATCCGGCCGAGCAGCGTGAGACCCATGTCGATGCCGGAGGAGACACCGGCCGAGGTGACGTACTTGCCGTCGAACACGACCCGCTCCCCCGTGGCCCGGGCCCCGAACCTCCCGAGTTGGTCGAGGGCCAGCCAGTGGGAGGTGGCCCGGCGCCCGTCCAGCAGCCCCGCGGCGGCGAGCAGCAGGGAGCCGGTGCACACCGAGGTCGTCCAGAGGCTGGTGGCGTCGGCGGTCCGCAGCCAGTCGAGCAGGACCGGGTTGTCCATCTGGTCGCTCTGGCCCGGCCCTCCCGGCACGACCACGATGTCCGGGCGCGGTACCTGCGCGAGGCTCCTGTCCGCGGTCAGTGCGAGCCGACCGGTGTCGGAGCGGACCGGGCCGGTGCGCTCGGCGACGAAGACGGTGTCGGCGTCCGGCAGCCTGCCGAGCGTCTCGTACGGGCCCACGGCGTCCAGGGCGGTGAAGCGGTCGTAGAGGAGGGTGGCGATCTGCATCGGGGTCCTTTCGTCGAAGTCGAAGTCGAAGGGGTGTGCCGCAGGCCGGCGGGGGCCGTCGGCCTGCGGGGCCCTCAGCCGGTGGAGGCCGGCCGGAAGCGGCGCCGGTACTCCGCCGGTGCCGAGCCGAGGAGTTTCACGAAGGCGCGGCGCATGGCCTCGGGGGTGCCGTAGCCGCAGGCCCGGGAGACCTCCTCGATGCCGTCGGCGGTGTCCTCCAGGAGACGGCGGGCGTGTTCGAGCCGCACCCGCTCGACGTACCGGCCGGGTGTCGTTCCCGTCTCCGTCCGGAAGGCACGGGCGAAGTGACGGGGCGAGAGACGGGCACGGACCGCGAGCGACTCGACGCTCAGATCGTCGCCCGGATGCTCGGAGATCCACTGCTGGACCTCCCTCAGCGGTTCGCGTGCCGCGGTCTGGGCGGCGAGCTGGGCGCTGAACTGCGCCTGGTTGCCCGGCCGCCGGAGGAAGACGACGAGATGACGGGCGATGACGAGGGCGGTGTCACGGCCCAGGTCCTCCTCCACGAGGGCGAGGGCCAGGTCGATGCCGGAGGTGACGCCCGCCGAGGTGGACACGTTCCCGTCGCGCACGTAGATGGGGTCGGGATCGACCGTGACCGCCGGATGGTCGCGGGCGAGCCGGTCGCAGTGGGCCCAGTGGGTCGTCGCTCGACGGCCGTCGAGCAGGCCCGCCGCCGCGAGCAGGCCGGCGCCGGTGCACACCGAGACGAGGCGCTCGGCGCCCGGGCCGTGGTCGCGCAGCCAGCCGATCAGGCGGGAATCCGGGCGCCGGGTGCCGCTGCCGCCCGGAACGAGCAGGGTGTGCGGGTCCGGCGCGTCGGCGAGCGCCCGGTCCGGGACCAGGACGAGGCCGCTGGAGGAACGGACCGGGCCGCCGTCCAGGGAGGCCGTGCGGATGCCGTAGGAGCCGCCGCGGTGGGCCTCGGCGCCCGCGAACACTTCGAGGGGGCCGGTGACGTCGAGGCTCTGCACGCCGTCGAAGAGGACGATCAGGACCGTTCGCATGTCACGATTCTCGGCCGGTCCGCGGGTGGCGGCAATGACGAGAACCCCACCTTTCCTGCCATCCGGGACGCGGGAGTTCACGACATACCGACCAGTCAGTAATGTGCTGGGTATGAGCCTCCCCCTGCCGGAGCGCGCCGGTCGGCGCTGCCACAACGTCCTCAACCCGCTGCACTCGACGCACTACTTCTCGCCCGATCTGGGCCGTGAACTGGCCGCGATCGGCATCGAGAACGAGCGGACCGCCTACTTCGCGGTGCGCGCCGCCGCGATGGGCGCCGTCGGCCCGGGCACGGTCACGGCGACATTCTTCAACTTCCGGCACGAACTGGTCGCCGGGCACGTGCCCGCCGTGTGGCGCACCGCGTCCCCGGAGACGGTGCTCGCGGCCCGTCTGCGCGCCGTGGACGCGACGCTCGGGCGGCTGCTCGGTGAGGACGTCATCGCCTCCGGGGAGGTGGCCGAGGCCGCGAAGCTCGCCCTGCGCGCGGTCGAGGCCTGCACCCGCGCCGCCCGCCCGCTGTACGCCGCGCACGCGGACCTCCCCGTGCCCGAGGCGCCGCACCTGGCGCTCTGGCACGCGGCCACCCTGCTGCGCGAGCACCGGGGCGACGGGCACCTCGCGGTGCTGCTGGACGCCGGGCTCGACCCGGTGGAGGCCCTGGTGAGCCACACCGCGACCGGCAAGGGCATGGTGCCCCAGTGGGTGCTGGGCACACGCGGCTGGTCCCGGCACGACTGGGATGCGGCGTCCGGGCGGCTGCGCGAGCGCGGGCTGCTCGACACGGACGGCGAGCTGACGCGGGCCGGCGAGGATCTGCGCCGGGACATCGAGGACCGGACGGACCGCCTCGACCGGGCTCCCTACGAGCACCTGGGTGCCGCCGGGGTCGAACGGCTCACCGAGATCGCGAAGGGCCTGCTGATGACGGCGTTCGCCGCCGGGGCGTTCCCCGAAGGAATGATCGGCAAGGGCTGAGAGGGGGCGGGGCAGCACCGGGCCGTGTGCCGGGAGCCGGGAGCCGGGCCCGATCGGCGCCCCGGCTCGCGGCGCGCGGCCCCCCTCGAGTGTCGCCCTGAGCCCCCGTTGTCGGCGTCACCTGCCACAATTGCCGCGCAACCTCAGTGGAGAAGGCGGTACGGGATCGTGACGACACCCCTCGTAGGGTCCATCGAAGGCAGGATCGCCGAAGAACTCGGCGTACGGGAGCGGCAGGTCAAGGCAGCCGTCGACTTGCTCGACGGCGGTTCGACGGTGCCCTTCATCGCCCGCTACCGCAAGGAAGCGACCGAGATGCTCGACGATGCGCAGCTGCGCACCCTCGAGGAGCGGCTGCGCTATCTGCGGGAGCTGGAGGACCGGCGGACCGCGATCCTCGACTCGGTGCGCGAGCAGGGCAAGCTCAGCGTCGAGCTGGAGGCGCAGATCCGGGGCGCCGAGACCAAGGCGCGTCTCGAGGACATCTATCTGCCGTTCAAGCCCAAGCGGCGCACCAAGGCGCAGATCGCGCGCGAGGCGGGTCTCGAACCGCTGGCCGAGGGCCTGCTCGGCGACCCGTCCGTGGAACCGCTCGCCGCGGCGGCGGCCTTCGTCGACGCCGACAAGGGCGTCGCCGACCCGCAGGCCGCCCTGGACGGCGCCCGGGCGATCCTCACCGAGCGGTTCTCCGAGGACGCCGACCTGATCGGCGAGCTGCGCGAGCGCATGTGGGTGCGCGGACGGCTGGCCGCCAAGGTGCGCGAGGGCAAGGAGGAGGCGGGCGCCAAGTTCGCCGACTACTTCGACTTCGCCGAGCCCTTCAAGGCGCTGCCCTCGCACCGGATCCTCGCCATGCTGCGCGGCGAGAAGGAGGACGTCCTCGATCTCGTCCTGGAGCCGGAGGAGCCCACCGAGGGACCGTCCTCGTACGAGGGGATCGTCGCCCACCGCTTCGGCATCGCCGACCGCGGCCGTCCCGGCGACAAGTGGCTGACGGACACCGCCCGCTGGGCCTGGCGCACCCGCATCCTCGTGCACCTCGGCATCGACGTTCGGCTGCGGCTGCGCACCGCCGCCGAGGACGAGGCGGTGAACGTCTTCGCGGCGAACCTGCGCGACCTGCTGCTCGCCGCCCCGGCGGGCACGCGCGCGACGCTGGGCCTGGACCCCGGTTTCCGTACGGGCGTCAAGGTCGCCGTCGTCGACGCGACCGGCAAGGTCGTCGCCACGGACGTCATCCACCCGCACGTCCCGGCCAACCGGTGGGACGAGGCCATCGCCAAGCTCGCCCGGCTCGCCAAGGAGCACGCCGTCGAGCTGGTCGCGATCGGCAACGGAACCGCCTCCCGCGAGACCGACAAGCTCGCCGGTGACCTGATCACCAGGCACCCGGAGCTGAAGCTCACCAAGGTGATGGTGTCGGAGGCGGGCGCTTCGGTGTACTCCGCGTCCGCGTTCGCCTCGCAGGAACTGCCCGACATGGACGTGTCGCTGCGCGGCGCCGTCTCCATCGCGCGTCGGCTCCAGGACCCGCTGGCCGAGCTGGTGAAGATCGACCCGAAGTCGATCGGTGTCGGGCAGTACCAGCACGACCTGTCCGAGGTGAAGCTGTCGCGCTCGCTCGACGCGGTGGTCGAGGACTGTGTGAACGGCGTCGGTGTGGACGTGAACACCGCCTCCGCCCCGCTGCTGGCCCGGGTCTCCGGCATCACCTCCGGCCTCGCCGAGAACATCGTGGCGCACCGCGACGCCAACGGCCCCTTCACCTCCCGTACGGCTCTCAAGAAGGTGGCCCGGCTCGGCCCCAAGGCGTACGAGCAGTGCGCGGGCTTCCTGCGGATCCGGGGCGGCAGCGACCCGCTGGACGCCTCCAGCGTGCACCCCGAGGCGTACCCCGTGGTGCGGCGGATGGTGAAGACGGCGGGCAGCGAGGTCGCGTCGCTGATCGGCAACACGAGCGTGCTGCGCTCGCTGAGGCCGGCCGAATTCGTCGACGAGACCTTCGGTCTGCCGACCGTCACGGACATCCTCAGGGAGCTGGAGAAGCCGGGGCGCGACCCGCGGCCCGCCTTCAAGACGGCCACCTTCAAGGAGGGCGTGGAGAAGATCTCCGACGTGGCGGCCGGGATGGTCCTGGAGGGGGTCGTCACGAACGTGGCCGCGTTCGGCGCGTTCGTGGACATCGGCGTCCACCAGGACGGGCTCGTGCACGTCTCCGCGATGTCCAAGACCTTCGTCAAGGACCCGCGGGACGTCGTGAAGCCCGGTGACATCGTCAAGGTGAAGGTGCTGGACATCGACATCCCGCGCAAGCGGATCTCGCTGACGCTCCGGCTGGACGACGAGGCGGCGGCCCCGGAGGCCGAGAGCGGCGGCCGGCCCCAGCGGGGCGGGCGTCCGCCCCAGCAGCGCGGCCAGCAGCGGCAGGGCCGCGGTGGCGGCACGGGAGGCGGCGCCGGGGGCGGCTCCCGGCAGGCTCCGCCGCCGGCGAACAGCGCCATGGCCGACGCCCTCAGGCGCGCGGGCCTGACCGGCCCCGAGCGGGGACGGAAGTGACACCGGGCTGACACACGGAAGGGGGCGACCGCCATCGGGCGGTCGCCCCCTTCCGCTTCCGGCCGGGAGGCCCGAAGGCTCAGTGCTCCGTCACCTTGCCGTCCGCCACTTCCAGGCGGCGGGTGGTGCGGACCGCGTCCAGCATGCGGCGGTCGTGGGTGACCAGCAGGAGGGTGCCCTCGTAGGAGTCCAGGGCCGATTCCAGCTGCTCGATGGCCGGCAGGTCGAGGTGGTTCGTCGGCTCGTCCAGGACCAGCAGGTTGACGCCGCGGCCCTGGAGGAGGGCCAGCGCGGAGCGGGTGCGTTCGCCCGGGGAGAGTGTGGCCGCCGGGCGCAGGACGTGGTCCGCCTTCAGGCCGAACTTGGCCAGCAGGGTGCGGACGTCGGCGGGTTCCATGTCCGGGACGGCCGCGCCGAAGGCCTCCAGCAGGGCCTCGGAGCCGTGGAAGAGCTTGCGGGCCTGGTCCACCTCGCCGACGATCACACCGGAGCCGAGTGCGGCGTGTCCGGCGGACAGCGGCACCCGGCCGAGCAGCGCGCCCAGCAGGGTCGACTTGCCGGCGCCGTTCGCGCCGGTGACGGCCACCCGGTCCGCCCAGTCGATCTGGAGGGTCGCCGGACCGAAGGTGAAGTCCCCGCGCCGCACCTCGGCGTCGCGCAGCGTGGCGACCACCGCTCCCGACCGCGGGGCCGCCGCGATCTCCATGCGCAGCTCCCACTCCTTGCGGGGCTCCTCGACGACGTCGAGGCGCTCGATCATGCGCTGCGTCTGCCGGGCCTTGGCGGCCTGCTTCTCGCTGGCCTCGCTGCGGAACTTGCGGCCGATCTTGTCGTTGTCGTTGCCCGCCTTGCGCCGCGCGTTCTTCACGCCCTTGTCCATCCAGCCCCGCTGCATCTGGGCGCGGCCTTCGAGGGCGGAGCGCTTGTCGGCGTACTCCTCGAAGTCCTCGCGTGCGTGCCGGCGGGCGGTGTCGCGCTCTTCCAGGTACGCCTCGTAGCCACCGCCGTACAGCGTGATCTGCTGCTGTACCAGGTCGAGTTCGAGGACCTTGGTGACCGTGCGGGTGAGGAACTCGCGGTCGTGGCTGACGACGACGGTCCCGGCGCGCAGGCCGGAGACGAAGCGCTCGAGGCGCTCCAGGCCGTCCAGGTCGAGGTCGTTGGTGGGCTCGTCGAGGAGGAAGACGTCGTAGCGCGAGAGCAGGAGGGAGGCGAGTCCGGCCCGGGCCGCCTGGCCGCCGGACAGGGACGTCATCGGCTGGTCGAGGCCGACGCCGAGCCCCAGGGAGTCGGCGACCTCCTCGGCACGTTCGTCCAGGTCGGCGCCGCCGAGGTCGAGCCAGCGCTCCAGGCTGTTCGCGTACGCGTCGTCCGCGCCGGGCGCTCCGTCGACGAGCGCCTGCGTCGCCGCGTCCATCACCCGCTGGGCCTCGTCGACACCCGTCCGGCGGGCGAGGAAGTCCCGTACGGTCTCGCCCTCCCGGCGCTCCGGCTCCTGGGGCAGGTGCCCGACGGTCGCGGAGGGCGGGGAGAGCCGCAGTTCGCCCTGTTCCGGGGCGAGCAGGCCGGCGAGCATCCGCAGCAGCGTGGACTTGCCCGCGCCGTTGGCGCCGACGAGCCCGATCACATCGCCGGGCGCGACGACGAGGTCGAGTCCGGCGAACAGCGCGCGGTCGCCGTGTCCGGCGGTGAGGTTCTTGGCGACGAGAGTGGCAGTCATCAGGGAGCCGATTTTAACGGCCCGCCGCGGCCCCTCTCACCGCCGATCCCCACGGCCTACGGCCCGCCGGTGGGTCACCGGTTCCACCGGCACGCTCCCGGAGGTCCGGGCCACGATGAACGACTCCCCCTTGACGGCCCTGGCCTCCAACGGGATCCGGTGGTGGCCGGTGTGCAGGACGCCGTCGAACACGTCGTGCGCGCGGGTGCGCGCGAGGCGGTCCCGGCGGTAGACGGTCAGCCGGACCCGGCAGGTGGAGGTGACCTCGACGCCGGCCTCGCGGTCGGCGGCGACCAGGCGGGTGAGCCGGCGCTGCTCCACGGGGCTGCGGTCCAGGGCGTGCTCGATCTGGGCGACCAGCAGCGGGACGATCGGGGCGAGACCCTCGACCTGGGCGACGTCGACGCCCGCGCCGCGGAAGGACTCCCGTACGGCGGCCCGTTCCGCCTCGGGGACGGCCCGGCCGAACAGCACCGCGCCGTAGGCGCGCAGTTCGTCCACGGTGACCCCGACGGTGTCGCGGGCGATGTCGGCGCCGATGCCGATGGCGCGCAGGGCCGCGGCCGGCTTGGCGAGGGGGGCGCCGCGGGCACCGATGAGCAGGACGCGGCGGGAACCCGCGGCACCGCCGAGCAGGGCGTTCAGCGCGTCGCGGTACTCGGGGCCGTGGAAGCGGAACGGCCCGACTCCGTGGTAGCCGTTGCGTTCCAGGTCTGCTCGCTCTCCGGTCTGCCAGGCGAAGTCCCGCCAGACGTAGTCGTCGCCGTCCCGCTCGACGAGCGCGGTGACGGCGCCGCATTCGACGCTCTCGCACTCGGGACAGCCGTAGATGACGTACCGGCCCCCGTGGAGCGGGGCGCCGGCCTCCAGGAGAAGGCCGCGCGCCTGCGCGGTGAAGATCGCAGGCGGTACGTCGGAGGCGAGCGGGGAGACCGCGCCGAGGTCGCAGAGCCGGGACAGCAGCGGGTGCCCGTCGACGATGAAGTCGACGAACTCCCGGTGTGCGTGGTCGTCACCGCCGGCGAGGGCCCCACCGGCACGCATCGCCGGTGCCAGGCCGAAGGCGGCGTACTCGGAGGACATGCTGCGAGTATCCCCGGACGGAGAGTGACGGGACCGCATCGCCGCGCGTTCGGTTAACGTCCCGGCATGGAGAAGTCCGGGAGCGGTGATGTGATCGTGGTCGGCGGCGGGGTCGCAGGCCTGACGACGGCCGTGGTGCTGGCCGAGGCCGGCAGGCGGGTGCGGGTGTGGGCGCGGGAGCCCGCCGAGCGGACCACCTCGGCTGTTGCGGGGGCGCTGTGGTGGCCGTACCGCATCGCGCCGGAGGTGTCGGCCCGCGCGTGGGCCCTCGAGTCGCTCGGCGTCTACGAGGAGTTGGCGGCACGGCCCGAGGAGAGTGGCGTACGTCTGGTCGAGGGGGTCATGGGCGAGACGCGGCTGGACGAACTCGGGTCGTGGGCGGCCCGGGTGCCCGGACTGCGCGCGGCGACGGCCGAGGAGTACCCGGGGACAGCGCTGCGGGCGCGCCTGCCGTTGATCGACATGCCCGTGTATCTGCGCCATCTGCGGGAGCGGTTCCTGCGGACGGGCGGGACGGTCGAGGAACGTACGGTGACGGATCTCGCGGAGCCGGACGCGCCGGTCGTCGTGAACTGCTCGGGCCTCGGCGCCCGCGATCTCGTCCCGGACCCGGCCGTGCGGCCCGTGCGCGGGCAGCTCGTGATCGTCGAGAACCCCGGGATCCGCGAGTGGCTCGTCTCGACGGACCCGGCGGCCGGGACGACGACGTACGTCTTCCCGCAGCCGGACCGGGTGGTCCTCGGCGGCACGACGGACGAGGACGACTGGTCGCAGGTCCCCGATCCGCAGGTGGCGGCGCGGATCGTCGAGCGGTGCGCGGCGCTGCGCCCCGAGGTGGCCGGGGCTCGGGTGCTCGGTCACCGGGTGGGGCTGCGGCCGGTGCGCGAGACGGTCCGGCTGGAGCGCGAAGTCGGGCCGGACGGAAGGGTTCTGGTGCACAACTACGGGCACGGGGGCGCCGGAGTCACCGTGGCGTGGGGATGCGCGCGCGAGGCGGCCGGACTCGTCGGTCCGGCCGCCTCCTCGTGACCTCGGCGACTGCGGTCGCGGCTGGTCGGATGATCCGCGGGTCAGCGGATCAGGTCAGCGCACCAGGTCAGTGGATCAGCGGGGCTCCCCCCGGGATGCGGAGCGCGGTGCGCGGTGCGCGTACGCCGTCCAGGACGGACGCGGCGGGGGCCGCCTCGGAGCCCGCCGTCGCCTTCTCGAAGGCGCCCGCGCCGCCCACCAGGGGCACCCGGGCCGAGGTGCGGGACAGGTCGAGGGCCAGGGTCGGGGTTCCGGCGGGAGGGTCGATCAGGTCCTTGTCGGTGCCCGCGACGATCAGCGCGAGCCGGTGCCCCTTCGGGACCACGTGGTCCGTGGCCGCCAGGTCCAGAGTGATGGTGTACGCCTTCCCCGGGGTGAGCGCGACGCCCTTGTCCGAGGCGTAGTTGCCGAGGTCGGCCCAGCCGCGGCTGACGACCGTGTAATCGACGTCGGTCCTGGCTGCCTCGGTCACCTTGTAGCAGGAGCTGTCGCCGGTCGTGCTCGCGCCCCAGCAGGTGCGGTCGGTGAGGGTGTCGATGCCCTCACCGGATCCGGCGTAGTCGCGGACGGTGTCCGGGCCGAGGTCGACGAGCACCGCCGAGAGGTGGGCCGTCGAGGTGGTTGGCGTGGCGGTGACGGTCACCTCGGAGGAGCCGGAGAGCCGCAGGTCGCGGGTGAGCGGCCGGGTCGTGAAGCCGGCCTTGTCGGCGGTCGGTTGGTCGATGTGCGCGGCCCAGTCGGTCTCGCTCCGCGTCGGGTCGTCGGTGAAGGTCTCGGTGCCGGACCGGCGGGCGAGCCCGAGGGTGCCGACTCCGGGCCGCGCTCCCGCACCTGGCCGCAGGGTCGTGGCGCTGGTGGCGCGGGGCGGCCAGACCGAGGAGGTGGTCCACTGGTCGGGGTGGCGTTCGACGTCGGCCATCGGTTCGTGGTCGATGCCGTTGTCGTAGCCGAGGAGTTCGTGGTCGAACCAGCGGTGCAGGGTGTCGACCCAGGCGCCGCGACGGAAGTCGAACGGGTCGACATGGCCGGTCTGGGAGAGCCAGATCTTGCGCTCGACCCCGTTCCTGGCGAGGGCGTCCCACCACTGGCCGAAGTTCTTGGTGCGGACGTTGAGGTCCTGCATGCCGTGCACGAGGAAGACGCTGGCCCTCACCTTCGCGGCGTCCTTGACGTAGTCGCGCTCGGTCCACAGCGAGGTCCAGTCGCCGGTGCGCGGTGCCCCGTCGACCAGCTTCCGCTGGACGGCCGCGCACTTGGCGCGGGCGTCGGGGCTGTCGACGTAGCCGGACAGCCAGTCGGGTCCCGAGTCGTAGAGCGGGGCGCCCTTGGCGAAGTAGTAGTCGTACCAGGAGGAGATGGCGCTGATCGGCACGATGGTCCGCAGGCCCTTCACGCCGGTGGCAGCAACGCCGTTGGCGATGGTGCCGTCCCAGCTCTTGCCGATCATGCCGGTCCTGCCGTTGGTCCAGCCGGCTCCGGCCGCGGTGGTGCCGGTGCGGCTGGTGTAGCCCTTGGCCCGGCCGTTCAGCCAGTCGATCACCGCCTTGGCGGACCGGATGTCGGAACGGCCGCCCACGTCGACGCAGCCGTCGGAGCGGTCGGTGCCGGCGAGGTCGACGCCGACGAAGGCGTAGCCGCGCGGCACGAAATAGTTGTCGTAGAACAGCGGCATCTGCACGACGTGGCCGTCCGCGTCGTACGTCTTCTTCTGGCTCTCGTTGCCGCGCCCGCAGCAGGAGTAGTACGGGCTGGCGTCCATGATCACGGGGATCTTGCGTCCCTGGCGGGCGAGTTCGCGCGGCCGGACGATGTCGACGGCGACACGGTCGTGCCGTCCGTCGCCGTCGCCGTCGAGGCCGGTGTCCACCCAGACGGACTCACGGATCGCGTTCGCGTACGAGTAGACCGGCGTGCTCTGTCTCGGGGCGCCTTGTGCGGCGGCCGGGACGAGTAACGCGGCCATCAGGGCGGCCACGGCCGCCGTCGCGAGCGATCTCCAGGTCATGAAGCGCGTTCGGCTCACTGGTATCGGCATGCGCGGAAGGTACCCCGGTCGACTCCTGTACGACAGAGGGTCGGTGACAGGCCCCTGGGACCGGATGGCTCATGTCGGCCGAATGGCGATCGTGTGACAGGGGTGGCCGTGGACATGACCGGGGCCACCGGGACTGAATAGGCTCCGGACGGACTTCACGCCCCGACGACTTGGAGCTTGACGTGCACCGCAGACTCATCGCCCCGGGCGCCCTCGCCGCCTCTCTGCTGCTGGCGATCCCGGCATCGGCGGCAAGCTACACCCCGGGAGCACCGGGCATCGGCGACCCCTACTACCCGGCCTACGGCAACGGCGGATACGACGTCTCGCACTACGACCTGAGGCTCACGTACCAGCCGACGACGGACGAACTGGAGGGCACGGCCACCCTCCTGGCGACCACCACGCAGGACCTGTCCCGGTTCGATCTGGACTTTCTGCTCGACGTGAGCGAGGTCCGGGTCAATGGCGCGAAGGCGTCGTTCGCCCGGTCGGGCGAGCACGAGCTGGAGATCACGCCGGCGAAGCCGCTCGCCAAGGGGACGACGGTCACCGTCGTCGTCCGCTACAGCGGAGTGCCGTCCACGAAGAGCGCGTACGGCTTCTCGACCTGGCACCGCACCCCGGACGGGGCGGTCGCGGCGGACGAGCCCGAGTCGGCCTGGTGGTGGTACCCGAGCAACGACCACCCGCTCGACAAGGCGACCTACGACGTGTCGGTGGCCGTCCCCGACGGCACCCAGGCGATCTCCAACGGCACCCTGCAGTCGACGAGTTCACGCCTCGGCTGGACCCGCTACAACTGGCGGTCCAACAAGCCGCAGGCCACGTACCTGACCACGCTCGCGGTCGGGAAGTTCGACATCACGACCGGCACCTCCGAGGGCGGCGTCCCGGTCGTCAACGCCTACAGCAAGGACCTCGGCGACAACGACGGGGCGGCGCGCGCCAGTGTCGAGCGCACGGGCGAACTCGTCGACTGGCTGAGCGGCTACTTCGGGCCGTATCCCTTCAGCAGTGCCGGCGGCTACGTCCCCAACACCACCACCGGGTACGCGCTGGAGACCCAGACCCGGGTGTACTACAGCCCGCGCCAGTTCGCGAACGGCTCCAACACCTCGGTTGTCGTGCACGAGTTGGCGCACCAGTGGTTCGGCGACGACGTGTCGCTCAAGGGCTGGAAGGACATCTGGATCAACGAGGGCTTCGCGCGCTACGCGCAGTGGCTGTGGTCCGAGCACGAGGGCGAGGGCACGGCGCAGGAACTCGCGGACTACGTGTACGCCTCGCATCCGGCGGACGACGCCTTCTGGACGGTGGCGCCCGGCGACCCGGGTCCTGACGACCAGTTCGACATCGCGGTCTACGACCGGGGCGCGCTGGCGGTGCAGGCGCTGCGCAACCGGGTCGGGGACACCGCCTTCTTCGCCATCCTGAAGGGCTGGCCGAAGGAGCACGCGTACGGCAACGCGTCGGTCGACGACTTCCGGAAGTACGCCGAGCAGGTGTCCGGCACGTCGCTCGCGGCGTTCTTCGACACCTGGCTGTTCCAGCCGTCGAAGCCGGCGGCGCCCGCGGCCCGGAACGCGGGAGTCGCCCCCGCCGCCGCGAAGGACGCCGTCGCCCGGCCGAAGTCGTGGAAGAAGATCGCCGCGACGAACTCGCTCCACGCACACTGAGCCCACCACGCTGAGCCCACCCCGGGGCCCACGACACGGGTCCGCGTCCCACCTCGGCGGGACGCGGGCCTGCTGGACCTCCGTCAGGGGCGGCCCGGGGCCGGGGCGCCGAGGTCCCGGTGTGCCACCTGGTCGAGGAGTTCCGCGCGGGTGACGGCGTCGGCGCGGGTCGCGGGCACCGTGCAGGCGTAGGCGCCGGCCACCGCGCCGTACAGGGCGCAGCGCTCGACCGGTTCGCCGGTCAGACGGCCGAAGAGGAAGCCAGCGGCGAAGGCGTCCCCCGCGCCGTTCGAGTCGACGACCGGTGTTCGGGGCGGGATGGCGGGGATGTGGGTCACCTCGCCGTCGGTCAGTACGTACGCGCCCTCGGCGCCGGCGGTGGCGACGACGACCTCGGCGCGGCCGCGCTCCATGATCTTCCGCATGGTGCGCTCATGGTCGGCGAGGGCGGTGGTGGAGACGAACACGACGTCGGCGGTGTAGGCGAAGTCCTCGTGGTACGGGTTCTCGCCGTCCCAGTTGTGCAGATCGGTCGAGATGGTCACCCCGGCCTCCCGCAGCACCGGCAGGGCGAAGGCGCACGGGTGGGTGATGGAGACGTGGGCGTGCCGGCTCGACGCGGCCAGGTCGCGCACCGTGTCCTCGGGCAGCCGGTCCCCTTCGCCCGCCCGGCTGTCGTCGTACAGGGACAGCCTGCGCCCGTCGGGGCCCACTAGGTTGACCGCGCGTTTGGTGCCCGCGGGCTGGGGGACCTCGGTGAGCGCGATGCCCCGCTCGCGGTGCAGGGCTCGTACGAGGTCGCCCTCGGGGTCGTCGCCGAGCATGTCGAGGTGGTGTGTGCGCAGGCCGAGGGTGTGCAGTCCCAGCGCGACGAAGTCACCGGTCTGCCCGGCGCGGGTCTCGATGCCCGGGCGGATCATGTAGCTGTCGGCGTAGGGCAACGGCAGTTCGGGGACGTGGACGATCGTGTCCACACCCGCACCGCCCAGAACGAGGACGTCGATGTCGCGGCTCATGACACTCCCTTTCGGACGCGAGCAGCGAGTCAACCAGCCCCTCGACGATCACCGCAAGGACTTGCAGAAACTTTCGCAAGCCCCCTCGTGGGCTCGCTCCAGGGCTGGACCTCCGAGGCTTGCTTCGGTGCCGGTGCTCACCCAGGGTCGGCGGACCGCCCGTCACCGCGGCACCTCCGGCGCCGGTCAGCCGCCGTGGTCGTACACCGTCACCGCCAGGCCGCGGCGCACCAGCCGCTCGGTGACCAAGGGTTCCACCCGCGCCCAGGTGCCACCGGCCAGCCCGCATCCGATGCGCGGCATGTGTACGGAGGCGCCCAGTTCGACGGCCTTGTCGGCCAGCAGTCCGAGGGCGGCGTCGATGGCCTCGTAGCGCACGGGCACACCCTTGCTGCCGGTGCGTATCCCTCGTTGCCCCACCATGTTCGCCACCCACACATACGGCTCGACCTGGACGAACTGGGCCGCGCCCAGGCCGAAGTCGTTGCTCGCGCGGCCGCGGTGCCAGGCGCGGTAGGCGGCCTCGGGCTCCGGCCAGCGGCGGGAGAGCGCCAGCACGAAGCCCTTCCCCCAGCCCCCGATGTCGTTGCACACGTGGGCGATCACTTTGACGCCCTTGACGGAGGGAGCGGTGGCGTCCCCGCGGACGTAGCTGATCTCCGACATGACACCACCGTAGAGGCCGCCACTGACAACGGCGTCGCTGGACAGGTGCTTTCACAACACTGGTGGGACAGCAATACTGTTGCACCGCGCCGTCACCCCTCACCCCGGACGCGCGCCGCACGACGGGAGAGGCGAGGACCTGGCATGACGACGGACACCGAGGAGCCCAAACTCACGGTCGACGAACTGGCCGCGCGCGCGGGCGTCACGGTCCGCACGGTCCGCTTCTACAGCGCCAGGGGCCTGCTGCCGCCGCCCGTGATCGGGCCCCGGCGCGTGGGCCACTACAGCCAGGAGCACCTGGCCCGGCTCGCGCTGATCGAGGAGTTGCAGCACCAGGGCATGACGCTGGCCGCGATCGAGCGCCATCTGACGCAGCTGCCGCCCGGTCTGAGCGCGCACGACCTCGCCATCCACCGTGCCGTGGTGGCCTCCTGGGCGCCCGACGCGATGGAGGACGTGACCCGGGAGGAGCTGGAGCGGCGGGCCGGGCGGCCGCTCGGCGACGCGGACCTGGAGCGGCTCGCCGCGATGGGCGTCGTCGAGGGGGCGGGGGACCCGCTCCGGCTGGACCCCGGGCTGCTGAAACTGGGCCTGGAGCTCCTGGACGTACCGATCGCGGACGAGACGATCCTCGCCGCGCGGACCGTCCTGCTGGACCACTCGCGCGCCGCGGCCCACGAACTGTCCGGCCTGCTGCGCAACGCGGTGGGCGACCAGGAGTCCGTGGCGGCCGTGAAGTCGCTCTCGGCGCACATGCAGCCGCTGGTCGTGCAGGCGCTTCTCACCGCGTTCCAGCGCTCGTTGAAGGACGAGCTGCGGGAATGGCTCAAGGAGTCCTGACGGCCGCCGTTCGACGGCGGGGGCGGGTCCCGGACGTCTGTCGGTGTCCGGGACCCGCCCCCGTGGAGCAAGTCCCGCGCCTGCCGCCTGATCCGGTGCCGGATCAGGCGGCGGCCCGGATCAGGACGCGTCGGTGAACCGCTCGCCCTTCTCCGCCTTCTCGACGAGCAGGGCCGGCGGGAGGAAACGGTCGCCGTAGCGCTCCGCGAGCTCCCGCGCGCGGGCCACGAATCCGGGCAGTCCCTTGCCGGCCGCACCCTCGTAGCCGTTGACGTACTGCAGGACACCGCCGGTCCAGCCCGGGAAGCCGATGCCGAGGATGGAGCCGATGTTGGCGTCGGCGACCGAGGTCAGCACGCCTTCCTCCAGGAGCCGGACGGTGTCCAGCGCCTCGGAGAAGAGCATGCGCTCCTTCATGTCCTCGAACGGGATCTCGTGCCCCGGCCTGGTGAAGTGCTCGCGCAGACCGGGCCAGAGAAGACCGCGCGCGCCGTCCTCGCCGTACTCGTAGAAGCCCGCTCCCCCGCTGCGTCCGGGGCGCTCGAACTCGTCCACCATGCGGTCGATGACGGCCTCGGCCGGGTGGGTCTCCCAGGTGCCGCCCGCCTCCTCGACGGCCTGCTTCGACTCCTTGCGGATCTTCCGCGGCAGGGTGAGGGTCAGCTCGTCCATGAGGGAGAGGACCTTCGCCGGGTAGCCGGCCTGGGCGGCGGCCTGCTCGACGGAGGCGGGCTCGATGCCCTCGCCGACCATCGCCACGCCCTCGTTGATGAAGTGGCCGATGACCCGGGAGGTGAAGAAGCCCCGCGAGTCGTTCACGACGATCGGGGTCTTCCTGATCTGGCGGACCAGGTCGAAGGCACGGGCCAGGGTCTCGTCACCGGTGCGCTCGCCCTTGATGATCTCCACCAGCGGCATCTTGTCGACGGGCGAGAAGAAGTGCAGCCCGATGAAGTCCTCCTGCCGCTCGACGCCCTCGGCGAGGGCGGTGATCGGCAGGGTGGAGGTGTTGGAGCAGAGCAGAGCGTCGGGCTCGACGATGTTCTGGATCTCCTGGAACACCTTGTGCTTGAGCGCGGTGTCCTCGAAGACCGCCTCGATCACGGCGTCGCAGCCCGCGAGGTCGTTCGGGTCGGCGGTGGGCGTGATGCGGGCGAGCAGCGCGTCGGCCTTCTCCTGGGTCGTACGCCCCCGCGAGACCGCCTTGGCGCAGAGCTTCTCGGAGTACGCCTTGCCCTTGTCCGCCGCGTCGGCCGAGACGTCCTTGAGGACGACGTCCATGCCCGCGAGCGCGCACGAGTAGGCGATGCCCGCGCCCATCATCCCGGCGCCGAGGACGGCGACCCTGCGGACCGGGCGCGGCTCGATGCCCTTGGGGCGGTTGGCGCCGGAGTTGACGGCCTGGAGGTCGAAGAAGAAGGCCTGGATCATGTTCTTCGAGGTCTGGCCGGCGGCCAGCTCGACGAAGTAGCGGGCCTCGATGACCTGGGCCGTCTCGAAGTCGACCTGGGAGCCCTCGACGGCGGCCGCGAGGATGTTGCGCGGGGCCGGGTAGGGGGCGCCGTTGGTCTGCTTGCGCAGGCTGGCCGGGAAGGCGGGCAGGTTGGCCGCGAACTTCGGGTTCGACGGGGTGCCGCCGGGAATGCGGTAGCCGGGCTTGTCCCAGGGCTGCTGCGACTCGGGGTTGGCGTCGATGAACGCGCGGGCCTTGGCGAGCAGTTCCTCGGGGGTGGCGGCCACCTCGTGGACGAGGCCGTTGTCCCGGGCGCGCGTCGCGTTGTACTGCGTGCCCTGGAGGAGGACCTTCAGCAGGGCGTCGGCGATGCCCAGCAGGCGCACGGTGCGGACGACTCCGCCGCCTCCGGGGAGCAGGCCGAGGGTGACCTCGGGGCAGCCGATCTTGGTGCCGGAGGTGTCGAGGGCGACCCGGTGGTGGCAGGCGAGGGCGAGCTCGAAGCCGCCGCCCAGGGCCGCGCCGTTGATCGCGGCGACGACCGGCTTGCCCAGGGTCTCGATGCGGCGCAGGTTCCGCTTGATCGCGAGTCCGCCGTCGAAGAGGTCCTGGGCGGTCTCGGGGGTGACCCGGATGAGGTCACGCAGGTCGCCGCCCGCGAAGAAGGTCTTCTTGGCGGAGGTGAGGATGACGCCGCGGATCGAGTCCTTCTCGGCCTCCAGGCGGTCGGTGACCGCGGCGAGGGAGGCGCGGAACGCCGCGTTCATGGTGTTGGCGGACTGGTTGGGGTCGTCGAGGACGAGGGTGACGACGCCGGTCTCGTCCTGTTCCCAGCGGATGGTGGTGGGCTCAGTGCTCATCAGGGGATGCTCCGTAGATCCTTGATCCGTTGGGAAGGTCAGACGCGCTCGACGATCGTGGCGATGCCCATGCCGCCGCCCACGCACAGGGTGGCGAGGCCGTACCGCTTGTCCTGGCGCTCCAGTTCGTCGACGAGGGTGCCGAGGATCATCGCGCCGGTGGCGCCGAGGGGGTGGCCGAGCGCGATGGCGCCGCCGTTGACGTTGACCTTGTCCAGCGACAGGCCCATGTCCTTCACGAAGCGCAGGACGACGGCCGCGAAGGCCTCGTTGATCTCGACGAGGTCGATGTCGTCGATGGTCAGGCCGGCCTTGGCGAGCGCCTTGCGGGCCGCGGGGGCGGGTCCGGTGAGCATGATGGTCGGCTCGGAGCCGGACACGGCGGCGGAGACGATCCGCGCGCGCGGCGTCAGGCCGTAGCGCTCGCCGACCTCCTTGGAGCCGATGGCGACCAGCGAGGCACCGTCCACGATGCCCGAGGAGTTGCCCGCGTGGTGGACGTGGTCGATCTTCTCGACCCAGTGGTACTTCTGCAGCGCCACCGCGTCGAAGCCGCCCAGTTCACCGATGTCCGCGAACGACGGCTTCAGCTTGGCGAGCGAGTCGGCCGTCGTGCCCGGGCGCAGGAACTCGTCGTGGTCGAGGACCGTGAGACCGCCGCGGTCCTTGACGGGGACGACGGACCGCTCGAAGCGGCCGTCCTTCACGGCGGTGGCCGCGCGCTCCTGGGAGAGGGCCGCGTACTCGTCGACGTCCCGGCGGGAGAAGCCCTCGATGGTGGCGATGAGGTCGGCACCGATGCCCTGCGGAACGAAGTTGGTGGCCAGGTTGGTCATCGGGTCGGCGAACCACGCGCCGCCGTCCGAGGCCATCGGCACGCGCGACATCGACTCGACGCCGCCGGCGAGGACGAGGTCCTCCCAGCCCGAACGGACCTTCATCGCGGCCATGTTGACCGCTTCGAGGCCGGAGGCGCAGAAGCGGTTCTCCTGGACGCCGGCCACCGTGTCGGGCAGTCCGGCGGCGATGGCCGCGATCCGGGCGATGTCGGAGCCCTGGTCCCCGACGGGGCCGACGACACCGAGCACGATGTCGTCGACGGCGGCCGGGTCGAGGCCCGGGAAGCGCCGCTGCACCTCGTGGATGAGCCCGACGACCAGGTCGATGGGCTTGGTTCCGTGCAGGGAGCCGTTCTGCTTGCCGCGACCGCGCGGAGTGCGGATCGCGTCGTACACGTACGCTTCGGTGCTCACTGGTAAGCCTTTCGGGGAGGGTTAGCCGAGCAGGGAGCGGCCGATGATCTCCTTCATGATCTCGGTCGTCCCGCCGTAGATGGTCTGGATGCGTCCGTCGGTGAAGGCCCGTGCGACCCGGTACTCCGTCATGTAGCCGTAGCCGCCGTGCAGTTGCAGACACCGGTCCGCGACCCGCTTCTGCAGTTCGGTGGCCCACCACTTGGCCATGGAGGCGTGCACCGCGTCGAGTTCGCCGTCCGAGTGGTCGACGATGCAGCGGTCGAGGAAGGTGCGGGTGACGGCGCACTCGGTGGCCATCTCGGCTATCTCGAACCGGATGTGCTGGAGTTTCGCGAGCGGCCGGCCGAACGCCTCGCGCTCCTTGACGTACTGGGTGGTGATCTCCAGCAGGTGTTCGGCTCCGGCGATGGCGGCGACGGCGATGCCCATGCGCTCCTGCGCGAGGTTGGTCATCAGGTGGACGAACGCGCCGTTGAGCTCGCCGAGCAGGTTCTCCTTGGGGACGCGGACGTCGTTGAAGAACAACTCGGCGGTGTCCTGCGACTTCTGGCCGATCTTGTCGAGGTTGCGGCCGCGCTCGAAGCCTTCCGTGCCCCGTTCGACGACGAGCAGCGACAGTCCGTGCGCCCCGCCCTCGGGGGTGGTCCTGGCGACCACGATCACCAGGTCGGCGAGGATGCCGTTGGAGATGAAGGTCTTGGATCCGTTGAGCAGGAAGTGGTCGCCCTTGTCCTCGGCGTGCGTCTTGATGCCCTGGAGGTCGGAGCCGGCGCCGGGTTCGGTCATCGCGATCGCCGTGATGACCGAGCCGTCGCAGAAGCCGGGCAGCCAGCGCCGCTTCTGTTCCTCGGTGGCGAGGTCCGTCAGATACGGGCCGATGATGTCGTTGTGCAGTCCGAGGGCCAGACCGGCCGCTCCCGCGCGCGTGAACTCCTCGGCGAGTACGGCGCTGTAGCGGAAGTCGGTGTTCCCGCCGCCTCCGTACTCCTCGGGCACGGCGAGGCCGAGCAGGCCCTGCTTCCCGGCCGCCCGCCAGGCCTCGCGGGAGACGATGCCGTCCTTCTCCCACTGTTCGTAGTGGGGCAGCACCTCCTTGGCGAGGAAGGTGCGCACGGTCTCGCGGAACGCGTCGTGCTCGGCGGTGAAGATCTGCCGCTTCATGCGGGAAGCGCCTTCCTGGAGTGGGTACGGAGGCCCTCGTGGAGGGCGGTGGGGAGGCTTGCGCGGGGACGGGCGGGCGCCGGGGCCCCGCCGGTGACGAGCGGCCGGTGAGCCTCCATCAGCCACCGTCCTTCGTCAGCCGGGGCACGTCCCAGTCGCGGGCCACGTCGGCGGTGTCGGCGCCCGGCAGGGCGGGACCGCCGCGGACGGAGGTGGGGGTGGCCGAGAAGCGCGGCGCGGGGGCGGGCTGGGTGATGCCTCCGTGGTCGACGAAGGTGCTCCGGGCGGCGAGGTGCGGGTGCCCGGGCGCCTCGCGCAGGGACAGGACCGGCGCCACACACGCGTCGGTGCCCTCGAAGACGGCGGTCCACTCGTCGCGCGTACGGGTCCGGAAGCGGTCGGCGACCGTGGCGCGCAGTTCCTCCCAGCGCGCCGGGTCCTTGTGCGCCGGGGCGAGTCCGGGGATGCCGAGCAGGTCGACGAACTCGTCGTAGAAGCGCTTTTCCAGGGGGCCGACGGCCATGTACCGGCCGTCGGCGGTCTCGTAGGTCCCGTAGTACGGGCAGCCGCCGTCCAGGAGGTTGGCGGCGCGCCGGTCCTGCCAGCCGCCCGCGGCGATCATGCCGTGGATCATCGTCGAGAGGTGTGCGGTGCCGTCGACGATGGCCGCGTCCACGACCTGCCCGGTGCCGGTGGCGCGCGCGTGGTGCAGGGCGGCGAGGAGGCCGACGACGAGGTAGAGCGAACCGCCCGCGTAGTCGCCGAGGAGGTTCGCGGGGACGGCCGGCGGCTCGTCCGGGTCGCCGATCATCCCGAGGGTGCCGGTGAGCGCGATGTAGGCGATGTCGTGCCCGGCGCGCTGGGCGAGCGGGCCCTGTTGGCCCCACCCGGTCATCCGGCCGTAGACGAGCCTCGGGTTGCGGGCACGGCAGTCCTCGGGGCCGACGCCCAGGCGCTCGGCCACGCCGGGCCGGTAGCCCTCGATCAGGATGTCGGCCCGTTCGGCCAGGTCGAGGACGCGGGACGCGCCGTCCTCGGCCTTGAGGTCGATGATCACGGACCGCTTGTTGCGGTTGACGATGTCGTGGGCCGGGTCGACCCCGAGCCCGGGGCCGCCGGGCCGGTCCACCCGGACGACGTCGGCTCCGAGGTCGGCGAGCAGCATGGCGGCGAACGGGCCGGGACCGATGCCCGCCAGCTCGACCACGCGCACCCCGGCGAGGGGACCGTGCCCCGGCGTTCCTGCCGCTGTCATCAAGCCCCCAGCACTGTGACACCACTGATGTGACATCAGTGATGTTAAGAACGTGTTCCACTCCGGGCAAGCCCCTAACGAGCAAGCGCTTAGTTAAATTCCCGTTCCGGGATCCGCCTCGGGGGCTATGACGCGGCAGCTCCCCTCGGCGGGGAACTCCTTCGCGGCGCCGGGCGGGCCGGGCATGGACCCGCGCACCTTCTGCCACTTTTTCGGCGCGTTTTCCGACACGGCCACGGCTGCCTCCGGCCTGTTCGTGCGACCTCGTCGTCCGACTGTTCGTAGCTCACGCTAGCCTCAGCCACCGACAACGGCGCTTCGCGCACGACGTGGCGCGCACCGCACGTTCCAGCGCAGCCCACAGTGGTGGAGGGTGTCATGAGCAGGCTTAACGAGCCGGACCGCGCGTACGACATCGTGCTCTTCGGAGCCACGGGGTTCGTCGGGGAGCTCACCGCGGAATATCTGGCGGCTCACGCGCCCGAGGGACTGCGGTGGGCGATCGCCGGACGCAGCGCCGGGAAGCTGGAACGGCTGCGGGAGCGGCTCGGCGGCGCTCCCGGTGTGCTGCGGGCGGATGTCACGGACCCGGACTCGGTGCGCGAGCTCGCCGGGCAGGCGCGTGTCGTGGCCTCGACCGTGGGGCCGTACATCACCTACGGAGAGGACCTGGTGGCCGCCTGCGCGGACGCCGGGACCGACTATCTGGACCTGACCGGCGAGCCCGAGTTCGTGGACCTGATGTACGTCCGGCACGACGCACGCGCGCGGGAGACGGGCGCGCGGCTGGTGCACGCCTGCGGCTTCGACTCGGTCCCGCACGACCTGGGCGCCTACTTCACCGTCCAGCAGCTTCCGGAGGACGTGCCGCTGCGGGTGGAGGGATTCGTGCGCTCCCGGGCGATGTTCTCGGGCGGCACCTTCGCCTCCGCGCTGGGCCAGTTCGCGCGCGGCCGGCACGTCCTCGCCGCGGCGCGGGAGCGCAGGTACCACGAACCGCGCCTGATGGGGCGGCGGGTCCAGGCCCCGCTGGGCGCGCCCCGGTTCGCCAAGGAGGTCGGGGCCTGGGCCCTGCCGCTGCCCACGATCGACGCCCAGGTGGTGCAGCGCTCGGCGCGGGCCCTGGCGCGCTACGGGCCGGACTTCCGCTACCGCCACTACGCGGCCGTCGAGCGGCTGCCCGTCGCCCTCGGCGGAGTCGCCGGGGTGAGCGCGCTCTTCGCCGCCGCCCAGCTTCCGCCCGCCCGGCGCTGGCTGTCCGACCGGATCAAGCCGGGCGAGGGACCGAGCGCCGAGCGCCGCGCGAAGAGCTGGTTCTCGGTGCGCTTCGTGGGCGAGGGCGGCGGCCGGCGCGTGTACACCGAGGTCTCGGGCGGCGACCCCGGATACGGCGAGACCGCGAAGATGCTCGCGGAGTCCGCGCTGTCCCTGGCCCTCGACGACCTGCCGAAGACGTCCGGACAGGTCACGCCCGTGGTGGCGATGGGTGACGCGCTGCTGGAACGGCTCCGCGCGGCCGGGATCACCTTCCGGGTGGCGGCGGTGCGCTAGGAGGCCGGAATCCGGCGGGCACGGCGCGTTCGTGAGGGCCGCTCGGTCCTCACGACGCCCAGACGATCACCGTGTAGATCATCCCGCCCGTCCAGGCGAGGCCGGCCGAGACCGCGAGGACCAGCGCGGTCGTCACCGCGCGCCCGGCGGCTCGGGCGGGTTCGGCGGAGGGCTCCGAGGCCCGGTGCGTCGTCATGCGGATCAGCCTGCCGGTGGCGCCGCGGCCGTACATCCGTACGGGTACTCAGAAGCCGTACTCACGTGCACCGGGCACCTCGGCGGGCGGGGGAAACAGGCCGTTGCCCACCGGCCGGGGAGATCAGGCCGCTTCCTGCCGACTGGGATCGGGCCGGTTCCCGCCCGGTGCCGGATCCGGGTGGTTCCCGCCCGGTGCCGGAATCAGGCCGTTTCCTGCCGGAGGGCCCGTCTGCACAGGGAGTCCGCCCGGCGGGTGGATTCCGGCAGACGGTACTCCGGGGTGAGCGCGAGCGTGTGGGCGCAGGCGTTGTCGAGGTCCACGCGGTGGCCGACGGACACGAACACGGGCTTGATCCCGTCCTGGGTGCGCAGGGCGCGGCCCACCTCGTCGGGACCCGCGAGCAGCGGTGAGGCGCTGCCGCGCCGGACGCCCGGCTCCTCGTAGGAGAAGGTGAACGGGTTCTTGGCCACCCCGATCGTGGGGAGGCCGGTGAGGACGCCGAGGTGGCTGGCGAGGCCGAAACGGCGCGGGTGGGCGAGACCGTAGCCGTCGCAGACGACCAGGCCCGGCGGGCAGGGCAGGGCGTCGAGTGCGGCCATGACGGTCGGGATCTCACGGAAGGCGAGCAGTCCGGGGACGTACGGGAAGGAGACCCGGCCGACGGCGGTGGCCTCCGCCACGACCTCGCGGGTCGCGGCGTCGAGGACGACGGCCGCCGCGACGACGACATCGCGCTCGTCGTCGTAGGCGACGTCGACGCCCGTCACCCGGCCGGTGCCGGGCGGCGGGCCCGGCTCGTCGAGCACCACCCGCCCGCGCAACTCGTCCTGCACGGCGCGGGCTTGTTCCTCGGTGGCGGGCCAGCCCGCGGGGATGCTCACGATCGTCATGATGGGAACGAGCCTACGGGCGGCGCCTCGCCCCCGACCGCCCGGGGCGGCCCGCACGGGGCCGGTCCCGGCGGCCCCGTTGCGGCCCGTCGCCCGGGGCGTCCCTCGGAGTCCGTGCCGGACCGGCTCAACGGGGCGCCGGCGCAAGGCTCTTGATGGGACCGTGTGCGCGGGGCCGGGCACCCGGGTGGCGGGCGGGCCGGGAGTAAGCTCGTGATCATGTTCGTACTGGAGCTGTCCTACACCGCGCCGCTCGAAGCCGTCGACGCCGTCCTGGAGGCCCATGTCGCCTGGCTGGACGAGCAGTACGCGGCCGGGACCTTCCTCGCCTCGGGACGCAAGAACCCCCGCGACGGCGGTGTGATCCTGGCCGTCGCGGACGACCGGGCGCGGATCGAGGAGATCGCCGCGGGCGACCCGTTCGTCGCCGCGGGCGTGTGCGCGTACCGCGTCACCGAGTTCGCGGCGACGAAGACGGCGCCAGGTCTGGAGCGCTACCGCGAGACCCTGGGCTGAGGACCGAGGAGCCCTCGGCCGAGGACCCCGGAGCCCCCGGCCGAGGGCCCTGAGGTCCTCGGCCGGGAACCCTCCCCGTCCCTCAGCGCTCCAGCCGGGCGATCCGGCCCTTCTCGCCGGAGGCCCAGCAGCCCAGGTCAGGGGTGCAGTCCACGGTGTCGAACGAGCCGGTGTCCAGGGTGCGCCAGGTGCGGCCGCCGTCGCTCGTCAGATCGGTGCCGGTGGGGCCGACCGCGAGGGCGGCGGTGCGGCTGTGCGGAAGCCAGGTGACGCCGGAGCGGTAGGCGGGCGGGGGCCGGTCCGCGGTGGTCCAGGTGCGGCCGCCGTCGGGGGTGGTCGCCGCGGCCCGCGGTGAGGGCTGGTCGGCGCGGTAGTCGCCGCCCACCGCGAGTCCGTGCGCGCGGTCGCGGAAGGCGAGGGCGAAGACACCGCGCGCCGGGTCACCCGCGGGGACCGGCGTGTCGGCGGCCGTCCAGGTCAGCCCGCGGTCGGCGGAGTGCAGCACGCGCGCGGTCGCGCCCCCTCCCGTGGCCAGCCACACGTCACGGGGCCCGGAACCGACCAGACACTGGCCGCTCGCGGCGAAGCCCGCCTCGCCGTCCTGCGCGGCGGGCATCCCGTCGCCCGGCAGCACCTTCCAGGAGCGGCCGCCGTCGCTGGTCGACAGGATCCGGAACCTGCCGTCCACCGGGTCGCTCACCGCCAGGCCGTGCCGCCGGTCGAGGAAGGTGAGGCAGTCGTAGAAGGCCGCGGCGTCGGTGTTGCGGAAGGACTCGGTCCAGGTGGTGCCGCCGTCCTCGGTCCGGTAGACGCGGGACGCCTCGCCCTCGCCGATGGCCAGGACCACGGCGCGCCGCGCGTCGAACGCCTCGATGTCGCGGAACTCCAGGTCCGCGACCCCGGGCGGCGACACGTTGTTCCAGTGCGCGCCGCCGTCGGTGGTGCGCAGCACGGTGCCCTTCGAGCCGGCCACCCAGGCTGTGTCCCGGCTGACCGCCGACAGTCCGCGAAAGCGCGCGTCCGTACCGCTGTCCTTGAGCGCCCAGTGCGGGGTCCGTGCCGTGTCGTGCGCCGGTGCGGGCGCCGCCACCGCGGGCGCCGCCACCACGAGTGCCGCGGCGAGTGCGGCCGCCGCCGGTCCCACGCCGATCGTCCGGCCCGTGCGTCTCGTCTTCCCCAAGGCCCTCATGGCGGGCGAAGCTAGTGCACTCCCCCGACGGCGTCCAGATGGCCTCCGTCCCCCGATGGTGTCCATATGGCGGTCGGCGGGAACCTCGGGGGCCGCCCGGATGTCCTCTTCGGTGTCGGGCGAGTGCGGAACGGAAAGGGATCACCGACCGGAGAAAGCAGATCCTCCGGGCGACCGGAGAAAGTTGATCTTCCTGTGCTTGACCTCGGTGACAGAGGTCACTCGGCTCGGAGGTGCACGCGCCGGGTCTTTCTTCCGTCTCTTCAATTGACCGGCTTCATCCGCCCGGAGTCCGTCCAGCCGTCACAAGGGAGCAAGGCGTTGTCCACCGTCATCGAGCAGCCCGTAGAGGCCCGCCTCGTCGCCGCCGCGCCGCGGATGCCGAGCATTCCGGCCACGCTCCACTACGACCGGACCGACCCGTTCGCCGTCCGCATGACCTTCCCCGCCCCCGCCACGCTCGAAGGCGTCGAGGTCTGCTGGACCTTCGCCCGTGAACTGCTCGTGTCGGGCCTCGAGGACGCGGTGGGGCACGGCGACGTGCGGGTGCGGCCGTACGGCTTCGACCGCACCGTGCTGGAGTTCCACGCCCCCGAGGGCACCGCCGTGGTCCACGTGCGCTCGGGCGAGGTGCGGAACTTCCTCCGGCAGACCACCGAGCTGGTGCCGGTCGGACTGGAGCACCTCCAGGTGGACCTGGACCACGATCTGGCGGAGCTCATGCGGGGCACCTGCTGACGCGACGCGGGTACCGTCAGCCGGCGCGTCCCATCAAGGCGTTGAGGCCGGCGTAGTCGAACCCGCCGGTCAGGGTCTCGTAGGTCCCCGTGTCCAGCAGCTCCCGCGCGGCACGCCGGACCAGGCCGTGCGCGGCCGCCGCGATGCTCGATCCGGCGCTGATCCGGGCCACGCCGAGCGCGGCCAGTTCTTCGACGGGCGGCGCCCCGGGGCCCACCAAAATGTTGAGGGGGCCGTCGATGCCCTCGACGAGGGCCTTCACGGTCGCCGGATCGACCACTCCGGGGACGAAGACCCCGTCCGCGCCCGCGGCCAGGAAGGCGGCGGCCCGCTCCAGGGTCTCCTCCACATCGCCCGAGCCGCGCAGGAAGGTGTCGATGCGGGCGTTGACGAACAGCGGCACCTGGGCCGCGTCGGCGGCGGCGCGGGCCCCCGCGATGCGCTCCGCCTGCTCCGCCGCCGGACGCAGCGGCCCGGCCCCCTCCCCGTAGAGGGCGTCCTCGATGTTCACGCCCACCGCGCCCGCCGCGAGCACCGCGCGGACGGTGTCGCCCACGCCCTCGGCGTCGGACGCGTACCCGTTCTCGATGTCCGCGCTGACCGGCACCCGGACCACGGCGGTGATCCGCGCGACGGCCGCGAGCGCGCCGTCCCGCTCCAGCCGGTCCCCGTCCGCCACGCCGAGGGCCCAGGCGAGGCCCGCGCTCGTCGTCGCCACGGCGGCGGCGCCGGCCTCTTCGACGATCCGCGCGGTCACCGCGTCCCAGGCGTTCGCCAGGACGAGGGGGCGGCCGGGTACGTGCAGGGCGCGGAAGGCGCGGGCGGATGTGCGGAGTTGCTCGGTGTCGGTCATGGGACCAACCCAAACACGGCCGGGGCGCGACCGGCTGGCAGGAAACCGACATGTACGTGAGGGCGTGTCGCCGTGGTCGTTCAGTTCTCCGTGGTCGTTCAGTTCTCCGTGGTCGTTCAGTTCTCCCTGGTCGTTCAGTTCGCCGTGGTCGTCGCCGTGGTCGTGGAGGAGGCCGTCGTGGCCGCCACGACCACGGCCGTACGGACGTCCTGGATGACCTTCCGCAGGGCGGGGGCCGCGGCGCCGCCGCGTTCGGCGAGTTCGTCGATGCGGGTCCGGTGCGCCTTGCGTTCCTTGGGCGAGGCGAAGGTGCGCAGCTCGGCCGCGGTGGCCAGTGCGACGAGGGCCGCGTCGCGGTCGCCGACGTCGGCGACGGGCACCGGCCCCTCCAGCACCTCTCGCGCCTCCGCGCGCAGGGCCTCCACCACGGGCACCCGGTCCAGCTCGTACTCGACGGACGGGAAGATCCCGAGGACCCGCTTCCGCTCCGCCCGCAGATACCCGTCGGCGGCGAGCTGGGCGCGTACGGCGTCCAGGGTGATCCGGGCCCGTGAGGTGACCCACGTCTTCCACCGCCGGGGCCGGGACTCCGACACGAGTTCCAGGAGTCCGTCGAGGACGACGTCCCCGGTCCGGGAGTCGGGGTCGACGGGAGTGACGATGCCGTCGTCGTCGACGAGGAGCCCGCGCTGGGCGAGCTCGGTGAGCGCGCCGGCGCGCACCAGGTGGTGGAGGTGGGTGGAGCCGGTGATCCTCCGTTTCGTGGTGTCCCACGCCAGGAGGTAGAGCCGGGCGGGCAACGAGAGCGGGCCGTTCGGCACGGGGTCTCCTCGGTTCGTCGGTGGGCCGCGTTAATCCTTTGACAGCCCTCGGGATCGTTCCTACGGTGTACAGCGGTTCTGTTGCCGTCGAATGGAGAAGGACGTTGCTCGTCTGAGGTCTGAGACACCGCGTCACACCCCGTAGGTCCTGTCGGACCGGTGTGTGCGCAGCGTGCGACCTCGGCGTTGGAGCCGTCCTCGGGTGTGCGGAGCCTTCTTCTCGCTCTCCTCCGAACCGGATCGTCGTCGCCTCGCGGTGTCCCGTACGCGTACCCCCGACCGCATCCAGCAATCGCGAGGCCTGTATGTCAACGTCCCCCACTTCCATCACCTGTACGTCCCTGTCCTTCGCCTGGCCGGACGGCACCGAGGTCTTCGACGGTCTCCAGGTCGCCTTCGGACCCGGCATCACCGGACTCGTCGGTGCCAACGGCTCCGGCAAATCAACCCTGTTGAAGCTGATCGCCGGACGGCTCACCCCGGCCGACGGCACCGTCCGGGTCGCCGGCGAGGTCGGTCACCTGCCGCAGAACGTCACCCTCGACACCGGGCTGCGGGTCGACGAGGCACTCGGCATCCGCGCGGTCCGCGCCGCGCTGCACGCGATCGAGGCGGGCGACGTGGCCGACGAGCACTTCGACGTGGTCGGCGACGACTGGGACGTCGAGGAGCGGGCCCGCGCGACCCTCGGCGAACTCGGGCTCGGGCACATCGACCTGGACCGCACGATCGGCGAGGTCTCCGGTGGCGAGTCGGTGCTGCTGCGGCTGGCCGCGCTCCTGCTGCGCCGGCCCGACGTCCTGCTGCTCGACGAACCCACGAACAACCTCGACCTGTACGCGCGACAGCGGCTGTACGCGGCCGTGGAAGCCTGGTCCGGGGTCATGATCGTGGTCAGCCACGACCGTGAACTCCTCGACCTGGCCGACCAGATCGCCGATCTGCACTCCGGCGAGGTCACCTGGTACGGCGGGAACTTCTCCGCGTACGAGGAGGCGCTCGCCGCCGAACAGGAGGCGGCGGAACGCATGGTGCGCGTCGCCGAGTCCGATCTGAAGAAACAGAAACGCGAACTGGTCGACGCTCAGGTCAAGTTGGCCCGACGCAGGCGGTACGGACAGAAGATGTACGAGCAGAAGCGCGAACCGAAGATCGTCATGGGGGCGCGCAAGCGGTCGGCCCAGGAATCCGCCGGCAAGCACCGGCTCCTGCACGAGGGCAGGCTCGGCGAGGCGAAGGAGCGTCTCGACGAGGCGGTGGAGGCCGTACGCGACGACGATCTGATCCGGATCGACCTGCCGTACACGGCCGTACCGCCGGGGCGCACCGTTCTCACCCTCGACCGGCTGGAACTGCAGCACGGCTCGCGGGTGAACGGGGTGTTCGATCTCCGCGGACCCGAGCGCGTCGCGCTCATCGGGCGCAACGGAGCGGGCAAGACGACACTCCTGCGCACGATCGCCGGGGAGCTGGACCCCGTGTCCGGCGAGGCGCACGCCCATGTGCCCCTGCGCTTCCTGCCGCAGCGGCTCGACGTCCTGGACGACGAGCTGAGCGTCGCCGAGAACGTGGCCCGGTACGCTCCCGCCGCCACCGACAACCGGATCCGGGCCCGTCTCGCCCGCTTCCTGTTCAAGGGGGCCAAGGCCGACCAGCGGGCGGCGACGCTCTCCGGCGGCGAGCGCTTCCGCGCGGCACTCGCGGCCCTGATGCTGGCCGACCCCGCCCCGCAGCTCCTGATGCTCGACGAGCCGACGAACAACCTCGACATGGCGAGCGTCCGGCAGCTCACCACGGCCCTGGAGTCCTACGAAGGGACACTGATCGTCGCCAGCCACGACATGCCGTTCCTGAGGTCGATCGGCATCACGCGGCAGCTGCTGCTGGAAGGAGGAGAACTGAAAGAAATCGCTCCGGAAACTGTCGGGTATTCCTCATAGTGCGGGAGGCGGAGGCGGCCTAGCGTCGGGGGTGGGCGGTGCCCGGCGTCACGCCGGGGGCCTTTTGCGCGCGCGAACCGCGCTGCATGATGTTGCGCCGACACCCCCAGCCGATACGGAGACCCGCCCGTGCCCAGTCAGAAAGCGCTCGTCCGCAGGCCCGGCCCCCGCCTCGCCGAGGGGCTGGTGACGCACGTGGAACGCACGGCGGTGGACGTCGACCTCGCGGTCGAGCAGTGGGAGGCGTACACCGAGGCACTGCGCACGCACGGCTGGGAGACCGTGGAGGTGGACCCGGCCGACGACTGTCCGGACTCGGTGTTCGTCGAGGACGCCGTCGTCGTCTTCCGCAATGTCGCGCTCATCGCCCGGCCCGGCGCCGAGTCCCGCCGGGCCGAGACCGCGGGGGTGGAGGAGGCGGTGGCGCGCCTCGGCTGCTCGGTGAACTGGATCTGGGACCCCGGCACCCTCGACGGGGGCGACATCCTGAAGGTGGGCGACACGATCTACGTCGGCCGCGGCGGCCGGACGAACGCGGCCGGGGTCCAGCAGCTGCGGACGGTCTTCGAACCGCTCGGCGCACGGGTCGTCGCCGTTCCCGTCAGCAAGGTCCTGCATCTGAAGTCGGCGGTCACCGCGCTGCCCGACGGGACGGTGATCGGGCACGAGCCGCTGGTGGACACCCCCTCCCTCTTCCCGCGCTTCCTGGCGGTGCCGGAGGAGTCCGGGGCCCACGTGGTGCTCCTCGGCGGCGGCAGACTGCTGATGGCGGCGTCCGCCCCGAAGACCGCGGAACTGTTCGCCGACCTCGGCCACGAACCGGTCGTGGTGGACATCGGCGAGTTCGAGAAGCTCGAGGGCTGTGTGACGTGTCTCTCGGTGAGACTTCGGGAGCTGTACGCCTGAACGAGTGAGCGAGCCATCCGTACGGCCCCGGCACTTCGACGCCCCGGGTCTCGCCGGCATGGGCCGGGAGGCGGCATGCCCTCGCCCGCAACACCGCTGATCAGCGGTCTTTACGGGGTCCTTAACCTACGGAGACGTAACCTACGGAGACGTAGCCTACGATGCCGTAGGTTAGCTTTTCCGCTCGTTGTCCCGTCCCCCCTGGAGCACCCGTGACGATCACTTCTCCCGACCTCGGCAGCCCGTCGGCCGCCTGGACCGACGCCCGCCTGCTGTACGCGCTGGAGGAAGTCGTCGAGACGGAGCTCAATCGCCACCTGAAGGTCGCCAAGGACTGGATGCCGCACGAGTACGTGCCCTTCAGCGACGCCCGCAACTTCCCGGGGCAGTTCGAGGACGGCGAGGCCTGGGGCAAGGAGCAGTCCAAGGTCACCGAGATCGGCCGGATCGCGCTCGTCGTCAACCTGCTCACCGAGGACAACCTCCCGAGCTACCACCACGAGATCGCGTCCCTGTTCGGCCGGGACGGCGCCTGGGGCACCTGGGTGCACCGCTGGACGGCGGAGGAGGGCCGGCACGGCATCGTGATGCGCGACTACCTGCTCGCCTCGCGCGCGGTGGACCCGGACAAGCTCGAGGCCTTCCGGATGCAGCACATGAGCGAGGGCTTCGAGTCGGACAACCGTCACTCGATGCTGCACTCGGTCGCGTACGTCGCCTTCCAGGAGCTGGCGACCCGCATCTCGCACCGCAACACCGGACACCAGTCGGGCGACCCGGTCTGCGACCGCATGCTGTCGCGCATCGCGACCGACGAGAACCTGCACATGGTCTTCTACCGCAACCTGCTGAAGGCCGCGTTCGAGCTCGCCCCCGACCTGACCATGCAGGCGTGCCGTGACGTCGTCGTCAACTTCCGGATGCCCGGTCACGGCATGCCCGGCTTCGAGCGCATGGCCGCGCAGATGGCCATCGGCGAGGTCTACAACATGCGCATCCACCACGACGACGTGCTCCAGCCGGTGCTGCGCCACCTCAAGGTCCTGGAGATCGGTGGCCTCGGCCCCGAGGGCCTGAAGGCCCAGGAGGAGCTCGGCTTCTTCATGGGCGGCCTGGACGCCGAGGCCTCGAAGTTCGACGAGAAGCTCGCCGCCCGCAAGGCCCGGATGGCGGCCCGCGCCACCGCGTGACTCCCGCCCGCCCGCGCGGCGGGGCCCCCGGGCCCTGGCGCGGGCAGGCCACCGCCCGTGTACGTCCTGGATGACCGGACGCACACGGGCGTCCCCGGTCCGGGCCGGCCGTTCTAGTCAGGCAGCCGGTCCAGGACCCAGCGCCCGATGTCCTCCGTCATGAGGGCGTGCGGGTCGTTGTCCTGCGACAGCAGGAAGTCGTCGAGCTCGGACTCCTCCGGAGGCAGCTCGTCGATGTTGGTGTACAGGTCCTCCTGCCGGTCCAGGTCACGGATGGCGACCGCGCTGACGGACGGGACGAAGCACACGGACCGGTGGATCATGTCGATGTTCTCGCCGAACGCCTTGAGCGTGTCCCCGACGATGCCGAACGACTCGAGGGTCCCGCCGGGCGCGCCGTCCAGCTCGGGGAACCCGCTCGTGGTGATCGTGTGCGGTCCGCCGAGGATGCCGTCGAGCACGGCCACCTCCGCCGCCTCGCCCTTGGGCTGGGCGAGGAAGTAGGTCCCGTCGAAGAGCGGCCCGGCGCAGGTCAGCGCCTTCGCCCCGGCGCGCACCCCGTTGCCCACGCCGTCACCGCGACCGCTGGAGACCCCGATCAGGCGCGGAATGCGCGGCCAGTCGCCCACCTTCTGCAACTGCTCCTTGAACTCCCTGCGCAGCGGACTCTCCTTCGGCGTGCCGTCGAGAGCGTCCAGGTGGCGCCAGAGCATCTGCTGCGAGGCCGGGCTGCCGATCTGCCGCAGGTAGGTGTCGTCGCCGGCGTCGGCGAGGTAGTGCGCGAACGCCTGGAGTCCGATCGGCACCCACGCCCCCCGGTGCGGGCTGTCGAACGACACGTAACAGCCGACCCGGTGGTCCATGCGCTGCAGTTCCATCCTGGCCAGCGCGTAGCGGGCGACGATGCCGCCCATGCTGAACCCGC
Source organism: Streptomyces sp. NPDC021080 (assembly GCF_044333225.1). NCBI lineage: Bacteria > Bacillati > Actinomycetota > Actinomycetes > Kitasatosporales > Streptomycetaceae > Streptomyces > Streptomyces sp. NPDC021080. The sequence continues at coordinate 90,499 of NZ_JBIRQM010000001.1, read as the reverse complement.
CGGCGAGCAGACGGGTGTCGTCGAGCTGCTCCGCGATGGTCCGCATGATCGCGGCCATCATCGTCTCGGCGTTGCGCAGGATCGACTCGCTGCGCTCCTCGAACCCGACGAGGATCAGCGTGCGCCCCCGCCGCCGCAGCTCGCTGATGAACGGGAACCTGCCGTTCTCCAGCCCGTCCCACAGCCAGTCGAAGTCGGTCGGCCCCAGGTCGAACCCGTCGGCCAGGATCACCGGCCGGACCACACCTTTCTGGCCCTCGCCGTAGTAGACCTGGGCGCTGCCGCCCGGCAGCTCCCATTCCTCGTCGGCCCGGGGAGCCGCCGCGGGGGCGGGCCTTCCCGTCGGGGTCACGAGTCCGATCGCCCCTGCGGCTTTCCTCGCTTTGGCGGCCTTGCTGTCGGCCATGACGTCCCTTTCGGTGTCGGTGACAACGGTCAGAGGACGTCATGTGCACATTTGGCACGGTCCATGCGCATATGACAGGCCGCTCACTCCGATGAGCCGCGCGATCAGCGCGATCAGGGCAACCACGGCGGTCAGGGGGATCAGGGCAACCGGAGTGCTCGGACGGGATCGGGGCGGGAGAACGACGCCGACCGGCGAAACGGAGCGCCCCCGACCGGCCGAAGGAGGTACCCGGACCCGTGAAGCGGGGTGCCGGACCGGTGAAAAGGGGTGCTCGGACCCGTGGAGAGGGCAGCCCGGGCCGGACGCGGCCCGGGGCTCGTGTCACTCCTGGGCGCGCCGCAGTCCCAGGCGCTCCTTCTCGGAGAGCCCACCCCACACGCCGAAGCGTTCGTCGTTGCTCAGCGCGTAGTCGAGGCACGCGGATCGCATCGCACACATCCCGCAGATGCGCTTCGCGTCGCGCACCGAACTGCCCGGTTCGGGAAAGAAGAAGTCCGCCCCCGTCTGCGCGCACAACGCCTGCTCCTGCCAGGCGAGGTCGGACGGAGTGATGGTTTGCGAGTACATGCACACGAGCGTGCCCCGCTGCGAAAAACGTTCGATCAACACAGGATCAACGCCGCGTTCCGAGGCGTCCGGCGGCCTCGATGATGGACCCGCGACAGGGCCGGGGGCACGGCGGCGCGCGGAGGAACTCGGCTACGACGAGAATCGCGGCGACCACCCGGCGTGAACGGGATCGCCGCTCCGGGCGGTCCGCACGTCTCCACGGCGATTGTCAGTGGGCGGTGGAAGAGTGGACGCCAAAGGGAACGAGGCCCCTCGAAGGAGGACAATCATGCTCACCACCAACTTCGTCGACGGCTCCCCGAACTGGCTGGATGTCGGCACGCCCGACATCGAGGGGGCCATCGCCTTCTACGGAGACGTCTTCGGCTGGCGGTTCCTGTCGGCGGGGCCCGATGCCGGTGGCTACGGCTTCTTCCAGGTCGACGGGAAGACCGTGGCCGGGGGCATGCAGATCACCGCCGAGCAGGGCCCGCCGTCCTGGAACGTCTATTTCCGGACCGCGGACGCCGAGGCCACCGCCAAGGCGGCCGAGCAGGCCAAGGGCACGGTGCTCATGCCGCCCATGGACGTGATGGGCGAGGGGCACATGGCCATGCTCGCCGACGAGGCGGGCGTGACCTTCGGCGTCTGGCAGCCGGGGCGGACCAAGGGCCTGGGCATGGCCGGCGACCCGGGTTCCCTGTGCTGGGTCGAGCTCGTCACCCCGGACATCATGGCGGCCGCCGCCTTCTACAACTCGGTCTTCGGCTGGAACACCTCGGCGGTTTCGTTCCCGGGCGGGATCTACACCTGCATCAACCCGGCGGGGACCGAGGAGGAGGGCATGTTCGGCGGTCTGATGCCGCTCGCCGACGACCCGGTCGAGGCGAAGACCGGCGCGTACTGGCTGCCGTACATCGAGGTCCCCGACACGGACGCCGTGGTCGCCAGGACTCAGGAACTCGGCGGTACGGTCCGCATGCCCGCCACGGACCTGGAGGGCGTCGGCCGCATGGCCAAGCTCGCCGACCCGTACGGGGCACGCTTCGCGGTGATCAAGAGCGCGCCGCAGCAGAGCTGACCTCCCGGCCGGCGGGTCCTCGCCGCACGGCGGTGGTCCTACGCGGAGACCCGGTGCACCACCGTCGTCGGCAGGACCACTCCCGGGTGCGGGGACACCGGGGCTTCCCCTCCGGACCCGCCCTCCAGCCCGCGGATCAGCAGCCGGGCCATCAGCCGGCCCATCTCCTCTATGTCCTGACGCACCGTCGTCAGCGGCGGATCCGTCTGTTCGGCGATCGGCAGCATGTCGTCGAAGCCGATCACGGCGACGTCGTCGGGCACCCGTCGGCCGTGCTCACGCAGCACGCGCAGCACGCCGAGGGCCGACAGGTCGTTCGCCACGAACACCGCGTCCAGGTCGGGGCGACGCTCCAGCAGCTCCCGCATCGCGCGTTCGCCGCCCGCGGGGGTGAAGTCGCCCTGCGCGACGAGCGCGGGATCGGCACCGGCATCGGCCATGACGTCCCGGTAGCCGTCGAGCCGGTCGACCGCGGACGTCTGGTCGAGGGCGCCGGTGATGTGGGCGATGCGCGTCCGCCCGAGACCGAGGAGGTGCCGGACGGCCTGGCGGGCTCCGCCCCGGTTGTCGCAGTCGACGTAGACCGCTTCGCGGACCCCCTCGCCCCAGCCGGGCCGCCCGCCGAAGACGGTCGGCACACCCGCGCCGTGGATCAGGCCCGGCAACGGGTCGTCCAGGTGCAGCGAGAAGACGAGCGCGCCGTCGACGTGGCCGCCGGCGAGGTAGCGGGCGACGCGGGCGTGGTCGTCGCGGCCTTCCGTGAGCAGCAGCACCAACTGGGAGTCGTTGGCGGTCAGTTCCTTGCTGATGCCCCGGAGCTGGAGTGCGAAGAACGGGTCGGCGAAGACCCGGGTCTCCGGCTCGGCGATCACGACCGCGACGGCGTCGTGGCGCCGGGTGACGAGGCTGCGGGCGGCCTGGTTCGGAACGTACCCGAGTTCTTCGACGGCCCGGCGCACCCGCTCGACGAGCGGCTCGCGGACTCCGTCCCCACCGTTCACGACGCGCGACACGGTGGCCCGGGAGACCCCGGCCCGCGCGGCCACGGCCTCCAGCGTGGGGCGCGACGCTGTCTCGGTCACCTCAGGGCACCTCCTCGGCGGATGCGGATCAGGATAGCCGCGCGACCGCTCGCTCCGGGGAAGTGCTCCCCGATCATCGAGAACGGCTCGATCCGATCTCTCCGGAGGGCACTTCGGCGGAGCGGGCACCTGCCCGCTCCCCCGGTGTCCGGTCCGGCGGAACCCGTTGTCAGTGGGGTGCGGCATGCTGTGATCAGTGGCGGGAACACGCCGCGGCCAAGGGGAGGTCCGCGTGCTCACGGGGATCGAGGAGATCGACCGGTCGTCGTCGGGACACTCCTGCACCGAGCCGGCGACGGACGTGCCGGACCTGTTGGGGGATCAGTCGCCCGACGGCCCGGCGTCCTCGTGTTTCGCGCGGCTCGGCTGCACCCGTTTGGGTTCGCCCGGCATCTTCGGATAGTCGGGCGGGTACGGGAGGTCGCCGAGGCCGTGGTCGTGCTCGTCGCGGTCGGCGAGTTCCAGCAGGGCCTCCAGGGAGAAGGCGTGGTCGTCCATGTCGGCGTGCACATCGCCGAGTTCGGCGAAGCGCTTCGGCATGGTCGCCAGGTCGAAGTCCCGGGGTCTGGCGTCCTGCACCTCGTCCCAGCGCAGGGGCGCGGAGACCGGGGCGTGCGGGCGGGGCCGTACGGAGTAGGCGGAGGCGATGGTTCGGTCCCGGGCGGTCTGGTTGTAGTCCACGAAGATCTTCTCGCCTCTCTCCTCCTTCCACCACGCGACGGTGACCTGGTCGGGCATGCGGCGTTCGAGCTCGCGCCCCGCGGCGATGGCGGCCCGGCGCACCTGGGTGAAGGTCCAGCGCGGCTGGATCGGCACGAAGAGGTGCAGCCCGCGGCCTCCGGAGGTCTTGGGCCAGCCCCGCAGACCGCCGTACTCGTGCAGGATCTCCCGCAGTTCGTGGGCGGCCCGCACCGCGTCGGCGTAGTCCGTACCGGGCTGGGGGTCGAGGTCGATGCGCAGTTCGTCGGGGCTGTCGACGTCGTCGCGGCGGACCGGCCACGGATGGAAGGTGAGCGTGCCGAACTGCGCGGCCCACAGCACCGCGGCGGGCTCGGTGGGGCACATCTCGTCGGCGCTGCGGCCGCTGGGGAAGGTGATGCGGGCGGTCGGGATCCAGTCGGGCATGTTCTTGGGCGCCCGCTTCTGGAAGAAGGACTCGCCAGTCACCCCGTCCGGATAGCGCTCCAGCGTGGTGGGGCGGTTGCGCAGGACGCGCAGGATGCCGTCGCCGACGGCGAGGTAGTACCGGGCGAGATCCAGCTTCGTGAAGCCGCGCTCCGGGAAGAAGATCTTGTCCGGGCTGGACAGGCGAACGCTCCTGCCGGCCGCTTCGAGTTCCACCGCATCGCCCATGCGAGCCACGGTAGGCGCGGCTCACGGGTCCCGCACACCGGGCGCAGAGGCCGTCTGCTCTCCTGTCGATCCGGTCCTTCTCCACCGTTTCGTGGACCTGCCGGAGCCTCGTCGACTCACGGCGGGTTCGTGATCACCAGGGGACGACGCCGTCGTCCTCGAAGAACGAACCGGTCGGGCCGCCGTCGGGCAGGGTGGCGAGCCGGATCGCTGTGGCCGCGCCCTGTTCAGGAGTGCGGGGCCCTTGGAAGCCTGTGAAGTCGGTCGCGACCAGGCCCGGGCAGGCGGCGTTGATCAGGATGTTCGTACCGGCGAACTGCCGGGCGTACTGCACGGTGAGGGCGTTGAGGAACGACTTCGACGGCGCGTAGGCCGCCATGATCGGGATCTCGATGTCCGGGTCCGTCTGCCGGGCCAGGGAGCCGACGCTGCTGGAGACGTTGACGATGCGCGGCGAGGCCGAGCGCCGCAGCAGTGGCAGCATCGCGTTGGTCACCCGGACGACACCCATGACGTTGGTATCCACGACCGCGCGGAGCACCTCCAGGTCGAGCGCGGTCGGGTCCTGCACCCACCCCGGGTCCATCTCGCCCGAGATGCCGGCATTGTTGACCAGGACGTCCAGACGTCCGGCCAGCCGTTCGATCAGTTCCGCGGCATCAGTGACGCTCCGGTCGTCGGTCACGTCCAGCGGTACCCCGAACGCGTCCACGCCGGCGGCGCGCAGCTTCCCGACGGCGGTTTCGCGTCGGGCGGCGTCGCGGGCTCCCACGCCCACGCGGTACCCGAGGCTGCCCAGCCCGGCCGCGATCTCGTACCCGATGCCCTTGTTCGCGCCGGTCACCAGCGCGATCATCGTTTCGCTCATGCTGATGATGTTGGCTCGCGGACGAGTGGCGCGGCCAACACCGATACGGTGTCCTGTCATACCTGCCAGGTATCACCGCGTATGCTGCGGCCGTGGACACCCTGGAGACCCGCGAGCTGAGGTACTTCGTGGCGGTCGCCGAGGAACTCCACTTCGGGCGCGCCGCCGAGCGCCTCGGCATGGCCCAGCCGCCGCTGTCGCGGGCGATCCAGCAGCTCGAACGGCGCCTCGGGGTCTGCTTGTTGCAGCGCAACCGCCGTGGCGTCCGTCTGACCGGTGCCGGAGAGGTGCTGTTGCACGAGGGCCGGGCGGCCCTCGACGCGACCGCTGCCGCCGCTCGCCGCACCCGGCGCGCCGGCGGTGCCGACAGCCCTGACGGCTCCCGCGGTCGGCTGGTCCTCGCGGTGAAGGCCGCCGCGTCCCACGAACTGCTGCGGAAACTTCTCGACGCCTACGCGGCCGAGCCCGACAGTGCCGAGATCGAGGTGCTGCCGTGCGGCATTTGCGAGCAGGAAGAGCTGCTGCGCGACGGACGCGCCGATGTCGCGCTCATGCACACGCCGTGGAACTCCCTCGCCGGGTTCGACAGCGAGGCACTGACGACCGAGGGACAGGTCGCCGTCCTGCCTGCCGGGCACCCCCTCGCCGCCCGCGAGACCTTGTCCCTGGCCGATGTCAGGGACGTCCCCGATCTGCCGCTCGCCCGCTGGCCCACCCACGGCACCTACGCACCCGGCCCGGGCCCCGAGATCCACAACCAGACGCAACTGGCCCAGTTGATCGCCCTCGGACGCACCGTGGCGGTCGTCCCCGACTCCGCCCGCTCCTGGCTGTGGGCCGAGCACACGGCAGTCCCCTTGACCGACGCACCTCCCGTCGTGACCCACATCGTCTGGCCCGCCCACAGCCGCTCCCTCGCCCTGGCCGGCCTGATCCGCACGGCCGCACGGCTATGACCAGCTCCTGCCCCCAGCGGTCAGCACCAGGGACAGCTCAGATGCCACCAGGGCCGACGAGACCGAAGAAGCAGACCCGCGGGACCGGATCATCCGGGACGGCGAGCGAATCGGACCAGATCATTCGAGACAGGGACCGGATCGCCCGAGACGGGACACGACGCACGGTGCCGAGGCGCAGCCGGAGCTTGTCGCCCTCTGACAGGTGATCTCGACCATGTGCCGGGCGAGTTCGACCGGTCGGGTCCGTGTCGGCGCTGCCGGTTGATTCGGCAGCTCAGTGACCGTATGTCAGAACCGGGTGGTAGACATCGGCTGTGGATACCGATGATTCCCGCCTGCCATCTGTCGATCACCCTGCCGAGATCGCTTTCAGGCGAGGGTGCCAGGCCCTGGACTCGGGGGACCGGGAACGCGCACGCAGCCTGTTCGAGGAGGCAGTTGGCGGTTCCGGCCCGCAGATGCTCTGGTACGTGGCCGAGGCATGCCTGGAAACCGACCAAAGCGCATTCTGGATGCGTCGGGCCGTGGTCTCGGAGAGCGAGCCGGGCGGCATCACGGTGGACCCGGGCGCGCTGCGCATTCTGGGGGGCGACGGCGATATGTTCCAACAGCACTGGGAGATCGCCGTCGAGTCGGACGATCCGGCCCGTGCGGTCGCGGCGCTCACCGCCGCGGAACGCCGCCTGGGGCGCGTGCTCGAGGACGGCCGCGAACTCTCGCCGGAGGAAGCCGACGACACCATGGCCGACACCGACCTCTACAGCCCCAACTACGTCGCCGTCGACGACACGGTGCCCCGCGTGTGGATGGACTGCAAGGGCGGGATGTTTCCGCACATGGCCCGCACCGCGCTGCGCATCGTGGCAGACGAACTGCGCAAGGCCGGGGTACGGCGCGCGCACCTGTTCACCCGTCCCGCATCGCACCCCTCGGACAGCTAGCGACGACCGCCGGCGGAGCCGGGCACCGCTGGACGACCATCGCCGGTGGCAGAGCAGTCCGCCGCGGCGCCGAAGCGGCACACGACGCCCCGACCGATCCGGGTGCCGGATCCGCCGTGGCAGGCATACGGCCGGGTGTGCGAACAGCTCGGGACGGATCGCACGAACGACGTCCTCGAGCACATGAGGGCCCGTGTCCTCGAGCACGGCACCGACGAGGACGAGGCCGACCTGGAGAAGGCCGACAAGGAGCTCGCGGAGCGCCGGTCCCGCAAGGGCGGACGGCCGAAGCAGGACCCGGCCACCGGCGGCTGAGCACCGCGGTCGCGTCTCACACCCGTCTCACGGCCCGGTCGTGAAACGGCGGTAAAACCGCAGGACAGCCGGACCCTGTCGGCCGAATGGCGCAACAGGCGGACACCATGGACGGCTCTTAGAGTCGAAGTATGGATCTGCCGGTGATGCCACCCGTCAAGCCGATGCTCGCCAAGTCCGTGGCGAAGATCCCGCCGGACATGCACTACGAGGCGAAGTGGGACGGCTTCCGGGCGATCGTGTTCCGCGACGGCGGCGAGGTGGAGCTCGGCAGCCGTACCGGCAAGCCGCTGACCAGGTACTTTCCTGAGCTCGTGGAGGCGTTGCGGGAGCGGTTGCCGGAGCGCTGCGTGATGGACGGGGAGATCGTGATCGCCAGGGAGGGGCGGCTCGACTTCGACGCGCTCACGGAGCGGATCCACCCCGCCGACTCACGGGTGCGCATGCTGGCCGAGAAGACCCCCGCCTCCTTCGTGGCCTTCGACCTGCTGGCACTCGCCGACACCTCCCTGCTCGACGTGCCGCTGAGCGACCGGCGCGCGTTGCTGGTGAAGGCGCTGTCCGGGGTGACGGCGCCGGTCCACGTGGCGCCCGCGACCACGGACGGCGAGGTGGCGCAGCGGTGGTTCGAGCGGTACGAGGGGGCGGGGCTCGACGGAGTCGTGGCGAAACCCCTCACGCTGCCGTATCTGCGGGACGAGCGCGCCATGTACAAGATCAAGCACGAGCGGACGGCGGATGTCGTCGTCGCCGGCTACCGCTTCCACAAGAGCGGACCGGTCGTCGGCTCGCTGCTGCTGGGCCTGTACGACGACGGGGGCACGCTCCAGCACGTGGGCGTGAGCGCTGCGTTCACGATGAAGCGGCGGGCGGAGCTGGTGGAGGAACTGGAGCCCCTGCGGCTCGAGGACGCGGCCGGGCATCCGTGGGAGGCCTGGGCGCAGGAGTCGGCGCACGAGTCGGCCCGGCTGCCGGGCGCGCCCAGCAGATGGTCGGCGCAGAAGGACCTGTCCTGGATCCCGGTCCGGCCCGAGCGGGTGGCCGAGGTGGCGTACGACCACATGGAGAACGGCGTACGGTTCCGCCACACGGCCCGCTTCCGCCGATGGCGCCCCGACCGCACCGCCGAGAGCTGCACGTACGGACAACTGGAGGAGCCGGTCGGCTACGACCTGGCGGAGATCCTGGGGCCGCGGAGCTGACGCACCGGGCACGGAACCACTTCGTCCGCAACCCCGTTCGCCCCTGTACGGATCGACCCGCCGAGCCGATCACCTCACTCGCCACGCGTAATCAGAAACGATCGGGTAAGGCCACCGATGAACTGATGAGCGCATAAATCGATGGCACGGGACAGGTGGCACGGTGGGCATGCGAGAGATGGCACGGACGCGGCGGGGCGCGTGGACGGCGGCGCTGCTGGCCGTCACGGTGACGGGCTCCCTGGTGTCGGGCTGCACCTCGGGGGGCGGGGCCCCCGACGACGGCCGGTCTCCGAGTCAGAGCCGGAGCCCGAGCGAGAGCAAGACCGGCACGGCGAAGGCCGGTCCGGTGCTCGCCGTGAAGATAGACAACGCGCCCGACGCCCGCCCCCAGACGGGGCTCGACGCGGCGGACGTGGTCTACGCGGAGCAGGTCGAGGGCGGTCTGAGCCGGCTGATGGCGGTCTTCGCGAGCACCCTGCCCAAGGCCGTCGGGCCCGTGCGCAGCGCCCGCGAGTCGGATCTGGAACTGCTGAGACAGTTCCACGAGCCGACGCTCGCCTTCTCCGGGGCCCAGCACAAACTGCTGCCGCTGATCGCCGACGCCCCGCTGGATCCCGAGCCGGCGGGGAAGGTGCCCGACGCCTGGTACCGGGGCACGGGCAAGGCCGCGCCGCACAATCTGTATCTGCGCCCGCGGCAGCTGATGGACTCCGTGCCCGGCGACGCCGCCCTGACCACGGGCTTCCGTTTCGGTTCGGCGCCCGCGGGCGGCACCCCCGAGGCCTCCCGCACGGTCCGCTTCCCGTCGGCGCGCTTCACCTTCACCTGGTCCGCCGACCGCGGGCGCTGGCTGGTGGCCATGGACGGCACCCCGACCGTGACGACGGACGGCAAGACGGTGGCCCCGGCGACGGTGGTCATCCAGTACGTGAAGGTGCGGACGTCGAGGTACCACGACTTCCTCGGCAACAACACTCCGTTCACCGAGTCGGTGGGCACGGGCACGGCCCAGGTGCTGCGCGACGGCCGCGCCTTCGACGCGAAGTGGACGCGCCCCGAGGCGGCCGACGGCACCCGGTTCACCACCCCGGACGGCGCGCCGATGAACTTCGCCCCGGGCCAGGTGTGGGTCGTCCTCGCCAAGGCGTGAGCTCCCCGGGCGCGGGCCTCAGCGCTCCGCGGGGAGGGGCTCCGAGGGGTTGCGGAGCATCTCCGCGGCGTCCGAGACCCGTCGGATGAGGTCGAAGAAGAGGTCCTGTTCCCCGGCGGAGAGGGGCGCCAGGAAGACCTGGTTCATGCGTGCGGTGCGCACGGTCAGCTTCCGGTGGACGCGCAGGCCGTCGTCCGTGAGGCGGAGCAGGAAGCGCCGCCCGTCCTGCGGGTCGCGCACCTTGTCCAGCAGCTCGCGGCGCCCGAGCCGGCTGATGACCTCGGCGATGGTGGACCGGTCGAGGCCCACCCGCTCCCCCACCGTGCGCTGGTCGAGGCCGGGCTCGGCGACGAGCGCGTTCAGGACCGCGAACTGGGGCGAGGTGATCTCCTCGGAGACCATCGTGTTCCACAGCAGGTAGTGCGCCTGCTGCAGTCGCCGGGCCAGGTGCCCGGGGTGGGTGGAGAGGTCCACCGCGGCCATGTGCGCTCCTCGGATCCGGTACGCGCCGGTGCGTTCATATTGGTTGGTGCACTGAACGATACCCGCCCACCTGGCGACTGTCCCGCTTCCATCGACCGGACCGACCTCCCCCTTCACGTCGCCTATCTGGAGTCTTGACGCGCCGAAGTCCGGGTGGCAGCGTGTTGCGCACCTCGGAGAATTAATCAGTGCCCTGATTAATTGAGGTGCGGGACACTCGGGAGAGATGGGGCTTCACGGATGGACAAGGTGGTCGCCACGGCACTGGAGGCGGTGGCCGATGTACCGGACGGCGCGACGCTGGCGGTCGGCGGATTCGGCCTCAGCGGTGTGCCGAACGTGCTGATCCAGGCACTCCACGAGCGTGGCGTGCGGAGGCTCGGGGTCGTCTCCAACAACTGCGGGGCCATGGACTCCGGACTCGCGACCCTGCTCTCCGCCGGACGCATCGCCCGGGTCACCGGCTCGTACATCGGCGCGAACAAGGAGTTCGCCCGGCAGTACCTGGCCGGCGAGCTGGAGGTCGAGATGATCCCGCAGGGCACGCTCGCCGAGCGGCTGCGCGCCGGCGGTGCCGGCATCCCCGCCTTCTACACGCCCGCGGGGGTCGGCACCCAGGTCGCCGAGGGCGGGCTGCCGTGGCGGTACGACGGCCGGGGCGGCGTCATCCTGGCCTCCCCGCCGAAGGAGGTCCGCGAGTTCGACGGCACCGCGTACGTGCTGGAGCACGGCATCCGCACCGATTTCGCGCTGGTGCGGGCCGCGAAGGGCGACCGGCACGGCAACCTCGTCTTCAACAAGTCCTCCCGGAACTTCAATCCGCTCGCCGCGATGGCCGGCCGGGTGACGGTCGCCGAGGTCGAGGAACTCGTGGAGCCGGGCGGGATCGATCCGGACGCGGTGCACCTGCCGGGCATCTTCGTGCAGCGCGTCGTGGCGCTGACCCGCGAGCAGGCGGGCGCCAAGATGATCGAGAAGCGGACGGTCTCGGCGTCCGCCGGGGACGGAACGGTGGGCGAGTGATGGCCTGGAGCAGGGAGGAGATGGCCGCCCGCGCCGCGCGCGAGCTGACGGACGGCCAGTACGTGAACCTCGGCATCGGACTGCCGACCCTGATCCCCAATCACCTCCCCGCGGGGGTCGAGGTGGTCCTGGAGTCGGAGAACGGCATTCTGGGCACCGGCCCCTACCCGGCCGAGGATCAGGTCGACCCCGACCTGATCAACGCCGGCAAGGAGACCGTCACGGTCCTGCCGGGTGCCTCGTACTTCGACTCCGCGCTGTCCTTCGGGATGATCCGCGGCGGGCACATCGACGTCGCGGTGCTGGGCGCGATGCAGGTGTCGGCCGGCGGCGACCTCGCCAACTGGGCCGTCCCCGGCAAGATGATCACCGGCATCGGCGGCGCGATGGACCTCGTCCACGGGGCCCGGAGGGTCATCGTGGTCATGACGCACACCGCCAAGGACGGCTCGCCCAAGATCCTGCGGGAGTGCGGACTGCCGCTCACCGGAAAGGCGTGCGTCAACCGGATCGTCACCGACCTGGGCGTCCTCGACGTCACCGCCGGGGGTCTGCTCCTGGTGGAGACCGCGCCGGGTGTCACCGCCGGTGAGATCGCGGCGAGGACCGCCGCCGAGATCGTCGTCGCGGAGGGGATCGGATCGTGAAGGACGTCCGCACCGCCGCCGCTGTCCGGACGCCCGCCGGCAGGTACGCCGCACCCCTCCGTATCGGCGTGGGCCAGGACCCCGCCCTCGTCCTCGAACGCTAGGAAGTCGACCATGGCCCTCACCCAGACGGAGATCGACGCCGGGATCAAGGATCTCCAGGACGCGTACGACAAGGCGGTGGCCGGCGGCGCGCCCGTGCGGCACCATCCCGCACGCGACTACGCCCCGTACCTCGGCTCACGGCTGCGCCACCCGAAGCAGCCGCTGGTCGCCGTGAGCGGCGGCGACCCGGAGACGGTCGAGCTGTCGGGCCCGGTCTTCGGTGTCACCGACATCACCGAGATCGACAACGACCTCACCCTGCAGCACCGGGGCGAGCCGATCGGCGAGCGGATCACCGTCTCGGGCCGGCTGCTCGACCGCTCGGGCCGTCCGGTGCGCGGCCAGCTCATCGAGATCTGGCAGGCCAACGCCGCGGGACGGTACGCCCATCTGCGCGAGCAGCACCCCGCCCCGCTCGACCCCAACTTCACCGGTGTGGGGCGGACCCTGACGGATGATCAGGGACGGTACACGTTCACCACGGTGAAGCCGGGACCGTACCCCTGGGGCAATCACACCAACGCCTGGCGGCCCGCGCACATCCACTTCTCGGTCTTCGGCACCGCGTTCACCCAGCGGCTGGTCACCCAGATGTACTTCCCGGGCGACCCGCTCTTCCGTCACGACCCGATCCTGCGGTCCGTGACGGACGAGGCGGCCCGCGGCCGGCTGATCGCCGCCTACGACCATGATCTGTCGCGGCCCGAGTTCTCCCTGGGCTACGCGTGGGACATCGTCCTCGACGGTCCCTCCGCCACCTGGATCGAGGAAGGCCACCGAGCATGACCGAGCGATTGCTCCCCACCCCCGCCCACACCATCGGCCCCTTCTACGGCCACGCCCTGCCCTTCCCGGGCGGGGGCGACATCGCACCCCAGGGCCATCCCGACACGATCACCCTGCACGGCCGTGTCCACGACGGGGCGGGGGCGCCGGTCCCCGACGCCCTGCTCGACTTCTGGCAGGCCGGGCCCGACGGCTCCCTGAAGGGTGCCCCGGGATCCCTGCGCCGCGATCCGTCCACGGGCGGCTTCCTCGGCCGCAACGGCGTCGACTTCACGGGCTTCGGACGGGTCGCCACCGACGCCGACGGCCACTACGCGCTGCGCACGCTGCCGCCGGGGAACGCGGGACTGCCGTACATCGGCGTGTGCGTCTTCGCACGCGGTCTGACACACCATCTGTTCACCCGGGCCTATCTGGCCGACGGCACGGACCCGCTGCTCGACGCGCTGCCGGACGAGCGGCGCGCCACGCTGATCGCCACCGCGGGCGCGCCGCGGACGTACCGTTTCGACATCCGCCTTCAGGGCGAAGGCGAGACGGTCTTCCTGGAGTTCCGGTGACACCCGCCGACCCCCTCGCCACCGACACCGGGCTGCTCGCTCCCGGCCGGGCCGGCTCCCCGGCGTCGGCCGCGACGAGCGACACCGCGTATCTGCGGGCCCTGCTCGACGCGGAGGCCGCGCTGACCCGGGCCCAGGCGTCCCTGGGGCTGGCCCCGGCCGAGGCCGCGACGGCGGTGACCCTCGCGGCGCGCGGCGCGGACTTCGACCTCGCGTCGATCGCGCTGCGTGCCCGGGGCGGCGGCAACCCGGTGATCCCCCTGGTCACGGACCTGACAGCCGCTGTCGCCGCCGAGTTCGGCCCGTACGTCCACCGGGGCGCGACGAGCCAGGACATCCTGGACTCGGCCACCATGCTCGTCGCGGCCCGCACCCTGGACCTGGTCCTGGACGACCTGGAGCGGACCGCCGGCAACCTCGCCCGGCTCGCGGCCCGGCACCGGGACACCGTCCTGCCCGGCCGCACGCTCACCCAGCACGCGGTGCCGACGACCTTCGGACTGAAGGCGGCGGGATGGCGGTCGCTGGTGCTCGACGCCAGGGACCGGCTGCGTGCCGTACGAACCTCCCTGCCCGCCCAACTGGGCGGCGCGGCAGGCACCTTGGCCGCCTTCACCGCCTTCGGCGCGGCCGACACCCGGGCCCTCGTCGCCGCGTACGCCCGCGAACTGGGCCTCGCCGAGCCCGCGTTGCCCTGGCACACGCTGCGCACCCCGGTCGCGGACCTGGCCGGGGCGCTGGCGTTCACGGCCGGCGCGCTCGGCAAGACGGCCGTCGACGTGCTCACCCTCTCGCGCACCGAGATCGCCGAGCTGGCCGAAGGGACCGGCGGCGGTTCGTCCGCGATGCCGCACAAGGCGAACCCGGTCAAGGCCACGCTCGTCGCCTCGGCCGCCCGGCGCGCTCCCCTGCTCGCCGCGGCCCTGTACGGCTCGATGGCGGCCGAGGACGAACGCCCGGCCGGGGCCTGGCACGCCGAATGGGAACCCCTGCGCGATCTGCTCCGGCTGACCGGCGGGGCGGCCCGTGACACGGCCGAACTGACCGAGGGGCTACGGGTCGACGCCGACGCCATGCGCGAACACCTGGACCTCACCCATGGGTTGATCGTCTCCGAGCGGCTGGCCGCCGAACTCGCCCCGGTTCTGGGCCGGGCGCGCGCCAAGGAGCTGCTGACGCGGGCCGCCGAGCGGGCGGCCGGTGAGCGGCGGCCCCTCGCGGAGGTGCTCGGCGACGAGCCCGCTCTCCGGAGCCTCCCGGGTACCGGCCTCGCGGACCTGACCGATCCGACCCGCTACACGGGCTCCGCCGGAGTCCTCACCGACCGTGCTCTGGAGCGACGTTGACCGCGAACCTGCTCACCCATCGTGCCGAGGGGTCCCCCTCCGCTCCCCCGCTGCTCCTCGGGCCCTCGCTCGGGACGTCGTACGCCCTGTGGGACAAGGTCGCGCCCGAACTGTCCGCCGGCCACCGGGTGGTGCGCTTCAACCTGCCGGGACACGGCGGTTCACCGGCCGGCGCGATCGGCCCCGGGGCGACGGTCGCGGACCTGGCCGCGCTCGTGCTGGAGCTGGCCGACTCCCTGGGCATCGGGCGTTTCGCGTACGCCGGTGTGTCGCTGGGCGGCGCGGTGGGCCTGCATCTGGCGGTCCACCACCCCGAGCGGCTCTCGTCCCTCGCCGTCATCTGTTCCTCGGCCCACTTCAACGGGTCGAAGCCGTGGGAGGAACGGGCGCAGCGGGTGCGCCGCGAGGGACTCGGGCCCCTCGCCGCGACCGCCGACGCGCGCTGGTTCACCGCCGGTTTCACGGTGCCGGAGCTGGTCCGGGACCACCGTGACGCCGACCCGGAGGCGTACGCCGCCTGTTGTGACGCCCTGGCCGGCTTCGACATCCGGGACCGGCTGGCGTCGATCACCGTACCGACGTTGCTGATCGCCGGGCGCGAGGACCCCGCGACGCCGCCCGCGCATCTGCGGGAGATCGCGGACGCGGTGCCGGGCGCGGCGCTCGTGGAGATCCCGGGCGCCTCGCACCTTGCGCCCGCGCAGTGCCCGGAGGCCGTGCTGACGGCTCTGCGGACGCACTTCTCGGGAGGTGCCCGGCGCGGCATGGAGGTACGCCGGCAGGTCCTCGGTGACGCGCACGTGGACCGCGCGCAGGCGCGCCAGAGCCCGTTCACGGCCCGGTTCCAGGACTTCGTCTCGCGCTACGCCTGGGGTGAGATCTGGACCGACACGACACTGACCCGCCGCGAGCGCAGCATGATCACACTGACCGCTCTGGTGGCGCACGGTCACCACGACGAGCTGGCGATGCACGTCCGGGCGGCCCGGCGGGGCGGGCTCACACCGGAGGAGATCGGCGCGGTGCTGCTGCAGACCGCGGTCTACTGCGGTGTCCCGGCCGCCAATTCGGCGTTCGCGGTGGCCCAGCGGGTGCTGGCCGAGGAGAGCGCGGAGGACGACGGCTCCCCCGCGGACTGACCCCGCCGAGGGATCCCGCCCACGGGCTGCCCTCCGACCGTGCGCCACGGGTGACGGACCGCCGGTGGCACGCCGCGGACAGCGGGCCACCAGCGGTTCGCTACAGGCCCGCCAGTGCCGCCTCCGCCTTCGCCACCAGACCGTCCGCGCCGCAGGCACGCGCCAGCGTCAGGCCCTTGTTCAGTTCCGTCACCGAACGGGACGCGATGCCGTACTCGATGCGGGCCGCCGCGTGTTCGTACTGGCAGGGGGAGGCTTCCAGATAGGTGACCGCCTGGGCCGCCAGCCGGACCGCGCGCTGACCGGTTTCGAGGGCGGCGGCGCACCGCAGGGCTTCGCCGATCGCCGTGTCGGTGCCGAACCGCTCGGCCTGGCGGCGGGCGTCGCCGGCCAGGGAGGCGGCGCGTGCCGGGTCCTCGTTGGCGAGCGCCCTCGCGAGGTCGACGGCCCAGGGCGCGAGCACCGTGTTGTGGTGGCCGCGGGCGGCGGCGGCCTTCTCCGCCGCCTCCAGTTCGTTGATGCCCTCCTTGGTGCGGCCGACGGCCAGCAGCAGACGGCCGCGCACCGAGCGGGTGTCGGGAAGGACGATCGTGGAGGGGTACGGCGGCGCGAAGCCGTAGCGTTCGGCGATCTCCGCCGCCTCCTGGACGTGCCCGCGGGCCAGCAGGGTGTCGATGAGCCCGCAGGTCGCCGACCAGTACAGGGGCAGTCCGCGGCCGACCCGTTCCGCGAGGCGCAGCGACGCGCGCTGGTAGTGCTCCGCGTCGACGAGGCGGCCCCGCCTGCGGTGGGCGAGACCGAGGTAGGCGTTCGCCAGGGAGAGGTGACCGCCGCTCCAGCCCGCCTTCACATAGGCGTGCAGGGCCTCGCTGAAGAGGCTCTCGGCCCGGTCGAGCCGGTCCGTGTAGGCGTACGCGCTGCCCAGCATCAGCAGGAGTTCGACGCCCCACTCGCTGTCGGTCCAGGCGAGTCCGGGGGCGAGGCGGCCGTTGACGAGGGCCCGGTCGCAGAGTTCCGCGACCACCTCGGCGTTCTCGCCGCGGGTCATGGCGTCGAAGCCGCGCAGTATGAGGAGCGCGCGCTCGGAGTTGTCGCGTCCCGTGCAGGTCGTGGCGAGTTCGGCGAGGCCGCTGGAGTGTCCGGCGCGCTCCTCGCCCGCGTGGATGCCCTCCCACATGTAGTGCACGGCCTGGAGTCTCATCCGGGCGGGTCCCGGGTCCAGCCGCTCGACCTCGGCGTCGACCGTGCGGACGGCGTCGTCCAGCTGGTTGTTGTGCACGAGCGCCTGGGAGAGCCGGAAGACGGCGTCGACCCGCTCGGTGTCCGTGAGTCCGGGCCGTTCGAGGGCGGCCCGCAGATGGCCGATGGTCGTGGCCGGCGCGGTCAGGAGCGTGGCGCAGCCCAGTTCGTAGAGCACGCGTGCGTGCACTTCGGGCAGCGGTGGCTCCTTCAGGGCGCGCTCCAGGCAGCGCCGGGCCGCGTCCGGGGCGCCGACGGCGAGGTGCTCTCGGGCGGCTTCGCGCATCTGCTCGACGAGTTCGGGGTCGTCGTCCGGATGCACTTCGAGGAGGTGGCGGGAGGCCGCGGCCGCACCGCGTCCGGACTCGGTGACCGCCCAGGCCGCCTGGCCGTGCATCGCCGTGCGCAGGGCGTCCGGGATGGAGCGGTAGACCGCTGTGGCGATCAGCGGGTGCACGAACTCCAGCTCGCCGTACGACTGTTGGCCGCCTGTCGTGCCGACGGCGGTCAGGATGCGTGCGGCTCCCAGCAGTTCGGCGCAGCGGGAGGCGTCGTCGTCCGGCATTCCGGCGAGCTGGGCGGCGAGGTCGAGGGAGATCCCGGTGCCGAGGATGGCGGCCGCCCAGGCGAACCGGGTGGCGTCGATACCGAGCCCTTCGAGGCGGGCGACGAGTCCACGGCCGCGGGCGGAGCGGTTCAGGTCGCGCAGTTCGGCGGCCGAGCCCTCGACCGGCTCCATCTCGCTGTCCTGGACCTTGGCGAGCAGTTCGACGGTCTCGTACGGGTTGCCGCCGGTGACCGCCCACACCTCGCGACAGAAGGGCGCGTCGGCGTGCTCCCCGAGCGTGGCGCGGGTGAGTCCCTCGGCGGCGGCCGGGGTCAGCGCGGTCAGGGTGGAGACCGGACGGCCCGCGGCGGCCACCGCGTCGAGCAGCCGGGCGCTCTCGCCGCTGACCCCGCCGGGCCGACGGGCCACCACGACGAGGACGGACAGGTCGTCCAGGCGCTCGGCGAACGCGGCGAGCCAGCGCAGGGTCTCCTGGTCGGCCCAGTGCGCGTCGTCGATGAGCAGCACGAGCGGCCAGTCCCGCTTCGCGAGCCGCCGCACCGCGGCGACCAGACCGTCGCACACGCCCTGCGGGTCGGGCTGCCGCACGCCCGGTTCCGTTATGCCGAGGGCGGGTCCGGCGATGTCGTACCAGTCTCCCAGGTATTCGCGCGCCTCCTCCGGGAGCAGCGAGACGAGGGCCGGCTGGAGCAACTGCCGTACGACGTTGAAGGGGACGGACGTGACGGTCTCGCCGCCGCGTGCCGACCACACGGCACAGCCGTTGCTCTCCGCGATCCTGCGTGCCTCGGCGAGGAGGGCGGTCTTGCCGAGACCCGCTTCTCCGGTGAGCACCAGCACGGTGCCCGAGGTCGCCGCTTCCGCGCGCAGCGCGATGATCGCCTCTTCGAGGGTGGCGACCTCCTCGTCGCGCTCCCACAGGGAAGCCGAGGCGACCGCTCCGGGCCGTACCTCCGTCATCCCGCTACCTCCCCAGGTCGCCCAAACGACGTAACTACAACGAGCCTAGCCTCCTGGAAGCCGCGGTGGAGGCGGGACCCGGCACCGTGCGCCGGGACGGACGACGGCGATGTCCCGGAGGGCGCGCCGCCGAACACCCGGCCGCCCGGAAGGGAAGTGACGGACAGTCAATCACTGGGAAAATAAAGGTAATTTTCCTCCTTCGTTCACCGCCCCGGGCCGAGCCCGGCCGGCCCGCGGGCTTCCACGGGATGAACCGGCACGAGCGCCCCCGCGCGCGACCGTGACCTGCGCGCCCTCCTCCGGCACGCTCCCGGGGCGCGGCTCCCGGGAGCCGCGGAGGTCTCGTCGAGCCGTTCGCGTCCGGCGCCCCCGGCTGTCGCCCGACGCCCGCCGGGCCCCGCCGCCGCACGCCCGAGGGGCGCGACGGCCGGCCCGGGCGGTTCGCGCGTCGTACGCGCTC
Source organism: Streptomyces sp. NPDC021080 (assembly GCF_044333225.1). Classification (NCBI taxonomy): domain Bacteria; kingdom Bacillati; phylum Actinomycetota; class Actinomycetes; order Kitasatosporales; family Streptomycetaceae; genus Streptomyces; species Streptomyces sp. NPDC021080. The sequence continues at coordinate 71,268 of NZ_JBIRQM010000001.1, read as the reverse complement.
CTGGCACTGGCGTTCTTCATCCGTCCGGTGGGCCTCGGCGTCCGTCCACCCGGGCCCGGTCATCTGCATGCCCGCGTCAAAGCGGGGGAGGTGCGGACGCTCTCCCGGCGGGAAGCCGGACAGTCGCTTCGGGGCCCGGAAGGGGCTCAGGGGGAACCCTCTCATCCGCCTTTCACCCTGGACTCATACGGTGGGGCCATGACGCAGGTGACTCCCCCCGGCTGGTATCCCGACCCCGGGCAGACAGATGACGCTCCCGCCACCGAGCGCTGGTGGGACGGTAGGACATGGACGGACCAGGTCCGCCCCGTCGGGTCGGCGGCCGCGTGGGGTCCCCCGGTGTACCCGGCGGGAGCCACCGGTCCCTATCCGGCGCACGCCCCCTCCGCCCCGCGGCGCGGGCTGCGCACGGGCATAGCGGTCGCGGCGGCGGTCGCCGTCCTCGCCGGTATCGTCGGTGGCGTGTACGCGCTGACCAGCGACAACGGACGTGGCGGCAGCGCGGCCTCCGCCGGGCCGAACGGCCAGGGCGCACCGGGTGGCCCCGGCGGCGGCCAGGAGGGCGGCCCGAGCGGGGCGCCCGGCGGGTCCGGCGGGCCGGACGGCTCCGGGGGCTCGGACGGTTTCGGCGGGCAGACCCCGGCGCCCGGCGAGTCGGGCCGGCCGCAGACGGACCCCGGCTTCGCCACGGACGTCTACAACGGCATCAGCATCCCGGTGCCGGACGGCTGGACCGGCCGGAGCGGCGCGGGCACGGCCTCGGTCTCCACCAAGGACACCTACAAGTGCCCGGGCGACACCTCGCAGGACTGCCAGCGCGGCGGTGCCTACTCGGCCCCCGCGAAGGCGCAGAAGCTGAAGTCCACGACGGCGGAGGCGGCGGCCAAGGAGGACATCTCCAAGAACGCCACCGAGTCGTACGGCAAGGGCTACGGCTCGATCACCTCGCACGCGCAGCTCGCCTCGAAGGCGGTCACGGTGGCCGGGGAGAAGGGCTACATGGTCCGCTGGAAGGTCGTGACGAGCAAGGGCGACGACGGTTACGTCGAATCGCTGGTGTTCCCGTCCCCGGCCGACCCCGCCTCGCTGGTCGTCGTCCGCTTCGGCGTCGACGCCGGCTCCAAGGCTCCCCCGCAGTCGGTCATCGACACGATCACCAAGGGCATCAAGGTGGCGCCCGGGACCGGCGGCAACGGCCAGAACGTCTAGGACCTGTCCGGTCGCGCCACCGTCCGGCCCGGGCCGGACGGAAGTGGATCGGCCGGGTGGAGCGCCCCTCCGCTCAAGGGGCACCCCACCCGGCCGGGGGGTACGCGCCGCCCCCGTCCCCACGGTGCGGCGCGGTACAGGCCGCCGTCCGGTCATCCCACGGACGGCGGCCTGAGCATCAGGTGAGGCCGAGCGTCGGAAGGACGACGGCCTCCACGAACCGTGTGAGATACGCCGCGTCCGCGTACTGGCCGTCCAGGAGGGGACGCACCCTCAGGACCCCCAGCATCTGCGCCGGGATGAACTCCAGCGCCGGATGACCGGCGTCGACCTCCCCGCGCTCGACGCCGCGGCTGATCATCTGCCGCAGTTCGGCGACCTCGGGTTCCACGAGCGCTTCGCGGAGCGCCTGCTGGAGCTCCTTGTCCTGCATCACGGCGTTGCCGAGGCCCTGCAGCAGCTGCGTGCTGTCCCGGGCCGACCATTCCCCCGCGGCCCCCGCCGCCGCACGCAGGTCCCCGGCGAGCGAGCCCGTGTCGATCCCGGTGAACCGCGGACAGCGGTTGTTGCGCAGCGCGGCGGCCACGAACTGGGGCTTCGTCTTCCACTGCCGGTAGAGCGTGGACTTGCTGCACCGGGTGCTGGCGGCGACGCCCTCCATGGTGAGCGCCTCGTAGCCGCATTCCCGGATCTGTTCGAGCACGGCGTCGTAGAACTCCTGCTCACGCTCGGGGGTGATTTTGGAGCGGCGCGAGGCGACGACCGTCTCCGGTCCGTCCGCGGCCTGCGACGTCATGGCGCTTCTCCTCGCTCGATCCGGCCCGAAACCGGTGCGGTCTTGCGCCCAGTGTAATCGATACGCAAGGGTACCGGTACGCATCCGTATCGGTACACTCGCGTATCGGTACACAGTCGTATCGGTACACTGCCGTATCGATGAGCCTCGGACAGGATCCACTCCTCCCGCACCGGGAAGGCCGAGTGGATCCTGTCCTGGGCTCACCGCGCTTCGCACGACATCAGACCGTCAGCAAGGGGGCCGGGGGATGGATTCCCGCATCGAGCCTGCAGATCCCGCATCCGATTCCGCGCCGGAACCGGAGCCGCCCGACGCGGCGACATCCGACACATCGGCACCCGACGCCTCCATACCCGCGGCCGCGTCACGCGCCACGGCCGTCGGCCCGCGCCCGCGCCCGTTCGCACACGTGCGTCCGGGCGTGCACGCGGACGACACCGTGGCGCGCCCGCCGCTGCTGCGGGAGCTGCTGCTCGTCGCCGGGCTCTTCGTCGTCTACAAGGCCGGACGGCTGCTGGCCACCGGCCGCACCGACGAGGCCTTCGCCGACGCGCACCGCGTCCGGGGCTGGGAGCGCTCGCTGCACCTGCCGGACGAGGGCACCGTGCAGGCCGCGCTGCTGCACAGCGACACGCTCGTGCACCTCGCGAACACCTACTACGCGACCGTCCACTTCCCGGCCACCGTCGCCTTCCTGGTGTGGCTGTACCTGCGGCGCCCCGCGCACTACGTGTGGGCCCGCAGGGTCCTCGCCCTGGTCACCGCCGCCGCCCTGGTCGGGCACCTCGCGTTCCCGCTCGCCCCGCCGCGGCTGCTCCCCGGGACGGGCCTCGTCGACACCGGCCGGGTGTACGGGCCCACGGTGTACGGAGCGCACCCGGCCACCGACGCCCTGGCGAACCAGTTCGCGGCGATGCCGTCGCTGCACTTCGGCTGGGCACTGATGGTCGCCGTCGGCCTGATCGCAACGACCCGGTCGCGGCTGCGCGCGCTGTGGCTGCTGCATCCCCTGCTCACCCTGCTGGTGATCGTCGGCACCGCGAACCACTACTGGCTCGACGCGATCGTCGCGACCGCCCTGCTCTGCGTCGCCCTCGCCGTGGTCCGCCCGCCGCACCGCACGGCGACCTCCTCGGCACGGCTCCGGGGCCACGAGCCCGCCGAGCCCCCCGTACGGGAGCTGCCCGGACTCGTGGGAGCCGGGCGATGAACCCGACGCTCGTCGCCGTCGGCCTCTCCCTGTTCTCCGCCGCCGCCTACGCCTCCGCGGCCGTCGCCCAGGAGCGGCTCGCCGCCCGGTCGGCCGGCACGGGCACGGGCACGCTGCGCCTGCTGGCCCAGGGCACCTGGTGGTGGTCGGTGACACTGAACGCCTCGGCCGCGCTCCTGCACGTCGCGGCCCTCAAGTACGGAACGCTCACCCTGGTCCAGCCGCTCGGGGCGCTCACCCTCGTGGCCGCCGTGCCGCTGGGCGCGCGGATCGCCGGACGGCGGGTCAGCGCGGTCGAGTGGCGCGGCACCGCGCTCACCCTGACCGGCCTCGCCGCGCTGCTCGTCACCGCGTCCGGGGCCGCGCCGGACGAGGTGCTGAGCCTGCCGCAGGCGCTCGCCGTCGCGGGAACGACCGCCGCGGTCATCGGCGTTCTGGCGCGTCGCGCCCGGCCGGGACTGCGGCACGCCACGGCCTCCGGGTTCGCCTCGGGCGTGGCCTCGGCGCTCACCCAGACCGTGACGGTCGCCGCGACGGCCCGTTCGAACTCGCCGTTCAGCGCGCAGGTCGTCGTGGTGGCCCTGCTCGTGGCGGCCTTCGCGGCGGGCGGACTGCTGCTGTCGCAGACCGCCTACCAGGGCGGGCTCGGCGCCCCGCTGGCCGTCGTGACACTCGCCAACCCGCTGGCCGCGGCGGCGATCGGGCTGTCCCTGCTCGGCGAACGCCTTCAGGGCGGCGCGGCGGGCCTGCTGCTCGCGCTCGTCGGAGCGTCGATCGCCGCGTGGGGCGTGGTGACGCTGTCGCGTACGGCGCCCGAACCGGCGGGGGCACCGGCGGACGCTCCCCTGGACGGCCTGGCGGACGACGACCACCCGGTCGCCGCCGTGCTGGCGCTGGAGCCGAACGGGGTCGCGCACGAACCCTCGTTGACGCCCCGGCAGGCCGGCTCGGGCCATCTGACCTCCCTGTAGGAGGACGTCACCGCGGGCGGCGACGGCCTGGGTGACGGGCGGGACGCACCGGAGGGCCGGCCGCGGCCGCCCTTCCGTACATCCGTGTCCCGTCAGCCCAGTCCGCGGGCGTCCTGCTTGAGCGCCGTGTCGACGGTCAGCGCCGTCGCGACGACGAGGCTCAGCATCGGCTCCGGGAGCTGGAAGTGGATCTGCAGGACGTAGTTGTCCGCGGTCGTGAACATCGTCTTGGCGAGGCCCTCCCAGGTCTTCGTGATCCGGGCCACCTCGTTCTCCGACTCGTCGACGATCGCGAAGTTCCAGGCGCGCCAGTTCTCCGCCTTGATCGCGCCGACCTGCCGGCCGTCCACGTTCAACGCGAAGTTGATCTTGCCGATCATGTTCTTCTGGACGATCTCGCCCACGGTCGAGCCGTCCGGACGGGTCACGATCACGCGGGACTTGAAGATCTTCGCCGGCCGGGTCAGCAGCAACTGCGGCTGCCCGTGGGCGTCGCGGATCTCCAGCCGGTGGGTGAGGTACTGGTCGAGGCTGGAGACCAGCCGCAGGATCTTCCTCAGCACGCCCTGGCCGACCTCGGTGACCGAGCCGATCGGGTTGCCCTGCTGATCCATGACCTTGTACTCGTTGGTCAGCTCGATCAGCTTGGCCTTCTGGTTCACCACCAGGACCGGCTCGGTGAACAGCGTGCCGCCGCCGACACCGCTCGGGGCCACCCCGGCCTGCTGCTGCACCTGGCGCTGGACCCGCGGGTCGGGGGCGGTGGCCTGCTGGGGGAAGGGCTGCTGGGGCGGCGTGCCCTGGTGCGGCACCTGCTGCCCCGCCGGAGCCTCCTGGTCGGTCCACTGCGAGCCGTCCCAGTAACGCTGCGTCTGGGGCTTCCCGTTCGGGTCCGGGTACCAACCTGCAGGAGTGTTCGAATGCGTCGTCACCGGGGCACCCTACCGCGACATGGCCGGAAAACAACGGTCAGTTGTGGGCCCATCAGACAGTAATCAGAGCAGGGTCGCTCACACCGGGTCGACCATTCTCGACATGTCCGGCGAATCGCCTCAGGAAGCCTGCCTGGCCGTCGACGACGACACCGAGGTCGTACCAGCGCTTGCTCGCCGTCAGGTCCACCGTGTGCCTCACGGTCGCGCCCGCCCGGACCCGGAAGACCCGGGACGGTCCGCCGTAGCCGTTCGTGAGCCTGAGCGTCGCCGTGGCGGCCCCCTTGTTGACGAAGGCGAGCTCCACGTCGCAGCCGGTGTGACGGGCGGTGATCTCCGGTCCCGCCGTCCTGTTGTCCCCCTTGAAGGTGCGCAGGAAGCCGTTCGGACCGTGGACGGTGAGGTCGTACGAGCCGCCCGAGTAGGCCGAGTTCCAGGTGTCCGCGACGGTCTCGCCCGCGGCGGTGGTGTAGGTCCAGGGGCCGTCGGTACGGTTCCCCGAGGTGACGAGGAAGGCCGCGCCCGCCTTGGGACCGGAGCCGAAGGTCAGCGTGAATTTCCCGGCCGCGGTGTCGGCCGAACCGTCCACGAGGGGCGCGTACTCGAGCGGACGGGTCGGTCGCGAGCCGCGCTCCTGCCGGGGCAGGGCGGGGTTCGCGGGCGGGGTCGGCACATAGTCGGGGTGGCGGTCGCCGTCCGGCGGCCGGTAGCCGTCGGTGGCGGGCAGCGCGACCGGCTCGCCGTCCTTCCGGGAGAAGTCGAAGGCGGCGGTGAGGTCGCCGCAGACGGCCCGCCGCCAGGGCGAGATGTTGGGCTCACGCACCCCGAACCGGGCTTCCATGAACCGGATGATCGACGTGTGGTCGAGCGTCTCGGAGCAGACGTAACCCCCCTTGCTCCAGGGCGAGACGACGAGCATCGGCACCCGCTGGCCCAGTCCGTACGGTCCGGCGGCATGGCTCGCGTCGCCCGCGAACAGGTCCGGGCCGACGTCGACCGTGGAGCGCCCCTGGGCCGGCGACTGCGGCGGGAAGGGCGGCACCAGGTGGTCGAAGAAGCCGTCGTTCTCGTCGTACGTGACGAACAGGGCCGTCCTGCTCCACACCCCGGGGTCGGAGGTGAGCGCGTCCAGCACCTGGGAGATGTACCAGGCGCCGTAGTTGGCGGGCCAGTTGGGGTGCTCCGAGAACGCCTCGGGAGCGGCTATCCAGGAGACCTGCGGCAGCTTGCCGCTCCGCACGTCGGCCCGGAGCCGGTCGAAGAACCCCTCGCCCTTGCGGGCGTCGGTGCCGGTGCGGGCCTTGTCGTACAACGGGTCGCCCGGCTGCGCGTTGCGGTACTGGTCGAAGTACAGCAGCGAGTTGTCGCCGTAGTTGCCCCGGTAGGCGTCGGGGATCCAGCCCCAGGAGCCGTTCGCGTCCAGCCCGTCACCGACGTCCTGGTACACCTTCCAGGAGATCCCGGCCGCCTCCAGTCGCTCCGGGTACGTCGTCCAGCCGTACCCGGCCTCGTCGTTGCCGAGGACCGGGCCGCCACCCTTGCCGTCGTTGCCCGTGTACCCCGTCCACATGTAGTAGCGGTTGGGGTCCGTGGAGCCGATGAACGAGCAGTGGTAGGCGTCGCAGACGGTGAACGCGTCGGCCAGCGCGTAGTGGAAGGGGATGTCCTCACGCGTCAGATAGGCCATCGTCGTCGCCGACTTGGCGGGTACCCACTTGTCGTACCTGCCCTTGTCGAACGCGGCGTGCCCGTCGCTCCAGCCGTGCGGCAGGTCCTTGAGGAACGCGAGACCGAGGTCGTCCGCCTCCGGGTGGAAGGGGAGGACGTCCTTGGTGCCGTCCGACTGGTACCAGACCGGCTTGGTGCCCGTCGTGGTGGCCGGACGCGGGTCGCCGAAGCCGCGGACGCCTCTCATCGATCCGAAGTAGTGGTCGAACGAACGGTTCTCCTGCATCAGCACGACGATGTGCTCGACATCCTCGATCGAGCCCGAACGGCGGTGCGCGGGCAGCGCCGCCGCGCGCTGGACGCTGCTGGACAGTGCGGTGAACGCAGCTGTCCCACCGGCGAGTTGGAAGAAGCGGCGCCGATTCACTTGAGGCATGACTGGGTGACCTCTGTCCTGACGGGCCCTGCGGCCGGAGGTTGACGGAACGTGCGCGAAAGGAGTTTTCCAAGCACACCGAACGTCAGGAAAGGGCCCACTGTCCCTTGTGTGAAGGTCGGCGGTACACCGGACGAACGGTTCCGGACAACGGACGGGCGGAACGGAACCCGTCCCGCTCCGGCGCCGCGGCGAGCACTAGGCTCCGGACGCGAACAGGGAGATCACACCGATCCCGACCGCGGCAATGATCAGCGCGATCATCAACGCGACGCCGAGGAAGGCCAGAAGGCAGCCGAGTTCCCGCTGGGCGGTCCGGTCGCCGGGCAGGGCGACCGTGGCCCCTTCCGGGTCGTCCGGCAGGTAGGAGACGGCGAGAAGGTCGCCCGGCACGGTGGTGTTCGGAGCGGCGTCCTCGAACCGGACCTGCCGGCCGTCGTGGGTGACGTACTCGAAGAGGAAGTAGCGCCGCGTCGAGGTGGCATAGCCCCCGCCCGAACGCCGCACCGTCTCGACCCGTATGCACCTGCCCTCGGTGCGCAGCCCGTACCGCTGCGCCCGTGTCCGCCGGCGGACCTTCCTGACCGCCACCACACCCGCGACGACCGGGGTTATCACGATCGCGGACAAGAAGACGGCGAAGACGACGGCGATGAGGATCATTCCAACTTCCTTGCTGTGCATGCGGTACTGACGGTGCATCGGGCACCGCTGAGGCCCTGCACGCCAAGACGGGCGCCGGACCGCGCGCGTTCCACCGGAGCCGCCGAACCGTCGACGGTTACCACGATGCCTGAGGTGGACATGATGAAGACGGCATCGGAGAGCAGGCGGATCCGGCCACGGAGAGATCCGTGCGTCCGGCCGGGACGAGGAAGGCGGCGTGCGAGTGATCGCAATTCGGATGCACTGTGCACGCTCCGTTTCATTAGCGGTCGACTAGCGGCAAAGCCGCCGAACCGCGCATTCCGTCCATAGACTCGCGCAACGCTCCCGCGACATATGCCAGTTGGAGGTTCCTCTTGCCTCATTCACCCCACGACGACGGGCAGCACCGCGCCGTGTCCGCCGACTTCCAATGGATCGTCCAGGTACTCGACCCGTACGTGACCGACCGCACGGCGGGTTCGCCCCGCCGGACCTCCTCCCGCGAACACCGGCTCCCCGCCCTGCTGCTGGCCCGGATGCCGGACGGCGGCGCGGTCACGGACACCGCCGAGCCGGATCCGGGGCTCACTCGGCTCGTACGGGCATACGCGAAGCGCCTGCAGGCCCCCGCGAACAGCACCGAGGCCCATCTTCCCAGCCTCGCCCCGCACGCGGTCATCGACGACGCGCAGATGGAGCGGGGCGACGCCGGGGAGAGCGGACAGCACGTCCGGTTGCTGGAGGAGGCGGCACGGCAGCTGCGCCGCTCCATGCCCGACGGAGCCGGGAGACTGCGGCTGCCCGAATTCGACACCGTCCTGACCGTGCTGCGGGCCGACATCCAGCAGCCGGACGAGGAGGAGCAGCGGCAGGCCCTGCGGGACCTGCTGTGTGACGCGTACGCCCGAAGGTTCAAGGACGCCTCCCCGCTCGCACAGCTCGGCGAAGCCGTTACCGGATGGCCGGGCGCACCACTTCGTGTTCTGGCCGTCGCGGCCGGCTGGGTGTGGCGCCGGTGGTACGGCATACGGCTCGACCGGCAGCATCTGTGGGTGGGCCGGACGCTGGACCTGCCCGGCAGAAGCTTCCTCGACGCGGCACTGTCCCTGCAGGACACGCACAAGGCGGCGTTGGCTCACCGCGCCGCCCAGAGCGGGCACGCGCAGGCGTCCCCCGACGAGGAAGTGGTCCGCGAGGTCCTCCTCACCGCGTTGATCCACGACCTGGCCGGGGCGGCGCGGCCGCGTGCGTGGAGTCGCCTCCGCCCCCGGCGCGCCTGGGCCTTCGTGCTGCTCCTGCCGACCGTGGGCGGCGAGGAATCCGCCTGCCGCAGGCTCCTCGACACCTACGACGCCGTCGTACGCGACATCGGATCCAGTCCGCTGCTGGTGCTGGGCGCCGCGACGGACACGCTGCCCTCGTACGCCGCGGGGCAGCCGCCGCGGACCGTACCCGAACAGGGAGGAACCCCCGGTGCACGCCGTGCCGGCCGTGCGGCGGCGGCCCAGTTCCGGGCGACGATCGCCGTCCGGGCTTCCCATGCGGTGCATGTCCTGCCCGTACCGCGCACCCCGGACAACGGCACCCCGGCGGCTTCGCCCGCAACGGTGGCCTTCCGTTCTCCCCGCGTCCGCGACTGGTGGCGTCCGGTGGCCGCCGCCACCGCCGCGGCGATGCTGTGCGCGGGCGGTATCGTCCTGACCCCGGCACTGATGAGGCTCGTCGCCGACGGAAGCCTCGCGGCCTCCTGCCGGCACCTGGCGAACGGGGAGGTCGTCGGCCTGACCGACGGCAACGACGGCTGCGACCTGGCCAACGACACGTACGCGGCGGACCTGGCCCACAAGAAGTACGTGACGGACCTGAAAGAGCTGGAGAAGATCCTCGGCCGCCAGAACGCGCAGGTGGACACGGATCAGCCGTACCGCACCGTCGTCTTCTTCGCGCCGCTGAGCGTCGGCTCGGATTCCAAGCGCACCGCACCGATCGGCTTCCAGACCTTGCGGGGTGCGCTGCTCGCCCAGAAGGACGTCAACGACCAGCATCTCAAGGTCCAGGTGCCCGTGCGCCTGCTCGTCGCCAACGCCGGTGAATACTTCCGCTACGGCTCGCGGGGCGGCCTCAACACGGTCAACACCACCGACGCGGACGTCTCCCAGATGATCATCGACCGCGCGGACCGGGACCACGTCGCCGCGGTCATGGGTCTCGCCCAGAGCCGTCCGGAGTCCCAGCAGGCCGCGATCGAGCTGGGAGACGCGGGCATCACCGTCCTCGGCACCGGCGTCTCGGGCCAGCGCATGCTCGACGGCAACTCGCCCGTGTCGTACTTCCAGCTCTCACCGCCCGACGCGCGCATCGCCGACGTCATGGCCGGCTTCGCCCGCAACTCGCCCGAGCTGCAGGCTCTGACGGACCCGGCTCCCGGACGCTCCGGTCCAGCCGCCATCGTCGTCTACGACCCGACGGACACGTACTTCAGCGCCGATCTCGCCGAACGCTTCGAGCACGCCTACCGCTCGACCGGTCCGGTGCGCCCCGTGGTCTACAAAGAAGCGTCCGACGGGCACCTGACGCAAAGCACGGCCGACACGGTCTGCAGCCTCGTCCAGAGCACCAAGGGCTTCGTTCTGTACGCGGGGCGCGCCGGTGTCATGGAGGACCTGTTCCTCGCGATGCAGCGGAACCGGGAATGCCGGGGCCCCAGGGTACCCGTGCCGGTGCTGGCGGAGAGTCCCGCGCCGGACGTCATCCTGCATCCGAGCCGGATGACGCTGAACTACTACGCGCTGAGGCTCTTCTACAACCAGTTCAGCCTGCCGGTACCCGACGGACCGTTCGGCAAGAAGTTCGGCTCGGCCTTCCATCTGTCCGCGGAGAACGACGCCGCGCTCGGCTACGACGCCGTCAGCATCCTCTCCTCGGCCATGAACGCCGTCTTCGCGACGGACGGCGAGTTCTCGTCGAAGGCGCTCGTCACCCGCCTGCAGGACCCGGGGATCCAGGACTACGCCGGGGAATCCGGGGTCATCACCCTGGACAGCGACCACCACTACCCGCCGAACAAGGAGATCCACGTCCGCGAGATCATTCCCGACGGGAAGAAACACACGGACCTGACCTGCGGATTGCTCTCCCAGGGCGCCGCGAACGCCACCCACTGGGGACCCGGAGACCACTTCGACTGCCCTACGGACCCGATCTCCTGACGGCTCGTCACACCGGGGCGGGAGGCATCGCCTCCCGCCCCGGCCCGCGACGGGGCACACCCCCGTACGCCCCTCGCACCCTGACCGACCCGTTCCCAGCCCCCCTTCCGCCCGGCGGAAGTCGCCTTGCCCGCCCGCCGCCGGCGTCACGACCCTGAGGGCGACCACGGCACGCGGGGCGACGGCGCCCCGCTCTCAGGGACGGGAACGCCATGCCGCACATCACCGCCTTCGCCAGGAACCAGTGGTACGTCGTCGCCTACACCTACGAGGTCGGGCGCGAGCTCCTCGGACGGACCGTCCTCGGTGAGCCGCTCGTGCTCTACCGGGCCGAGGAGGACGGCGCGGCCGTCGCGCTGTCCGACCGGTGTGTGCACCGGCGCTTCCCGCTCTCCGAGAGCCGGCTCGACGGTGACCGGATCGTGTGCGGCTACCACGGGTTCACCTACGACCCGACCGGGGCGTGCGTGTACGTGCCGGGGCAGAAGCGGATTCCGCGCACCGCCCGTGTGGCCTCCTACCCGGTCGTCGAGCAGGACCTGTTCGTCTGGGTCTGGATCGGCGACCCCGCGCTCGCGGACCCGGCCTCCGTCCCGCGCGCACCGCACATGGACTCGCCCCGGTGGACGACGGTCAGCGGCATGGAACCCGTCGACGCGGACTACGGACTCCTCGTCGACAACCTCCTCGACCTCTCGCACGAGACGTATCTGCACGGCGGCTACATCGGCACGCCCGAGGTCGCCGAGACGCCGATCGCCACCGAGGTGGACGAGGACGCCGGGATCGTGCGCGTCTCCCGGCGCATGGCCGACGCCGAGTGTCCGCCCTTCTACGCCCGGTCGACCGGCATCGAGGGCCGCATCACGCGCTGGCAGGACATCGAGTACCACGCGCCGTGCCTCTATCTGCTGCACAGCAGGATCGCTCCGGCCGGTGTGCTGCCGGAGGCGGACGGCAGTGACCCGAACGCCTTCCACACCGAGATCACGTACGCCATCACGCCGTCCGGCGACGGCACGGTGTACGACTTCTGGGCGGTCTCGCGCGATTTCGCCCGCTCGGACGACGAAGTCTGCGTCTTCATGCGGGACTTGAACCACACCGTCGTGATGCAGGACGTCGACGCGCTCAACCTCCTCCAGCGGACCCTCGCCTCCGAGCGCACCGGCTACCAGGAGCTGAGCATCGGCATCGACGCCGGCGGTCTCGCGGCCCGGCGCATCCTGGCGCGCCTGGTCGAGGAGGGCGACAAGCCGGTGGAGAGGGTGCGGTGACCGGCCCGGCCCGGGAGGACCTCCATGACACGGAACTCGTCGTCGCGCGACGGGAACCGGTCGCCGACGGCGTGCTCGCCCTGACCCTGCGGCATCCGCTGGGCACCGAACTCCCCGTCTGGGGGCCGGGTGCCCACATCGACGTCGCGCTCGGGCCGGACCTGGAGCGGCAGTACTCCCTGTGCGGCGATCCGGCGGACCGCGGTTCGTGGCGGATCGCGGTCCTGCGCGAGCCGAAAGGGCGTGGCGGATCGGCCTACGTGCACGAGCGGTTGGGCGTCGGCGACCGGGTGCGGGTCCGGGGCCCGCGCAATCGGTTCGCGCTCGTGCCCGCCCCGCGCTACCGCTTCGTCGCGGGGGGAATCGGCATCACCCCGATCCTGCCGATGCTCGCCGCGGCCGAGGCGGCGGGCACCGAGTGGACCCTGCTGTACGGCGGACGGACCCGCGCCTCCATGGCGTTCACCGGGGAGCTGGGGCGGTACGGGGACCGGGTCACCCTCGCTCCCCGGGACGAGACCGGACCGCTCGACCTCGCCGCCGTACTCGGCGGGATTCCCCGGGGCACCCTCGTCTACTGCTGTGGTCCGGATCCCCTGCTCGACGCCGTGGAGGAGCGCTGCCCGGCCGCCCTGCTGCGCGTCGAGCGGTTCCGGCCGAAGGACCGAAAGGGCAGCGGGGAAACGGAGTTCGAGGTCGTCCTGGAGCGGTCGCGGCGCACGGTGACCGTCGCTCCCGGTGTCTCCGTCCTCGACGCCGTGCGCGCCGCCGGCGCCGAGGTGCTCTACTCCTGTGCCGAGGGCACCTGCGGGACCTGCGAGACGGAGGTGCTCGACGGGATCCCGGACCACCGGGACTCGGTGCTCACGGACGAGGAGCGGGAGATGGGCGGGACCATGCTCATCTGCGTGTCCCGGTGTCGTGGGAGGCGGCTCGTCCTGGATCTGTGACGGCCAGGTCCCGCTCGATCCGCGCGACCGTCTCCAGCAGGTGGGGAAGCAGGTCGCGGCGCACAGATTCGAGGCTGTTGCGGCTGGCGTGCACGGGGATGTTCACGGCCGCCACCACGGTGCCGTCCCGGTCGCGCACCGGGGCGGCGACCGAGCGCAGCCCTTCCTCCAACTCCTGGTCGACGACGGCGTATCCCTGGCGTCGCGCCCGGGCCAGTTCCGCTCTCAGCCGGTCCGGGGAGACGATCGTGCGCGCGGTCAGGGGGCGCAGATCGACCCGCTCCAGCCGGGTGTCGATCTCGTCGTCCGCGAGATGCGCGAGGATCACCCGGCCGACCGAGGTGGCGTGGGCCGGGAAGCGGGTGCCGACGGTGATCGCCGCCGTCATGATGCGCCGGGTCGGGACCCGCGCCACGTACACGATGTCGTCGCCGTCGATGACACAGAGCGAGCTCGACTCCCCTACCTGTTCGGCGAGTTGCTTCAGATGGGGCAGGGCGATCTGGGGAAGGGTGAAGCCGGAGAGATAGGCGTAGCCGAGTTCCAGGACGCGCGGGGTGAGCCGGAAGACGCGGCCGTCCGTGTGGACGTATCCGAGGTCGACCAGGGTCAGCAGGAAACGGCGTGCCGCCGCGCGGGTCAGGCCGCAGCCGCGCGCGACCTGACTGAGTGTCAGTTCGGGCCGGTCGGGGCCGAAGACGCGGATGACGGCGAGTCCGCGTTCGAAGGACCGGACGAAGTGGGGTGCTCGGTCTGCTGCAGGCATCGTCGCCTCCAGAGGGACACACGGAGTGCTCTCCGCACGGGGCGGGGCACGCTTCGATAACTGTCAACAATATTGTCAGCCAAGGCCATTGACCCGGCACGGACGGGGTTCTACCTTCGCGCTGAGCACCATTGTGCGGTGTGCGCACGCCCTGTCGGAACACTCTCGTCTGCACAGGAGGAGCCATGCGTCGTCTGCTCGCCGGTATCGCGGTCGGAGCCTTGCTGGTCGCCGCGTCGGCCTGCGGTTCGTCCGGCGGCGGTGGCGCCTCGGACAAGAACTCTTCGTCCGGCGGCACCACCACCGTCAAGCTGGGGATCATCCCCATCGTCGATGTCGCCCCCGTCTATCTGGGCCAGAAGAAGGGCTTCTACAAGAAGCACGGACTGACCCTGTCGATGACGTCCGCCCAGGGCGGCGCGGCGATCGTCCCGGGTGTCGTCTCGGGCCAGTTCCAGTTCGGGTTCTCCAACATGACCTCGCTCATGATCGCCCAGTCCAACGGCGTTCCCGTGAAGGCCGTCGCGAACGGCGTCGCCTCGACGGGCGTGGCGGGCGCGGACTTCGGCGCCATCACGGTCAAGAAGGGCAGCGCGATCACGTCGGCGAAGGACCTGGAGGGCAAGAAGGTCGCCGTCAACACGCTGAAGAACATCAACGAGACGGCCGTGCGCGAGTCGGTGCGCACGGCGGGCGGCGATCCGTCCAAGGTGAAGTTCGTCGAACTCGCCTTCGACCAGATGCCCGCGGCCCTCGACAGCGGCCAGATCGACGCCGCGATGGTGGTCGAGCCGGCGCTCGCCACCGTCAAGAGCCAGGGCGCGACCGAGATCGCCTCCTCCCTGGTCGACGTGGCGAAGAACCTCACCGTCGCCATGTACTTCACCTCGGACCAGTACGCGCAGCAGCACCCCGACGTGGTCAAGAACTTCCAGGAGGCCACCGCGGAGTCCCTCGCCTACGCCGACGCGCACCCGGACGAGGTCCGGCAGATCGTCACCACGTACACGACGATCCCCGCGGCCGTGCTGGCGAAGGTGACCCTTCCGAAGTGGCCGGCCGAGCCGAACCGGGCCTCGATCGAGACGCTGGAGAAGCTGGGCGAGCAGGACGGCCTGTTCAAGAAGACCCCCGATCTGGACAAGCTGCTGCCGTGACGCCGAAGTCACCGCGCGCGGGCGGCTCTTCCGGACGGTCCGTGAACGCCGCGCTGGGCGCCGCCGGGCTCGCGGCCTTCCTCGCTCTCGGCGAGGCGGTGCCGCGGCTCGGCATCGTCAAGGAGCAGTACTTCCCGCCGACCGGCCGGATCGCGCGGGCCCTCGGCGACCAGGTCACCGACGGCACCTTCTGGACGGATCTCGGCGACACCCTCACCGGCTGGGCGCTGGGCCTGGCGATCGCCGTCGGCGCGGGCGTCGTGGTGGGGGTGGTCGTCTCGGTCGTGCCGTATCTGCGCGAGGTGACCGCCTCGACGATCGAGTTCCTGCGGCCCATCCCCTCCGTGGCCCTGATCCCGCTCGCCGTCCTCCTCTACGGCACCGAACTGCGGTCGGTGCTCCTCCTGGTCGTGTACGCGTCCTTCTGGCAGGTCCTCGTCCAGGTCATGTACGGCGTGCGGGACGTCGACCCGGTGGCGGAGGAGACGGCGCGCTCGTACGGGCTCAGCACCTGGGCCCGGGTCCGTCATGTGCTGTGGCCGACCGCGCTCCCGTACGTGATGACGGGGGTCCGGCTCGCCGCGGCGGTCGCGCTCATCCTCACGGTGACCGCCGAACTCGTCATCGGCGCGCCGGGGTTGGGCGCGCGCATCGCGGTCGCCCAGACCTCGCAGGCGGTACCCGAGATGTACGCGCTGATCGTGGTCACGGGTCTGCTCGGGCTGCTGATCAACGTGGGCGCGCGGTCGGTGGAGCGGTACGCGCTGGCCTGGCACCAGTCGGTGCGCGGGGAGGTGACGGTGTGACGGACGCCCCCGCCGGGCGGACGAGGCCGAACGTGTGGGGCGGCCTCCTGCTGCGAGCGCTGTTCGCCGTCGCGCTCCCCGCGGTGCTGTTCGCCCTCTGGTGGCTCGCCTCGGACGACAGCACCGACGTCTACTGGCCGCCGCTGCGTACGATCCTGAGGACGTTCCCCGACGTCTGGACCCGCGCGCGGCTCCGCGCCGACCTGGTGCCCAGCCTGCTGCGGCTGCTGGCCGGCTACGCGTCGGCCGCGATCGTGGGGATCGCCCTCGGGGCGCTCATCGGCTCGTACCGGAAGGTGCGGGCGGTGTGCGAACCGGTACTGGAGTTCCTGCGGGCGGTGCCGCCGCCGGTCCTCGTTCCGGTCATCATGCTGTTCGCGGGCATCGGGGACACGATGAAGATCGTCGTGATCGCGAGCGGCTGTGTGTGGCCGGTCCTGCTCAACACGATCGAGGGCGTGCGCGCGGTCGACTCCGTGATGTCCGAGACGGCACGCTCGTACGGCATCACGGGTCCGGCCCGGATCCGGTCGATCGTCCTGCCGTCGGCGAGCCCGCAGATCTTCGCGGGGCTGCGCCAGGCGCTGTCCATCGGCATCATCCTGATGGTCATCAGCGAGATGTTCGCGGCCAGCAACGGACTCGGCTTCACCGTCGTGCAGTTCCAGCGCGGCTTCGCGATCCCCGACATGTGGACCGGGATCCTCGTCCTCGGCCTGCTCGGCTTCCTCCTCTCGGTGGTCTTCCAGATGGTCGAGCGCCGGGTCCTCGGCTGGTACCACGGTCTGCGCGACTCCTCCAGGCGGTCCCCGTGACGTCGCATCCGAAAGGGCGGTCCATGCAAGCGTCTTTGGTCGTATCCGGCCTGCGGAAGGTCTACGAGGGGTCGGGGCGCCGGGTGGAGGCGGTCCGCGATCTCACCTTCACGGTGGACGCGGGTGAACTCGTCTGTCTGGTGGGCCCGTCGGGCTGCGGCAAGACCACGCTGCTGAAGTGCGTGGGCGGTCTGCTGGCACCGACGTCGGGCGAGGTGCTGCTCGGGGGCCGGCGGGTGAGCGGCCCGCCGCCGGGCATGGCGTTCGTGTTCCAGGAGTACGGGCGCAGCCTGTTCCCCTGGATGCGGGTCGGCGAGAACGTCGAACTCCCCTTGCGGCAGAAGAAGATGGGCAGGGCGCGACGCGGGGAACTGGTCGCGGACGCGCTGGAGTCCGTCGGTCTCGCCGATGCCGCCGGAGCCTATCCGTGGCAGTTGTCCGGCGGGATGCAGCAGCGGGTCGCCATCGCCCGGGCCCTGGCGTACGAGCCCGAAGTCCTGCTCATGGACGAGCCGTTCGCGGCGGTCGACGCGCAGACCCGGGCCGATCTGGAGGATCTGGTGCGCCGGCTGTGGCGGCAGCGCGGGATCACCGTCCTGTTCGTGACCCATGACATCGACGAGGCCGTCTATCTGGGGGAACGGGTGCTGGTCCTCTCCGCCTCCCCCACCGTCGTGCGGGAGCAGCTGAAGGTCGATCTTCCCTCGGAGCGGGACCAGTTGACCACCCGGGTCGCCCCGCGCTTCGCCGAGTTGCGGACCCATGTGTACGAGCAGATCCAGGCGGCGAAACGCGGGGAGCCGTTCCTGCGGACGGATGTGCCGCCGCCTCGGTGAGGCCCGCCGCCGAGGGGGGTGAGCCGGTCAGGCGCGCAGCCAGACCGCCGTGTCCGGCGGAAGGAGTCCGTCGGCGGTCAGCGGGGCGCTGTCGAGCAGGAGCCGGGAGTGCTCGGGGAGTTCGACCGGGCCGCCGGTCAGATTGACGACACAGAGCAGACCGTCCGCGCGGGCGAAGGCGAGGACGCCTTCCGGTGTGGGCAGCCAGTCGAGCGGGCCGTCGCCGAAGCCCGCCTCGGCGCGGCGGACGCGCAGCGCCGCACGGTAGAGGCTCAGCATCGAGCCGGGGTCGTCCGCCTGGCGGTCGGCGGCGTACGCGGTCCAGTCGGCGGGCTGCGGGAGCCAGGGCTCGCCGCCGAATCCGGCGTACGGATCGCCGGCCGTCCAGGGCAGCGGGACCCGGCAGCCGTCGCGGCCCGGGTCGGTGCCGCCGGAGCGCGAGTACATCGGGTCCTGGATGCTCTCGCGCGGCAACTCCACCTCGGGCAGGCCGAGTTCCTCGCCCTGGTAGAGGTACACGGCACCGGGGAGGGCGAGCGAGAGCAGGGCCGCGGCGCGCGCCCGGCGGGTGCCGAGGGCCAGGTCCGTGGGGGTGCCGAAGGCCTTGGCCGTGAAGTCGAAGCCGGTCTCGGCGCGGCCGTAGCGGGTGACCGTGCGGGTCACGTCGTGGTTGCACAGCACCCAGGTGGCGGGCGCTCCGACGGGGGCGTGTTCGGCGAGGGTCTCGTCGATGGAGGTCCGCAGCCGTCCGGCGTCCCAGGGGCAGGACAGGAAGGAGAAGTTGAAGGCGGTGTGCAGTTCGTCGGGGCGCAGATAGCGGGCGAAGCGCTCGGAGTCAGGGAGCCAGACCTCGCCGACGAAGATGCCGTCGTAGGCGTCGGCGACCGACCGCCAGGAGCGGTAGATGTCGTGGAGCTCGTCGCGGTCGACGTACGGGTTCGGGTCGCGGCCCTCGACGTAGTCGGGCAGGTCGGGGTCCTTGGCCAGCAGCGCGGCCGAGTCGATGCGCACGCCGGCCACTCCCCGCTCGAACCAGAAGCGCAGGATCTCCTCGTGCTCCCGGCGGACGGCGGGGTGGTCCCAGTTGAGGTCGGGCTGCTGGGGGGTGAAGAGGTGGAGGTACCAGTCGCCGTCGGGCAGCCGGGTCCACACCGGTTCGGTGGAGCCCGCGAACTGGGACGGCCAGTCGTTGGGCGGGAGTTCGCCGTGTTCGCCGCGGCCGGGGCGGAAGTGGAAGAGGTCGCGCTCGGGGCCGCCGGCCAGCGCCGCCCGGAACCAGGGGTGCTGGTCGGAGACGTGGTTCGGCACGATGTCGACCAGGGTGCGGATGCCCAGCTCGCGAGCCTCGGCGATGAGTTTCTCGGCCTCGGCGAGGGTTCCGAAGGCCGGGTCGATGGTGCGGTAGTCGGCGACGTCGTAGCCGCCGTCGGCCAGCGGCGAGAGGTACCAGGGGTTGAACCACAGCGCGTCCACGCCGAGTTCGGCGAGGTAGGGAAGTCTGGCGCGGACGCCCGCGAGGTCGCCGGTGCCGTCTCCGTCGCCGTCCGCGAAGCTGCGGACGTACACCTGGTAGATGACGGCGGAACGCCACCACGCGGACTGATTTCGGGCAGGGCGGGGCTGTCCCACGGTGCGTTGCCTTTCGTTCGAGGAGATCGGGTACGGGCGTCAGCCCTTGGTGCTGCCCGCGCTGATCCCGGCGATGATGTGCCGCTGGAACACCAGGAACATCACGACCATGGGGATGCTGGCGATCACCATCGCGGCGATGAGCACGGTGAGCTGGATGTTCTGCGACAGCTGGACCAGAGCCACGCTGATGGGCTGCTTGTCGGTGTCGGAGAAGACCATCAGCGGCCAGAGGAAGTCCTGCCAGACGGCGACCAGGGCGAAGATCGACACGACTCCGAGGACGGGCCGGGACATCGGCAGCACGATCGACCACAGGGTGCGCAGTTTCCCGGCGCCGTCGATCTCGGCGGCCTCCAGGACGTCGCGCGGGATCTGGTCGAAGAAGCGCTTGAGGAGATAGAGGTTGAAGGCGTTGGCGACGGCGGGCAGCCAGATGCCGAGCGGGGAGTTGAGCAGACTGGTGTGCAGGACGGGCAGGTCGGCGACGGTCAGGTACTTGGGGACCACCAGGGCCTGCGCGGGGACCATGAGGGTGGCGAGGATGCCGCCGAGGATCACCTTGCCGAAGGCCGGCTTCAGCTTGGACAGGGCGTAGGCGGCGGCCGTGCAGAACACCAGCTGGAGCAGCCAGGCGCCGGTCGCCTGGACGACGGTGTTCCACAGGTGGGTGGGCAGGTCCATCAGGTCCCAGGCGTCGGTGTAGCCGCCGAGGTGCCAGTGGTCGGGCAGGAGGGTGGGCGGTGTGCGCGTGACCTCGTCCGGCGACTTCATGGCGCCGGTGACCATCCAGTAGACGGGGAAGAGGAAGGCCAGCGCGAAGAGCAGGACGACACCGCCGAAGACGGTCCAGTAGACGGCCCGGCCGCGCGGGCGGCCCAGGGTGAGCGGAGAGATCAGGGTGCGGGTGCTCACGCGTCCTCCTCTTCGGAGCGGGTCAGCCGCAGGTAGAGGGCGGAGAAGGCGCTGAGCAGGACGAGCAGCATGACGCTCAGCGCGCAGGCTCCACCGAAGTCGTTGTAGAGGAAGGCGTACTTGTAGATCAGGTAGAGCACGGTGACGGTCTTGTCCTCGGGGCCGCCGCCGGTGATCACGAACGGTTCGGTGAACACCTGCATGGTGGCGATGATCTGAAGCAGCATCAGCATGAGGATGATGAAGCGCGTCTGAGGGATCGTCACGTGCCGGATGCGCTGGAACAGGTTCGCGCCGTCCAGCTCGGCCGCCTCGTACAGCTCGCCGGGGATGCTCTGGAGGGCGGCGAGGTAGATGAGGACGGTGCCTCCGAGGTTGGCCCAGGTGGCGACGATGACCAGCGAGACGAGGGCGGTGTCGGCGCCGTTGGACCAGTTCGAGGTCGGCAGGTGCAGTGCGCGCAGCGTCTCGTTGGCGAGGCCGGCTCCGGGATCGTAGAACCACTTCCACAGCAGGGCGCTGACCACCGGCGGGATCATCACCGGCAGGTAGACGACGACCCTGAAGAACGCCTTCGCGTGCCGCAGTTCGTTGAGGACCAGCGCCATCACGAACGGGACGGCGAAGCCGATGAGCAGGGCGAGAAGGGTGAAGGTCAGGGTGTTGCGCCAGGCGGCGGTGAACTCCGGGTCGTGGAAGACCCGGGTGAAGTTGGCGGTGCCGACCCACTCGCCGCCGCTGCCCGGCGTGTACTTCTGGAAGGCGATCTCGACGGCGCGGATCGCCGGGTACCAGGAGAACAGGGCGAAGCAGATCAGGCCGCCGGCCAGGAAGGCGTAGGCGCGGAACTGGTCGGCCAGGCGCCGGCGCGATGGTCCCCCGGTCCGGCGCCCGGCCGACCGCGGCGCCTCCGGCGCGCCGGGGGCGGCCGGAGGGAGCACTGCGGGGGGCTTCGATGCGGTCTTCATGAACGGGGTCAGCCTCGGGCCAGGATGGCGTCGATCTTGCCGGAGGCGTCCTTGAGGAGCTGGTCGACGTCGGCGTCCTTCTTGGTGAGGACGGCGGACACGGCGGCGTCGAGGACGGAGTAGATCTGCTGGGCCTGCGGCGGCTCGATCTTCATCTGCAGGCTCTGGTTGCCGTCGAGGAAGGCCTGGTAGTTCTCCACGGGCACGTTGGCGTTGGCCTTCTTGACCTGCTGGTCCTTGGCGTCGGCGGCTCCGGTGAACAGGCGCGGCTCGGGCAGGCCCACGGGCGCGTTGTTCTGCTTGGCGCGGGCGTAGTCGCCGAGGAAGCCCTTGCCGGGCGTCAGGAACATGTGGTCGAGCCACTTGAGGCCGGCCTTGATCTGGGCCGGGGTGTCCTTCTTGTTGAACATGTAGCCGTCGCCGCCGATGAGCGTGCCCTTGCCGCCGGGCATCGGAGCCAGGGCGAGGTCGTTGTAGTTGCCGCCCTTCTCCTTGACGAGGATCGGAATGTTGTCGGGCGCGGAGAGGTACATGCCGAGCTTGCCGGAGCCCATCATCTGCTGGACGTCGTTGATGACCAGGAGCTGCTTGCTGCCCATGGAGTTGTCGGTCCAGCGCATGTCCTTCAGGTTCTGCAGGACCGCCTTGCCCTCGGGGGTGTCGACGGTCGCCTTCTTGCCGTCCTCGGAGACGACGTTCCCGCCCTGCGAGTAGACCTCGGCGGTGAAGTGCCAGCCGCCCTGGTTCTGGGCGCTGTAGTCGGCGTAACCGACGGTGCCGTTGCCGAGCGCGGCAATCTTCTTGGCGTCGGCGCGCACTTCCTCCCAGGTGGCCGGCGGCTTGTCGGGGTCGAGGCCGGCCTTCTTGAAGAGCGCCTTGTTGTAGATGAGGCCCATCGAGTAGCCGGTGCGCGGGACGCCGTAGATCTTGCCGTCCACGGTGTAGATGTCGCGCAGTTGCTGCTGGATGGTGCTGTAGCTCTTGAGGTCCTTGACGTAACTCGTGATGTCGGCGGCCTGGTTGACGTCGACGACGTGCTTGGCGTCGGTGAAGTACGTGTAGAACACGTCCTCCATCTGGCCGCCGGCCAGTTTGGCGTCGAAGGTCTTGGGGTCCTGGCACGGGAACGCGTCGTGCATGACGACGTCGACGTCCGGGTCCGCCTTCTCGAACGCCTTGGTGTCGGCGTCGAAGAACGAGCGGTCGGTCTTGGCGCTCTTCGGCGGCTCGCAGTTGACGGTGATGCGGGTCTTTCCGCCCGCCGCATCGTCGCCGCCGCTCGAACCGCACGCGGTGGCGGTGAGCGCGACGGAGGACGCCATGAGCATGACGAAGCTGCGGCGGAACCCGGTACTTCTCATTGGTGGACCCCTTCGGGCTGGAGCGAGGAAGGCCCACGGCGGGCTTGCCGCCGTGTTCTGGCGCCGCACACTCAAGCACCGTCGACATCGGTCCGCAAGATGTCGCGCAGAATCTGTAATTATTTGACAGCGATGAGGGGTCTCCGTGGCAGGTGGTTGCGTACCGGAGTCACCGACCCCGTTACGGCACCTCGCCCCCGCGGCTCAGCCGCGGGGGGCCTGCCCGGTGGACCCGCGCACCACCAGTTCCGGCTCGAACAAGAGCTCCTCGGGGGTCACGCTGCTGCCGCCGATCTGCGCGTTCAGCAGTTCCACCGCCGCGCGCCCCATGGCCTCGATGGGCTGACGGACGGTGGTCAGCGGGGGTTCGGTGCAGTTCATGAACGCGGAGTCGTCGTACCCGACGACGGAGATCTCACCGGGGACGCTGAGCCCCTTGCGGCGCGCGGCCCGTACGGCGCCGAGCGCGAGCGGGTCGCTGGCGCAGATGATGCCGGTGACCCCCTGGTCCAGCAGCCTGGTGGCCGCGGCCTGGCCGCCCTCCAGCGAGAACATCGCCCGCGCCACGTGCTCGTCGGGGAGCTGGGGCGCGAGGGCGCGGGCCGCCGCGAGCTTTCGGCCCGAGGGCATGTGGTCGCCGGGGCCGAGGACGAGCCCGATCCGCTCGTGGCCGAGCGAGGCGAGATGACGCCAGGCCTGCTCGACGGCGACGGCGTCGTCGCAGGAGACGCAGGGGAAGCCGAGGTGCTCGATGGCCGCGTTGACCAGCACCACCGGGATGTTGCGGTCCGCGAGTTCGCGGTAGTGGTCGTGCGGCGCGTCGGCCTGCGCGTACAGACCGCCGGCGAACACCACGCCGGAAACCTGCTGCTGGAGCAGGAGATCCACGTAGTCGGCCTCGGAGACCCCGCCCTTGGTCTGGGTGCACAGCACCGGGGTGAGGCCGAGCTGGGCGAGCGCCCCGCCGATCACCTCGGCGAAGGCGGGGAAGATCGGGTTCTGCAGCTCGGGCAGGACGAGACCGACGAGCCGCGCGCGTTCACCGCGCAGCTGGGTCGGCCGCTCGTAACCGAGGACGTCCAGGGCGGACAGGACCGCCTGCCGAGTGGAGTCGGAGACACCCGGCTTGCCGTTGAGCACCCGGCTGACCGTGGCCTCGCTGACCCCGACCTTCTTCGCCACCTGAGCAAGTCGTCGCGTCATAAGCGCAAGAATAGCGCAAGAAATGCAAGTTGCTTGCGTAACGCTTCGGCGGATTCCTGTTCACAGGAACGGGGTCCGGAGGTCTCAGGGCGCCGCCCACAGTCCCCGGACGTGGCCCAGGTGGCGTGTCATCACCGCGTGCACGGCGTGCTCGTCGCGCCGCACGAGCGCGTCGAGGAGTTCCAGGTGCTCCCTCGCCGAGGCCTCCAGGCGGCCCGCCCGGACCAGGGCGTCGAGCCCGTACAGGCGCGAGCGCTTGCGCAGGTCGCCGACGACCTCGACCAGATGGGAGTTGCCGGCGAGGGCGAGCAGACCGAGGTGGAAGCGGATGTCCGCCTCCACGTAGGCGATGAGGTCACCGGCCGCCGCCGCGGTCACGATCTCCCGGGCGGCCGGGCGCAGCGCCTCCAGCGAGGCGGGGTCCGCCGTGGCGGCCAGCCCCACGACGGTGGGGATCTCGATGAGCGAGCGGATGTGGGTGTACTCGTCGAGCTGCTTCTCGGAGACCTCCGTGACCCGGAACCCCTTGTTCGGCACCGTGTCGACCAGACCCTCCTTCGCCAGGTCGAGCATGGCCTCGCGGACCGGTGTCGCCGAGACGCCGAACCGGGCCGCCAGCGTCGGCGCCGAGTAGACCTCTCCGGGCCGCAGCTCGCCCGCGATCAGCGCGGCGCGCAGCGCGTCGGCCACGCGCTCGCGGTAGCTGCTCCGCCTGCCGCCCAGCGCGGGCAGGTCGGGAGCGGCTGAGGGTGCGCTGCTGCTGCGCTGGGCGGCCATCGAGGTCTCCTCGTACGGGCCGGTGCGCGGTCGTCCTGCCGCACCGGGGCAGGTGCCATGTCACGTGTTACTCGAAGTCCAGTATCCACGGCCCGGCGCGGGGCCGCTCACAGGACGAACCCGGCCGGGAACGGGTCCGAGGGGTCGAGCAGGTACTGGGCGGTTCCCGTGATCCAGGCGCGTCCCGTGAAGCTGGGCAGCACGGCGGGGATCCCGGCGACCTCGGTGGTGCCGAGCAGCCGTCCGGTGAACCGCGTGCCGATGAATGACTCGTTCACGAACTCGGTGTCCAGCGGGAGTTCACCGCGGGCGTGCAGCTGGGCCATGCGTGCGCTGGTGCCCGTACCGCAGGGCGAACGGTCGAACCAGCCGGGGTGGATCGCCATCGCGTGCCGCGAGAAGCGGGCGCTCGCCCCGGGCGCGTACAGGTGGACGTGGTGGCAGCCGCGGATGGACGGGTCCTCGGGATGTACGGGCCCGCCCTCGGCGTTGACCGCGTCCATGAGCGCGAGTCCCGCCGCGAGGATCTCGTCCTTGCGGGAGCGGTCGAAGGGCAGGCCGAACTCCTCCAGCGGCAGGATCGCGTAGAAGTTCCCGCCGTAGGCCAGGTCGTACGTCACGGTGCGCCCGTCGGCGAGTACGGCCTTGCGGTCGAGGCCGACGGCGAAGGAGGGCACGTTCCTGAGCGTGACCTCCTTGGCCGCGCCGTCCTCCACGGCGACCTCGGCGACGACGAGGCCTGCCGGGGTGTCGAGCCGGATCGTGGTGACGGGCTCGACGACCTCGACCATGCCGGTCTCCACCAGCACGGTCGCCACCCCGATCGTGCCGTGCCCGCACATCGGCAGATAGCCCGACACCTCGATGTAGATCACGCCGTAGTCGCAGTCGGGACGGGTGGGCGGCTGGAGGACGGCACCGCTCATCGCCGCGTGGCCGCGCGGTTCGTTCATCAGGAGCTGCTTGATGTCGTCGCGGTGCTCACGGAAGTACAGCCGCCGCTCGTTCATGGTCGCGCCCGGGACCGTACCGATCCCTCCGGTGATCACCCGGGTGGGCATCCCCTCGGTGTGCGAGTCGACGGCGTGCAGGACGAGTTTGCTGCGCATGGGACTCCTCGGCGGGGTCGGGGTTCGCTCCGGTGAACTGCGGTTCGGGTCCGGTGGGCGGGTCGGGGCCGTGCCGGTGCATCAGCCCGTCGCTGTCGGACGAGTGGTGGACGTCGGTGGCGACGGGCATCGATGTACCGGCACGGCCCCTCACGCCGGATCCCGACTGGCGGGTGCATGGTGGCTTGTGTGAGATCCCCGGGGACGGCCTGCTTTTCGGGTGCGGGGCAGGTTTCAGCCCCTCCGGCGTTTGAGGAGCGGGGGTCCGGGGGCGGAGCCCCTGGGTACGGGTCGGGTAGGGGCGGAGGGGGCGAAAGGAAGGTTGTGGGCTGCGGGAGGGCCGGTGGTGGATCAGGCGAGACCGGCGGCGACGGCCCGTTCCGTGGCCAGGCGTACGGCGGCCTCCTGCTCGGGCAGCAGCGGGACGCGCGGCGGTCGGACCGGACCGCCGTGGCGGCCGACGATGTCCATGGACAGCTTGATGGCCTGGACGAACTCGACCCGGGAGTCCCAGCGCAGCAGCGGGTGCAGCTGCCGGTAGAGCTTGCCCGCCGTGTCGAGGTCGCCGGCGACCGCGGCGCGGTAGAGCTCGACGCCCGCCCGGGGCAGCGCGTTCGGGTAGCCGGCCACCCAGCCCTTGGCGCCCGCGACGGCGAGTTCGAGCAGGACGTCGTCGGCGCCGATCAACAGGTCGAGTTCCGGGGCGAGTTCGGCGATGCGGTAGGCGCGGCGCACATCGCCGGAGAACTCCTTGACGCCCTGGACGAAACCGGCGGAGTGCAGCTTCGCGAGGAGTTCGGGCACCAGGTCGACCTTGGTGTCGATGGGGTTGTTGTACGCGACGACCGGGACGCCCGCCCGCGCGACCTCCTTGTAGTGCGCGAGGACGGAACGCTCGTCCGCGCGGTAGGCGTTGGGCGGCAGCAGCATCACGGCGCCGCAGCCTGCGTCCCTGGCCTGCTCGGCCCAGCGGCGGGCCTCGGCGGAGCCGTACGCGGCGACGCCGGGCATCACCCGGGACCCGCCGATCGCGGCGACGGCGGTCTCGACGACCTCGGCCCGCTCCTCGGGGGTGAGCACCTGGTACTCGCCGAGCGAACCGTTCGGCACGACGCCGTCGCAGCCGTTCTCGACGAGCCAGGAGCAGTGTTCGGCGTAGCGGCCGTGGTCGACGGAGAGGTCGTCGTTCAGCGGGAGCGCGGTGGCGACGAGGACTCCGCGCCAGGGGCGGAGGCTGTCGGAGGTGTCAGAGGTGCCGGGGGTGTCAGAGGTGCCAGGGGTGCCGGTCATGCGGTACTCATCCCTCTCGATGCGGTGTGACATATCACTGTCGGACGGATCGGGGCAGGACTCGGACGAATCGGGGCGGGGCGGGGCGGGGAAGACCATGCCGGCGCCGGGGGGCGTCGGCACGTGCGCGTCGGGGCAGGTCACCGGTCGGCCGGGGGCGAGCCCGCGCCGGATGGGGGGCCGTCGTCCTCCGAGCCCGCGCGGGCCAGTTCGCCGAGCGGTACGGGACGGGCCAACATCCTTCGTGCGGGCGGCAGTTCGCAGCCGGCGAGTCCGGCGACGGCTGGTTCGCAGATCCGGCCCTGGCACCATCCCATTCCGGCCCGGGTGAGCAGTTTGACCGTCCGCACGTCTCCCGCGCCGAGGCCGGTGACGGCCTCGCGGACGCGGCCCGCCGTGACCTCCTCGCAGCGGCACACGACGGTGTCGTCGGTGACCCGGTCGGTCCAGTGGGCGGGCGGCCGGTACACCGCGTCGAGCGCGGCGGCGAACGAGCGCGCTCTCGTCCGGACCCTCGTGGCCCGGGCGGCCGAGCGCGGGTCGGGCCCGGTGCCGCGCAGCCGGGCGGCCACCGACCGGCCCGCGAGATGCCCCTCGGCCAGGGCGAGTACGGCGCCGCCGACGCCCGTGGTCTCCCCGGCGGCCCAGACGCCGGGCACGTCGGTGCGCTGCTCGTCGTCCACGTCGACGTTCGCCCCGTCGATGCGGCAGCCGAGCGCTTCGGCGAGATCGGTGTGCGGGATCATCCCGTGCCCGACGGCGAGCGTGTCGCACGGGATGCGGCGCGCGGTGCCGGGCCGTACCCGCCCGTCGGGGCCGAGCGCGGCGACGGTGACGGCTTCGAGGCGCCGTTCGCCCTGCGCTTCGACGACGGTGTGGCGCGGGACGAACGGGACGCGGTGGCGCAGGAGCCGGGCCGCGTACCGGGCGCCCTCGGCGACCTTGTCCGGGTCGGCCGCCAGCGCCCCGGCCGCGCGCACCAGCCTTCTCGGGTCGAGGGACTCCACGAGGGCGGCGACCTCGACCCCGGCGGCGGCGAGGGAGGTCGCGACGGGCAGCAGCAGCGGCCCGCTCCCCGCGACGACGGCTCTGCGGCCGGGGACGACGAGACCTCCCTTGAGCATGGCCTGGGCCCCGCCCGCGGTCACGACTCCGGGCAGGGTCCAGCCGGGGAACGGCAGCACCTTCTCGTATCCCCCGGTGGCGATGAGCACGGCGTCGGCGCGCACGGCGACGGAGCGCTCCTGGAGCGGGCCGAGGAGGGCGTGGACGGTGAATCCCGTCCGCGTGCCGGGCGTTGCCGCGGTCCGTTCGACCGTCCAGACATGATGGTCCGTCAAGTGTTTGACCGTACCCGCCTCCAGGTGCGCGGCGAGCCCCTGTTCCAGCCGCTGCCAGGTACGCCACTGGTGGTGCAGCGCGCGGGGCCGCCGGGCGCCCAGGCCGCTCGCGGGCCGGCGGTAGAACTGTCCGCCCGCCGCCGCGGCCGCGTCGATCAGCGTCACGTGGACACCGCGCGCCGCCGCGGCCAGGGAAGCGGCGAGACCGGCCGGCCCCGCGCCGATCACCGCGAGGCGGTGGGGTACGTCAGTCATCGTGGCCGGTTCCTTCCTGCGTGCGGATCGCGTCGCCGGGAGCCAGCGGGACCAGACAAGCCCGTTGATTGGGGCGGTCGTTGACGGTGACGAGACAGTCGAAGCAGACGCCGATGCCACAGAAGACCCCACGGGGCCGGCCCCCGCCACGGGTGCCGCGCCAGGACGTGACGCCCTCGGCCCACAGCGCGGCGGCGACGGTCCGGCCGGGCAGTACGTCGATCGCCCGGCCGTCGAGGGTGACGGTGAAGGCGGGGCCGGGTTCGGCCCGTACGAGATCCAGGGGGTTCACGCGGCCTCCTCGGGGAAGCGGTCGGGCCGGAACGGCGTGAGGTCGAGGCCGGGTTCCCCGCCCGCCAGAACCTGTGCGATCAGCCGGCCGGTCCCGGTGGACAGTCCGATGCCGGCCCCCTCGTGCCCGCAGGCGTGGAAGAGGCCGGGCGCCCGGGGGTCGGGGCCGATGGCGGGCAGATGGTCGGGCAGGTAGGGCCGGAAGCCGAGATAGGTCCGCAGGGCTCGCACCTGCGACAGGAACGGGAAGAGCCGGGTGGCGCCGGCGGCCAGGTCCCGGACGACGGGCAGCGAGAACGACCGGTCGAAGCCGACCCGTTCCCGGCTCGCGCCGATCAGGATCGGACCGGCCGCGGTCCCCTCCACCACCGGCGACGTCCGGAGCACGGCCGAGTCGCTGGCGACGTCGGCGACGTAGTCCGCCGCGTACACCTTGTGCCGCACCCGGCGCGGCAGGGGCTCGGTGACCAGGACGAATCCCCTGCGGGGCAGGACGGGAAGCGTGACGCCCGCGAGCGAGGCCACTTCGGCGCCCCAGGTGCCGGCCGCGTTGACGACGGCGGGTGCGTACAGCTCGCCCCGGTCGGTGCGCACCCCGCGGACCGAGCCGTCCTTCCCGCGCAGCACCTCGGTCACGGTGCGCCCGGTCAGCAGCAGCGCGCCCGATGCGCGCAGGAGATGCGCGGCGGCGAGGGCGGGCATCACCTGGGTGTCCTGCGGATAGCGGACGGCGCCCGCGAGCCCCGGCGCCAAGTACGGCTCCAGATCGTGCAGTCGACCGGCAGAGACCGGTTCGGCCAGTACACCGGCCGCCCGCTGGCGCGCCGCGAACGTCTCCAGCGCGGCCAGGCCCTCGGGGGTGGAGGCCACGACGACACCGCCCTTGGCCTCGTACTCGATCGCCTTCGCGTGCTCCTCGGCGAGGTCGGCCCACAGGCGCCCGGAGAGCAGGGCGAGGTCGAGTTCGGGTCCGGGTTCCTTGTCGGAGACGAGCAGATTTCCCTCACCCGCGCCGGTCGTGCCGCCGGCCACCGGGCCTCGGTCCACCACGGCGACATCGAGGCCCTCGCGAGCCGCGTACAGGGCGCAGGCGGCGCCCACCATCCCGGCTCCGACGACCACGACATCGCAGGCAACAGGCTGACTCACATCAGTACTATGTCACATACCTCTGTATCCGTCCTGGAGTCCGGCAGAAGTGGCGGGCCCTTCCCTCGTCGGCGCGACACCGCATGGCGCCACCTGGCGCCACCCGGCGCCATTCAGCGCCATCCGGCACCATCCGGCGCCACTCGATGCCACCAGACACCCCCGGATGACACACGGGCACGCATGGCACCACCGCCGCCCAGGCGATCCATTCCACATTTCCGCAGTTCAGAGGCATATCGCGCCAGATCGCACAACAGGGGGCGCCATTCAGGCTTGCGCATGGCACCACAATGGTGCCACGATGTCGTCATGGACCTCACTCCGTATGTCGACACCCTGCGCCACGAACTCGCGGTGGCCGCCGAAGCCGGCGGGGAAGAAGCCCGCCAGCTGGCCGAGCGGCTCACCGCTCCGCTGGAGTCGGCGACGCGTCTGACCATGCTCAACGTGCTCTCGGCCGCGATGGACGAGATCACCCGCGAGCTCGCCCCCGGCTCGGTCGACGTACGGCTGCGGGGACTGGACCCCGATTTCGTCGTGACACCACCCCCCTCCTACGCCGGCACCACGGAAGCGGCGGAGGGCCCCGTCGAAACGTTCAGGACGCAGCCGCCCGCCGACGAGGGCGAGGGCGGCACCGCCCGCGTCAACCTGCGTCTGCCGGCTCACCTCAAGGCGCGCGCCGAGGAGGCCGCGAGCCTCGAGGGCCTGTCCGTCAACGCGTGGCTGGTGCGGGCCGTGTCGGCCGCGGTCGACGGCGGAACGCGGCCCCGCGCGACGGGCAGGACCCGCACGGTCGGACAGAGCTTCACGGGCTGGGTGCGCTAGCCGCACCCGCACCCGCACCACTCAACCCACACCGCCCCTCACCTGCGGGGACGGCCCAGAGACCCAAGAGGACGGGACAGCCATGCCTTCTTTCGACACCCCCCAGCCGATCTCGGTCACGGCCGAGGTGGCCGCCGGTTCCATCCGCCTCACCGCGGGCGACCGCCCCGACACGGTCGTCGAGGTGCTGCCGCGCGACCCCAAGCGGGACAAGGACGTGCGCGCCGCCGAGCAGACCGAGGTCGTGTACGCGAACGGCGTCCTGACGATCAGGAGCAAGTACCGGCCCCTGGTCGGCCCCAGCGGCCTCGTCGATGTGACGGTCGGCCTGCCCACGGACTCCCGGGTCGACATGTCCGGCTCCTGGGCCCAGATGTTCGGCGAGGGCCGGCTCGGCGATGTCCGGGTGAAGACCTCGGCAGGCGATGTCCGCCTCGACAGCACCGGCCCGCTGACGCTGACCGTGTCGCACGGCCTGGTCACCGTGGACCGGGTCGAGGGCCCGGCCGAGATCACCAGCAGCACCGGCAACGTGCGCGTCGGCACGATCGACGGCCCCGCCGTCCTGAAGAACGCGCACGGCACCACGACCGTCGGCACGGTCACCGGAGAGACGCGGACGAGCAGCACGAACGGCGGCATCGACATCACGCGCGCCGGGGCGTCGGTCACCGGCACCACGACCAACGGGCACGTCCGCGTCGCCGAGGTCGTCGGCGGGGAGATCCGGCTGGAGACGTCCAACGGCTCCATCGAGGTCGGCGTCCGCGCGGGCGTCGCCGCCTGGCTCGACATCAGCTCCAACCGCGGACAGGTACGCAACCTGCTCACCGAGTCCGAGGCCCCCGAGCAGACCGAGGGCACCGTCACGGTCCGCGCGCGGAGCAACTGGGGCAACATCGACATCGTGCGCGCCAAGTCCTGAGCTCCCACGGCGTCGACGCCTCCACGCCGCCGACGCCTCCGCTCCTTCACCGCCTCCGCGCCGCCGGCCCTTCCCTCCGGCCGCCCCCCTCGCGGCTCCTTCTCTTCCGGCACCTCATCCACTCGGCCTCCGAACGGGAGAGCTCCATGCCTTCATCTGTCATGCCCACGCCCAGAATGGCCGGCGATCCGCAGCCGCCCGCCGCCGTCTCCGCCATCGGTCTGCGCAAGGCGTACGGCGACAAGACCGTGCTCGACGGCATCGACCTGCACATCCCGGCCGGCTCCGTCTTCGCGCTGCTCGGACCGAACGGCGCCGGCAAGACCACCACCGTGCAGATCCTGTCCACGCTCATCGCCGCCGACGGCGGGCAGGCCCAGGTCGCGGGCCACGACATCGCCGCCTCACCCGACGGTGTACGCGCCGCGATCGGTGTCACCGGGCAGTTCTCCGCGCTCGACGACCTGCTCACCGCCGAGGAGAACCTGCTCCTCGTGGCCGACCTGTTGCGCCTCGGCAGGCGTGAAGGACGCTTCCGTGCCGAGGAGTTGCTCCAGCGGTTCGGCATCGCGGACGTCGCGGACCAGCGGGCCTCGACCTTCTCCGGCGGCATGCGGCGACGGCTCGACCTCGCCATGACGCTGGTCGGGGACCCCCAGGTGATCTTCCTGGACGAGCCGACGACCGGACTCGACCCGCGCAGCCGCCGCACCATGTGGGACACGGTGCGTTCACTGGTCGCGGGCGGCACCACCGTGTTCCTCACCACCCAATACCTGGAAGAGGCCGACCAGTTGGCCGACCGGATCGCCGTGCTCGACAAGGGCCGGATCGTCGCGGAGGGCTCGGCGGAACAGCTCAAGGCGCAGATCCCCGGCAGCCACGTACGGCTGCGGTTCACCGAGGCCGCCGACTACGAGCGCGCGGCCTCCGTCTTCCCCGGCGCGGCCCGCGACGACGAGGACCTCGCGCTGCGGGTGGCGGGCGACGCCGGTCTCGACGCGCTGCGCGTCCTGCTCGACCGGCTCGACGCCGCCGGCATCAGGGCCGCCGACTTCTCCGTGCACACCCCCGACCTGGACGACGTGTTCCTCGCCCTGACCGGCGACGGCGCCACCGGGTTCGGCACCGGCACCACACCTCAGGTCAAGGAGACCCCGCGATGAGCACCCTCGCCTACGCCGTGCACGACTCGATGACGATGTTGCGGCGCAACCTCAAGCACGCGATCCGGTATCCGAGCGTGTCGCTCGGCGCCGCCATGATGCCGATCCTGATGCTGCTGCTGTTCGTGTACGCCTTCGGGGACTCGATCGGCGCCGGAATGGGCGGCGGCCGGGACGCCTACCTGGAGTATCTGACGCCCGGCATCATCGTCATGGGGGTGGCGGCCGGGGCGATGTCGACCTCGATCGCGGTCTGCTCGGACATGACGCAAGGCATCATCAACCGCTTCCGCACGATGAACATCACCCGTTCCTCGTTCATGACGGGCCATGTCGTCGGCAGCGTCGTCCAGACGATGGTGAGCATGGTCCTGGTCGTCGGGTTCGCGCTCGCCATCGGCTTCCGGTCGGACGCGAGCCCGCTCGAATGGCTCGCCGCCGCCGGTCTCCTCACGGCCATCGCGTTCGCGGTCACCTGGCTCTCGGCGGCACTGGGCCTCGTCTCCAAGACCGTCGAGTCCGCGAGCAACAAGCCGCTGCTGGTCCAGTTCCTGCCGTTCCTCGGCTCCGCCTTCGTGCCGGCCGACTCGATGTCCCCGGGCCTTCGCTGGTTCGCGCAGAACCAGCCGTTCACCCCGATGACCGAGACACTGCGCGGCCTGCTCTCCGGCTCGGCGATCGGCGACAACGGCTGGATCTCGCTCGCCTGGTGCGCCGGCATCAGCCTGGTCGGCTACCTCTGGTCGCGCTCGCTGTTCAACAGCACCACCAAGCGCTGACCGAGCCCGTCCATCGGCCCGCCCCCGGAGGAGCGGCCGGAGCCGGTTCGCGCATACGCCCGAGGGGCGGCCGGAGTCCGTACACGACGGACTCCGGCCGCCCCTCGCCGACGTCGACCGGTCACCCGGCGGTTTCGGCCGAGGCCCGTCAGATCCGGCTCCCGGTGGCGGTGTCCGCGGACAGCCGCTGGGCCGCGTAGATCGGGATCACCGAGAGCAGGACGAGCACGGCGGCCACGACGTTCACGACCGGCGCCTGCTGGGGCCGGGTCATGTTGTTGAAGATCCAGATCGGCAGGGTCTCGATGCCGGGACCGGCGGTGAACGTCGTCACGACGATCTCGTCGAAGGACAGCGCGAACGCGAGCAGTCCGCCGGCCACCAGTGCCGAGCGCACCAGCGGGAAGGTGACGTCGACGAAGGCCCGGAAGGTGTCCGCGCCCAGATCCATCGCCGCTTCCTCGTACGTCCCGGACGTACGGCGCAGTCGTGCCACCACGTTGTTGAAGACGACGA
Organism: Streptomyces sp. NPDC021080; assembly: GCF_044333225.1. Taxonomy (NCBI): domain Bacteria; kingdom Bacillati; phylum Actinomycetota; class Actinomycetes; order Kitasatosporales; family Streptomycetaceae; genus Streptomyces; species Streptomyces sp. NPDC021080. The sequence continues at coordinate 37,075 of NZ_JBIRQM010000001.1, read as the reverse complement.
CGATGCAGAAGGTCGCGTGGCCGACGATCACGGTGAACATGCCGAGTCCGACGCCGAGCGGTTCGAGCACCGTGCTGAAGGCCGAGTTGAGCGCGATGCCCGTGACGATGCCGGGCAGCGCGATCGGCAGGACGACCACGAAGGAGACGGTGTCCCGGCCGAAGAACCGGTGGCGGGCGACGGCGAAGGCGATCAGCGTGCCCAGCACCAGCGCGATCGCCGTGGCGCCGAGACCGGCCTTGACCGAGACCCACAGGGCCGCGCGGGCCCCCTCGTTCTCCCAGGCGACCGACCACCAGTGGAAGGTGAGCCCGGACGGCGGCCAGCTCGCGCTGCGGTCCCGGTTGAAGGAGTTGACCAGGACGAGCGCGAGCGGCACGTAGATGAACGCGAAGCCGAGCCCGGCGGCGGCGCGCAGCGCGATGCGCGCGGGACGGGAGAGTTGCACAGCGGGCTCCTCAGAGACTGCTCAGGGCGCCCGTGCGGCGCATCGCGAGGAGGTACACCACGATGACCACGACGGGGACCGTGCCGAGCGCGGCGGCCATGGGCAGGTTCAGTTCGATGTTGGAGTAGACGACGTTGCCGATGAGCTGGGTCTTGCCGCCGACGATCTGCACGGTGATGTAGTCGCCGAGGCTGAGCGAGAAGGTGAAGACCGAGCCGGCGGCCACGGACGGCAGGACCATGGGCAGCACCACCGAGCGGAAGGTGCGGGCCGCGCCGGCCCCCAGGTCCGCCGAGGCGTCCAGCAGGTTGGCGGGCAGCTGCTCCAGCGCGGTGTGGATCGGCAGGATCATGTACGGCAGCCAGAGGTAGGTCAGCGCGATGATCGCCGCCACCAGGCCGTACCCGGGCCCGCTCAGTCCGAGGGGCTTCAACACCCAGTCGGCGAGGCCTCCTTGGGAGAGGATCAGCCGCCAGGCGTACACCTTGACGAGATAACTCGCCCACAGCGGCGTGAGGATGGCGACGACGAGCAGCGGGCGCCGCGCGGGCTTGGCGATGCGGGCCGTGTAGAAGGCGATCGGGAACGCGATCACCGCGCACAGGACGGTGACCGCGAGGGCGACACCGATGCTGCGCAGGATGACCTGCCGGTAGACGGGCAGGGTGAAGAGCTGGTGGAAGTTGTCGGTCGACCAGACCTTCACGACCTCGGAGGTGAAGGAGTTCGTCGTCCAGAACGCGGAGACGAACAGCACGGCCAGCGAGCCGAGATAGAGCACCGCCAGCCAGAGCAGGGGTGCGGTCAGCAGCAGGGACAGCCGCAGCCGGGGGCGCCGGTGCAGTGTCCCGGCGAGCCGCCGGACGGGGGAGCGTCCGGCGGCCTGCGCGGTGGTGGTCATCGTCCGGTCAGCCCTTGATCTCGGTCCAGGCCTGGACCCACTTGGCGTACGGGACGCACTTGACGTCGGTGCGGCCGTCGAGGCACTGCTCGATGGGCGTGTTCCAGAACGCGATGTTCTTCCAGTAGCTCTCGTCCGTGGCGTGGAAGGTGTCGCAGAAGGTCTTGTCGCTGGTGTACCGGCACGCCTCGGAGTTGGCGGGCGCCTCACCGAAGTACTCGGCGACCTGGGCGTTCACCTTCGGCGAGATGATCCAGTCCATCCACTTGTAGGCGCAGTTGGGGTGCTTGGCCTTGGCGGAGACCATCCAGGTGTCGGACCAGCCCGTGGAACCCTCCTTGGGCACGACGGCCTTGATCTTGGCCCCCTCGCCGGCCGCGAGGTTGGCGATGACCTGCCAGGTGGTGCCGACCACGGAGTCGCCGCTCTTGAAGGCGGAGATCTCCTTGAGGTAGTCGCTCCAGTACTCCCCCACGTTCGCGTTCTGCTTCTTCAGCAGGTCGACGGCCGCGTCGAACTGCTTCTGGTCGAGGGCGTAGGGGTCCTTGATCTTCAGCTCGGGCCTGGCGGACTTGAGGTAGAGCGCCGCGTCGGCGATGTAGATCGGCGAGTCGTACGCGGTGACGTGGCCCTTGTTCGCCGAGGCGTCGTCGAAGACCGCGGACCAGGAGGTGGGGGCGGGGGTGACCTTCTGGGTGTTGTACATCAGGAGGTTGGCGCCCCGGCCGTGCGGGATGCCGTACATCTGGCCCTTGACGGAGTTCCAGGCGCCCTTCTTCAGGCCGCTGAAGACGTGTCTGTAGTTCGGCACCAGGTCGGTGTTGACCGGGGCCGCGTCGCCCGAGGCGATGAGGCGCAGGGAGGCGTCCCCGGAGGCGGAGACCGCGTCGTACTGGCCGGTCTTCATCAGCTTGACCATCTCGTCCGAGCTGGCGGCCACCTTGGAGTTGACCTGGCAGCCGGTCTGCTTCTCGAAGTCGCCGACCCAGTCGACCTTGGGGTCGTTGGAACCGTCCTCGACGTAGCCGGCCCAGGCGATCAGGTTGACCTGCCCCTCGGTCTTGCCGAGCTTCGACTGCGCCTTGAGGTCGGGCGGGTTGAAGCCGGTGGACGCGGCGGAGCCCGTACCGGACGATCCGCAGGCGGTGGCCGCGAGGAGCACCGCGACGGCGGCGGCGGCCTTGAGGGTTGGGGTGAGGCGCACGGCGTACTCCATACGTGACGGGAAACTGGGCGGGGAAGTCAGCGGGGGTCGGGGACCTGGAAGGCGTGGCGGCGGTGCCACCGGAGCCGGACCCGGGTGCCGCGCAGGGCGGCCACGTCCTCGGAGGAGGTGTCCAGGTTCTGCTGGAGCGCGGTGAGGCGGCCGCCCGCGTCGAGGTCCACCAGGAAGCGGGTGGCGTCGCCGAGATAGACGACCTCGGCGACGGTGCCGGCCGCGGTGGAGTGCTCCGGCTCGGCGACCGCACCGGCACCACCGGCATCGGTGGACTCGGTGGACTCGGCGTCCTCCGCGGACTCCTTGAGCACGCGGATCTTCTCGGGCCGGATGCTGTAGGTGCCCGGGGCGCCGACGATCTGCTCGGCGGACTGCCCGTCGAGCAGGTTGGACGTGCCGACGAAGCCCGCGACGAACGCGGTGGCGGGGCGCTCGTAGATCTCGGCCGGAGTGCCCACCTGTTCGATGCGGCCCTGGTTGAAGACGGCGACGCGGTCGCTCATCGTCAGGGCCTCCTCCTGGTCGTGGGTGACGAACACGAAGGTGATGCCGACCTCGCGCTGGATCGCCTTGAGCTCGACCTGCATCTGCTCGCGGAGCTTGAGGTCGAGGGCGCCGAGGGGCTCGTCGAGCAGCAGGACACGGGGGCGGCCGACCAGCGCCCTGGCGAGGGCGACGCGCTGGCGCTGGCCGCCGGAGAGCTGGCCCGGACGGCGCCGGCCGAACCCTTCGAGACGTACGTCGGCGAGCGCCTTGCGGGCCCGGACCAGCCGCTCGGCCTTGGGCACCTTGCGGACCTTGAGTCCGTAGGCGACGTTCTCCTCGACGGTCATGTGCGGGAACAGGGCGTAGTCCTGGAAGACCGTGTGCACGTCCCGTTCGAACGGGGCGAGACCGGTGACCTCCTGGCCCGCCAGTTCGATCCGGCCCCCGGTCGGGCTCTCGAAGCCGGCGATCATCCTCAGCACGGTCGTCTTGCCCGAGCCGGACGGGCCGAGCATCGAGAAGAACTCGCCGTCGGCTATCTCCAGATCGACTCCGGCCACGGCGGTCGTGTCACCGAACGCCTTGCGCAGGCCCTGGAGCCGGATCGCCTTTGCCTCCATGGGCGGGGAACCTTTCTGGTGCGGAGGTGCGTTGCATCACTGACCGGAAAGATATGAAGCCATAGTTCAAACCTCAAGACCCCTTTAGAGTAAAGGTTGAGTCAACGCACAAGGTGGTGACCGTGAAGCAACACAGGGGCGACGGCGTTCGCAGAGCCGTCTTCACTCCCGTGGACAACCGCGCGCGCGTCGAGACGGTCGTACACCGGATCGGCGACGCCATCGAGCTCGGGCTGCTCGCCGACGGCGAGCAGCTGCCCGGCGAGATGGACCTGGCCGGGCAGCTCGGGGTGTCGACGGTCACCCTGCGCGAGGCCCTGATGGCCCTGCGCCAGCAGGGACTGGTCACCACGCGGCGCGGGCGCGGTGGCGGCAGCTTCGTGTCCCTGCCCGAAGTCCCGGGCGAGGAGCGGCTGTTGGCCCGGCTGGCCGGCTGGAGCACCGAGGAGCTGCGCGACCTGGGCGACCACTGGGCGGCCCTGTCCGGAGCGGCCGCGCGGCTGGCGGCGCAGCGGACGGAACCGGAGGACCTCAGGGCGCTGCGGCGCACCCTGGACGACCTGGCGTCCGCCGAGAACGCCGCCACCCGCAGCCGCGTCTACGGCCGCTTCCACGTCGAGCTCGCCGCGGCGGCGCAGTCCGCCCGGCTGACGCGCGAGCAGGTCGCGCTGCAGACGGAGGTGGGCGCGCTGCTGTGCCTGGTCCTCGGGGACGACGAATATCGTGAAGAAGTCGCGGACCGTCACCACGCCGTAATCTCGGCCGTGCAAGATGGGGCCCACGATTCGGCCAGAGCGCTGGCCGAGCGGTGCGTACAGGACTCGACGGCGCGTCTCATCGACCTCCGCCTCTCGATGCCGCGCACCGTGTCAGGTCCGCGTCCCCTGGAGGGCACCCATGAGCAGCCCCGGCCGGGCCGGCGCGACAGCGACGCTTGACGCCACCGCCGAGGCGGCCGTCGCCACGCAGGTCCGCTGCACGCTGGAGGCCGTGTTCGACACCGTCGCCGAGATCCGGGCCGACGCCACCGCGCTGCTCACCCGCGTCGCCGCCCGGGGCCGCCGCCCCGCGACGGTGGATCTGGCGGCACTGCGCCCGGGGCTGCATCTGCGGCTCACCCGGCAGGAGCTGGTGTCGGGCGCCGGCTTCGTGGCGGCGCCGGGGCTGCTCGGTGACGTACCGGCGTGGCTGGAATGGTGGCAGCAGGGCTCCGACGGGGGCGTACGGCCGCTGCTGCTCGACCTCGATCCGACGCGCTCCGCGTACTCGGACTACACGCACTGGGACTGGTTCGCCCTCCCCCGCGACACGGGGCAGCGCGCGGTCGCGGGGCCGTACGTCGACTACCTCTGCTCCGACGAGTACAGCCTGACGCTGTCCGCGCCGGTCCACGTGGAGGGCCGGTTCGTGGGCGTCGCCGCGGCGGACGTGTACCTGCGGCACTTCGAGGGCGCGGTCGTCCCGCTCCTGCAGCGGCTGCCCGGAGCCGCCTACCTGGTGAACGCCCGGGGCCGGGTGGCCGCGTCGGCCGACCCCGCGCATCTGGCCGGATCCCTCACCAAGGGGCCGGACTTCGCGGGCGTGCTGGCGGCGGCCCGGAGCACGGTCCACGGGAGCATGCGGCTCGTCCCCTGCGACAGCGTGCCCCTCGTCCTGGTGATGCCGGCCGGCTGAACGGCCCGCCCCCGAGGGCATCACGCCGCCCCTCCGGGCCTCCTCCCGCGGGGCGGGGCCCGCCCCGTACACGGCACGCACCGAGCCCCGTCCGTGTCGGGGCACGAACCCGGACGCGGCCCCACGTCGAGGTACGAACCCGAGCGCTCCCACTCCGAGACGCGCACCCGCGGTGCCCACGCCCACAGGGGTCGACGCGCGTCACACGGCGTGAAGCTCCGCCGCGCCGTTGCGCGTCCTGCGTGCCCTGCGCGGTCCGCCCGCCGTCGGCCGGGCCGCCTCGCGCAGCACCAGGGTCATCCGCGAATAGCCCATTTCCCGGAGGGACTTGGGGGTGTCGTCCACGATCCGGCAGTCCGTGCTGCCCCAGCGGGGATCGGGATGGAGCAGCGGGCGCACGGCGCCGTCGTGCTCGACCCCGCGCGGTCCGACCGCCTCGATCCAGTGCGGCAGGCCGTGCCGGTAGGCGGCGTCCATGATCGGGTCCTGGGCGATGTCCCGGCGGATCGCCTGGAGCCCGCGGTCCTGGCCGTTGCGCTCCACCGCCGCGGCGAAGTGCGCGAGCATCGGCAGGCACCAACGCGACTCGTGCTCACCGAGAATCGACCCCGCGTCCGGGTGGAACAGGACGAAGCGCAGGAAGTTGTCGCCCGGCATGGCGGTCGGATGGGCGCCGACACCGTCGAAAAGTGTCTGGAACGCGGCGTTGGACAGCACGACGTCCCAGCGGTGGTCGAACACCACGGAGGGGAAGGGGACAGCCTCGATCAGCGTGGCGCAGTCCTGGAGATACGCCTGCGCTTCGGGACTCTCGGGGACAGGTCGCGGCTGGGACCGCTGCCTTCCTGCCTGGTACGCCATCGGGAGGTCACCCCTCTTGCCTCTGCGGCCTTCACGCGGCGTCCCGATCCTGCTGCCCCGAGGACAGGCGTGTCAACTATCGTGGCATTTGGCGTCTGTTGACGGCTGAATCTCGCCACAGTTGTGGCGAGACCTGGATGTGAGTTCGAGCGACGGGTTACGCTCCGGTTGGTCCCCGGTCTTTCCGCCGGGATGGTTCCTGACCCTCGTGTCCACATGGTTCCCGAACTTCGTGAGAGCCACCTGAGAGAGACGTAGGAGATCTGTCGGTGACGGATGGCTTCGAGGTTCCGTGCGCCACGGCGACGGTACTGCTGCAGGCCGTCGTGGCCAGGGTCACCGCACTCGCCGACCGGCTCGGCGTGCCGAACGCCGAAGTCTTCGACGTCCGGCGGCTGTCGGCCGAGTCCGGCGTCCCCGAACCCGTGGCGAAGGCCCTGCTCAACGGCCGCCCGGCCGGCGAACCCGACCTGCAGGCACGCTTCCTGCAGCGTCTGGACCTGCTGCGCCGCACCCGGCTCAAGCCCAACGGCCGCCGCTACACGCAGCAGGAGATCGCGGACGGTGCCGGCATGTCCCGCCAGCAGGCGGGTGCCCTGATCAACGGCGACCGGCGCCCGACCATGGAGCACTGCGACGCCATCCAGCGCTTCTTCCGGGTGCACGCCGGGTTCCTCACGGCCGAGGACTCCGAAGCGCTCGTGGGCGCCCTCCAGCGGTCGGAGCAGGAACTCCTGCAGCGGCTCGCCGACCGCGAGCGCGCCGCGGTCTCCGTCGCCCACGATCCGCTCGACCGGCTGCTCCTCGACCACGGTGTCCGCGGGATCGCCTGGCGGGCCGCGCAGTTGCCCACCGACCAGCACCGGGACAAAGTCGCGGAATGGCTGGACATGCTCCTGGAGAGCGTCAAACGGCCAGAGTCGTGAGCCGGGGGAGATCAGTGGGCATCGGAAGGGAAATGCGCCGCCTGTGCGGCGAGCTGGTCTCGGAGCTCTCGCTCCCGGCGCCGGCGGCACCCACCGACCTCTACACCGCGCTGTGCGGCGCGATGAGCAGGCGCCGCGGCCGTCCCGTCCAGTTCCGTACGGCCGCCTTCCCGCCCGGCACCGCCAGCGGCCTGTGGCTCGACATGGCCGAACAGGACCTGGTCGTCATCGAGGAACGCACCGCGCCCGATCACCAGTTGGTCATCCTCGGCCACGAACTGTGGCACATGAAGGCCGGGCACTGCAGCCATCACGTCGACGGCGCGGCCGTCGCGGCGCGCTTACTCGGCGACGGAGCGGACCTGCAGGCCACTGTCCTGAAAGTGGCGGCACGCACCCGCTTCGACCTCGCCGACGAGAAGGAGGCCGAGAGCTTCGGTCTCCTCCTCGCCAGCAAGTGCCGTACCTGGCTGGCCGGTTCCTCCCTGCGCGGCCCGGTGCAGCGGCACGGCCTGGCCGGCCGCATCGAAGCTTCCCTGGGCTGTCGCGGGCCGCGAGGCTGAAGGTCCCGCGGCCATGGACGGATCCAGCTACTACATCCCGGCCGTCGCCATGGGCGCGGCGATCGCGTTCAAGGGCCCCTCCCTGCTGCGCGGCTGGCGCGACCCGCTGCTGCGCTCCGTCGGCGTCCTCCTCGCCCTCGCGGGCCTGGTGTTCCTCTTCGCGGCCCCGCCGACCATCGCCGCGGTCAACGACCTCACCGGGATACCCAATGTCTCGGCCCCGCTCGTCTACTGCCTGCTGAGCGGCTACAGCGCCTCGTGTCTGGTATTGATCATCAACTGGCGCGGCGGCCCGCCCGAGGTGACCCGGCGGCTCTCACGCCGCTGGATCCTCGGATACACCGTGGTCGGCGTGGCGCTGATCGTCCTGTTCGCCCTCGGGGACGCCCCCGAGGAACGGCTGCGCGACCTCGACACGTACTACGCCAACACCCCTTTCATCCGCGAGATGATCGTGCTCTACCTCGCGTCGCTCACCGTCGCCGGTGTCGCGATGAACGTCATGTGCTGGCGCTGGGCGATCCAGGTCCAGGGCCGGCTGCGCGCCGGACTGGTGATCATCGCTTTCGGATCGCTGTGCAACATCCCTTATTCCGCGGCCAAGTTCACCGCCGTGGTCGCCCGCTGGAACCACACGGACCTGGACGGCCTCAGCACCAATGCGGCCCCGCTGCTCGCGTCGGCCGGGGCCCAGATCACCGCCGTCGGCTTCTGCCTCCCCCTTGCCTGGCGGCGTATCGAGGACAGCTGGAAGACCTGGTCGACCTATCGCCGGCTCGGGCCGTTGTGGCGCGAGCTGAAACCGGTCTCCGTGCCGGAGGACCGCGCGGTGCGGATGTCCTGGTGGTCGCCCGCCGAACTCCAGGTCACCCAGCGCGAGTCCGACATCCATGACGGCATGCTGAGTCTCTACCCCTACTTCGACTCCGAGGTGCGCTCGCGGGCGTACGGCGCCGCGGTCGCCGCGGGCTCCTCCGCCGCCGAGGCGCACGCCGAGGCCGACGCCGCGATGGTGACGGTCGCGGTGCGGGCCCGGGCCGCCGACCCGGAGGGCCGGGTCATCAGCTCGGCGGAGGCGGCGGACGCCCCGCCCGCGACCGGATCCGCGTTCGCGTACACCGACGGGCAGCGCGACCTCGTGCGCATGTCCATCGCGCTGCGCCGTTCGCCCGTCGTCGCGGCGGCCCGGGGCCGGACACCGGCCGGACCGGGTCCGGGCGCCCGCGAACGGACGGGCTGACCCCACCGGGCACTCCCGGCCGGGGCCTCGGAGGTGCCCCGGCCTGAACACCGGCGGCACCCCCGTCGGGACCTCAGGTCGCGCTGCGCTCGCTCGCCTCGCGCAGATCCCGCTCCGCCGCCCGGCTCCGGGCGGTGTCGGGCTGCCCCGCCGCCGTGCCCGGACGACCGGCGCGCAGCAGTTGCCGCCACGTCTCCCGGCTCCAGTCGGCCGGACCGGTGGTGGCCGTGAACTCCTCGACCAGGGCGAGGAAGCGCGCCGGATCGCTGTGGAAGGGGAAGTGTCCCGCTCCCTCGAAGATCTCCAGCCGGCTGCCCGGCATCGCCTCGTGGGCCCCGTAGGCGTGCCGCACCGGCACCACACTGTCCCGGTCGCCCCACAGCAGCATGGTGGGCATGCCCTCGGTGAGATAGCAGCGGTCGAGCATGGTGACCGCCTGGCCGCGCCAGTCGACCACCGCCCGCAGCGTCCGGATGAACGCGCTGCGCGAGGTCGCGTCGGGCAGCGCGTCCACGAGGTTCACCAACTCCGGCGCGTCCTGGGCCAGATCGGTGTCGAGCAGGCGCATCAGACGGAGGAAGAGGCCCACGTGGACCCGCATGCCGGGCAGTCGCAGCAGGGAGAGCAACAGATGGGCGCCCGGCAGCGACACGGCCCGCAGGACGGGGTTGACCTCGCCGCCCACACCGCCCGCGCTGACCAGGATCAACCGGTCGGTCCGCTCGGGGAACTGGTAGGCGAACTGCATCGCCACTCCCCCGCCCAGCGAATGCCCGACCAGCGTGGCGGACTCGATGTCGAGCGTGGCCAGCAGGTCGCGCACCCCGTTGGCGTACGCGGCCACCGAGTAGTCGGCGCGCGGCTTGTCGGACGCGCCGTGGCCCAGCAGGTCGGGCGCGATCACGGTGTGGGTGCGGGCGAGGTCCGGGATCAGGTCCGCCCAGGTCGCGGAGGAGTCCCCGATACCGTGGATCAGGACGAGCGCCGGGCCCTCCCCCGCCATCCGGTAGGCGCGCCGGTAGCCGTGCACGACACGGTGCTGCAGACGCAGTTCTCCGTCACCGACCGAACGCAGCCGCGGGGTGCGCCGCGGCTGCCGAGGCTGTACGTCGACCACGGGCCGACCTCCCGTTCCCAGGCCGCCGCGAAGGCGGCTGTCGAACCGCCGCAAGGGCGGCCCCGGGGCCGTCCGGCAGGCGGCCCCGGCTCTTCTCTTCAGCGTAGGGCCCCTGTTCCACCTGGGGTTTCCGTGAGGTTTCGCCTCCGCTAAGCGGGCGAACCTCCGTGGACCGAAACCGGATTGTCAGTGGCGGACGGCAAGCTGGGGTCAGGAGCAGTGTCACGACCCGCCGACCGGAAAGAGCCGTCCGATGCCGACCGCCGTACTGACCGACCGTGAACGCGCCGCCGTGCAGGCCTACCTCCGGCTCCTCCAGACGGTACGAGCGGCTTTCGACGGCCCGCCGGACGACGGACGACCACCCGTGGTCCCGCCCGCCGTCCTCGCCGAGACGGAACGGGCCCTGAAGGCGGCGGGCCTCGCGGGCAACGAGGACGCGTTCTTCGGACTGCTGCACTCCTGGTGCCCGGAACCGGACCGGCCCTGAGAAGGAGCCCGAGCGGCGCCCGTGCCCCTTCAGGCCTCGGACCCGGAACCCGGAACCGCCCCGGAAGCCGGACCGGGCGTGGAGCACGGAACCGTGACCGTCGTCGCGACCAGACCGTGGCGGACGGTCCAGCGTCCGGTGAAGGTCCGGACGCGAACGCCGTCCACGACGGGCCCCGGGACCAGGAGCCGGGCGCGCAGACCGCCGGTGGGAGCGCCGGCGGCGGGTGCCGGATCGAGGGTGATGTCGATGTCCGCCTCGGAGAAGTCGAGCCACTGGCCGGTCAGCGGGAACCACGCCTTGTAGACCGACTCCTTCGCGCTGAACAGGAGCCGGTCCCAGTGGACGGCCGGCGCCTGGGCGCCCAGGCGGTCCAGGCGGTCCGCCTCACCGGGCAGGGCGACGGCCTCCAGGACGTCGTCGGGGAGCGCCAGATGGGGTTCGGCGTCGATGCCGAGGGAGGCCAGTTCGCCGGCCCGGACGAGCGCGGCGGCGGCGTAGCCCTCGCAGTGCGTCATGCTGCCGATGACACCCGCCGGCCACCGCGGGGCTCCGCGTTCGCCCGGCAGCACGGGCCCCGGCGCCACCCCCAGCTTTTCCATCGCACGCCGCGCGCAGACGCGTACGGAGGCGAACTCGCGGCGCCGCTTGCTCACGGCGCGGCTCACGACCGCCAGTTCCTCGGGGTACAGACTCGCTTCCCCGGCCCCGTCGTCACCGTGGCTCTCCACGGCCACCACCGACTCCGGAAGCAGTTCCTCCATCACCGGTTGTGACCTCCATCGGCAGAATGCGGCGCAGCGCACCGGGCGGTCCCGGTCGCTTCCGCCATTCTCGCGGATAGCCCACCGACACCTCCTCGAACCGGACACCCTCGTGCCGGGTGGTCCGGGGGATGTGCAGATGCCCGTAGACCATGGTCTCGACGCGGAACCTGCGGTGCCAGTCGGCGGTCGCCGCCGTGCCGCACCACATGGCGAACTCGGGGTGCCACAGGATGTCCATCGGGTGCCGGTGCAGGGGGTAGTGGTTCACCGGGATGACCGGCAGACCGTCCGGAACCGCGGCGAGTCTGCGCTCGGTCTCGGCCACCCGGGCCCGGCACCAGGCCTCGCGGCTCGGATACGGGTCGGGGTGCAGCAGGTACTCGTCCGTGCACACGATGCCGGTCTCCTGGGCGTACGCGAGCCCCTCCTCCTTGGTGGTGCAGCCCTGCGGCAGGAAGGTGTAGTCGTAGAGCAGGAAGAGCGGCGCGACGACGGCGGGGCCGCCCGGGCCGTTCCAGACGGGATAGGGGTCCTCGGGAGTGACGACGCCCAACTCCCGGCACAGGGAAACCAGATGCTCGTAGCGGGCCACGCCGCGCAGTTGGACCGGGTCCTTGGGATGGGTCCACAGTTCATGGTTGCCCGGGACCCAGACGACCTTGTGGAAGCGGTCGCCGAGCGTCTCGAGGGTCCACCGGACGTCCTCGACGGTCTCGGCGATGTCACCGGCCACCAGGAGCCAGTCCCGGTCCGTCTCCGGGCGCATGTTCTCGACCAGGGCGCGGTTCTCGTCGTAGCCGATGTGCAGGTCGCTGATGGCCAACAGGTTTCCGGCACCGCTGTCTGTCGGCCGCACGCGCCACCCCCGGTAGAAAGCGAATACCGACACAACAACACACGAGCCCATGGGGGTACAAGGAGGCCCGGTGGGCGGGGCGGCGAATCCGTAACATCCCCGTAGCAGCACCAAGGGCCCGCGACCCTTATGATCGCCCCAACACCACCGCTCGAATCTGCTTTGGCGTGCGACGGCTCGGTGTACCTCCCCTACCCCTGGCCGGGCCCGGCCCGCTCCGCCGTGCCCGCAAACCGTGAATGGTGGCTTGCATGGGCTCCCGCGTACGCGTCTGGCTCAACCGCACGTACGCGGAGAACGTGTTCTTCATGGACCAGCTGCGAAATAACCCGCAGCACCGCGCGGTCGAGATCCACGCCACCCACGGCGACGCCGACTCTCCCGTCCTGGCCGCCGCCGACACCGCCGAACCGGAGCCCGAGGGCCTGTCTCCGCGCGCCTATGTCGAGTACGCCCTCGACATGTGCGCGCGCCGCTCCGTCGACGTGTTCGTGCCGGTCCTGCACCAGGACGCGATCGTGGCGCAGCGCGCCGAGTTCGCGGCGCTCGGCACGGCGCTGCTGGCGCCGCCGGCGGAGGCGGTCGCCGTCTTCCACGACAAGGTTGTCGCGTACCAGGCCGTGGAGGCCGTGGGCATTCCGGTTCCGCCGTGGTACCGGGTGCGCACGGCCGAGGAACTGATATCCGCGGTGGAGGAGTTGGAGGCCGCGGGCCAGCGGGCCTGCTTCAAGCCGGCGTCCGGTGCGGGCGGAGTGGGCTTCCGGGTGATCACCCGCACCCCGTTCTCCCTCATGCACCTGAGCGGCTTCCCCAGCGCGTACGTGCCGCTGGATCTGGTCGTGGAGGCGCTGCGCACGGCCGAGGAGCCCGTCGACTGGCTGGTCATGCCGCACCTCGGACAGCCGGAGGTGTCGGTGGACTGCCTCACCGGGCCGGACGGCCGGGTGCGCATGGCCATCGGCCGCACCAAGAACGGCCGGCGTCGCGGATTCACCCTCGACGACGCCTGGATCGAGCCCGCCCGGCTGCTCGCCGAGGCGTTCGGGCTGCACTATCTGTCCAACATCCAGTTCCGCATGTACGGCGACGAGCCGGTGCTGATGGACGTGAACACGCGTCCGGCGGGCGGGCTGCACCAGACCGCCCAGTGCGGGGTCAACGCCCCTTGGGCTGCTGTGCAGTTGGCGCTGGGCGAGGAGACGGGCGACGTGGTTCCGCCGTTCCTCGGACCCGACTACACCGTGGTCGCGGGGCCGCGTCCGGTGCTTTCGGTGTCGCTGCCGGCGCAGCGCACGGACGCGGGCGTGCCCACCCTGTCCGCGATGCCGGCGCAGGCCATGGAGTCCGCGTCCGCACCGGCCGAGGCGACCGCCTCCGCCGTTCCCGCCCAGACCGCCTCCGCCCAGGCCGCCTCCGCCATTGCCGCCCAGGCCTCCGCGCCCGCCACCGCGGCGGTCGCCCCGGCCTAGTCCGGCCCACCCCCTTTACCGGCTTTACCGGTCTGGACCAATTCCCGCGCAGTGTCTTGACAGCGGGATTGGTCCATACCAACTTGGTTGCGCACCTCTCTGCACTCCCGAACACCCCCATATCTCCAGGGAGATCGCGTGCGCATGACCATGCTCAGACGTTCCAGACATCGTTTCCTCGCCCTGCTGGGCACGGCCGCGCTGGCCCTCGCCGGCGCTGTCGCCCTGCCGGGTACGGCCGAGGCGGCCAACATCCTGACCAATCCCGGCTTCGAGACCGGCAGCCTCTCCCCCTGGTCCTGCTCCGGCAACCTGGGCTCGATCGTCTCCAGCCCCGTGCACGGGGGCTCCAAAGCCCTTGCGGGGGCGGCGAGTTCGAGCGACAACGCACAGTGCACCCAGACCGTCTCGGTCCAGCCGAACACCACGTACAGCCTCTCCGGCTGGGTGCGCGGCAGCTACGTCTACCTCGGTGTGGACGGCGGTGCCTCGAACTGGACGACGTCCCCTTCGGCGTACAGCCGGCTCACCGTCTCCTTCACCACCGGCGCCTCGCAGACCAGCGCCAAGATCTACGTCCACGGCTGGTACGCGCAGGGCACCTACTACGCCGACGACATCAGCCTGGACGGTCCCGGCGGCGGTGGCGGCGGGACCGACACCCAGGCGCCGACCGCGCCCACGGGCCTGACCTCCACCGGCAAGAGTTCCTCCAGCGTGTCCCTGTCGTGGGGCGCGTCGAGCGACAACGTCGGCGTCACCGCGTACGACATCTACAGCGGCTCCAACCAGGTGCTCAGCGTCTCGGGGACGAGTGCCACGGTCAGCGGACTGTCCGCGAGCACCGCGTACTCCTTCACCGTCAAGGCGCGGGACGCGGCCGGGAACACCTCGGCGGCCTCCAACTCCGTGAGCGTCACCACGGACGCGGGCGGCGGGGGCGGCACCGGCTTCAAGCAGGCCGCTCCCTATCTGTACGAGGGCTGGGGCGACCCCCCGAACCCGACCACGGTGATGAGCGCGACCGGGATCAAGTGGTTCACGATGGCGTTCGTGCTCGACTCCGGCGGCTGCACCCCGGCCTGGGACGGCAGCAGGGCGCTGACCGGCGGCGTCGACCAGACGGCCATCAACCAGATCCGTTCCGCGGGCGGTGACGTCGTCCCGTCGTTCGGCGGCTGGCAGGGCAGCAAGCTCGGCGCCAACTGCTCCTCGGCGAGCGCGCTCGCCGATGCGCTCCAGAAGGTGATCTCGGCCTACAACCTCAAGGCCATCGACATGGACATCGAGAACACCGACGAGTTCGAGAACGAGGCCGTCCAGGCGAAGATCCTGACCGCGCTGAAGACCGTCAAGGCCAACAACCCCGGCCTCAAGACGATCGTCACCTTCGGCACCTCGACGACCGGCCCGACCTACTACGGCAACCGGCTCATCGAGCAGGCGCAGTCCCTGAACGCCAACATCGACGTCTTCACCATCATGCCGTTCGACTTCGGCGGCGGCTCCGACATGTACGGCAACACGGTCAACGCCGCCGAGGGGCTGAAGACCAAGCTGAAGTCGACCTTCGGCTGGGACGACGCGACGGCGTACTCGCACATCGGCATCTCCGGCATGAACGGCCTGTCCGACCAGCAGGAGAACACGACCCCGGCCATCTGGACCTCGATCCGTGACTGGGCGAACAACCACCACATCGCCCGGCTCGCCTACTGGTCGGTCAACCGCGACCGGTCCTGCCCCGGGGGCGGCGTGGTGAGCAACTGCTCCGGCATCAGCCAGAGCACCTGGCAGTTCACGTCGATCACGGCCGGCTTCACGGGCTGACGCCGACGCGAGCGGACCAAAAGCGGTGGGCCGCCCGGGACTTGATCCGGGCGGCCCATCGCCGCGTGCACGTACGCCGGTTACCGGCGGCCGGTCGCCCGAACGTCAGCCGTCGGACTCCGACGACGGGAGATAGGCCCCGGGCACGTCCTGGGGTGCGAAGATCTGGTGCTCACCGGGGTACGGCTTCGTCCACCCGTGCGTCTGGTACCACGTGAAGTGGTTCATCTGCGCGGGGTTGGCGAAGTCGGGAACGGCGTTGGGCCCGGTCAGCCGCTGGTGCGTCTTCCAGGTGTCCCACTTCGCCGCGAGGGCCCGCTTGTCCGCGGGCACCTTCGCCGACGGCACGGGCGCCGCCGCCGGGTCCTGCGGCGCGGGGGTGTCCAGGCCGCACGAGGGCGGGGTCTTGAGACCGTCGGTCAGCGAGGTCCGGTTGGGCAGCGCCGTGAACGGCGTGAGGTCCGCGTGCCCGGTGAAGGCGGCGCGCATCGGGGTGGCCGCGCTGTCCTTCTGGTTCATGGGGTGCACGCCGAGGATCTGCTCGATGGTCCGGATCAGCGTGATCTGCGAGTAGTAGTGGCTGTCGACGACCCCGTGCCGGGCCCAGGGACTGATGATCTGGATCGGGGCACGGTGGCCGTCCACGTGGTCGAGACCCGCCTGGGAGTCGTCCTCGACGACGAAGATCGCCGAGTCCTTCCAGTACTTGCTGTGCGAGATCTCGTCGACGATCCGGCCGGTCGCGAGATCGTTGTCCGCCACCTGGGCGGCCGCGTTCGCCGGACCGCCGGTGTGGTCGCTGGAGAGCCAGAACATGTTCAGGTTCGCCGGACCGTTCTGCTCGAAGTCACGCTTCCAGATCTCCTCCCGGTAGACGTCCGGGACGCTGGTGTCGAACTTCGCGAAGCCGTGCACGGACACGTCGTCGAGCGAGGGGATCGGCGAGGACGAGGTCAGTGTGTACGCGGTGTCCTGGCCCGTCGAGGCCATGTTCCTGGAGTCGCAGTACAGGTTCTGCCAGCTGGCGTCCGCCGGTTTGGTGAGGAACTGCTGGAACTCACCGAAGTCGCGGGCGGAGTTGCCCGCTGCCTGCGCGCCGGTCCACAGGAAGCCGGTCCGCTGGTGGCCGAGGGCGTCGTCCTCGGTGTCGTAACTGCGCGCGTACTCACCGGCGGAGGACTCGGTGTACTCCGGATCGTCCGCCTGCATCAGCCAGTTGTGGCCCTCGGCGGAGTTGGTGCCGATGTCGTACGTGTTGTCGTAGAGCCCGAACTGCTTCGCCAGGGCGTGCTGGTTGGGCGTCACGTTCTCGCCGAACTGCGCCAGTGACGGATCGCCGTTGCCCTCGGGGACGTCCCCGAAGACCTGGTCGTAGGTGCGGTTCTCCTTGACGAGCAGGAAGACGTGCTTGATCGTCGAGGGGTCGCCGAGGCGCAGCGGGACGGGGACGGGCTTCGCGTGGCTCCTGCCCTTGGACAGCGCGACCGAGCCCGCGGTCCAGCCGTTCTGCCGGAAGACCTTGGCCGTCTGGGCCCGCACGACGCTGTCGTCGGGCAGGGTGAACCGCTGCACGCTCGACGTGGTGTCGTGGGTGCCGTGCCCGGCGGCGGTGGTGGTCCGGCGGGCGTCGACGCCCCGGGTGTTGGAGACCACGACGTCCTTGCCGACGGCGGCGATCTCCGCGGGGAAGTAGTCCGTCGGGAGCAGTCCGACGTAGCGGACCGGGTCCTGCGGGGACCGGTACCGGTACACGGCCACGGCGTTGGCGCGGCCGAGCGTGACCAGCAGGTGGCCGTCGTCGGTCAGCGTCACCGCGTCGGGCTCGTAGCCCACCGAGGCCTCCGGCCACGGCTGGGTCGCGATGGTCTGGACGACCTTGTCCTTGGCGGTGTCGATGACCGAGACGTCGTTGGTGGCGGTGTCGGTGACGAACAGCGCCCTGCCCTTGGTGTACAGCGCGGTCGGGTGCAGTCCGACGGGGATGTTCGCGACGGCGGCGGCCGGGTCCGCCGGGTCGATGACGCTGACGGTGCCGGTGGTGGTGGCCGCGGTGACCGGATCGGCCGGCACCTGGGTGCCGTACGAGTTGATCGTGGTGTCGCCGGCCCGCGCCGGGCGCCCGCCCTCGTTGCTGACGTAGAGCCTGCCGCCCACCTCGGCCAGGTCGCGCGGGGCGTTGCCCACGTTCCAGCTCTGCCGGACGGTGCCGGTGGCCGCGTCGATGGCGACCACCCGGTTCTGCCCGTTGACGGCCGAGTACACGGTGGCGCCGTCCGCGGAGAACACCGCGGCGCCCACGAGCGCGTGCTTGGCCCCGTCCGCGGCGATCGGGACGGACACGGGGTCGGTGACGCTGCCGTCCGCGTTCACGGTGAACCGG
Source organism: Streptomyces sp. NPDC021080 (assembly GCF_044333225.1). Taxonomy (NCBI): domain Bacteria; kingdom Bacillati; phylum Actinomycetota; class Actinomycetes; order Kitasatosporales; family Streptomycetaceae; genus Streptomyces; species Streptomyces sp. NPDC021080. The sequence continues at coordinate 19,228 of NZ_JBIRQM010000001.1, read as the reverse complement.
GTGTAGCCGTCGGTCTGACCGAGCCAGAGCTGCGATCCGTCGGGCGAGTACGTCGGGCCTTCCTGGCCCACGCTGTTGCCGCTGATGCGCGGGACGGAGGCCGCGGAGCTGCCGACGAGCTGCTGCACCTTCCAGCTCTTCAGGTCGACGACCGCCAGGGCGCTCCCGCCGTCGGTGACCGAGGCCGCGAGGTGGGTGCCGTCGGGGCTCACCGAGGACGACATGATCTTGCCGTTCTGGACGACGAGCCGGTCGCCGTACGGGGCGATGTACTGGTCGCTGGAGACGACCTGGCCGCGGTCGGTGACCTGGCCGACCTGGTCGGTGCCGAACTGGTGCGTCTGGGCGAACGCGGCCCCGGCGGCGACGAGGGCCAGCACGGTGGTGCCCGCCGTCACCAGAGGTATCCGTCTTCCGGTGAGTCCGCCGAACGGGCTCGACGGACCGGTGAGTCTGCCGAGCGGGCTCGACCGGCCCTTCTCCTCACTCCGTCGGCGACGCGTTACCTGCATGGAGTCATCCCTTCGAGGTGGCGAGCAGGTCGACGTCGCCGTCGAACTGCCACAGCGGGTTCGGTGCGTCCCCGGCCGGTGTGCGGACCAGGAAGTAGCCGTTCACCTCCTTCGGCCCGTCGCCGTCGGCCATGAATCGGCCGTCCGGGGCGATGTCGAGCTGGTAGACGGCCGTCCCCACGGCGTCGACGCCGGGGAGGTGCCAGGAGACGACGCAGCGCCAGTCGTTGCCCGGCCCCTCGGCCGCGACCCTGACGCTGCCCTTGTCGCAGTCCGCCGTGACCCGCAGCTGCGCCTCCGTGACGGCGGGGCGGTTGAGCTGACGGGTCTGCAATCGGTAGAGGTGGGCGAACGCCGTCGCGGCCGAGCGCTGCACCTTGTCCTGTTCGATCCCTGAGCCCGTGGCCCCGGTGGTGGCGCCGACGGTCACGGCCGTCGCGGCGGCCAGCGCGACGAGCGGCAGGACCGAGGCGGCGACCGCGCCGCGGCCCGGGCCGTCGTGGGCCGTGTTGGTGAAGTCCCGCCGCACGAACAGCAGACAGGCCGACACGGTCGCGGTCACCGCCCACAACAGGCTGACCACGACGCCGATCAGGAGCGGGCCGAGCTGGGCGGGGCCGGTGAACAGACCGCTCCAGGCGGTGAAGGCGTAGCCGGGCAGCGCGAGGCGCACGTCGACGGGGAGCGGCATCATCTGGGCGAGCTGCAGCACGAGCGCGACGATCGCCGGCAGCAGCAGTCCCATCGGGGACCGTCCGAGCATGACGGAACCGAGCAGTCCCACGGCGGCCAGGGCCAGGGTCGGGGCGAGGACGCAGACCCAGGCGAGCAGGACCCTGCCGGCGGCGTCCGCCGGTGTGAGCAGGTGGCCGTCGAGACCGACGAGCGGCCGGCTGCCGATCGCCACGACCCCGCCGACCGAGCCGGAGGCGGCCAGCCCGGCCACGAGCAGCAGGAGGACCGTGAGACCGGCCAGTGCCTTGGCGACGAAGATCCGGCGCGGCGACCGGACCGCCACGAGCAGATGGCGCCAGGTGCCGAGCCGGTCCTCGGAGGCGAACACGTCACCGGCGACGACCGAGGTCAGCAGCGGGAGCGCCCAGGTGCCCGCGAAGCCGAGCACGACCAGCGGTCCGGCCCACCCCGTGGCGTGCATCCAGCGTCCGAAGAGGGTGTCGACGGGAAGCGTGCTCTGCTGCCCGACCGCGGCGACGAAGAGACCCGGCACGATCCAGCAGGCGAGGACCAGCAGGCGGATCCGCCACTGCGAGACGAGTTTGACCAGTTCGAAGCGGTAGACGCGGGCGACCGGGGCAGGAGGGGCGACGGCCTCCTCGTCCGGGCCGGGTGCTTCGAGGCCGGCGTCCTCGGCGACGGTCGCGGTCATCCGCCGGTCTCCTTCCGCTCGGTGAGGGCGAGGAACGCGGCTTCGAGCGGCGAGATGACGGGGGCGAGTTCACGCAGCGCGACGCCCGCGCCCACGAGCCGCGCCACGAGTTCGTCGACGGCGGGCACGAGCGCCCGTACGACGAGCGCGGCGTCGTCCTGCCGTGGTGCGGCGGCGTCGACGACCCGGATCCCGGCCGTGCCGAGGGCCAGCCCGCGGGCGGCCCCCGGGTCGGAGGTGAGCACCCGGTAGTCGAGTTCGCCGTTCTCGGCGGCCAGCTTGCCCAGCGGGCCGGAGAAGACGACCCGTCCGGTCGCGAGGACGGTGACCTCGGAGCACAGGGCCTGGAGGTCGTCCATGCGGTGGCTGGAGAGGACGACCGCGGTCCCGTTCTCGGCGAGCCGGCGAAGGACGCCGTGCACATGGTGTTTGCCCGCCGGGTCGAGGCCGTTGGACGGCTCGTCGAGGACGAGCAGCCGGGGCTCGGTGAGCAGGGCGGCGGCGAGGCCGAGCCGCTGACGCATGCCGAGGGAGTAGCCGCGGGCCGGGTCGTCGGCGACGTCGGTGAGCCCGACCTGGTCGAGCACGTCGTCGACGCCGGCCGTCCGCGCGCCCTGGCCGCGGAGCGCGGCCAGGGCGGCGAGGTTCTGTCGGGCGGTCAGCGAGGGGTAGAGGCCGGGCCCGTCGACGAAGCCGGCGACACCGCCGGGGGCGGCGAGCGCCCGTCCGATCCGGACGCCGAGGATCTCCAGGCTGCCTTCGCCGGCGACGGCCAGGCCCAGCAGCAGACCGAGCAGGGTCGTCTTGCCGGCGCCGTTCGGTCCGGCCAGGCCGTGGATCCGGCCTCGTGCCACATCCAGATCGACGCCGTCGAGTGCCACGACGTCCCCGAAGCACTGGGTGATCCCGCGGGCCCGGACGGCCAGAGATCTGTCCATGTGTCCCTTCCTTCGCAGCACTCGACGCACTCGAAGCACTCAGGGACCCTAGGGACGCTACACAACGCGGGCCCGGACACCTGGCTGAACACGCAGGAAACGGATCGTCAAGGCGTCGGCAAGTCCGGTGCGCAAAGCGGGCGTCATCGGGAGGGAACCGGGCAGCACCCGGGTCCGACGCGCCCGGGCCTCAGGTCAGATAGCCGAGACCCGGGTGTACGGCCGTGTAGCCGTCGACGAGTGCGCGCGCCACGGCGACCGAGTCGACGAGCGGATGCAGGGCGAAGGCCTTCACCGCGGTCGTACGGGAGCCCGACTCGGCGGCGGAGAGCACCTCCCGCTCCACCGCCTTGACCGCGCACACCAGTCCGGCGGCGTGGCCCGGCAGCGGGTCGACGGCGACGGGGTGCGCACCGTTGGCGTCCACCAGGCACGGCACCTCGATGACCGCCTCGGCGTCGAGGACGCCCAGGGTGCCCCGGTTGCGGACGTTGAGGATCAGGGTGGTCCGTTCGTCGCGGGCGATGGCCCGCATCAGGGCGAGCGCCACCTTCTCGTAGCCGCCGGACAGGTCGTCCTCCTCGCGTTCGCCGGCCCCGGCGGCGTCCCGGTTCTCCGCCATGTACGTGGCCTCGCGCTCGGCCCGGGTGCGTTCCCAGGCGGACAGGGCCGCGGCGTCCGGGCGCTTCATCTCCTCGTAGAAACCGGCCTGTTGGTCGCGCAGGAACGCGCCGCGCGTCTTCTCGGCCCGCTGGTAGGCGCGTACGGTCTCCCGGTTGAAGTAGTAGTAGTGCAGGTACTCGTTGGGGACGGCGCCCAGGGACTGGAGCCACTGCGGGCCGAAGAGCCGGCCCTCCTCGAAGGAGCCGAGCAGCGCGGGGTCGGCGAGCAGGCGCGGGAGTTCGTCGCGGCCGGCGACCCGCAGGCCGCGCACCCAGCCGAGGTGGTTGAGCCCGACGTAGTCGATCCACGCCTCGCGCGGGTTCGCGCCGAGGACCTTGGCGATGCGGCGGCCGAGGCCGACCGGCGAGTCGCAGATGCCGATCACCCGGTCGCCGAGGTGGCGGGACATGGCCTCGGTGACCAGTCCGGCCGGGTTGGTGAAGTTGATGACCCAGGCGTCCGGCGCGAGCCGGGCCACCCGTCGCGCGATGTCCACGGCGACGGGCACGGTGCGCAGACCGTACGCGATGCCGCCGGCGCCGACCGTCTCCTGGCCGAGGACGTCCTGGGCGAGGGCGACCCGCTCGTCCGCCGCACGCCCCTCCAGACCGCCGACGCGGATCGCGGAGAAGACGAAGTCGGCGCCGCGCAGGGCCTCGTCGAGGTCGGTGGTGACGGTCACCTCCGGTGCTCCGGGGTCACCGGCGGCCTGCTCGGCGAGGACGCGGGCCACGGCCGAGAGCCGTCCCGCGTCCAGGTCGTGCAGCACGACATGGGTCACCCGGCCCTCGGCCCGGTCCCCGAGGAGTGCCCCGTACACGAGCGGGACACGGAATCCGCCGCCGCCCAGAATGGTCAGCCTCACGCGAGTACCACCTTCGCAGTTGGTGCGGGGACGCAGGCCGCGCGGCGAGGGAGCACGCCACGGCCGCCTGGTTCACCCTTGTCTTCCAGGGAGCAGCGTGCCATCGCGTGCCCGGGCGGGTCCGTCACGACCCCGTCGGGTTCCCGGGGACCGGCACCGCCCAGGACCGGCCTGTGTGGCCCGCGCGGACGAGGGCGGGCAGCGTGGGCAAGGGCGGGCATGCGTGGGCAAGGGCGGGCCCGGGCGATTGTCGCCTTCCGGCCCGTACGGCATGGTGGCTCCCCACACCCGGAGCGCCCCGCCCTGGGTCGGGCCGCAGGGAGCCGGTCATGACAGGTCGAGAACGCGCCGCCCCGTCCGCCTCCGGCCGTCTCCTCTCCGTGCTCGCCGCCTTCGACCACGAGCACCCGGCGCTGTCCCTGACGGACATCGGCCGCCGGGCCGGTCTCAGCCTCACCACCGCCCACCGGCTGGTGGCCGCGCTCACCGGGTGGGGGGCGCTGGAGCGGGATGCGAACGGCCTCTACCACGTGGGGCTGCGGCTGTGGGAGCTCGCGGCGCTCGCCCCGCGCGGCCTCGCGCTGCGCCAGACCGCCCTGCCGTACCTGGAGGACCTATACGAAGCGACGCACGAGAACGTGCAGTTGGCGGTGCGGGACGGCGCCGAGGTCGTCTACACCGAGTGGATCTCGGGGCGTTCATCGGTCGGGGTACGCATCCAGGTGGGCGCCCGCTGGCCGCTGCACGCGACGGGCGTCGGCCTCGCGCTGCTCGCGCACGCCGAACCCGCTGTCCAGGACGCCTGCTGCGGCGGGCCGTTGGCCGCGTACACCCCGTACACGATCACCGATCCGGCCCGGTTGCGCCGCGTGCTGGCCGAAGTCCGGCGCACAGGGGTCGCGGTGAGCAGCCGTCAGGTGACCGAGGACGCCCTGTCGGTGGCCGCGCCGGTGCGGGGCGCGGACGGCTCGGTCGTCGCGGCCGTGTCGCTCGTCGTGCCGTGGGCCGAGGCCCGGGTACCGGCGTTGATCCCGGCGGTACGACTGGCGGCCCGCGGAATCTCCAGAGCCCTGGGCTGGCGCCCGACGCCCCGGACGGACCCGCACGCCTGACCCGGACACCCCGCACGGTCTCGCATGCCCGACGCCCGGACACACCCAGGCACACCCGGACACCCGACGCCCGACAGCCCCGTACGCCTGACGCCCCCGTCCACCTGGCGCGTCGCCCCTTCACTCGGGCAGGGACGCCAGCAGGCGCCGGTCCCGGGGCGCGTGGCCGCGGTCGAGGCGGGTGTCCAGGAGGCGGCGGGCCGCCTCGCAGCGGCCCGCCGCGACCAGGGCGTACAGCAGTGTCTCCTCGACGACCTCGCGCTGGGCCGCGCTGCCGCCGACCCGGCCGAGGACCGGCAGCAGCGCGTCCAGGCCCCGGGCCGCTTCGTGGAAACGCTCCTCCACGAGGGCGCAGAGGGCCTCGCACAGGGGGACGACGACCTCGCGCTGCACCGCGTCGGCGCCGGCAGCGTGGTCGCGCAGCCGGCGCAGTGCCGGGAGATCACCGGCGGCGGTGAGCGCGACGGCGGCGTGCAGCGCGGTGAAGGCGGTCGCGGGCCGTTCCACGATCTCGCGGGCGACGCTGTCGAGCACGTCCGCCGCGGGCACCGGCCCCCGCCAGCTGTCGCTGATCCGGGCCCGCCACAGCAGCGACCCCGAGTCGACCAGGGCGCGTACGCCCCTCACCCGTCCCGGCGCGAGCTGTGCGAACCAGCGCCTGCGGACGGCCTCCGGATCGTCCAGGGCCAGTTCGTGCAGGGCGATGTGCCAGGAGAAGTGGGCGCGGTGGACGGCGCCCCGCCCGTGCCCGGACACCCAGGCGTCCAGCCAGTCGCGGCCCCTGACGTGGTCCCCCGACTCGTAGTGGACGTGGGCGAGGGCGTGCACGGCGTGTCCGGAGGACGGCTCGGCGGCCAGCGCGCGCCCGGCCAGGTCGGCGGCCTCGTCGTGACGGCCCTGGTCCTGGCGCAGGAAGGCGAGGAGCGAGGCCGGGAACCAGTGGCCGCCGTAGGCGGGCGCGGCACGTTCGACCAGGTTCAACGCGTAGGCCGGGTCGAGGTCGTTGATGCCGGAGAAGGCGATGGTGGGTACCGCGGCGGCGAGCGCCAGTGCGTCGGCGGGGTGGGCGGCCAGGTGTCCGAGCAGGGCACGGGCTCCGTTGTCGGGGCCCTCGCCGTGCACGCGGCGGGTCACCACGTCGACGAAGGAGCGTTCGCGCGCGTCGGCCCTCTCCCGCGCGCAGCGCCGCGCGTCGGCCAGCGCCCGCGGTACGTCGACGTCGGCGCCGCACTCGTGGCCGAGCAGGGCGAGGGCCGCGTGCCCGAGCGCGAAGCCGGGGTCGAGGGCGACGGCGCGCGCGAAGGCGTCCTCGGCGCCTGCCCTGACCTTGAGGACCCGTTCGAGGCCGGTGCGGTGGGCGGCGGCGGCCTCCGCGTGGGTGGACAGCGGGAGCCCGTGCGCGTCGAGAGGCCGGCGGCGGGCCGGGCGTCGCCGGGAAGCCAGTGGCGCGAGCAACTGCTCCGCCAGGTCCGCGGCCTGGACGCGGATCTCGGGGACGGCGGTGGTCTCCCACAGTTCACCGCGGCGCGGGGCGCCGAGGGTGAACAGCGGGAGCCCGGCCCGGCCTTCGGCGTCGAGGAGCCGGCCCTCGCGGGTCGCGACGCCGAGGCCGAGCGGTCCGGGCACCGCGGCGCCCGTGCCGAACAGCGAGCGCCACAGGGGGTCTTCGGGACGCGGGCCCGGTCCGGTGCAGTCGATCACCCAACCGGCCCTGATGAGCGACCCGTCGGAGAGCGTGAGCAGAACCGGGTCGCCGGGCCGCAGGACGGCGTCGGTGATGGTGCCGGTGTGCACGCGCAGGCGCCGGGCCGTGCGGGCGCGGTCCAGCGACTCGGCGGTCACCGGCGCCATCCGGTGCCGGTGGGTGTTCCAGAGCGCGCCCTCGCCGCGCAGGAAGGCGGCGCGTTCCTCGGGGGTGAGGCTGCGCCACAGGCGCGCGGTGTGCGGGCGCAGGCTGTCGAGCGCGGGACGCCAGTCGCCGTGGGCGCGTACGGCACGGCCGATGTGGCGGTAGACGGCCCGGCGCAGGGTGGACAGGGTCGGTGCGTCGAGTCCTTCGGGCGCGGCCATCGCGGGTGCGGGGCTCAGGGCGTGCGGCTGCGGCAGCAGACCGGTGCGGGAGAGGGCGTGCACGGTGCGTCCGGGACGGTCGAGGCTGAGCGCGAGGTCGACGGCGGTGAGCCCCGTGCCCACCAGCAGGACGTCGTCGCTCGCGCCGGGGCCGGCCGGTTCGGCGAGCGGTCCGTCGAGGGCACCCGGCGCCCAGGGCGAGCCGATGAACCGGGAGGAGGTGCGGAGCCGGGGCGGGGCCCAGTGTCCCGTCGTGGCCGCCGGTCCGGTGGCGAGGACCACGCTGTCGGCGAGGAGACCGTCCCCGTCGGCGAGGCGGAGCTCCAGTCCCCCGGCCGGGGCGGGGGCGCAGGCCTTCGCCCTGGTCCGCAGCCGGTGTACGGCGACGGTGCCGTGGGCGTGGACGACGGCCTGGGCCAGGGTGTCGGCGAGATAGGCGCCGTAGCGGTAGCGGGTGGCGAAGTCGGTTCCCCTGACGGTGGGTTCGCCGTGCCGGCACAGCCAGCGGGTGAAGTGGCCGGGGTCGTCGGGGTAGCAGCTCATGCCGGCCGCGGGCACGTTCAGGCGGTGCCGCGGGTCGGTGGTGGCGTACGCGGTTCCGCGCCCGGCCTCGGGGGCGGGGTCGACCAGGACGAGGGCGAGCGGGGTGCGGCGGCGGGCCGCCGTCTCGCAGAGCTGCACGGCGGTCAGCGTGCCGGCGGCGCCCGCTCCGACGATGGCCACGGTGTGCCGTTCACAAGCTGGATTCACGGATGCCTCCGGCATGGGTCGGCTCGGATACGGCAAGCGGACTTCTCCTTCGTTCCCGCGGCCGGGGGTCCGGATGGGACTCCCGGAAGCGGGCTCTCGTCGAGTTCTCGTGGATCTCACGGAAGAACTCAGGGATCGGACAGACGCTTCATACTCTGTTCACAATTCCGAGTGGCCCGACAACCGTGGATTCAGGCCGTCTCCGCGGATGTCTTCACCGGAATCTCAGGCTGGGGAGGCCGTATTCAAAGAATCAACCCAGGGAAGTCCCGCAGGATGCACCCGCAGTGGTGGTGAGCGAAAGAACCGAGGAAAGGCGTTCCGTGGGCGTCCCTGAGATATCGAACCGGTCCGAGTCCGCACCTGTGGAGCCGGGACGGATACGACGGCGTCCGGGACGTCGGACCTGGTCACGGCGGGGGGTCCTCACGGCCTTCGGGGCTGCCGTACCGGCCCTCGCGCTGAGCGGGTGCGGTGATCCGGCGGGCGCCACCGAAGGAAAGGACGCCACGGCGAGCGCGGCCACCGGGGCCGGGGAGAAGACGAAGTCGCAGGTGAGGGCGCCGAAGGTCGTCGTCTCCCCCGCCGACGGCACGAAGAGGGCCGACTTCACCGCTCCGGTCGTGGTCTCCGTGACGGACGGCACGCTGTCGGCGGTCGAGGTGTCCGGCAACGACGGCTCCGCTCTGGCCGGATCCTTCAACGGCGACCGCACGCGCTGGACCTCGTCCAGGAATCCGTACTCGGGCACCAAATACACGGTCACGGCGAAAGCGGCGGGCGCCGCGGAGCACACCGCGACGTTCGTCACGAAGTCCCCGGGTGCGACGTTCGCCGGCTATTTCACGCCCGAGGCGAATTCGGTCTCCGGCGTCGGCATGCCGGTGTCGATCAACTTCACGAAGCCCGTGACGGACCGGGCCGCCGTGGAAAAGGCCATCACGGTGACGGCGGAGCCCGCGGTCGAGGTGGTCGGTCACTGGTTCGGGAACACCCGGCTCGACTTCCGCCCCGCCGAGTACTGGGCGGCGGGTACGAAGATCACGCTGAGTCTGCGCCTCAAGGACGTCGAGGGCACGGACGGCGTCTACGGCGTCCAGTCCAAGGACGTCACCTTCCGCATCGGCCGCCGCCAGGTGAGCACGGTCGACCTCGCGAAGAAGACCATGACGGTCGAGCGGGACGGGGCGACTCTCGCGAGCTATCCGGTGAGCGGCGGAGCCCCGGCGCACACCACATGGTCCGGGATCATGGTGATCAGCGAGCGGTTCAGGGAGACCCGGATGGAGTCCTCGACGGTCGGGCTCGGTGACGAGTACGACATCGCGGACGTGCCGCACGCCCAGCGTCTGACCACCTCGGGCACCTTCGTCCACGGCAACTACTGGGCCTCCGCCTCGGTGTTCGGGAGCAGCAACACCAGCCACGGCTGCGTCGGCCTGCACGACACGAAGGGCGCGAACGACAGCTCCGTGGCGGGCTACCGGTTCTACGAGAGTTCGATGCTCGGCGACGTGGTGGTCGTCGAGAACTCGGGCGAGCGGACCGTCGAAGCGTCGAACGGCCTGAACGGCTGGAACCTGTCGTGGGCCGACTGGAAGGCCGGCAGCGCCCTTTGAGGGTCGGGCCCGATGAACAGACTTCAACTGCCCGCCGTGGCACGCTCATCGGGCCTTCTTCCTTCCTTCACGGCGTGAACTCCCTTGCAGCGAAAGGACTTTCTCGGCTTCACCTCTTGACGACCGGAGTGACAGAGAGCACATTGGCCGCGCACCTTTTTTGAGAGCGCTCTCAAGGTCTTCGTGGGAGCGCTCCCCCACCCGCGCACCCCACACTCCGTACGCGAAGAGGCACCCATGAGTGAAACCTCCGGCACATCCAGACGCGGCTCCGTCCGGCGCGCGCTCGTCGCCGTGCTCGGCACGCTGAGCCTGGCGGCCGCCGCCGCGACCGCGGCTACCCTCCCCGCCAGCGCGTCCGCTCCCACACCCCCCACCGGCTGGTCCCAGGTGTTCGCCGACGACTTCACCGGGGCCGCCGGGAGCGGCGTCAACACCACCAACTGGCAGTACACGACGGGCACCAGCTACCCCGGCGGGCCGGCCAACTTCGGCACCGGCGAGGTCGAGACGATGACCTCCAGCACCAGCAACGTGGCCCTGGACGGCAACGGCAACCTGCTGATCACCCCGCGCCGTGACGCCTCGGGCAACTGGACCTCGGGCCGCATCGAGACCAAGCGCACCGACTTCGAGCCCCCCGCCGGCGGCAAGCTGCGCATGGAGGCGCGGCTGCAGATGCCGAACGTGACCGGCGCCGCCGCCAAGGGCTACTGGCCCGCCTTCTGGGCACTGGGCGCGCCCTACCGCGGCAACTACCAGAACTGGCCGGGCGTCGGCGAGCTGGACATCATGGAGAACGTCCAGGGCCTCAACACCGAGTGGGCCACGATGCACTGCGGCACCAACCCGGGCGGCCCGTGCAACGAGACCAGCGGCATCGGCAACAACACGCCCTGTACCGGCACGACCTGTCAGGCCGGCTTCCACACCTACGCGATGGAGTGGGACAGGTCGACGAGCCCCGAGGAGATCCGCTTCTACCTCGACGGCGTCAACTTCCACACGGTGAAGGCGAACCAGGTCGACGCGACCACCTGGGCGAACGCGACCAACCACGGCTACTTCATGATCCTGAACGTCGCGATGGGCGGCGGCTTCCCGGGCGCCTTCGGCGGCGGCCCCGACAGCGGCACGGAGCCCGGCCACCCGCTCGTCGTCGACTACGTCCAGGTGCTCTCGGCGGCCGGCAGCGGCGGTGGCGGCACCACTCCCCCGCCCACCGGCAACCGTGACGCCTACAGCGCCATCCAGGCCGAGTCCTACGACAGCCAGAGCGGCGTCGTCAGCGAGACCACCACGGACACCGGCGGCGGCCAGGACATCGGCACCATCGCGAACGGCGACTACGCGGTGTACAAGGGCGTCAACTTCGGCTCCTCGGCGGCCACCCAGTTCTACGGCCGGGTCGCGAGCGGCGCGGCAGGCGGGGTCAGCGGTCTGGTCGAGGTGCGCCTCGACAGCCGTACGAGCACACCGGTCGCCAGCTTCGCGCTGGCCAACACCGGTGGCTGGCAGTCCTGGAGGACCGTGCCCGCGAACATGAGCTCCGTGACCGGAACCCATGACGTGTATCTGACGTTCACCAGCGGCCAGCCGGCCGACTTCGTGAACGTCAACTGGTTCGACTTCGGTCACTGACAGCAGAAGTGACGGGACGTCACCGGACGTCCGGGCACGGCCGGGCGGGGCGGATCCACGAGATCCGCCCCGTTCAGCGCAGTTCGGCCCGGAAGGCCACCGGGGTCGACCCCGTGTGCTGGTGGAAGAACTTCGAGAAGTTGGCCGAGTCCGGGAAGCCGACGGCGGCCCCGATGCGCCCGATCGGCATGTCCGTGTGGGCGAGGAGCCGTTTGGCCTCCAGGACGACCCGCTTGTCGATGAACCCCTTGGGCGTCTCGCCGGTGGCGGCACGCACCGCGCGCACCAGGGTGCGGCGCGAGTACCCGAGGGTGTCGGCGTAGGCGCTGACGCTGTGGTTGACGGCGAAGTCCCTCTCGACCGCGTCCCGGAACCGGGTGAACGTGGTGTCCGTGTGCTGGTGGGCCGCCTCGGCGGAGCTCGCCGCGAGGTGGGCGAGCCGCAGCAGGAACGCGGTGAGCGAGTGCCGCAGCACCGCGGTGTGCAGGCTGAGCGGCAGCGTGGTCGTGTCGACGTACTCCCGCTCCAGCTGGGTGAGCGCGTGCTCGAGAGCGGCCAGCCGGGCGGCGTCGGGGCGCAGCAGCGGGGGCAGGTCGTAGCGGTAGAGGCCGGTCGCCTCGACGCTCGCGCGGGGCAGGAAGCCGGGCTGCATGGTCAGGACGGTGCCGCGGTAGGGGGCGGTACCGGAGAAGCGGTGCACCTGGCCGGGCCGGATCCACAGGACGTCGCCCGCACGGGCCTCGTACTCGGCGAAGTCGATCATGTGCCGGACGGGGCCCTCGTGGAAGAGCATCACGACGTGGAAGTCGATGCGGTGCACCCGTTCCAGCGGGGCGTCCGCGTGCCAGGTGCGCCCGGTCCCCATCGCGCCGACCTGCATGCCCACGCCGGACAGGCTCAGATCGGCCGGAAAGGGAAAGGTTCTGATCCCGTCCTGGCCGCCACGACGGCCGGTGCCGCCTTGGGTGGTTCTGTCGTTCATGTCCTTCTCGCGTCGCCTCGCCACGGCTCCATGTGTCCCACTTTCACCGAAGGCTGACACACGGGCACCTTCCCCAGCAAAAGTCTGACTTTTAGGTTTGAACGCAAAGACCTAGCTGCAGCACGCCTCGTGAGGACTTCTTGAAGATGAGTACACAGAGCTCCGACGGATTCACCTGGACCGAGCTCGACCGCCGGGCCGTCGACACCGCCCGTCTTCTGGCCGCCGACGCCGTGCAGAAGGTCGGCAACGGTCACCCCGGGACCGCGATGAGCCTGGCCCCGGCGGCGTACACGCTCTTCCAGAAGGTGATGCGGCACGACCCGGCCGACCCGGAGTGGACCGGCCGTGACCGCTTCGTCCTCTCCCCCGGCCACACCTCGCTGACCCTCTACACCCAGCTCTTCCTGTCAGGTTATGAACTCGGCCTCGACGATCTGAAGGCGTTCCGCACCCACGGGTCCAAGACGCCCGGCCACCCCGAGTACGGACACACCGCAGGCGTGGAGACCACGACCGGTCCGCTCGGCCAGGGCGCCGCCAACGCGGTGGGCATGGCGATGGCCGCCCGCTACGAGCGCGGCCTGTTCGACCCGGACGCGCCGCAGGGCGAGTCCCCGTTCGACCACACCATCTGGGCGATCGTCTCCGACGGCGACCTGGAGGAGGGCATCTCGGCGGAGGCCTCCTCGCTGGCCGGCCACCAGAAGCTCGGCAACCTCGTCTTCCTCTACGACGACAACCACATCTCCATCGAGGGCGACACGGCGACGGCCTTCTCCGAGGACGTGCTGAAGCGCTACGAGTCGTACGGCTGGCACGTGCAGCGCATCGAGCCCGCGTCCGACGGCGACATCGACGTGCACGCCCTGTACACGGCGCTCAAGGCGGCGCAGGCCGAGACCGGGCGCCCCTCCATCATCGCGATGCGCACGGTCATCGCCTGGCCCGCCCCGAACGCGCGGAACACCGAGGCCTCGCACGGCTCGGCGCTCGGCGCCGAGGAGATCGCCGCCACCAAGCGGATCCTGGGCTTCGACCCGGAGCGCACCTTCCAGGTCGACGCCGAGGTGCTGGCCCACGCCCGCCGGGCCCTGGACCGGGGCGCCGAGGCGCACGCCGACTGGGACAAGCGCATCGGCGCCTGGCGCACCGAGCGGCCCGAGAACGCGAAGCTCTTCGACCGGATCGTCGCCGGCCAGCTCCCCGAGGGCTGGGAGAGCGCGCTGCCGGTGTTCGAGGAGGGCAAGAGCGTCGCCACCCGCGCCGCCTCCGGCACGGTCCTCCAGGCGCTCGGCGCCGTGCTCCCCGAGCTGTGGGGCGGCTCCGCCGACCTCGCCGGCTCGAACAACACGACGATCGACAAGACGTCGTCCTTCCTCCCGGCGGACAACCCGCTGCCGGAGGCGAACCCGTACGGCCGCACGATCCACTTCGGCATCCGCGAGCACTCCATGGCCGCGGAGATGAACGGCATCGCCCTGCACGGCAACACCCGCATCTACGGCGGCACCTTCCTGGTGTTCTCCGACTACATGCGCAACGCCGTCCGCCTCTCCGCGCTGATGCAGCTCCCCGTGACGTACGTGTGGACGCACGACTCGATCGGTCTCGGCGAGGACGGCCCCACCCACCAGCCGGTCGAGCACCTCGCCTCGCTGCGCGCCATCCCCGGCCTGAACATCGTCCGCCCCGCGGACGCCAACGAGACGGCGATCGCCTGGGCCGAGATCCTCGAGCGGCACGCCACGAACCCGGCCCCGCACGGTCTCGCGCTCACCCGTCAGGGCGTGCCGACCTACCCGGCCAACCCCGATGCGGCGCGCGGCGGTTACGTCCTGCGCGACGCCTCCACCGGGACTCCCGACGTCGTCCTGATCGCGACCGGCTCCGAGGTGCAGCTCGCCGTCGCGGCGCGCGAGCTGCTGGAGGCCGAGGGGGTCGGCACCCGCGTGGTGTCGATGCCGTCCGTCGAGTGGTTCGAGGAGCAGTCCCCGGAGTACCGGGACAGTGTCCTGCCCCCGTCCGTGAAGGCCCGCGTGGCGGTCGAGGCCGGAATCGCCCTGACCTGGTACCGGTACGTCGGTGACGCCGGACGGATCGTCTCGCTGGAGCACTTCGGCGCCTCGGCCGACGCCGGGACGCTGTTCGCCGAGTTCGGCTTCACCGCCGAGAACGTCGCCGCCGCGGCGCGGGCCGCACTCGACTCGACGACCGGCACGGCCGCCCTGCGCGGTTGATCCGTTCACACAAAGGAAGATGATCACTGTGACCGAAGCGACCGCGACCGCGGCACCCCTCGAACGCCTCTCCGCCGAAGGCGTCTCCATCTGGCTCGACGACCTCTCCCGCAAGCGGATCGAGTCCGGCAACCTGGCCGAACTCGTCGCGACGCGGCACGTGGTGGGCGTGACCACCAATCCGTCCATCTTCCAGGCCGCCATCGGCTCCGGCGAGGGGTACGAGCAGCAGCTGGCCGACCTCGCCGTGCGCGGGGTGACGGTCGACGAGGCCGTACGCATGATGACGACCGCGGACGTGCGCGCCGCCGCCGACATCCTGCGCCCGGTGTTCGAGGCGACCGAGGGCCGTGACGGCCGGGTCTCCATCGAGGTCGACCCGCGCCTCGCGCACGACACCGTCGCGACCGTCGCCGAGGCCCGGCAGCTCGCCTGGCTCGTCGACCGCCCGAACGTGATGATCAAGATCCCGGCGACGAAGGCCGGTCTCCCGGCGATCACCGAGGTCATCGGCCTCGGCATCAGCGTCAACGTCACGCTGATCTTCTCGCTGGAGCGCTACCGCGAGGTCATGGACGCCTACCTCGCGGGCCTGGAGCGGGCACGGGACGCGGGCGTCGACCTCGCCGGAATCCACTCCGTCGCCTCCTTCTTCGTCTCCCGGGTCGACAGCGAGATCGACAAGCGGCTCACGAAGAACGGCTCGGACGACGCCCTCGCGCTCAAGGGCAGGGCGGCGCTCGCCAACGCCCGTCTGGCCTACGAGGCGTACGAGAACGTGTTCGGCGCCGCCGACGGCACGACGGAGGGCGACGCCTGCTGGACGGCGCTCGCCGCCCACGGCGCGCAGAAGCAGCGTCCCCTGTGGGCCTCCACGGGCGTCAAGGACCCCGCGTACAAGGACACCCTGTACGTCGACGAGCTGGTGGCACCGGGCACGGTCAACACCATGCCGGAGGGGACGCTGAACGCCACCGCCGACCACGGCGACATCCAGGGCGACACGGTGAGGGGCGGCTACGACCTGGCCCGTGCCGACCTGGCCGCGGTCGAGGCGCTCGGGATCTCCTACGACGAGGTCGTCGGACAGCTGGAGGACGAGGGCGTCGCGAAGTTCGAGGCGGCCTGGGAGGACCTTCTCGAAGCGGTGACGGCCTCCCTGCGGGGCAAGGGAGTTGACGGGGAATGACCAAGGGTGAGGCGCTTTCCGACGGTGACGCGCAGGATGCGGCCACCGCGCCGCAGGGATCCGGTGACCCGGCCGTGGAACCGGACGGCCTGACGCCCGGGACCCCGGCCGAGGCGCCCGGCGTCCCGGCACCCGCCGACCCCGCCGAGGCCCTCGGTGTCCAGGAGTCCGCGGACCTCGCCGAGGCCCTCGGCGTGTCGGCGGCCGAATGGGACAACCCGCTGCGCGACCCGCGCGACCGCAGGCTCCCCCGGATCGCGGGCCCCTCCGGTCTGGTCATCTTCGGCGTCACCGGCGACCTGTCCCGCAAGAAGCTGATGCCGGCCGTGTACGACCTCGCGAACCGGGGTCTGCTGCCGCCGGGCTTCTCTCTCCTCGGGTTCGCCCGCCGTGAGTGGGAGGACCAGGACTTCGCGCAGGTGGTGCACGACTCGGTGCGCGAGCACGCGCGGACCGAGTTCCGCGAGGAGGTCTGGCAGCAGCTCGCCGAGGGCATGCGGTTCATCCCGGGCGACTTCGACGACGACACGGCGTTCAAGCAACTGCGCTCCGCCGTCGACGAGCTGGACGCCTCCCGGGGTACCAGCGGCAACTACGCCTTCTACCTCTCCGTACCGCCGAAGTTCTTCCCGAAGGTGGTGCGGCAGCTCAAGAAGCACGGGCTGGCGCGCGCCCCCGAGGGGTCCTGGCGGCGCGCGGTCATCGAGAAGCCTTTCGGCCACGACCTGGTGAGCGCCCGCGAGCTGAACCGGATCGTCCACGACGTGTTCGATCCGGACCAGGTGTTCCGGATCGACCACTACCTCGGCAAGGAGACCGTCCAGAACATCCTGGCGCTCCGCTTCGCCAACCAGATGTACGAGCCCGTCTGGAACCGGTCGTACGTCGACCACGTCCAGATCACGATGGCGGAGGACATCGGCATCGGCGGCCGGGCCGGCTACTACGACGGCATCGGCTCCGCCCGGGACGTGATCCAGAACCACCTCCTGCAGCTGATGGCGCTGACCGCCATGGAGGAACCGGCCGCCTTCGACGCCGAGTCGCTGCTCGCCGAGAAGCTCAAGGTCCTCAAGGCCGTGAAGCTGCCGGAGAACCTGGGCGAGCACACCGTGCGCGGCCAGTACGCGGCGAGCTGGCAGGGCGGCGAGAAGGTGCGCGGCTACCTCCAGGAGGAGGGCATCGACCCCGCGTCGACGACCGACACCTACGCGGCCGTCAAGCTCCAGGTGGACAACCGCCGTTGGGCGGGCGTCCCGTTCTACCTCAGGACCGGCAAGCGGCTGGGCCGCCGCGTCACCGAGATCGCGGTGGTCTTCCAGCGCGCCCCGCACTCCCCGTTCGACTCCACGGCCACCGAGGAACTCGGCGCCAACGCGATCGTCATCCGCGTCCAGCCCGACGAGGGCATGACCGTGCGCTTCGGATCGAAGGTGCCGGGTACCTCCATGGAGATCCGGGACGTCACCATGGACTTCGCGTACGGCGAGTCGTTCACCGAGTCCAGCCCGGAGGCGTACGAACGGCTGATCCTGGATGTCCTGCTCGGCGACGCCAATCTCTTCCCCCGTCACCAGGAGGTGGAAGAGTCCTGGAAGATCCTCGACCCGATCGAGGGGTACTGGGAGAGCCACGGCACGCCCGCGCAGTACCCCTCGGGCAGCTGGGGCCCGGAGGAAGCCGACGAGATGCTCGCACGAGACGGACGGAGCTGGCGCAGGCCATGAAGATCGACCTGACCGACACCACGGCAAGCAAGATCAACAAGGCGCTCGTACGGGGGCGCCGGGCCATCGGCACCCCCGCCGTGGGCATGGTCCTGACGATGGTCATCGTCACCGACGAGGAGAACGCGTACGACTCGATCAAGGCGGCCGAGGAGGCCTCCCGCGAGCACCCCTCGCGGACCCTGGTCGTCATCAAGCGGGTCGCCCGCACCCCGCGCGACCGCACCAACCCGCGTCTGGACGCCGAGGTGCGCGTCGGCTCCGACGCGGGCACCGGCGAGACGGTCGTCCTGCGGACGTACGGCGAGGTCTCCGACCACGCCGACTCGGTGGTCCTGCCGCTGCTGCTGCCGGACGCCCCCGTCGTCGTCTGGTGGCCGGTGGACGCGCCCGAGACCCCGGTCAAGGACCCGCTGGGCGCCCTCGCCCAGCGCCGGATCACCGACATGTACGCCGTCGAGGCGCCGCTCGAGGCGCTGGACGCCCGCGCCGCCTCGTACGCGCCCGGCGACACCGACCTGGCCTGGACCCGGCTCACCCCCTGGCGCTCCATGCTGGCGGCGGCGCTCGACCAGGCCCGTACGAAGGTGATCTCGGCGACCGTCGAGAGCGAGGCGCAGAACCCGAGCGCCGAACTGCTGGCCCGCTGGCTGGAGGCCCGCCTCCGGGTCAAGACCGAACGTGTCGTCACCGCGGGCCCCGTCGTGACCGCCGTCCGGCTCGGCACCGAGAAGGGCGAGATCGTCATCGACCGCCCCGAAGGCCCGCTGGCCACCCTGTCCCTGCCCGGTCAGCCCTCCCGCACCCTCGCGCTGAAGGTGCGCTCCACCTCCCAGCTGATCGCCGAGGAACTGCGCCGCCTGGACGCGGACGAGATGTACGCCGTCGCCCTGCGCGGCGAGGCCCCCAAGGAGACCCCCCGTCATGTCTGAGTACCCCAAGCCCGTACGGCGTCCGGAGTGGACGGCCCTGGAGGACCACCGCGCGAAGGCGATGCTCCAACCGCGGCTGCGCGACCTGTTCGCCGCCGACCCCGCGCGCGCCGAACGCTACGTCGTCCAGGTCGGCGACCTGCGCATCGACTACTCCAAGCACCTGATCACCGACGAGACCCTGGCCCTGCTCCAGGAACTCGCCGTCGCCACCGACGTGTCCGGTCTGCGGGACGCGATGTTCCGGGGCGAGAGGATCAACGTCACCGAGGACCGGGCGGTGCTGCACACCGCGTTGCGGGCGCCGCGGGAGGCGGTGGTCGAGGTCGGCGGGGAGAACGTGGTGCCGGCCGTGCACGCGGTCCTGGACAAGATGGCGGACTTCGCCGGCCGGGTCCGCTCGGGCGAGTGGACCGGGCACACCGGCAGGCGCATCAAGAACGTCGTCAACATCGGTATCGGCGGCTCGGACCTGGGCCCGGCGATGGCTTATGAGGTGCTGCGCCCCTTCACCGACCGCTCGCTGACGCTGCGGTTCGTCTCGAACGTGGACGGCGCGGACCTGCACGAGGCCCTGCGGGACCTGGACCCGGCGGAGACG